>CANSGN010000004.1 GCA_947646415.1 uncultured Clostridia bacterium | reverse complement strand
AAAAATGCAACGGAATTCGTGAGTCCAAAGACTTTCGAATCCTTGTCGCATAGACAAGTCGTGGTCGATACGTTTCAAAAAATTGAAAAGTTTGAAATTGAGCATATTTCGCTTGCACAAAAAGCGGATTTGTTTTTAATTGCTCCCGCAACCTACAATGTCATCGGCAAGATAGCAAACGGAATAGCAGACGATATGCTTACAACAACCATAGCAGCCGCAAAACGGGCTATCAAAGTGGTTTGTCCCGCAATGAACACAAATATGTATACCAACGAAGTGTGCATAAACAATTTAAAAAAATTGGAGGAACTTGGCTTTGTTCAAGTACAGCCGATTAGCGGTAGACTTGCTTGCGGAGATGTAGGTGTCGGCAAAATGCAAGAGCCGGAGGACATTGTAAAAAAAGTATGCGAACTTTTGTGTGGCAAACAGGATTTGGCAGGCAAAAAAGTTTTGATAACTTGCGGCGGCACAGAGGAAGCTATTGATGCGGTTAGGGTTATTACAAACCACTCGAGTGGCAAGATGGGCATTGCACTTTGCAAGGAATGTAAAAAACGCGGTGCACAAGTTACGCTCGTTGCAGGTAAAGTAAGTTTGAAAATACCAGAGCTTGATAAGGTAGTAGGAGTAAGCACCACAATGCAAATGTATGATGCCGTTTTGGATAACGCAAAGGCATCGGATTATGTGATAATGGCTGCCGCACCAAGCGACTACAGACCGAAGCAAGCTGCAAGTAACAAAATAAAAAGTGAAAATTTGGTGTTGGAACTTGTTAAAAACCCCGATATTGCAGCTGCGGTCGGTAAAAATAAGAAAGATACAAAGCTTGTGATTTTTAGTGCAGAAACAGAAAATTTGATTGAGAATGCCAAAGGCAAACTTGCTAAGAAAAATGCGGATATGGTAGTTGCAAACGATGTTACAAAGGAAGGTGCGGGCTTTAATGTCGATAGTAATATCGTAACAATTATCACGAAAAATAGTGTTAAAGATTTTGATAAAATGTCAAAAGACGATGTCGCAAAAATAATAGTTGACAATATGTTGGACTTGTAATCCGCTTATTGTTATAGGTACAATAGATTATGATTGCAAAAGTTATAGTTGATATCTCAAATAGCGAAGTTGATAAAATATTCGATTACTTGATTCCCTCAAATTTTGAACTGACGGTAGGAGACAGAGTGCTTGTTCCGTTCGGCAGTAGAAGTATTGAGGGCTTTTGCATAAAAATAACAGATTGTAGCGATGGTAATTTTAAATTAAAAGAAATAATAAAAAAACTTGATGAAAAACCTTTGATAAAGCCTGAAATGATTGCTTTGGCGGAGTTTATGAAAGACAAATTTTATTTGCGTTTTGTAGATGTGTTAAGGCTTTTTATACCGTCTAAATTGCGTGGTAATAAAGTAAAGGTTTTGCAAAGGGAGTTTTGTACGCTTGCGGGGGAAGACATTGAGGCACTTAAGTCATTAATAAGCCCTCGTGCAAAAAGTCAGCATGCGATAATAGATAGGCTTGCAAACGGCGGAGAGTATTTGACAGTGTTAAATACGGAGTTTTCCCCAAGTGTAATTAACAGTCTTGTGCAAAAAGGCATAATAATCAAAAGCAAGCAAGAAGTGCTAAGAAAACCGCTTGCCGAAACGGATAAAAAGGCGGATAAAGTTGAACTTACAAATACACAAAAAAGTGCTATAGAGCAAATAAACAACAGCGATAAATGTGTGGTACTTTTGCATGGTGTGACGGGCTCAGGCAAGACGGAAGTGTATATGTCACTTATCGAAAATGCTTTAAAATCTGGCAAAACCGCGATTGCACTTGTACCTGAAATATCTTTGACACCGCAGATTTTAAGAGTTTTTCGTTCGAGGTTTGGCGACGATATTGCAATGTTGCACAGCGGACTTTCTGACGGGGAAAGGTATGACGAGTGGCGAAGAATTTATGACGGCGATGCAAAAATAGTTGTCGGTGCACGTTCTGCCATATTTGCGCCGCTTGAAAATTTGGGGATAATTATTATTGACGAAGAGCACGACAGTAGTTACATAAGCGAGTCAAACCCAAGGTTTAGGACGTTGGAAGTAGCAGAATTTAGGGCAAAATACAATAACTGTAAAGTAGTTTTGGGCAGTGCTACACCAAGTGTGGAAAGTTACAACAATGCAAGACGAAACAGAATAGGTATTGCGGAAATGAATCAAAGAATATCCAAAAACGGTATGCCGCAAATACAAATCGTGGATATGGCACAGGAACTTAGGGCGGGTAATTTTTCCGTATTTTCAATGGAGTTCCAACAAAAATTGAAAGATGCCGTAAAAAACGGAAATCAAGCAATGGTGTTTATAAACCGCCGTGGATACGCATCGTATATGCAATGCAAGAGTTGCGGTTATATTGCAAAATGCACCGATTGCGATATTGCACTTACTTATCATAAGGAAGACAATATGCTAAAGTGCCATTATTGCGGCAAAAGATTTAAACCGCTTGATATTTGTCCTAACTGTCACAGCGAAAGTATAAAACAGGGCAAGATAGGCACTGAAAAAGTTGTGAGGGAATTGCAAAATTTGCTTGGAGAAGATGTCAAAATTTTGCGAATGGACAATGACACTACCACTACAAAAACAGCCTATCTTGACATTTTGGGGGCTTTTCGCCGAGGAGAGGCGCAGGTACTTGTAGGCACGCAAATGATTGTAAAAGGGCATGATTTCCCAAATGTCACTTTGGTAGGAGTGCTTGATGCGGATATGAGCTTGTATTTTAGTGATTATAGGGCGTGTGAGCGGACATTTCAACTAATCACTCAGGTTTCGGGAAGAGCTGGCAGAAAGGACAAGCTAGGCGAAGTTATAATACAAACCTATTCGCCTAAACATTATTTATTTAATTTTGTAAAAAACTATGATTATAAAGGTTTTTTTGATAAAGAGTTAAATACAAGGCAAGTGACTAATTTCCCTCCGTTTACAACTATCGTAAGAGTTTTGGTTACCAATGAGACGGAAGAAAAGAGCTTGAACTGCACAAAAAAGATTTACGATTGCTTAAAAGATTTGAAAGCCGAATATTTGAAAGAATTTGTGTATATGCAAGCTATGAAATCGCCTATAAATAAAATTCAAAATAAATACAGATATCAAATCGTGCTTAGGATAAAAAGACAGTTTGAGAGCGAAATATTGGGGAAAATTTATCAAATAGCAGACAATAATAAACAAGGTAATAGTGTTTTTGTGGAAATCAATCCGCAAAATATGAGTTAAAGGAGAAAATATGGCAATTAGAGATATAGTAAAGGACGGAGACCCTATTTTAAGAAAAAAATGCAGACCTGTGGAAGTGTTTGATGAAAAATTAGGCAAACTACTTGACGATATGAGAGAAACTATGAATAAAGCTGACGGAGTAGGCCTTGCAGGACCTCAAGTTGGCATTTTAAGACAAGTTGTCGTAATAGAGGTTGGCGATTTTTATGTGGAGTTGATTAACCCTGAAATATTAGAGACTTCAGGGGAACAAATAGGTGTGGAAGGTTGCCTTAGCGTAGAGGGTAAAAATTGCTATGTAGCAAGACCTAACTTTGTAAAAGTAAAATACTGCGACAGATATGGCAAACAAATGTTGCTTGAGTGTGAGGGGTTGCCTGCGCGTGCAGTTTTTCACGAAACTGACCATTTGCAAGGTGTATTGTTTTACGATAAGGAATATAAAGGCAAAGTAAACAGAAAAAAATTATAATAAACATTTAAAAATGTTTTATAAATAAGGATTATTTAATGAGATTGATTTTTTTAGGCACACCCGATTTTGCAGTGCCAAGTTTAAAAAAAATTGCACAGTCAAAACACGAGATTATAGCGGTTGTCACACAGCCTGACAGACCGAGGAATCGTGGCGTTTTAACCCCGTCTCCCGTAAAGCAAGCTGCTTTGGAGTTGGGGCTTAATGTGTTGCAATACGAAAAAATCAGCCGTGAGGGGCTACAAGATATAAAAAATTTAAACCCGGATATTATGGTTACTTGTGCTTTTGGACAAATTTTAAGCAGAGATTTGCTTGCAGTGCCTAAATATGGCGTGATTAATGAACACGCAAGTTTGCTTCCTAAGTATCGCGGTAGTAGTCCTATTCAATGGTGTGTGATAAATGGCGAAAGCGAGACAGGCGTTACAATAATGCAAACCGCTTATGAAGTGGATAGCGGAGATATTTTGTTTGCGGATAAAACTATAATCGGAGAGGACGAAACTGCAGGAGAATTGTTTGACAGGCTTAGTTTGTTGGCAGCCGACAGCATAATTAAAGCACTTGATTTGATTGAAAGCGGCTCTGCAAAGTTCGCTCCGCAAGACCATAGCCAAGCGACTTTTTGCAAAATGTTGAGCAAGGCAGACGGCAAAATCGATTGGAGTAAAAACGCTTTGGAGATAAAAAATTTCGTAAGAGGTATGAATCCTTGGCCTTGTGCATTTACAAGCCTTGACGGGAAGATATTTAAAATTCATAAGGTCAGCGTTTGTGAATGCGATTGTTCGGGTAGCTGCGGCGAAATAGTAAAATGCGATAAAAATAATTTGATTGTCGCTTGCGGCAATGGATTTGTAAATATAGATATTATACAAGCCCCAAATGCAAAAAAAATGAGTGTAAAAGATTATTTGTTAGGTCATAAAATTGAGCAAAACAGCGTGTTTGAGTAATAGTACAGCTTTAAATGTGATTAGGAGAGTAAATGAACAAAGATTTTAGATTGGCTTTTGATATATTGGACAAGGTGTTCCGCGAGAACGCCTACAGTAATATTTTACTTTCCGAAGTTTTGGACAAGGCGGATAACCGTGCATTGCTTACAAAACTTGTTTACGGTACATTGGAAAAAAATATAACATTGAAGTATTATCTCGGCGAGCTTTGCCAAAATAAGCCTAGTGGAAAAATACTTGTTATTTTAAAGTTGGGATTGTATTTGTTAAAGTTTATCGACAGTGTGCCTGCATTTGCCGTTGTAAATGAAATGGTTAATCTTACAAATTATGCAAAAAAGCCTAAGCTTGCAGGATTTGTAAATGCCACATTAAAAGCTGCGGTGGATAAGGAGTTTGTGTTGCCAAAGGACGAAAAAACAGCTCTTTCGATAGAATACAGCGTGCCTTTATGGTATGTTAAATGCTTGTTTAAACAATATAAAAAGGATGTTGCAATAGACATTTTAAAAACGCAATCATTTGATTTTGAGCATATAAGAGTTAATTCAAAAAAGATTACGGTTGATAAATTGGAAGAAAAACTAAAAAAATTGAATGTAATTTATACAACAAGCGATTATAACGGATATTTTATAAAAAACAATAAGGATATACGTGAGTTATTTGATAATGGCTTTATTACATATCAATCTCCGTCAAGTATGATTGTTTGCAAAGCTGCAAATGTGCAAAACGGCGATGCTGTATTGGATATGTGCGCAAGTCCCGGTGGTAAGTCGGTGTACTTGAGCGAGCTTGCAAATAATTTGAATATTACTTCATGCGATATTTATCCTAATCGTGTGGAAAAAATAAAAGAGTACAGCACACGTATGGGTGCAAATAATATAAATGCCGTTGTAATGGACGGAACAAAATTTGACGATAAATTAAAAAATAAATTTGATTTGGTGTTGTGTGATAGTCCCTGTAGCGGGTTTGGCGTTGCACGTAAAAAACCTGATATTTATTTGAACAAGAGTTATGACGATATTTTGGCATTAAGTGAAATACAATACAAACTGTTGAATAATGCGATAAACTATACTAAAGTCGGCGGACACATAATTTATTCTACTTGTACTATTCTTAGGGAGGAAAATTATAATATTGTCGGCAGGATTTTAAAGGAAAGAAATGATGTCAAATTAGAGGTTATGCCTATACCTTTTAAAAATGACGGATACATACAACTTTTGCCTAGCAGTGACGGTTTGGACGGATTTTTTATTGCGAGGTTGGTAAAATGTTAAACGCGTTGGATTTTGATTTGAATGATTGGATAGAATATTTGGCAACAATCGGACAAGCGAAATTTCGTGCTAAACAAATTTACGGTTGGTTGCATAAAGGGGTAAAATTTGAAAAAATGTCAAATTTGCCTAATACATTAGTGCAAAAGTTAAAAGAAGAATTTAACGAAAATCAAGTTTCCGTTTACAAAAAGTTGATTTCGGAAAAGGATGGCACGCGAAAGTACATTTTTGCCTTGCAAGACGGCAATATAATAGAGGGCGTATTGATGTCGTACAAGTACGGAAATACGATTTGTATTAGTACTCAAGTAGGTTGCCGTATGAATTGTGCTTTTTGTGCATCGGGATTGGATGGACTTGTACGTAATTTGACTGCGGGCGAAATGGTAGGCGAAGTGCTTGCCGTAAATAACGATTTGGGCAGTGGCGAAAGACAAATCACAAATATTGTGCTTATGGGTAGCGGCGAGCCTCTTGACAATTACGATAATGTATTAAAATTTATCAATATGATTAGCGATGCAAACGGCATTAATATAAGTAAACGCAACATTTCTTTGAGTACTTGCGGGCTTTGCGACAAAATTTATAATTTGGCGGATGATTTGGGTGGTGTTACTCTGACAATTTCATTGCATGCGCCAAATGATAATATTCGTGGTCAAATTATGCCAATTAACAAAGCTTATAATATAGGCGAAATTTTAAAAGCTATCAAATATTATTTTGAAAAAACAGGCAGACGCATTATTTTTGAATATTCAATGATAAAAGGCGTAAATGACAGCGTGGAAAGTGCGAAAGAATTGTCTTTGCTTTTAAAAGGTTTGCCCTGCCATGTAAATTTGATTAATCTTAATTATGTAAAAGAAAAAGGCTTGCAATCAAGTGGAAAAGAGCCTGTACAAGCTTTTTTGAAAGTGCTTGAGAAAAACGGAATATCCGCAACGATAAGGCGTACCATGGGTAGCGATATCGAGGGGGCTTGCGGACAGCTACGTAGGAAAATTTTGAAAAGCGAATAAAAGTTAATTAAAAAAAATAAAACCACTATTAAATATAGTATACTTAAAATTAATAAAACGGAGTAAAATGAAAGATAAAAATTTGCGTAAAGGACAAGTTATAAAAGGTGTCGGCGGTTGTTATAATGTGCTTGCGGATGGCGAAGTCATTTTGTGTAACGGTCGTGGCAAGCTAAGGCTTGACGGAGACATTTTTATAGGAGATTATGTAGAGTTTGTTGATTTTGGCAAGGGTAAAGGCGCTATCGAAAAGATTTTGCCCAGAAAAAATAAAATTACCAGACCTTACATTACAAACATTGATATGATAGTCATTTGCATTGCTCCAAGTCCTCGTCCTGATTTTTATCTTGTAGATAAGTTGTTGATAAATTGTATAAAACAAAACATAACGCCTATTTTGTGTGTGAATAAAATTGACTTGATGGATGAAGCTTTTAAGCGCAATGTGGAAGTATCTTATGACAATTTATGTGATATATGTTATGTTTGCAGCTTAACGGGCGAAGGCATAGATAAACTTATTGGTTTGATGTCAAATAATTATGTAAGTATGGCAGGTCAATCGGCAACGGGCAAATCGTCAATAATAAACTGCATAGTCGGCAGACAAATGTTGGAAACAGGCGAGCTTTCACGAAAGATTGAGCGTGGCAGACATACGACTCGAAATGTGGAAATATTCGATATAGGTCAAGGAATACGCCTTGCAGATACTTGCGGGTTTTCGGTTTTAGAGCTAGAAAATATGAATCCAGACGAGCTATCAACCTATTTTACCGATTTTGACGAGTTCGCTTGTAACTGTAAATTTAACGGTTGTAATCATTTGGTAGAGCCCGGTTGTGCCGTTAAATGTGCTGTGGAACAAGGTATGCTTAGTAAAGATAGGTATGATAGATATGTTGCATTATACAATGACTTAATGGAAAAATGGAGAAAAAGGTATGACTGAATATAAAGTATCGCCATCAATTTTATCAGGCGATTTTGCTAATATGGGAAAAAGTGTAAAAGATGCGTGCAGTTGGGGTGCAGACTTGATACATGTGGATGTTATGGACGGTGTATATGTTCCTAACATTACATTTGGTATGCCAATGGTTGCTGCAATAAAAAAATATAGTACTGTTCCGCTGGATGTGCACCTTATGATAACCGAGCCGGAAAAATATGTCGGCAGTTTTGTAGATAGCGGTGCAGACATTGTGACATTTCATCCCGAAGCATCCAAAGACATTGCAAAAGGTATAGATATAATCAAATCAAAAGGCGCAAAATGTGGATTAGTTTTAAATCCCGATAAACCGCTTGATTTGGTGTATCCGTATATTAACGATATTGATATGGTGCTTTTGATGAGTGTGTTCCCTGGGTTTGGTGGGCAAAGATTTATTGAAAGTGTATTGGATAAGGCAAAAGAGTTAAAAGATTACATAAACAAAAACAATATAAGTATAGATATTGAAATAGACGGTGGAGTAAGTAGTGCTAATGCCGAGAATGTAAGAAACAGTGGCGTAAATATTTTGGTTGCAGGCAGTGCGGTTTTTAAAAGCAATGACCCTGCTGGCGAAATTGCTAAAATAAAAGGTAAAATTTAATATATGAGTAAATTGAAAAATTTAAAGGTGGACAATAATACCATTGCGGCTGTTGTGCTTAACGGCGAGAGTTATACAGGCAAAATAATTGCAGATATTATTGTCGGTGTTGACGGTGGATATAATAAAACTTCCTATTGCGATATTTTTGTCGGGGATAAGGATAGCGTTCAAGGAGTTATAAGTTGTGATAAACAAATTCTGCTTAACGTGGAAAAAGATGAAAGCGATATGGAAGCTGCTGTAAATTACCTTTTAGCTAGCGGAATCAAAAATATACAATTTTACGGAGTTTTAGGCGGAAGAATTGACCATATTCTTGCAAATTTGGGCATTATGGCAAAATGTGTGCAAATGGGTACTAATGTTGTAGCTTATTGCAACGATTGCGATATTTATATGACGTCAAATGTTTTGAAATTTGAAGTAGTCGAAAATAGTGTTATAAGTTTGTCACCTTTTACAGATACCGTGCATATTATATCCTTAGAAGGGGTAAAATGGGAGCTTTTTGATTGTGATATATACAAAACCTCTTCACGAACAATTTCCAATGTGGCAGTAAAAAAACAAATTCAACTTAATGTGGATTTTGGTATGGTAATGGTTATAGTAAATAAATAAAAAAACGGAGGGCTTATGCGTATTTATTGTGTTGACCCACCAAAGATAATTAAATTTTTTCTTAGAAAAATTTGTACAAAAAACACTCAAAATGAAAAGAAAAACTGAAAATTTTACTTAAAATAAAATGGATATATTATGTCCGTTTTATTTTTTATAATTTATATTAATTTGTATAACAAACAGATATCTAGTAAAAAAAGATATTCAAATCATTAAATGATATAATAAATGCTAAATTATTATAGTTTAAAATATTATATTTGGTTTAATATAAACAAAAAAGCAGGAAATACTTCCTGCTTTTAATGTTTAATTATGATAAATTAGTTATTTTCGCTCTTTTTCATTGTGCGAAGGCATCTTGTGCAAACATACTCTGTTGTTTCACGGCCATTATCATCAACTAGTTTTACTTTTTGAACATTAGCATTCCAAGACTTTCTAGCCTTACGATTTGAGTGAGAAACAGTGTTACCACTCATCTTTGATTTATTGCAAATACTGCATACTCTTGACATAGAACGCACCTCCTATCCGCATATTACTTTAGTATTTTAGCACTTATTGATAAATTATGCAAGGAAATTAATGTATTTTTTTAATAAATTTATAATTTTTTATAAAATCATTGCAGATAAGTAAATTTGTGGAATAAATTTATCTCATAAATTATATTAAAGCTGTATAAAAATTATTCAATTCATATAGTAATTACATTAATTTTGTGACAAAAAATGGCTTAATAATGTAAAAAATGTAAATAATAGTTAAATAATCTAATTTTTAACAATATAATTTTATATACATTATGACAGAAAATTGCGATTGCAGTTTCAAATCGTGTAAAATTTATTTTTAATTTATTTAAACTTTACATATATCTTAATTTACTATTTTATTTTTACTTTAATAAGTCTATTATTGTAAAAAATATTGGAAAATGCTTGATTATTTTTTTTAATTCGTGTATTATATAATAAATAAGGAATGGGTGAAATATGTCAGTTAAGACGATTAATAAGTTCGGCAAATTGAGTATTACTGATAATACGATAGCAATGGTTACAAACCATGTTGCTAATGATTGCTATGGCGTTGTTTCTCTAGTTTCCAGAAAATTAACTGATAGTATAGCTGAATTTTTCGGCAAAAAGTCTTTTGCAAAGGGTGTAAAAGTCGTTACTATTAAAAATAAAATCAATATTGAAATTTATGCTGTTTTAAAGGACGGTATAAATACTGATGCTGTTTGCGACTCTATAAAAAGTGCGGTTAAATACAATGTAGAAATGTTTACCGGAATGCGTGTGGACGATATTTTGGTCTACGTTGTTGGCGTCAGAGTTTAAATAGGAGTTTATTGAATGAAAATTTTAGATATATCAAAATTTAAGGAGATGGTAATCGGTGGTGCAACATTACTTGAGATAAACAAAGATTATGTTGACTCCTTAAACGTTTTCCCGGTGCCTGACGGCGATACCGGAACTAATATGTCCAAAACTTTAACGAGCGCTGTTAGTGAAGTTGACGGCAAAGATTACGATAATTTTGAAGATTTATTAAACGATTTTTCAAAAGGTGCATTAAAAGGCGCAAGAGGAAATTCGGGAGTAATTTTATCACAAATAGTAAAAGGTATTGCAAAATCACTTGCAGAAGCAAAGCAAATCAATACCAAAGCATTTGCAAAAGCGTTGCAAAATGCTACGGATGTTGCTTATAGTGCGGTTTCTAAACCTAAAGAGGGTACAATTTTAACAGTTATCCGTTATATGGCTGAAAAATCTTCTTCTCTTGCAAACAAAAATTCAGGATTTATTGCATTTTTTGATGCTTTGATAGAAAAAGGCGAAGAGATTTTGAGCAAAACACCTGATATGCTACCTGTATTAAAGAAAGCAGGCGTTGTAGATGCAGGTGGTAAAGGTTTAATTTTTGTATTCCAAGGTTTCAACAATGTTCTAAAAGGCGTTCCAATGGAGCGTATTGCTCATGATAATGACGATGTGGAAGATGCAATGGATAATTTCAACGGAGATATCCACGATTTAGAGAATATTAAGTTCGCATATTGTACCGAATACTTTATAATCAACTTAAAAAATAAGACTACAGAGGAAGATATTGAAAAGCTGAAAGATAAATTGATGGCAATAGGCGACAGTGTAATTGCAATCGGCGATTTATCAATGGTTAAAGTACATGTTCATACAAACCAACCTAACAAAGCTTTACAATATGCCTTGAGTCTTGGAGAAATTGACAGGATAAAAATTGAAAATATGCTTGAGCAAAACCGTGCTTTGATTAAAAAGCACGAGGCTAATAAAAAACCGCTTGCTATGGTTTCTATTTGTTCGGGTGGCGGTCTTGCATCTATTTTCAAAGAGCTTGGGGTAGATACTGTTATTCAAGGCGGACAAACAATGAATCCAAGTGTTAACGATATTTTAAATGTAATTGAAAAAGTTAACAGTGATAATATTATTGTATTGCCTAACAACAAGAACATTATCTTAGCCGCTGAACAGGCTGTGGAATTATCAAGTAAAAATGTTAGAGTAGTAAAAACTGTAAATGTACCAGAGGGTATAGCTTGTGCGGTTGCTTTTGATATTAATCACGATATTGACAGCAATGTAGAGGCGATGCAAGAGGCGTTTGGCGAAGTATCTTACGGCGAAGTTACTTATGCGGTAAGAAATACTAATCTTGATGGTTTTGAGTTGCAAGAGGGTGACATAATAGGCATTACAGGTAAAAAAATTGTTTCTAAAGGTGCGGAAGTTGCCGATGTTACTTTGGATGTAGTTGACAATTTAGTTGACGAGGACAAATCTGTCATTACATTATATTATGGCGAGGGTACTACTGAGGAACAAGCAAACAACTTGCGAGATGTTTTAGCCGATAAATATGACGAATGTGATGTCGAAGTTTATGAGGGCGGACAAAATCACTATTTCTATATGATAAGTGTGGAATAATTTGATATATTTACAAATTAACATTATTGGCTTGCCTTATGCAAGCCTAATTTTTTAGGAGAGCAATGGAACTTTTAAATATCAAAGGAATTGGGGATAAAACCTTGGAAAAATTGAATAGTTTGGGGATATATTCAGTAATGGATATATTAAATTTTTTGCCTAAAAGTTATTTGGATTTTACCAATGTTTCCAAGCTGGAAGATATTGCGGAGGGCGAGTATTCTTTGCTAAAAGTAAATATAGTCAAAGTTTATCCAAAACAATACAGCAAAAACAAAGTATGCTATATAAAAGCCGATTGTCTTTGCGAGCAAGCAAGCATAAGCCTTTTATGGTTTAATATGCCGTTTATGGAATATAGCTTGAAATGCGGAGAATTTTTAGTTTGGGGACAAGTACGCTTTGAAAGCAATAAGTACACCTTAGTGAACCCTAATATTTCGGAGGTTTCAAATAAATATAAGTTAAAAGATGTAAAGCCTATATATCCTTTAAAAGGTAAATTAGGGGAAGTTTCATATAGGAAAATAGTAGAAAATTGCTTGAATACTGTAATAAGCGAAAATTTATTTGCAAACGAGTTTGATTTTGAAAAAATATATAGAAATATACATTTCCCAAAAACTTTTAACGAGGTGGAATATGGGCAAAACAATTTGGCAGTTTATGAGCTTGCCGAGCAACTTTTGTGCTATAAAATGCTTAGAAGAATCCAAAAAACTGAAAAAATAACTTGCGATTATCCACATATTGTAGATAGTATTTTGCCTTATAAGCTAACGGAAAGTCAACAAAAAGCACTTTGCGACATTATTAAAGATTTGCAAAGCGGAACGGCAATGAACAGATTTGTTTTGGGGGATGTCGGCTCTGGTAAAACTATTATTGCACACCTTGCAATGTATATGCTTTATGAAAAAGGTTTTCAATCTGTTTTGCTTGCCCCAACCGAAATTTTGGCAATGCAGCATTACAATAATTTTAACAAAGTGTTTGAATGTTTGAATATAAAAACAGCTCTATTGACCTCATCAATTTCAAACGAACAAAAAAGCGAAATATTGAAAAACCTTGAAAATGGCAAGATAAACATGCTTTTTGCTACGCATACATGTGTTCAAGATTGTGTACGTTTTGCAAATTTAAAGCTTGCTGTCATAGACGAAGCACATAAGTTCGGAGTAAAACAAAAGGCTGATTTATTGGCAAAAGGGGATGGCGTTCATTGTATTTCCATGTCGGCAACACCTTTACCTCGTTCATTTGCAATGACTGCGTTTGGAGATTTAAAAATAAGCAAATTGTATAAAACTCAAAGCCGAATGTCAAACATAAAAACATATTCTTTACGTTCGAATAAAATTGATAGTATGTTTAAATATTTTGCAAACAAGGCTAAAGGCGGTTCGCAAATTATCATCGTATGTCCACGTGTTGTAGATAGTGGGTTGGAAGATATATACTCAGTAAAAAGCGTATATAAGACTATTTGCGGTAAATATTTTGACAAAACACAAGTTGGGTTGCTTTATGGTGGTATGAAAAATGCTGATAAAGATAAAGTAATAAATGATTTTTATAGCGGTAATATAAAATTGCTTGTTTCTACAACTGTTATTGAGGTGGGTATAGATATTCCGTCCGTTGATACAATAGCAGTATTAGGAGCAGACCGATTCGGTATTGCAACGCTTCATCAATTACGTGGTAGAGTTGGCAGAGACGGAAGAGAGGCAGAGTGTTATTTGCATTGTGCAAGCTATACTATACCTGACAGAATAAAACAAATGAAAGAAATTGACGATGGTGTTTTGCTTAGCGAATTGGATAGTCAAGCCCGAGGATTTGGCGATTTGATAGGGTTTAATCAATCGGGGAAAAGCGCTTTTGACAAGTATATAGTAAAAATAACTTTGGATATGATAGAAAAAGCGAAAACAATAGTAGACAAAGTTGAGCTTAACAAAATAGATAAAACGCTTTTAAAAAAATTGTTAAATAAATATGATTATTATCAAGATATTGTTTTAAATTAAAAAAGGATGTTGTTTACATTTTTTTAATTGATAGCATTGCCGTATGTAAAAAAACATCTATAATATATCAATACAATTCCATTTTTCAATAGTGAGCAGGAAATATTTTTTAACAAATGTTTGTTATATTATACTATACGATAATAGGCTTTTGTAAAATTTAGTAAAATTTTTTATGAAATATGGAAATACAGCGGTATTTGTGCTAAAATATTAAGTAGTATATTTACTAAAATTAATTTAAAGGGGATAATTTATGTTAAAAAATAAAGTTGCTATTGTAACAGGCGGTACACGCGGTATTGGTTTGGAAATTGTAAGATTGTTTAAAGAGAATGGGGCGCAAGTTGTTTTGCTTGGCTCAAGGGAAGAAACCGTAAACAAAGCCGTTAAGACTTTGGCGGAAGAGGGGATGGAAGTTGAGGGGTATTTCCCAAATCTTTCAAGCTATGACGAAGTTAAGCAAGTTGCCGATAAAATTGCTGCAAAGTATGGCAAAATTGATATATTGGTTAACAATGCGGGTATTTCTGCAAGCAAAATAATTGACGATACAACAAGTGAGGATTTTAGTAAAATAATCGATTTGAATGTCAATGCAATTTTTAATATGACAAAAGCGGTTGTGCCTTATATGAAAGCAAATCGTGAAGGCGTGATTTTAAATACAAGTTCTATGGTAAGCATTTACGGTCAACCATCCGGTGTTGGCTATCCTACAAGCAAATTCGCAGTTAATGGTTTTACAAAGTCACTTGCAAGAGAGCTTGCGGCTTTTAATATAAGAGTAAATGCAGTTGCACCGGGTATAACAAATACTGATATGGTTGCAAATTTGCCAAAGGAAATAATCGCTCCGCTCATAAAAACAATCCCGCTTGGAAGAATAGGCGAGCCGAGAGATATTGCCAATGCCTTTTTATTTTTGGCAAGCGATATGGCAAGCTATATTACGGGTAATATATTGTCGGTAGATGGCTGTGCAAGGAGTTAATATAAGACAAAATATAATTATCGGGATTGTGTGTCCTGGTAATTTTTATAATATACATTGTAAATAAGTAACTTTATTGGTGTTATATGCATATAATAATTTTGTAAGTGCAATAATCAAAATAACTACTTTTTACCGATTTGAGAGTGCAGCTTAGGCGTTAATTATAACAAATTGAAAAAAAATAAAAAAAGTTTGTAAAATCTCTTGCTTTTTTTTAAATCATTTGTTATAATACAAACGCTGTGGAAGCTTAGCTCAGTTGGGAGAGCATCTGCCTTACAAGCAGAGGGTCATAGGTTCGAGCCCTATAGTTTCCACCATTTGCGGGAGTGGCTCAGTGGTAGAGCGTCGCCTTGCCAAGGCGAATGTCGCGAGTTCGAATCTCGTCTCCCGCTCCATTTTTTTATAAGGCACCATAGCCAAGTGGTAAGGCAGAGGTCTGCAAAACCTTTATCCCCAGTTCAAATCTGGGTGGTGCCTCCAATAAAACGCCGAAGTGGCGGAATAGGCAGACGCAAGGGACTTAAAATCCCTCGGTCCACAAGACCGTACCGGTTCAAGTCCGGTCTCCGGCACCAGAGTGTTGAGCAGAATTGCTTGACACTTTTTTTGTTGTCTTTAAACTAGCTTTTTGGACTTCTAATTGCTCCCAATCGCTTGAAATATGCGTATAATAATGCAATGTCGTAGTTATATTATTATGTCCAGCCCATTTCATTGCAACCTTTGGGTGCACTCCATTTTCTGCCCAACGTGTTATACAAGTATGACGAAGAGAATACAACGTCAAGCGACCACGGGGGACATAATCGTTCAAAAAGTCCCTTGTATTTACAATATCTGCAAAAGCGTCTTCGAGATGTCGTAATTGATATGGAAAAAGCCTATCTTCGCACGGTAAACTAAATAACAATTCTTTGACGTTTTCAAAATATGGTACTTTTCTAACTGAATTTTTAGTTTTTGTTTTACTAAGTACCTTATCTTTTGAATTCCAAGAATTAGTAATATGTATACTATCTTCTAATAAATTAGACTTATCCAGAGCAAGTAACTCACTTGGTCTAAAACCTTGATATATTAAGGTATAAAAAGCAATATAATAAATTGTAGATTCTGCTAGCTGCAAAAAACTTTCAATATGTATTTTGCTTAATATTTCAGTTGGTACTGACACGTGCTCGGGAATAATAACAGATAACATAGGGTTTGTATCTATATAACCTAATTCAGTAGCCTTACGTAAAGCATTTTTTAATAAAGTAAATAAATGTTTGCGTTGTCTTGGAGCTTTTATAGTATTTATGTATTTTTGCAATACTAAAGGCGATAAATCGGTCAAAAAATAATTACCTAAACTAGGGACGATTTGATATTTGATATTTGTACTATCTTTATATAATGTTCCTGCAGCTACATTTTTTCTAAACTCATTTAACCAAATATTAAGATATTCACTTAACAAAATTTTTGGTTTTTCAGTTGGTAATATATGCTGCATCAAAATATCAAGTTTAGTTTCAATATCATTTAAACGGCTATAAATATCCATTAAAACATTGCAAGAATACTATCGTATTGCTCCTTAGTAAGTAACTTATGGAATTTCATAAAGTCTCCGCCACCACTTACAATACAAACAACATCACTCATAAATGGCATGTTTACAAGTTTTACAACTTCTGCATTTGTTTCAATATCTATCCAGAACTGAATTATCACAGGACTATCAAAATGACCATTTTCAAGTATTGCTGAATAATCAAGCACCGACAAACCAATTTTTGTCTCATCTTTATTATAATTTGCACAAAGCAATTTATAAATTGCAGGACGTTTGTTAATATCAACTTTAAGTTGCTTTTTACTCTCTTTGTTTGCTACATTATTAGAATTTGCCATATATATATTCCTTTCCCCTTATGCCCATTGGGGGCGAGCATATTATCTAATTATTTTTTTTGAGCTCTAAATTATTCTTTTGCTGTTCTGCAGTTTCTTTTTGTTCATTTAACAATTTAAGCTCATTTTCGTATAAAGGCCTAAGACCAGAAAAAAATATCTTAAGTTTATCTAATAAGCCAAGACTAAAGCCTTGCTTTTCTAAATAAAGTAAATTATATATATCGACTTCTTTAATCTTTTTTCTAAGATTATCAAAAATAATTTTATCGATATACTTTAAATATTTTTTTGGCACATAATCAGCCTTATTTAATGTGCATTCCCACGTTTCAAAATGCTTATTAAGTGTAACTTTTAAAAGCTCATTTTTATTGAATATCACTTTTTAACACTCCTTTTTTGATAATATTCTTGTGGCATTTTATAGTCATTTTCTTTTAAAAATTTAATATAACCATCAAACGTATTTTCAGTAAGCTCGGTACTTAAATAATTAAAATCTTCGTAAAAATGCCCTTCATAAAATTTTGGTTTACAGTAACAACTGTCATAACATTCAAAAACGTTATAATCAGCAGTTACTGTCATTTGCTTATAACATGAATTATCTTTTTTACCACTTGAAATATAACGCTCATAAAGGCTATTATTTTCTATATGTCGTATTGTCCAAGTTAAAGATATAATCTTATCGTTTTTGTCATACTTTTTATCAAGTTTGACTATCTCAACAAAATGTGAAAGCTCACGAATATTCAAATCAATTAAATCGGCACGTTGCGCATCTAAAAAAAAGTCGCAATAATTATGACCGCCTTGCTCAAAAAATCTAGATTGCCAATCTGGAAAGTACATAGATTTTCTACTATTAAAAACTTCTTGAGCTTCAGTAATACCAAACACTGAATAAGGTGGTGTAAAATAAGTTTCAACTAAATCATTGTGAAAACCTATTTTAAACGGATTAATAAAATGACTTAAACGATTTGAATATTTATACTTTTTGCCAACAATAGGATAGTTGCTAAAAACACAATGCTGTGGAATCGTTTTTATATATTCAAAGCCATTAGCTTGTTTCTGATTAAGTTCTTTTTTCATTTTCCAATTTCGCTCATTATCAAACATATATGAAATTAGTATATGAGTTAAAAAACAAGTTTTTCCCGTTCTTGGTGGTGCAAAGATAATACAAATCACGCAGAACCACCACCTTTACATTTATTTACTATCCAAACAATCCCTTTTATAGGCAATGCAATTATCCATACCAAAGCTTTAAATAACCATTCAACAGCTTTTATTACAGCTTTAATTGCAATCTTAAGTATTTGTCCGACCGGTGGGAATATAAGCCCTAATATAGGCAATAAAATTGCTAAAAACAATAATACAATTATTAATATAAATACCCATACGGGAATACCCAATTTTTCAGCTAGCTCACATATCATTCTCCAAAGCCATTCAAAAAAGCCGGCATATTCATTTGTATTGTTATTGCCAGGTATATTGTCGCCTGTAATTTTATTAGAAATTACGCCTAAATCATAGATTTTGACACCTGTTCTAAATTTTAAACGTAAAATAGAAACATTTGATATATTAGTATATTTTTCAATATCATAGGTAATCAACCCTGAAGAAGCACCCATTTGATATGAATAATCAGTTTCCGAAAAACGCAAAACCCACTTAGTATTTTTAATATGATTTTTTGTACTTTCTTTTAAATCTTCTTTGTTTATAAAATCTTGAGTTTTTTCAATACGTTTCCACTCATATTTACGAGCAAATAAACCATTAGCAGGGTTTTCTCCTTTGTCATCGCCTTTTAAAGTCTTTGTTTGAGATATTTTATTTCCGTACTCGTATTTATCTCCGGAAATACCACCTATAGTACGAACAACGCTTTGAGATACAAAATAAACATCCGCTTCCATTAACTCATCAATTTTTTTATCGGTATCGAATGCAATATAATGACTACGACAAGCGGACTCATAAAATTGAAAACCATTAGAATATTGCAAAAAGTCAACGTATGGATTGATAATTTCAATGGTTTCCATTTTCTCATAAGAATAAGTAACTTTGCCGTCGATGGTGGAAGCTTTGTATAATCTTCCAACATTGTAAGCAACTTCATTAATTATATTATCGTTTCCAGAGCCGGCATCGATATTTGCATTCCAAGCTCGATAAATCGACGTAATATTATAGTACCTTAATGCAGTATTTTCAACCTTAACATCCTTAACTTTATATTTACAAAAAACACTTTCCTGACTTAATAACTCCAAATTGTATAAATTTGTACCAGCTACTTTTTCAGTAAATGACATATTAACACAAGTTGCAACTAAATAATGAGTACGTTGACAAGGTTGATATGTATATATTAATAATTCATTTGCAGTACTTTCTGCAATTTGAATTATTTGGATAGAGTAGTCATCCGACTTGTCTCGATAGTCCGATACTTTAAAGTTACTATCTTTTTGCAAGTCGGCAAGCACATTCGTACTATTTGGAGTTTCAGCATAAACTTTAGATAATGTAATATTAAAAATATTAAACACTATTGCTAATATCAAAACAATAATTAATGCAGTAGCATAGTTTTTATTTTTCATTTTATTTTGCATTTACAACTCCTTTAATACATAATTAATATTACAGCTCGCATTTATATCCGGATTAGTATTGCTTGTAATTTTCAACGTCAAAGGTACTTTAAAACCTTTTTTACATATAACTTTTGCAGTTGTCTCACTTGTACGTTCTACAACAATATAATTATTTGTATCGTTTGTTATCGTTGGGTCGCACCAAAATATATCCCAATACAAAGTTTTATCTTCCAAATTATCAGTCAATATTGTTGCGGTAAAAATATACGCACAAATTGTATCCTTAGAAATGTTATTTGCAGAATAAGCTTCTGCAGGCAACAATGTATATGTAATTTCCATATTATGCTTAGTTATATTATCGATAGTTAAATTCGAATTATAATCTACGTCAATATTAATATCCGATTGCTTATTATCAGTACAAGCAACACTAAACATAGTAATTGCAATTAACAAAACTATTATTAAAACAAATTTTTTCATAATTACTCCTAAAAAATAATAGGCACATAGCATTAATTAATAATATACATACAACAAAAAATAAAATTATAGGAGATAATGCTACGTGCCTAAATGATTGCAATATTTTTTACAAGCTACTGCAAAAACTTGTGAGTAGAAGAACTAAATAATAATATTTGGGGGTAAATCTATTAAACCTTTGAAGAAATCAAAAGAACTAGCAGTATAACCGATTTTAAAAGTCTTTGAATAAACTAAATTATCACTTGACATTGTTACTGTATATTCTGCTATACCTGTACCACTTTGGCTACATTGAATAGATTTTACGATAAAATCTTCAATATCGCTAAATTCAATACCCATAAAATTAAATTTGACATCAAAGTTATATTCAGGAGCACAAATTTGTTCAAAACGACTTATAAATGTAGATACACTTGTCCTATTTGTATTAATGTCTCCAGACTCTAAAGCTTCCACAAAAGTACAAACATCTATTACATACTCATTTTGCATATCGCTTGCAGAAATGGAAAGAGAATTATATTCTTCGATTACATAATCTGCATATGCTCTAATTTCCATTTCATCAGTTATAGAATATATGCTATATACATTTTCTACAAAAGCTTTTGTTCCACTTGATACAATAGCAAGATAAGCAATATTATAACCTTTGGAAAAATTAAACGAGCTAAATTCTTTATCTTGGCCAAACCCAAAAGCTTCAGTAAATTTTCCTGTAACACTCATTGTATAATCAGTATCTAATGTGTAATTAGAATAAACAGGTTTACAATCAATGGACATAGCTGCATTAGTTTTTTTATCAAAATCATATTGTAATAAAGCATTGTCTTCAATGGCAACATTTTCGCCATTGATTTCATACGTAATTGATTTTATTTTTTTAATATAATCAACAACGCAAAATGCTTTTTTTGTTTTATCTAAATTCGACGTTGCAACAATATTGATTTTTTCGCCAAAATCTTGGTGGCAAATTAAAGTTACCGACTCGCCACTTTGAGTAGTAGAAGTACTCAACGTTAAATAATCGGATACGTTTTTACCTGCAGAAAAAGTTGACTCTTTTTGCCAAGAAACAAACCAATCTATTTGTAAATTACGAGTTTGAGTTGAGTCAATAGTCGCAGTCAATTTGTAAGCTGAATCAACACTATCCGAAATGTTATTAGTAACATAATCGGTAGTGGATATTAATGCAGTAGTAACAGCAATTCCATTATTAATACTAGGATTAATATAAGCACCTGATACAACTTGTTCATTTTGTTCGATTGGGGTTTTATTAAACCAATTTTTTGGATTAAACTTATCCCAATTTTTAAAGCCGTTTGAAAAATATCCAACAACTCCAAGTATTACAGCTAAAATTACAACTACAACAATTATTGTTGCTATTAATTTGATTTTTGATTTACTCATTTTATTTGCTCCTTTTAATTTGTACCCATTATGGGTACTTTTATTATAATACCAATTTTGGGTAGTGTCAATACATTTTGGGTAGTTTTTGATAAAATAAATTAAGGTGGATTATGAAATTTAATGAAAGATTAAAAGAAATTAGAAAACAATGTAATATGACACAAAAAGATGTATATACAAAATTAAACATATCGCCAAATGGCTATGCAAGTTGGGAACAAGGAAGAACTGAGCCTAATCTAAATTACTTATGTAAATTAAGCTTACTATTTGGTGTTAGTACTGACTTTATGTTAGGATTAGAAGACGAATGGGGAAATAAATCAGTACATATATCAAATTGTTTCAATAATAGTTCAAATACAAATATAAAAATAGGTAAATAATGGAAAACGAAAGTAAACCAATAGTAGATAGCCAAAAAGATAATAAAGGAATGGGATGTGTTTGGCTTATGATAATAAGTGCAGTTGCTATAATTGTTTTAGCTTGTTGCATAGTATTTATTAATAACCCAATAACAAAAAAAGAACCTACTATTGAAATAGAAACTACTTTAAATAGCATTTTATTTAATATACAAGCTAAAGACAATTATAAATACATTATATTCGACGTCGAATTGTTAGATAAAAATAAAAATATTTCTAAATCATTTACAATGAGAGAAGACAATCTAAAAAAAGGAGAATTACGACAAGCTGAATATAAATTTGCACTTGGCGAAATATTTACATCGGAATATGTCTATGTTAAAATTAAAGAATGCAAATAAAAAAGGACTAAATTTTAGTCCTTTTCATTATTTTGCTTAATATTAAAATTTCGAAATACTACGCCTTTTCCTTTTATAGTTTTGTAAAGCTCTAAATCATACATATCCGCAATATCTTCAGGAGTAGTTGTATAATCTGTTGTTTTAGTTTTTCTAACTAAATTACGACTTGCAAAAAATCTACGTTGTCCCCAACCAAGATTTGATTGCTTAGTAGTATAAGCTATCAAATAATTAATTACTGCAGCTTGATTGTCTTCTGGTGGAATTACTGCAAGTGTAGATATTCCATATTTCCAACTATCAAATAAATAAAGTGGTGCACCTGTAGAAGTAAATTGCTGTATACCTTTATCTAAATAAGGCTTTAATGGAATATCATATTCAGTATTAAGCAATGCGTGAAAATGTAAAGCACCATTCTTATGACGTTCTGGAACGCATAAATATTGTAAATCAAGATATTTTTTAGATAAACCCATTCGTGATAATCTCCAAAGCTCCTTAACTTCGTAATCATTATACCTATCACAATATTGGGGTGCGATTGTAAATGTTGCAAAATATTTCCACCTATTTGATAATGCAATACCATAATAATTATCCTGTGCACGTTTACTACATTTATTTAAACTATCGTATAAATTATTATCTCGAATATCTTCTGTACGTGGAACTAATAGTTCCCCGTAATCAGTTTTGATTTTTCGATAGTTTCTTGAATTATTTGTGCTTTCAAGATTTTCATAATCTTCTAATACATAAAATGGCTTATCGTAAATTATAAATTCACATTTACCATTACCAAAATCATTGATTATCATATTACTTGATTTAAATTTTCTAAAAGGTATTTGCAATTCTTTATGACACAATTTACAATTTGGACACTCGTAAAATACTTCGCCTTTGCCATCATATTTTTTACCCCATAACATAGCAAAATTAAATTGAGCCCTTTGACAGGGTATATTTATTTTTTCTGTTAAAGTATCACAATTATGATATTTTATGCAATAACAATTACAAGGCACCATAAATTTACCCCTTTTTTTCACATTTATGCAACCAATATCGAGTGGTTGCAATTTTTATACTGCAGATAGTTTTCGTTCATCACTATTCGCTATCTTATGTCAAAATGATTTGCCACGCGGTTAAGGGGGCGATAAATCTGCCACCCTTAACCACGTGCACAAAATTACAATTAATAATCCCGCAGTCGCTTAGAGCTCCTTTGGGCTACGGCTATTAAAATTAGCTGTAGGTCTTTATTGGTCATATCGCCTATAAGCATTTGCACAAATTCCACCTGTATAAAGCCCACAAGGGGCGGGGAATTTGCGTTTCTAAGCAAAGTTTTAAAAACCTTAAAATGAAAAGGGTAGGGCACAATAAACAGCTATAAACTTAGTACCTTAAAATCCCTCGGTCCACAAGACCGTACCGGTTCAAGTCCGGTCTCCGGCACCAAGATGACCTAAATTGATATTTAGGTCATTTTTTGTTTAGTTTATTGCCATTTGTTTATAGTTTCTATTAGTGGTAAAAGGTATTTTTTATCTGTCCAATCACAGGCTTTGTCGATAGCTTCAACCAATGCTGTTTCCCAATGTTCATAAGTGGATGGGTCTTTATTTATGATAACTTTTTGCAGAATTGCACACAATTTTCGATCTATGAAATTCATTTTTGCCTCATCCCATGCACCGCGTCCATAAAAAATAGGGATATTTTGTAATTCGCCTTTAAGGTTAAGTTCTTTTATTTCGTTAAACGCTTTTTCCTCAAAAGGAGATGCTCCCACACAAAAAATTGCTATATTTTTTACATTTAAAATCTCATAATATTTTTTCAAAAACTTCAAAGCACTTATACCTGATGCGTAAATTGCACCGCACATAACGATATTATCGTATTGAGATACTTGTTGAATTTTTGCTTTGGATATATCCATAATATCATACTCAATTTCTTGAGCTAGCCATTCGGCATATTTTTTTGTTGCTCCGTATTTGGATTTATAAATTATTAAGCCTTTTTTCATATTTTTATTCTCCTTTAATTTCGTTTGCATAGTTTTCAACACATTTTAATCCGTCTAAAAGTTTATTTTGAAAATTAAAAAAATTGCTTATTTCCTTTTCCGAAAAGAAGGAGAAGAGTTGCTTTAAAATTTCGCCTTGTCGCACTGACATAGACATTAAATATAAATTTGCTTTTTCCGTTATTTTGATTTGTACGGAATTGTTGGCGCCGTATATAAATTTTACAAATCCTTTTGCTTGCAAAGCTGTTGCCAAATTTTTAACATTTTGCCGTGAACAGCCCATAAGTGCCCCTATATTTGTCAATGTTTTTGGGTGTTGGCAAATTTGAGTCATAGCAAGCAAATGCCATTGACGCATAGAGATTTGCGTTTGAACTTTTTCGCATGAATTTTGCAATTTGTTTTGAACTACAAAAAAGCTTGCAAATAAAGCTTGTTGTTTACGAATATTATCGCTACCGTAATTTAAAAATTCTTTCATTTAAACAACCTCAACTAGCAGTAATTAGTTACTACTTATTATACTAATAAATTGCTGTTTTGTCAAGTATATGGTATTATATTATTAGTTACTTAGTATTTAAAAAATCGACTATAACCGCAGTTACAGCCGATTTTTTTATTCTTCTTTTCGTTAAAATAATATACTATTATTATGACCAAACATCGAAAAGCGTCGGATATAATAACTAGGTTAGTATTGAAATTTATAGAGATAAATTAAAGATATAAATATTCTCAAAATAATTTGATATTGCTTTTAGTAAAATTTTTATGTTAGTAAAAGCTGGATAAATTAAAAATAGTTGTTTTGTAAAACTTTTTACTAATTGTAAAAAGTAGTTAAAATATGCTTAAACTTACAAATGGTTATTGACACCTTTATAATTTAGTGTTATAATCAATTATATACTAATAATAGTATATTATTACTTATTAAGAAAGTAGTATTGGGAGAAAATTATGGGGAATTTGAGAAAGCGAATTATATCGCTATTTGTTGCAATGATGCTGTTTTTGGCATTGTGTGCAACAGGCGTTTTGCTTGCTACACTGCAGGGTGTATGCAAAGAAGACAGTATTTTAACTGAAACAGTTGGAGATAACAACTCGTCTGCTTGGGATGGCAGTGATATGTCAGGTGAGGTTAGATTTCAGCTTGGGGCTTCTGAAGATCATGTCACTATGAAATATCCTACCAAGATATATTTGGATAAAGACGAATCATTGGACAATGCGGGATATTATTTTCAAATAGTAAGTGGACATTTTGGTGGCAGTCCTGGTAACAGGGTGTATGTAAATCCGCATATTTGGGGATATCGTTACGATAGTGTTGCCAGCACTATGGATAATATTTTTAATGATTATCACTATATTGCCCGTAGTGAATTTACAGATACTGAGGTAAATGTTAAGACTACAAGTGGTATACATGATAACACAGGTATAGGAATAGATACCGAATACGGAAGATTATTGCTTAATGTATATAAATTGACAGATAGCGATTCTGGTTATAATGTAAAAATCAAGCTACAAGGAACTCCTAAAAACACAGGTGTATACGATTATAGATTTTCAAGTGTTGATGGAATGCATGTAAATTGGAATTTTATTGATACAGAGCAGTGGGTAAATGATAGTTGGCAAAATGTGGGAAGTTATAAAAACATGTCTCCTTCTCCTATAAATATTGAAATAAATATTTATGACAAAGACCCTTTGAAAAATGCTATTACTAGATTGGAAAACATGAATAGAACAAGCGAAAGCGACACTATTTTGTCCAATGCAAGAAGCGTTTTAAATAATCGTAAAGTAACTAAATCGGCTGTTGATGACGCAACGACAAGTGTGGAAAATGAAATTAGTAGGTTAGAAAACATTACTGTCGAATTGCGTAATTTGTATAATAACTTAAATAGCAAATTAACAAGCATAGGCGTTAATAGTTCTACATCGGGATATAAAGCAATATACGATGATTTGGCTGTTGCAAATACTATTATAAACTCAAGCTCTCCTGAAATAAGCACAGTTAACAGTAGCATTAGCACACTGCAATATTACTTAGATATTTGGGATAACTACCTTGCAGGTGGACAAAATAGAATAATAAAAGGTACTTTTGGTGATTTTTTTGCAACTTTTATTTATCCAAGTAAAATAACTATTGAAAAAGGGCAAAATATTGCAGATCTTGGATATAACTTTATAGTCGATGCAAATTATAATCAAACAAGCACTGACTATCGAATGTTTTTTGATGCAGGTGGTTGGGGTAATAAGGCAGATAAAATTAACGAATATTTTGATAACTATACATATACAGCTGTACACTCTAATAAAGACAATTTATCTAATGGAGATTGGAGATTTCAGAATAAAGAAAATGTACAACCTGTAGATCCTAATTGGCGTTTTGCTTCCGTAACTTACAATTCTAAATCTTATTTATTGGTTTCTGCAGGTAACCAAAGTTATAAAAGCACAATAACTCCATCAGGAACTGCTTCGAAAATGGGTAATTTTACTTATACGCATAATATGCAGAGTTTATCTGAACATTGGACTTCAAGCACAAACTGGGGTAGTCAGCAAACAATAACTTATAGTGAATCAGTATCTATTGATTTTGAAATTACAGGTTCAGATGTAGAAGTAGCAAAAGAAAATCTTCAGATTGCTAGAAATAATTTAAATAACTTATTGAAAAATGCGACAGGCAAAATCAATAATTATGATGCAATCATAACGTTGATGGATAATATTACTGCGATGCTGGAAAGTGAAACTGCTACAGTAGCTGAAATAGACGCATTAACTGAAAGTGTAACAAATTATACTTTTGATGTAGATAGAAATTGGGAGGTAAACACTACATACTGTATTGAAAGAGAAATATTTGTAAATCAATATGTTGATATAGACGGAAACTCATATAATTATGTTATTGTTAACGGCGTGCGAATGACAGGCGATAGTAATGGAAAAATAAAACTGACAGCTAATGCCGATAGTAGTGATATCACCGTTAATTATCCTGATGGAACTAGTTTTATATTAAAACTTAATGCTGACCACAATGGCTATAAGTGCGAAGAAACCTCGACTTGTACTGTTTGCGGTACAGCTCTTGAAAGCAGAGAGCATAATTGGACAAATGAAACTAAAATTAATGACGCTAACTGCATTAATGGTGCAGAATATCAATATACTTGCTCGTATGATTCTGCTCATACAAAGACTGAATTTAAAGGCGAGAGAAATCCTGATAATCACGATTGGAGTTCTTGGGTGCCTAATAACGATGCAACTTGCGAAATTGATGGCACGGAGACAAGAAGATGTCAACGTGATGGTTGTAGCAATGTAGAAAATCAAATCGTAGAAAACTCTAAGTTAAATCATAATTTTGGAAATTATATAAGCAATAATAATGCTACCTGCGAAACAGACGGAACAGAAACAGGAACTTGTCAACGTGAAGGCTGCGATAAACCCGAAACCCGTACTGTTGAGGGCTCTAAGTTAGGACATGACTTTGGGGAATGGGTATATAATAATGATGCTACTTGCGAGACAGACGGAACAGAAACCAAATCATGCCGTCGTAGCGGTTGCGATAAAACTGAAACTCAAACAAAAGCAGATTCTAAACTTGGACATAATTGGGGAAACGGAGAAAAGTTAAAAGAAGCAAACTGCGTACATGGGGCAGAATATAAATATACTTGTTCTAATGACGAAACTCATACAAAAACACAATATGAGGGAGATGTAAATCCTGATAACCATAGTTATGGCGAAGAGTGGACATCTAATGATGATGCAACCTGCGAAAATGACGGTACAAAGTACAAAGAATGTCAAAATGGTTGCGGAGTAAAAGATACGCAAACCGATACAGGTAGTGCTTTGGGACATGACTATGAGTTGACTGAAACAATTTCTGTTGCAACTTGCACAACACAAGCTAAAAATAGATATGTATGTAAGCATGACTCAAGTCATATCGAGGAAAAATTTGAGGGCGAATTAAACCCAGATAATCATAGCTTTGGAGAATGGATTTCAAATAATGACGCTGCTTGTGAAAGTGATGGAACAGAGTATAGAGATTGTCAGTATGGTTGTGGAGAAAAACAGACACAAACCGATACAGGTAGTGCATTAGGTCATGAATATGAGTTTGTAGAAACAATATCTGTAGCAACTTGCACAACTCAAGCTAAAAATAAATATGTTTGTAAGCATGACCCAAGTCATATTGAAGAAAGGGAAGAGGGCGAATTAGACCCTAATAACCATGATTTTGGAAATTGGACATACAACAATGATGCAACCTGTGAGAATAACGGAACTGAGACAGGTACTTGTCAACGTGAAGGATGCAATGTAACTGATTCCCGTGTTGCTAAAGACACTAAGTTAAATCACGAATTTGGAAATTGGGTATCAAATAACGACGCAACTTGCGAAATTGATGGAACAGAGACAAGGACTTGCCAACGTGATGGTTGCGATAAAACTGAAACTCGAACCGTTGAGGGCTCTAAGTTAAACCATGAATTTGGAAATTGGGTATCAAATAACGATGCAACTTGTGAAACGGACGGAACAGAAACAGGTACTTGTTTGAGAGATGGTTGTAACAAAACTCATACACGAACAGTAGAAAACTCTAAGTTTGGACATGATTGGGTAAAAGGCGAAAAAGTAAATGATGCAAACTGTATGCACGGCGAAGAGTATGAATATACTTGTTCGTATAATGAAGGTCATACAAAAACCGAATATGAGGGAGAAATAAACCCTACAAATCACAGCTTTGGCGAAGAATGGATATCTAACAATAATGCAACTTGTGAGACAGACGGAACAGAATATAGAGAGTGTTTGAATGGTTGTGCAGCAAGAGAAACTCAAACAGATATTGGCAGTGCCTTGGGACATGACTATAAATTGACTGAAACAATTTCTGCAGCAACTTGTACAACACAAGCTAAAAATAAGTATGTATGTAAACATGACCCTAGCCATATTGAAGAAAGAGTGGAGGGAGAGTTAGACCCTAACAATCATAATTTGCAAGAAATTGATAAGGTAGATGCTAATTGTACGGAAAACGGACATATAGACTACAAATGTCAAGATTGCGGTCACGAAATTTCTGTAGTTATTGATGCTCTTGGCCATGATTGGGACGAGGGTGTTGTAACCAAACAACCTACCGAAACGGAAAAAGGCGAAAAAACTTATACTTGCAAAGTGTGCGGCGAAACAAGAACAGAGGAAATCCCTGCACTTAGTGTTGCGGAAAAACCGGAACAAAATGGCGAAGTAAAGGAACCTGCTACTATGAATGTCGGTGCGGTAGTTGGTGGTGCCGTAGGCGGAACAGCCGGTGTTGGTATTATTGTAGTTATTATATTAGTAATTATAAAGAAAAAGAAGATAATGTGATTTATTGACTTGTAAAAGTTTTATTGCTTTAAAAATTTAATAAACAAGACGAATTGTCAAGCAACATGCTTGGCAGTTTGTTTTTATGTGTTTAAATTTTATATTGATTAAGAAAAATTGTGTAAATAAATGTAAAAATAACTTTATATTAATAGCGTTGTGACATATATTTATTTTACGAAAAATTGCTATTGTGTAAAAATCATTTTTGCTTTTTTAAAGGGAAATATTTATAGATAAATTATGAAAAAAGATTATAATAATATCTATATAAATTAAATATAAATTTTTAGTAAATTTTGGGGTAAAACACTTGATTAATTTAAAAAATTTCTTTATAATGGTATTTGACGGATTTCGTTTGAAATTTGAAAAAACTATGATTTTTTAAATACACTGGAGGTATTATGAAGAACGATGCAATGTTACAAAACAACATTAAGTTGATTGACAAAGCAACAAAAAAGATTAAGTCTTTTGCTTTTGATTTGATTGACGAGGGTAGTTTTGTAGAGACTGATGTGTTTGCAGCAGGAAAGTCTTTTCTTGACTCGTCTGAAGCTCTTGGTGAGGGTGTAGTTACAGGTTACGCTACTATTGGCAACAAACCTGTACATTTTTTTGCTCAAAACCAAGAAGTTATGAAAGGCAGTTTTAGTGAAGCACACGCAAAAAAGATTTTAAAGGTTATCAAAAAAGCGATACAAAGCGGTACTCCTTTGGTGTCTATTATTGACTCTAATGGCGCAAGAATCGGCGAGGGCGTTGCTATGCTTGAGGCATACAGCGAAGTTATCAATGCAATCAACCTTGCAAAAGAAAATATTCCGCATATCTGCATTATCAAAGGCAACTGTGTAGGAATGATGGCTGCAATAGCTAATATGGCAGATTTTGTATTTATGGCAGACGGCGGTCTAATGAGTGTTGCATCTCCGCAAGCGATTGCATCTTGCGAAAAAGATTATCCAAAGCTAAATGGTATTCTTGGTTATAAAGCTATTTCAGAAAATAGCGATATGGCACATTTTACTTTTAAAACAACAAAAGAGCTAGCTGAAAAAGTAAAATACATTTTGACTATTTGCGGTGGCGAAGTGGAAGAGAGTGAGGACGATGCAAACCGTGAAACTCCTGCATTGGACAAGTCATACAGCGTGGACACTGCTTTAAAAGCAATTTGCGATAATCAAAAATATATTGTTGCAAATGAAAACTATGCTAAAGAGGTTGTAACAGCTTACGCTTTGGTAAACAGCATTAGTGTTGGTATAATTGCGTTGAACGGCAACGAAAATGACGGATATATTTCTGCAAACGGCATTGCAAAAGCAGATAAGTTTATTGATAAATGCTCAAGCAATGGTATGCCTATTATTACTTTGGTTGACAGCCTTGGTGTTAAACCTAGCTTAAACGACGAAGTAAGCGGTCTTGCAAGCAAACTTGCAAGTTTGATGTCTAAAATCGCAAGTTGCACAACTCCTATGATTAGCGTTATTACAGGTAAGGCAATCGGTCTTGCTTATTCGGTATTTGCAAGCAAAGGTATCGGTTTTGATTATACTTTGGCAGGTGTGGACAGTGTTATAAGCCCTGTCAATACTGCAGCAGGTGCAGCTATCGAGTATGCGGAAGAATTGAAAGCCGGCGAAGACAGAGCTAAGCTTGAGGCACGTTATCTTGAAATGGAGCAAAATCCGTTTATTAGTGCAAAAGACGGCTTTATCGATAATGTGATTGAATTATCTACAATGCGTCCTTACATAGCAAGTGCTTTGATGATGCTTTTGGGTATTTAAGGAGATGGGACAGATGATTAATAATTTACTTTTTTGTGCCGAAAGGACAATCGGCGAAAAGCTGTTAGAGGCGGGTATAGTTGTATTAATCGGTGTTTCAATGGTATTTATAGTTTTGTTTTTGCTAATCGGTGTTGTAAAACTTTTACAATACGCACACAAATGGCTTAATAATTGGGACGAAATGATGGCTGTCTACCGTGCAAATAAGGCGGAAAGAAAAGCAATCAAACAGCCTTATATTAACGACAGGGACGAAAAAATCAACGAACTTTATAAACAGTTGGAAAGTAGTGAAATTACTAAACTAGAGTTCAAACAAAAACAAACACAAATTAAACTTGATTATAAATCCAAGAAACCTGAAATCAAACAAGCGGTTATCGATTTGAAAATAAGTCAAAAACAAGCAAGACTTCCTGAGCCAAAGGCTACTGCTCACATAGCAGCTCCAAGTGAGGAAGTTGTAACAGACAGCAAACTTATTGCGATAATCAGTGCGGCAATAGCAGTCGCAACAGAACAAGAACAAGCAGAAAGGAAAGTTACCTTTAAAGTTCGTTCAATCAAACATATAAATTAAGGAGAATGAAATATGCGTAAATTTAATATAAATGTAGATGGCAAAAATTATGTGGTAGAAGTTGAGGAAATCGGCGGTGTTGCAACAAATACCGTTGTTGCGGCTCCTGTTCAAGCAGCTCCGGCTGCAGCACCAAAGGCAGCTCCTGTAGCAGCAGGTAATGGCGAGCCTTTTAAAGCTCCAATGCCCGGTACAGTACTTGATGTTTGTGTAGCAAGTGGTGCAAGCGTTAAAAAAGGCGATACTATTTTGGTGCTTGAGGCTATGAAAATGGAAAACAATATGACAGCACAAAAAGACGGTGTTGTTACAGTTACAGTTAGTAAGGGTGCGAGTGTAGCAAGTGGCGACACATTATTTACAATCGCATAATTTAGGAGGTTGTAATGTTTAATTTTTCATTGGCACTTGGCGGAAGCGAGGCGAATATATTAGAATCCTTGCAAAATTTGTGGGATAGCACAGGTTTTGCTGGTTTTAATACCGATACATTACTAAATTTGGTAATGATGGCGGTTGCCGGTCTTTTGCTTTTCCTTGCCATTTCAAAGAAATTTGAGCCGAACTTGTTACTTGCAATGGCTTTCGGTATGTTTCTTATAAATATACCGGGTGCATATAACATTTTGTACGGCACTCAAGGTTATGACTTTACTATCAATCTTGCAGAGTTTAGCGATAAACAAATTGCATATTTGATTCAACAAGGCGTGATTAATGTTGATATTTTAAAAATTGAGCAATTTGCAGGAAGTCTTGTAGGGGCTGACTTAGATACTATAGTAAACTTAATGAGGGATAATATTGTTGCGGCAAACGGTCTTGTAGGTCACTTTGTAAACGGCCAATTTGTTGCATATACAGGAACGCTTAACGAGATTATGTCTTCATTGAATATTACTTTGTCAGGTAGCCCAACTGTAGGACAACAAACAACTGCAATTTTGCAAAAAATATTTGACGGCTTTACAATACCTAGCTTTGAGGCAGGTGTTCAACAGATAAATGCTGCAGGTATTATTGCAAATATCACTACAAATCATACAACGGTTGCTGATTTCGGCTTGTTCTATTATTTGTACAAAGGTGTTGATTGGGTACTATTCCCACCGCTTATCTTCCTTGGTATCGGTGCAATGACAGACTTTGGTCCGCTAATTGCAAATCCAAAGAGCTTATTACTTGGTGCAGCAGCACAAATTGGTATATTTGTAACATTTATTTTAGCATCTTTGTTCGGCTTTACAGGTGCAGAGGCTGCATCAATCGGTATTATAGGTGGTGCGGACGGGCCAACAGCAATTTATTTGACAAGTAAGTTGGCATCACATTTGATGTCTTCGATAGCAATCGCAGCATATTCGTATATGGCATTGGTTCCTGTAATTCAACCGCCTATCATGAAAGCTTTGACTACAAAGAAGGAAAGAATGATTGTTATGGAACAACTTCGTCCTGTTTCTAAAAGAGAGAAGATTTTGTTCCCAATCGTTGTTACAGGTGTTGTAGGTATTATACTTCCATCATCAATCCCGCTACTAGGTATGTTGATGCTAGGTAACTTAATGAAAGAGTCGGGCGTTGTTCCTCGCTTGGCAGAGACTGCTAAAAACGAGCTTATCAATATTATTACAATATTCTTGGGCGTAACAGTAGGCTCGAAAGCTTATGGTAACCAATTCCTAAATTTCGAAACACTAAAAATTATCGTTCTTGGCGTATGCGCATTCGGTATTGCGACAGCCGGTGGTGTATTGGTTGGTAAATTAATGTGCAAATTGTCTAAAGGAAAAATCAACCCACTTATCGGTGCGGCAGGCGTTTCCGCAGTTCCTATGGCGGCACGTGTTGCTCAAGACGTAGGTAAAAAAGAAAATCCAAACAACTATTTGTTGATGCACGCGATGGGACCAAACGTTGCAGGTGTTATCGGCTCTGCTGTTGCTGCAGGTGCATTACTTGCGATTTTCGGCTAATTTAAGGAGGATTAAAAAATGGCTAAAAAAGTACAATTAACAGAAACTATACTTCGTGATGCTCATCAATCTCAAGCGGCTACTCGTATGAGAATTGACGAAATGTTGCCTGTTGCAAGCAAGCTTGACGAGGTAGGTTATTATAGTATAGAGTGTTGGGGCGGTGCAACTTTTGACTCTTGTTTGAGATTTTTGAACGAGGACCCATGGGAAAGACTTAGAAAACTAAGAAAAGCAATGCCTAAAACCAAACTTCAAATGCTTCTTCGCGGACAAAACATTTTGGGATATAAGCACTATGCCGATGACGTTGTAGAAGAGTTTGTAAAAAAATCAATTCAAAACGGTATTAACGTTATAAGAATATTCGACGCACTTAACGATACAAGAAATATGAAAGCTTGTATAGATGCTATTCTTAAATACAAAAATGAAGATAAAAGCGGTTTAGGTGTTGTATGTGAGGCAACTTTGTGCTATACAGTAAGCGAAGTTCATACACGTGAATATTTTGTAAACCTTGCAAAAGAGTTGGAAGGAATGGGTGCAGACGTAATCTGCTTGAAAGATATGGCAAACTTATTGTTGCCTTATGAAACTTATGAGCTTGTAAAAGCCTTGAAACAAGCGGTTAAATGTCCAATTCATTTGCATACCCACAATACTTCAGGTACAGGTAACATGATTTATCTTAAGGCAATCGAGGCAGGTGTTGACATTGTGGATACAGCATTGTCTCCTATGGGTAATGGTACTTCTCAACCTGCAACAGAGCCACTTATTGCTACTTTGCAAGGTACAGAGTATGATACAGGCTTGGATTTGAGCTATGTTACTGAAATTGCAGAACACTTTAAAGGCGTTGCAGAAAGATTGACTAAGGACGGATATTTAAATAAAAAAGCTCTTCAAACAGATGTTAAAGGTCTTATTTATCAAGTACCGGGCGGTATGTTGTCAAACCTTATGAACCAATTAAAAGAGGCTAATGCAATGGATAAGTATGACGAAGTGCTTGCGGAAGTTCCGAAGGTAAGAGCAGACCTTGGATATCCTCCACTAGTTACACCATCGTCACAAATCGTAGGCTCTCAAGCAGTGCTAAATGTATTGTCCGGTGAAAGATATAAAATGGTAACTAAGGAAGTTAAAGGTATCGTTCGCGGCGAATATGGTAAATTGCCTGTAGAGATTAAAGCCGATTTGGTTAAAAAGATTATCGGCGATGAGCCAAGAATTACTTGTCGTCCAGCAGATAATATCAAGCCTGAACTTGAAAAATATCGCGAGGAAATTAAGGAATATATCGAGCAAGAGGAAGATGTTTTATCTTACGCTTTGTTCCCTCAAGTTGCTTTGAAATTCTTTAAATATCGTCAAGCTAACAAAATGAATTTGGATAGCGAAATCGGCGATGTTGCTACAAAAATTCAACCTGTTTAATAAACATAACAAAAATGGCATCCGATAGGGTGCCTTTTGTTTACTAAAAAAGCAAGTTGCCATTTATTGGCAACTTGCTTTTTTAAATAGTTTTAAGTTGTATTTAAATGTAACTTTAATTGTATTATTTTTATATACATCAAGATATGATTTTAAATTTGATTTATATTTATTATTTTTAAGTCGATTTGTATAAATAATTTAAACAAAAATAAAATTATTTAATTTATTAGCGGTGTTATTGTTTTCATTTTATAACAATGTAATATTATTTGGAATAGTGTATCAAATCCGATTCTTGCGGTGGCACTATTTCTTCCTTTTCGCAGTAAGTTATAAATGACTTTGGTATTTCAATGTATTTATCTACATTAAAACTTATAAAATTGATTCTTCTGTTATATACTGTATCTTTTTCCAAAGGTTCAAGTAGTCCGCTTGTTTCGTTCAAAGATTCTCTATAATGAATACATACGGGATTTCTGTTTTTTACTGTTAGTTTGATTTTTGTTTTGTTCGGGTTGAGCCAACTATTTTCTTTTATTATGGTAACACCTTTTCCGTCATCGCATATATAACTATTTTCAGTAATTTTATTAAATAAAAGCTTATCTTTAACAAGCGAATCTTCATAAGTTCTCCAACATTGCTTGCTGTAAGTATATTTATAGCTTTTATCGTGTCCTAAATCTACAATTATAAATTTTTTTGGTTGAAGTTTTTTCCAATATATACAAATTGGTTTTCCATTATTTTTTATATAATAAAAGCAAAGTGGTCTTTCCAACATAGTAGTTAGTGCACCAATAGCTATTATACTTATTATAGCTGTTAAAATCCATCTTAAATATTTAATATTAGTCACTTTTTCAGCTAAAGGTGCTACAAAAAATACAAACAAAACAAAAAGTGCTAAAACGGGTATTAATATAAGCAATCTTAACCATATCGGCTTGTAATCTTCGTAATAAGTACCGTAAAAATTTTCTGTATTATCATAACATTCGTCAAGAATATAGTTGATATTTTTTAAACGCTTTGTTTTTTCCTCATTCGTTTCGTTGTTATTCATTTTTTTAAATTCCTTTTTAAATATAACTTTGACAATATTGTACTATATTTAATATTAGCATTATTTTTTACAAATTATTTTAACTTGTACTGCATTTAAAAAACAATAATATCAGTCAACATAATGTAAGTATTCATTTTCTTCCGGTGGTTGGATATTATTTTTCTCGCAAAACGCTACAATCGATTTTGGTATTTCTACAAATCTATCTTTGTTGATTTCTATAAAATCAATACGTCTTACAATATTTCTGTTTATAGTATTGTAACTTTTTTCGACCCTATCACTTAAGCGAGGCAAGCGATGTTCTATGCTTAAAGGGATGTCATTTTGCAATTTTAATGTTGTTTCAATATATTTTTTACCATAATCATAATTGTATGAATTTATAAGTTTTATACCGTCTTTTTTGTTTTTGATTACCAAATTGTTTTTTAAATGATTAAAATACAGTTTTCTGTTGCAAAGTAGGTCGACACTTTCATCCCAAATTTTGTGTTTCAAGTAATACTTAAGTTTTACATCTCCAAAATTTATTATAAGTTCTTTTTTTCTGTTTTTATCCCAATAAATAGTAACTAGCTTGCCCTTATATTTGTAATAAAACATATTGTATTTTTTATGCTTTGTCAGTTGATAAATACCAATATTCATTCCGCCGACAACCACTATAGGAAATATTGCCGCAAAAATATTTGAGGATGTGCTGTAAGTAAAAGGTGCAAGAAAGAAAGTAACACCCAAAAAAGCAATGAGAAAAGGTAATCTCCAAATTAGCATTGTTTTTAGGGTAGTGTAATTGTCGTAAAATACGCCGTAAAAACTATTTATGCTTTTATAAGTACTTTTAACAAAGGCGTCGCAATCAAAATTTTCAATATTTCCGTTACTTACATCAGTTTGAAATTCATTGTTGTTTTGCATTTGATTATCTTCATTAATGTTCATATTTATAAAACCATCCTTTAAAATATTATATTTACAATTAATTATATTAATCTTTTATATATTCCTTATATTCGCAAGGTTTAACATAAGCTGTTTTTTGATTTGTATAAGTTACCATTCCCGGTTTACCGTTAGGATTTCGTTTGACAAATTTTTTTAATGTGTAGTCAACGGGTACCTTATCGTTTTGATTTCCGTTTGAGTAAAACGCAGCAACTTGTGCAGCAAAGGTAATTACATTATCGGGTGGAGTTTCGCCGTCCGTAAATATAACTGTATGCGAGCCATGATAATTTAAGGTGTGTAGCCAAATATCCCCTCCGTTAGCAGTTTTAAAAGTCAATTTGTCATTTTGAAAATTATTTTTGCCAACCGCAATAAGAAAATTTTCGTAGTCATACAAAATAGGGCTACCTTCTTTTGCTGACTTGGGCATTTTGGTTTTCATTTTTTTAATCGCGCCTATCTGAAATAACTCTTGCTCAATTTGATATAAATCCGCAGATAAATTGCAGTTGGTTAAAGTTTGCTCTACTGTGTCTATATATTTTAAATCTTCTTCCGTTTCGTCAATTTGTTTAAGTATTACATCAAGAGTTCTTTTAAGTTTGTTATATTTTTTAAAATAATCTTGTGCAATCTTTGACGGCGAATACTGCGGATTTAATTTTATTGTAATCTCGGGCATTTTCTCATTATAATAATCTACACATTGTAGATACTCGTCGCCTTTCTTAAGCTTGTATAAATTGGATGTGATAAGTTCGCCGTATTTTTTATACTCGTCCATTTTGTCACATTCATTCAATTTTTCATTTGCTTTTTGTAACTTTTTTTGATTGCGATTTTTATATTTTTTTATCGCATTAAAAAGGTGCTTTGCTTTCTCTCTATGCCTTTCGTCTATGTCTTTTTTAAGGGTTAACGCCTCTATTGCACAAGATAAATTATCGCATTTTTTAAAGGTTAAATTTTGTGAATTGTAGTTTGTTACAAAGTAGTCCAAACTGTTTCCATCACTATCCGTACTTATGCAAGGACTATACATGTCGCTTCCAAATATATTAAAAAATTTATCTATAAATAAAGCAAGTTTATCTACATTAAGTGGAATTATGTTTTTATCTATGCCAGCCTTAAAAATAATTTCCTCTGCGGTAATCAAGCTTAAACCGCTTATTCCGTTGCATATATATTTTGCAATGTCTCCGCCTTTAAAGTCTTTAAGTAAGTCGGTAATGCCGTTTTTGTTGCTTGGTAGTAACTTAGTTTGTTCGGGCATAGTGTATTTGCATGAGGGTAAAACACATCTTTTTGTTGCAGCGTCAAAAGATACTTGTTTTATTGCATCAGTTATAATAAAATTGCTGTTTAACAATAGTATATTGCTGTATCTTCCCATCATTTCCGCTATCAAATGTAGTTTTACTATATCTTTCATTTCCGTTCTTGAAATTATTGCAATATCAAATATTCTGTCTTCTCCCAAAATATTGATACTTTCTATTATGCCTGAAGTAAGATATTTCCTTAAATGCATACAAAAAGACGGAGCTGTTATAGGATTTTCCTTTTTAAAGCTCGTCAAATGTATCCTTGGATTTTGTGCATTGCAAGAAATAACCAAATTGTATTTTTGCCCTTTAGAGCGTATATTTAAAGTGATTTCGTCTTTTTCAGGTTGATAAATTTTTTCAATTTTACCGCCTGCCAAAGTAAAATTCAGTTCCGCACTTAAGGCTTTTAGTGTTACCAAATCATTAGGCATAATATTTCTCCTATGTCGCTATTATACATTATTTTTTTTAAAATATCAATAAATTTTGCAAAATCACTTTAAATTATTGCAATTTAAAATAAAGTATGTTAAGATATATGCTAGTAGAAAAAATTAGGAGAAGTTGTGATGAATTACAATAAAGAGATTTTAGAAAACAGTGAAATAAAATACGTGGTAGAGGCAGACAGCAGTGCTTGGCAAAATGCTATCCGCGAGGCTTACAACAAAACTAAGCATAAATTTAATATCGAAGGTTTCCGTAAAGGTAAAGCTCCTATGTCGGTTATTACAAGAATGTATGGTGTAGGTGTATTTTTTGACGACGCTTTGGATATTATTTTGCAAAGCTTGTATACTGAACTTTTGGATAAGGAGACCGAGCTTGTCCCTGTTGCAAGACCAAATGTAGATATCGTTGCTATTTCGGACAGCGAATTGAAAGTTGCGTTTACAGTTACCGTTACTCCTGAATTTACTTTGGGTGAGTATAAGGATTTAAAATTAAAGAAAGTAAGCAGTAAAGTTACTGACGAAATGGTTGCAGAAGAAATTGCAAAAGCACAAGAAAAAGCAGGTGCTTGGGAAAATGTAACTGACAGAGCTTGCGAAAAATTCGATACAGTTGTTATCGATTATTCCGGTAGTGTTGACGGCGTTAAATTCGAGGGCGGTACAGCTGAAAAACAAAATCTTGAGTTAGGCTCGGGTATGTTCATCCCTGGATTTGAAGAACAAGTTGAAGGTATGAAGATTGGTGAAGAAAAAGATATAACAGTAAAATTCCCTGAAGAGTACGGTGCTGAAAATTTAGCAGGTAAAGAAGCTGTGTTTGCTATCAAATTGCACGAGATTAAAAAGAAAGTATTGCCAGAAGTTAATGATGAGTTTGCAAAAGATGTAAGCGAGTTCGATACTGTCGAAGAATACAAAAAAGATATAAAAGCTAAATTGAAAAAAACTGCAGAAGAAAAAGCAAATCGTGAAATGGAAAATGCTTTGCTTGACAAAATTGCAGAGAATACCGAAATCAAAATTCCCGATGCTATGATTGAAGAGCAAATCGAGGAAATGATTCAAGAATTTGAGTATAGAATTGCATACCAAGGTATGAAACCGGAAGACTACTACAAATACACCAATTCTTCAAGAGATGAGTTGAGATTGCGTTATAACGAGCAAGCTCAAAAACAAGTTAAAATGAGATTGGTCATGGATGCAATCATCAAAGCTGAGAATATTAAGGCAGAAGAGTCTGAAATAGAGGCTAAAATTGCGGATTTTGCAAAGGGTGCAAACAAGAGTGTTGAAGAGTTTAAGAAAACTATGCATCCGGAGCAAGCTAGATACATCGAAAATGATATCATAACTAATAAAATGATAGATTTCTTGATGGCAAACAATAAATTTGCTTAATTTTTGAAATTTACAAGTTATTTACGGATAACTACAATTACTCAGCAAGGATAGGAAAATTTTAATTTTATAAATTATCTTTGCTGAGTTTTTTCTTTATTATGCTTTGTCATATTTTGTAGATTTTTACCGATTATACCAATTATCAACTTATATTACACAAGTTTTGCAATAAACAGACAAAAAAGTAAGAATATTTATATTTTTGTGCTGTATATTTGATTTGTAAATGTCAATTATAAAAAGGTAAAAAGTCATTTGTACTATATATGACAAAATAAAACAATTTTGTATAAATAATAGGCAATTTGTTGAATAGAATGTACTAAATGGTGTGTTTAAGAATTTGTATGCAGTATTAAATTTTATTTTATGGTATACGGTTATTAAACAATGCAATTTAAGGCATAATTAATAAGTTGCTGTTTTACTGAATTTACTTGGGAGGTTGTTTATGAATTTGGTACCTATGGTTATGGAGCAAACAGACAGAGGCGAACGCTCTTACGATATTTACTCAAGATTACTTGAAGACAGAATTATTTTTATTACAGGAGAGATTACCGATGCTACGGCTGATATAGTTGTTGCACAATTAATTTATCTTGAAGGTAAAGACCCTAAAAAGGATATAAACATTTATATCAACAGCCCCGGCGGCAGTGTTTCCGCAGGTATGGCAATTTATGATACAATGAACTATATCAAATGCGATATCTGCACGATTTGTATTGGTTTGGCAGCGTCAATGGGTGCATTTTTGCTAAGTTCGGGTACAAAAGGTAAAAGATTTTCATTGCCTAATTCCGAAATTATGATACATCAACCTTTAGGCGGTGCTCAAGGTCAGGCAACAGATATTGCGATTCATGCAGAACAAATTTTAAAGATAAAAGAAAAATTAAACAAAATTTTGGCTAAAAATACAGGAAAAGACTATCAAACTATAGTAAAAGATACGGACAGAGACAATTTTATGAGTGCAGAACAAGCTCTTGACTATGGTCTTATTGACAAAATTTACGAAAAAAGAGCTTGATAGGAGTTTTATGAAGAGAGATTTTGAAAATAGATGTTCGTTTTGCGGGAGGTCAGAAAACGAAGTAAAAGAAATGATTTCAAATCCAAATGGTTTATTTATCTGCAACTATTGCGTGGATATATGTAACGATATTTTGGAAGAGAGAATGACATGCGATACTTCTGTAGGAAATTCTTTTACTTTGCTTACTCCGCAGGAAATAAAAAGCAAGCTCGACGAGTATATCGTAGGGCAGGAAACTGCAAAAAAAGTATTGTCGGTTGCCGTTTACAACCATTATAAACGTATAGCAAACAATGTTGAGGATGATGTTTGCTTGGAAAAAAGTAATGTTTTGGTATTGGGGCCTACAGGTAGCGGAAAAACTTTGCTTGCAAAAACTTTGGCTAAGATTTTAAATGTACCTTTTGCTGTGGCAGATGCAACTGCATTGACCGAGGCAGGGTATGTTGGCGAAGATGTGGAAAATATATTGTTAAAACTTATTCAAGCCGCAGATTTTGACATCAAAAGAGCGGAAATCGGCATAATTTATATTGACGAAATTGATAAAATTGCAAGAAAAGGCGAAAATGTTTCCATTACTCGTGATGTTTCAGGCGAGGGTGTGCAACAAGCTTTATTAAAAATCATAGAGTCAACTGTTGCCAACGTTCCACCACAAGGCGGCAGAAAACATCCTCAACAGGAAACAATACCTATCGACACTACAAACATTTTGTTTATTTGCGGCGGTGCATTTGTAGGATTGGATAAAATTATCGATAAACGAAAAGATACTTCGTCATTAGGCTTTGGCAGTGATATCAAAAAGTCGGATAACGATTACAGTAAATTAATTGAAGATTTAAAGCCTGACGATTTGGTAAAATTCGGTTTGATACCCGAGTTTGTAGGTAGAATACCTGTGGTTGTAGGCTTGAACGGCCTAGATGAAGAGGCTTTGGGTAAAATATTGGTAGAGCCTAAAAATGCCGTGCTAAAACAATACAAAAAAATGTTTGATATTGACAATGTAGAGCTTGAATTTACAGACGATGCGATAAAATCCATTGCAAAACTTGCAATAAATTTAAAAACAGGTGCACGTGGCTTAAAATCGATAGTAGAAATGAATTTGCTTGATTTAATGTATTCCGTTCCATCGGATAAAAGCATTAAAAAGATTATAATTAATGCAGATTGCATAGAGAAAAAAGCAGCGCCAATCATTATAAAACACGAAAATATCGCATAACAAAAACGCACTTTCGGTGCGTTTTTTTAATTATTTAATGCTTATTTTGGATTTTTATTTCCAATAAAATAGGTAGCATAACGAGAAAAAAGTGTCAGAAAAAGTATACTTTTTCTGACACTTTATTTTGTGTCTTTAGTTATAAATATAGGTTATTAAATTGGTATATTTTGCCATTTATTATAATTTTATTATACAATAATTATTTAAAAAAGTCAATAAATTTATTGTCAGAAAAAGTATACCTTTACTGACAAATTGGTTACTAAATGTGTAAATATGCCTTTTATTTAATTAAATATAGCAAAACAAACGAAATAAATAAAGGAGAAAATAAATTATGAAAAAGAAAATGTTTTTTATTGTTACAATTATTTTTATTGTAATATCGTTATGTGCTTTAATGGTTGGATGTGCAGGTAATAATGATAACAAAAATGATGGAAATGTAGCGGATAATCCGAAAGAATTTTTTGAAAAGTATATTGAAAGTAATCGTAAACAATGTACATCCGTTGATGAAAAAACAGATGGTTTTAATTTAAACGTTGTTTATAAGTTATACGATAATATATTTTATCAAGATATTGCTAAAGATAATTACAAGGATTATGTTGAATATGTTGGTAGCGATTTATTTAATAAATATTATTATATCGAAAATAATTGGCATGCAGCTGCCAATATATCAAAAGATAATGTATTGCTACCATATTGTGATAACTTAAGCTCTAATTTTAATTTTATTACTATTGGAAACTTACTTACAAAATTGGACCTTGATTATAGCAAAGATGTTTACGAAAAAGATGGTTGGAAATATTTTAATACTCCAATTCAATATGATGTTTACACTCCTGCAGCATATAATACAAGGGTAAAACAAAACATAAATTCATATAAAATCAATAAAAACGAATTGATTTTGACATTTGATTATTTTATTTCTTCGCAAATTGAAGAACTTAATGCAACAGGTAAATGTACTAGTACATATAAATTGGATTGTGAGCCAATTATAATCCCGCAGGAAGCGAAAGATGCTTTGAATGGCGGAGGAGAAAGTCCTATATTTGATAATCCGAATGAATTTTTGCAATCATATTTTGATAGCAATAATAAAGAATTTAGGTGGTACAACGGAGATTCGGAATGGAGCAAACTTGTTATTAATAATAACATAATGGCTTATGACGATGTATCGGAAGAATATCAAATTTATGAGTTTTTTAACAATGACAAAATAAATTATTATCGCTATTTGTATAATGAAAATGTATGGAATGCCAAAACGGACAGTTGCTTAGAACTATTTAGCATAGATAGTTGGGATAATGTATTTGACAATCAATTAGAAGAGTTTGGTGTTATCAAATCTTTAATTAATGTAGATTTTGAAAAAGACGGAGATTGGTTTGTATACGAAAACAATAATTCGATATATAAATTTAAGATTGTTTCCCATAACAAAATGTCAGTACAAACCGAAATAAAAAGCGGTGGTGCTTGGGCATACACAACAGGGGAGTTGATTATAGGAAGTAGTGCTATTGAAATACCACAAGAAGCTAAGGATGCTTTAAACGGCAGTGGGGAAGTTCCTCCTCTAGGCGACAAACGCCCGTTGGAATTTTTGAAACAGTACGAAAAAGCAACAAATAAGCAAATTTTATTTAATGTGAAAATGGGAGAAGATAATCAAAACAGTCAAAAATCTGTAGTTAAACTTTCAGGAGATATTGCCTATTGCTCAAAATATGATATTGAAAATAACATTATAGAAAATTATTATATGGAATATAAAAACGGATTTGGTGTAAAGTATACATATGACAATAATGCATGGCAAGTCACATCACATATAAAACAATTTAATAATATGTCGATAGGCGGGCTTTATGATGACAATATTCCTAAAGAAATAAGAAAGCTAATAAAATTGGGGTATTCAAATATTAATAATGAAACATATTCACAGTTGTCTATTTTTGAAAGTAATGAAATTGATTGGGTAAACGGAGTAGTCGAAGAAAACGGATGGTATAAGATTATTATAGATACGTCTAGTATGTTGGACATAGATATATGTATCATGTATAAGGTGGATAAAAATGAACTTGCTTTAAAAATGGATATGGGGGATATGAAATATGAATATATTATTGCATTGAATACTGAATCTGTGTCCATTCCTCAAGCTGCAAGAAATGCTTATAGTGCAAGTGGTTTGGAGAGCTGTGAGCCATTATTATTCTTTTTTAGTTGGCTTGATTTAAATAATAAATCAGCTTATACAGGCTATGGAGACGGAATAGAGGAGCTCCATTATACTTCAGATGGCTCGCGTTACACTGTCAATCACATTTTTAGAGAGAACGGAAATTTTCAACGTGATATTATCGAAAGACAAACGCATATTGTAAACGAAGCTAATTTTTACAGAGGCGTACAACTTGCAGGAGAAAGCAAGATAGATTGGAGTTATAGTAAACATGTAACTCGAGACGAACTTTGGAATGAGTATAGCTGGGATTTAGAAGTTAACTCATGGAAGCAGTTCAATAGTTTAATTGATTACACTAGGCATTTAATAAATAAAGATTTTCAAAAGAGAGCAGATGGTTGGTTTGTAGGAAAGGAAGAAAACGGCCAAAGAATTGCTGTTAAATTTGTAGGTAATGCTATGTTGTTTAAGTTTGATATAAATGACAATAGCCGCGAATTTGATGCTAAATTTGTGTATGGATACGAATGTGGAGACATCCCTCAAGATGCCTTGGATGCTTTTGATAATAGATATATGAATAGTGGAGATAAACCATTGCAGTTTATTTATAAATTTTTGAAAGAAGATAATAAGACTTTAACAGTTATATCTGAAGGCGAAACAGCAGAGTATAAAATCAATGGAAATGTAATGAAATATGAGACTAGTAATGGTGATATAGGAATTGCAGAAATAGATGGTGGGAAATTTTATAATTATTCATATTCTGATGGAATTTGGGATGTTGATGTTTCCCCAATAGATAATACATCTTATTTGAAGGAATTTTTTAATTCGCAAATAACTGAAATGTTACTACATGACTACTATTACGTAATGGCTGAAAATGGATTGGTTAAAGAGGGAGATTGGTATATTTTTGAAAATGAGGAATTTGAATTTCAATTTAAAATTTTATCAGACAGTCAGTTAATTATTAAAGCTACATCATTGCAAGAAACTTTTGTAATGGATGTAGAGTGTACATTGACTTTTGGTTGTGAGCCTATAATTATACCTCAAGAGGCAAAAGACGCAATTAAAAAATAATTAACAAATAAAAATACCTGCAAATAAATTTGCAGGTATTTTTTTATTCTTTAGTTGATTGGCAGAGTAGTTTGCTACTATTGATTGTAAAGACCTACTATTTTTGTATAATTACCTTGTGAAAATCGTGGGTAATGAGTTAAATTAATAAAATGTCATATTTAAAATGAGGTTAAAATAAAGCAATTTTTCAATGAGAGTTTAGCGATTAATTGGCTAATTTTGGTAATTTGGAATTAAATTGTTGCTGTATAATGTAAAATTTTTATATTTTATTAAAATGTATAAAAAACATTTGCTATATTATTTTATATATGCTATAATTGCAATAGCCAAAAAACACTTAATGCTGAAACTTGTTCTCTGTGCCGAAAGGTTAGGACAGTTTGGGAGGCATAAGGATGAAAAACAGGAGGATTATAAAATGGCAGTTGTAACTATGAAAAGCCTTTTAGAGGCAGGTGTACACTTTGGACACCAAACAAAAAGATGGAACCCTAAAATGGGTAAGTACATTTATGCAGCAAGAAATGATATTCACATTATCGATTTGCAAATCAGCGTTGGTTTGATTGAAGAAGCTTATGCTTTTATTAGAGATATTGCAAAAAGTGGTAAAGACATTTTGTTTGTAGGTACTAAAAAGCAAGCTCAAGATGCTGTTCGCGAAGAGGCTGAAAGATGTGGTATGTACTATATGAACAACAGATGGCTTGGCGGTACTTTGACAAACTTTAAGACTATCAAAACAAGAATTGACAGACTTAAAAAGATTGACCAAATGGAAGTTACAGGCGAGTTCGATTTGTTGCCTAAAAAAGAAGTTGCAGGTTTGAAAGACGAAAGAGAGAAGTTGGAAGCTAACTTGGGCGGTATTAGAGAGATGAAAAATCTTCCAGGTGCAATGTTCGTTGTTGACTTGAAGAAAGAGGAAATCGCTGTAAAAGAAGCTAAGAGACTTGGTATTCCTGTAGTAGGTTTGGTTGATACAAACTGTGACCCGGATTTGGTTGATTATGTTATCCCTGGTAACGACGATGCAATTCGTGCAATTAAATTGATTGCTAGTGTTATTGCTAACGCAGTTATCGAGGCAAACGAAGGTATTGCTTACGATGCAGAGGCAGCTGAGGCTGCTGCAGAAGCAGCTGCTAAAGAGGCAGAGGCAAAAGCTATGGAAGCAGCAGAAGTTGTTGCTCCGGTTGAAGAGTAATTTTAGGAGGAAAACCGTATATGTTTACTAATAAAGACGTTATGGCTCTAAGAGCTAAAACCGGTGTAGGAATGATGGACTGCAAAAAAGCTTTGACAGAGGCTAACGGCGATATGGACAAGGCTATTGAGCTACTTCGTGAAAAAGGAATGGCTACTGCTAGCAAAAGAGCAGATAAAATTGCATCTCAAGGTATTGTTTATGCAATGACTAAAGCTAATACAGGCGTTTTGGTTGAAGTAAACTGCGAGTCTGACTTCGTAGCACGTGGCGACCAATTTAAAGAACTTGCTGATACAGTTGCAAATTATATTATTGACAACAATGTTGCTGATATCGAAGCTTTGAACAATGCTCAAGCTATTACCGATTTGGTACACGAGGCTATTGCTAAAATCGGCGAAAAAATCAATGTTAGAAGATTTGCTAAATTTAACGGAAACGTAACAATTTATATCCACATGGGCGGTAAAATCGGTGTTATGCTAGAGGGTACTTGCTCTGATGAAGTTGCTCACGATGTTGCACTTCAAATTGCTGCAGCTAATCCTTTGTATCTTGCAAAAGAGGATGTACCAACTGCTGCTTTAGAGAAAGAAAAAGAAATTTTACGTGCTCAAGCATTGAATGAGGGTAAGCCAGAGGCTATCGTTGACAAAATGGTAGTTGGAAGAATCAATAAGTATTACAAAGATGTATGCTTGCTAGAGCAACCATTTGTTAAAGATGGCGACAAGGCTGTTAAAAACATTTTGGACGGCAGCATTTCCGCATTCGTTCGTTATGAAATGGGCGAGGGCTTGGAAAAGAAAAACGAAGATTTGGCTCAAGAAGTTCAAGCTCAAATCGACGCTCAAAAGAAATAAATATAAAACAATTAAATTAAGGGAACACTTTTTCTGTTCCCTTTTTTTAAGGTATACGTATTTTTATTGGATTTTGTATAATAATTTTATAAATAGTTTAAAAGTGATTTAATTAAGGAGAAAACAATGGCAAAGTATAAAAGAGTAATTATCAAATTAAGCGGCGAGGCATTGGCAGGCGAAAAAGGTTTTGGCTTGGATGAGTCGGTTATCGATTATGTTGTAAAACAAATTAAAAAGGTTGCTAACGACGGTATAGAAGTTGGTATAATCATTGGCGGCGGTAACTTTTGGCGTGGAAGACAAGGCTCTAATATGGATAGGACTACTGCTGACCACATGGGTATGCTTGCAACTGTTATTAACTCGCTAGCTATGCAAGACGCACTTGAAAAACATGGTGTTGCTTGCCGTGTACAAACTGCGCTTACCATTACAAGAGTTGCAGAGCCTTATATTTTACGCAAGGCAATGAGACATTTGGAAAAGGGCAGAGTTGTTATTTTTGCTTGCGGTACAGGTAACCCATATTTCAGTACAGATACAGGCGCTGCATTGAGAGCTGCAGAGATTGGTGCAGAGGCACTTTTGCTTGCTAAAAATGTAGACGGTATTTATGATAGTGACCCTAAAAAGAATCCGGATGCCAAAAAGTTTGACGAAATCGCATATATCGATGTTATCAAAAAAGGCTTGAACGCAATGGATACTACGGCTATAAGTTTGTGTATGGAAAACAAAATTCCTGTAATTGCTTTTGCTTTGTCCGAAGAAGATAGTATCGTAAAAGCCGTTAACGGAGAAAAAATAGGTACAATTATTCAATAATTGCTAATTGTCACATAAATAAATGTTTAAAATCAAACTAAAAGTATTGCAAAATACCCCTTGATTTTAATTTTAGATTAGTGTATAATAGTATTGTTATCAATAAAAATATTACGAGGTAAAATTATGGCTTACGAAAGTATGGAAATATTGGAACTTTTTGACGAGTTCGAAACAAAAATGGATAAGTGCGTGTCTAATTTGAAAAATGAGTATGCACAAATGAAAGCGGGAAGAGCAAATGCACATATTTTGGACAAAATAACCGCAGACTATTACGGAACAGATACACCTATCAATCAAATGGCAAACATAAGCATACCTGAGGCAAGACTTTTGGTTATTTCTCCTTGGGATGCAAGCTGTGTTAAAGCTATCGAAAAAGCGATAACAGCTGCAAATATCGGCATTACACCTAACAGTGACGGTAAGGTTATACGTTTGATTTTTCCTGAATTAACGGAAGAAAGACGTCGTGATTTGGTTAAACAAATCAAATCTACCAGCGAAAATTGTAAAGTAGTTTTAAGAAATGCAAGACGTGATATAAACGACAGCTTAAAGAAAATGAAAAAAGACTCCGCAATATCCGAGGATGATTGTGCAATTTACGAAAAGGATGTTGACAAAAAGCTTGCCGAGCAAGTTGCTATCGTAGATAAAGTGACTGCCGATAAGGAAAAAGAGGTAATGAGTGTTTAATCCGCGAGATTATATCGGTATGCCTTTTGAGAGTGCAAAAAACATTTTGCAAAATATGGGGTATAAGGTAACGGAGATGGAAAACACGGCCGATGACAGGCATGCTTACGATACTAAATTGGTGGTAAGAGTAGATGTTTGCAATGAGTGTATTACTTTGGTAACGGCAAAATTTTTAATGAAGATTTAAGTGGCTAACTGCCACTTTTTTTTGCAAAAAAGTGTTGTAATAATTAGTGCAAAAGCGGCGTAATTATATTGTATTATAATTAATAAATTAGCTTAAATAATATTTTGTTGTTTTTTATACAATAAATAGTACATAATTTATTTAACCTCTTGATTATTTAATAAAAAAGTAGTATAATTAAAATGTTTAAATATGCGTTGTTGCATATATATAATTTTTAATCGATTATAGGAAATAACGATATGGCAGAAATGAAAATCCCAAAACATATTGCGTTTATTATGGACGGCAATGGCAGGTGGGCTAAAAGCAAACACTTGCCTAGGAGTGTAGGACATAGAGAGGGCGTTGTAAGCATGAGAAAAGTGGTGGAAGCTTGCTACAAAAAAGGTGTGCAAGTTGTCTCTTTTTATGCTTTTAGCACGGAAAATTGGTCACGCCCGCAGGAAGAAATAGACACTCTTTTTGATATGCTTGAAAAGTTTGCAAAAACCGAAATCCCTAAATACGCTAAAAGAAATTTTATAATAAGAGCAATGGGGGACTTATCTGCTTTACCTAAAAAAGTTCAAACTGCTTTGGTTGATAATATGAAATTGTGCGAGGACAACACGGGTATGGTTGTAAACCTAGGCATAAATTATGGCGGACGAGATGAAATTGTACATGCTGTCAAAAATTTGGTAAATGACGGTTTGGAGATTACAAAAGATAATATTTCCAAATATCTTTACACTGCGGATTTGCCTGACCCGGATTTAATGGTGCGCTCAAGCGGAGAAGTACGGTTATCTAACTTTATGTTATGGCAAATTTCCTATTCGGAAATGTTGTTTATGGATACTTTATGGCCTGATTTTGACGAGCAAACGATTGACGAAGTTATAAGATTGTATAATAAACGAGAAAGAAGATTCGGGAGGGTATGACATGATAAAAAGGATAGGTACTGCTATAATAATGCTCGCAGTCATATTGTCCTGCGTGTTTTGGCTTAGGATGTATTCGCTAATTATTACTGATGCAATTATTATGGCATTTGCGATAATCGGCGGATTTGAAATGTATAAAAGTTTAAAAAAGAAGTCTTTAAATAGGGCAGTTGTGGATGTTGAGAATGGCGGATATAAGGTTAAAGAGTTTAGATTGCAACCTATTATATTGCCTATTGCTTTAAGTATGGTAATAATTTATCCTCTAACTTACTTTTTTAAAGAGCTGGGGCTTGTTGCTACTTTGGCTGTAGGCACGATATCAAGCTTGATTATTTTGACACTTAAGCACGAAAAATATAATATCGCAGATGTAGGAGCAACGGTATTTAATATTGTTTATCCTATTATAATAATGAGTATTATGGTTATTATGAATCATAGCTCTATGGGATTGTTTAGTATATTTGCTACTTTTGCGGTAGTTGTAATGACGGATACTATGGCATATTTTGTTGGAGTAACTTGCAAAGGACCTAAGCTTTGCCCTAAAATAAGCCCTAAGAAAACCATAAGCGGTGCAGTCGGCGGAGTGCTTGGCGGTATATTGGGTATGGTTATAGTATACTTGTTATTTTGCGAGTTTAACGTTTTTGAATATATGAATACAGCAGGATTTATCCCTGCGGAATCTAGTAGTATATTTGCAAACAAGCCTTTGAATCTTGCTGTTTTGTTGCCGCTTGGTGCAATATGCAGTGTGATTGCGGAATTGGGAGATTTGGCGGCAAGTATTATAAAGAGGAAAATAGGTATAAAAGACTATGGTAATTTGTTCCCGGGACACGGGGGTGTAATGGACAGAATAGATAGCTTTTTAGCTGTTATTCCTGTAATGTACATTGTGTTTGCTATTGTGGAGGCATTAATTTAATTTGTTAAATTTTTGCTAAAATCAATCGAAAATCGCTACTATTTTATTTAACTTAATTGTTGTAATAATGTGAAATAAATTTGTTTAAGCATTTTGCAAAGGGGTAGTATGAAAGAAATAATCATATTAGGGTCAACAGGGTCAATAGGAAAACAGACTTTGGATATTGTAAAAAATTATCCCGATAAATTTTGCGTTGTAGGAATGTCTTGCAACTCAAATGTAAGCCTTTTTAATGAGCAAATTGCACAGTTTAAGCCCAAGTATGTTTACGTTAACGATAAAAATGCCGCAAAAAATTGTATTTTACCTGTAGGGACTAAAATGGTCGGCTCTAGCGAGGAACTTGTATCGATACCTTGCGGGCAAATAGTAGTTACTGCTATGGTAGGAATAAGCGGTTTAAAGCCTACTATTGCTGCTATAAACAGCGGCAAAGATATTGCACTTGCAAATAAGGAGACTTTGGTTGCAGGGGGAGATATAGTTATGCCTCTTGCAAAAAAGATGGGGGTAAATATTTTACCTGTTGACTCGGAGCATAGCGCTATATGGCAGTCAAGCGATTACGGAAGAGCAAAGGACATAAAAGGCTTGATTTTAACTGCAAGCGGCGGTGCTTTTCGTGGTATGACAAAGGAGCAACTTTTAAATGTTAAAGCTAAGGATGCCCTAAAACATCCAACTTGGAATATGGGGGCAAAAGTCACAATCGACAGCAGTACATTGATGAATAAAGGTTTGGAGATTATTGAGGCAAAACATTTGTTTAATATACCTGCCGATAAAATAAGCGTAGTAATTCATAAACAAAGTATTATTCATAGTTTGGTTACATATAATGATAATAGCGTTATAGCGGAATTGTCTTATCCGGATATGCGTCTTCCAATTCAATTAGCGCTGACTTATCCTGCGAAAATCGATAGTAAATTGCCTGAACTTGATTTGGCTAAGGTCGCAACTTTGACATTTGAACAGCCGGATATGCAAACTTTCCCTTGTTTAGCTATTGCTATTGATTGTGCTAAAAAGGGCGGATTTTATCCTGCTGTTATGAACGCTGCAAACGAAATAGCAGTAGAGGCGTTTTTAAAGGACAAAATAGGATTTTACGATATACCTAGGATTATTGAAAACACACTTGACAAATGCGATATGTCTTGCGATATGAGTTTGGACAATGTATTTGAGGTGGATAAGCAATCGAGGATAATTGCAAGCGAATTGATAAAATAAAATTTTTTGTAGTTATGATTTGAGATTAGGATAAAAGATACTAAATTAAAAAAAAGGTATTGTGATTTTAAAATAGAATTTTGCTGTGTATTAGGAGAGTTATGGGATTTATATTGGCAGCGGTTACTTTTTCCGAAGTTATGAAATGGATAGGCTATGTTTTAGTAGCCTTGCTGTGCCTAATGTTTATGATTGTGGTGCATGAATTCGGACATTTTATAGTTGGTAAATTGCTTGGTTTTAAAATTGACGAGTTTGCCGTCGGATTTGGACCTGCGATTGTAAAATATAATAGCAAAAAGCCAGGTATAATGTTTTCTTTTAGATGTTTGCCGCTTGGTGGATATTGTGCTTTTCACGGGGAGACAGATAGCGAAAATAAGGAACTGACTAAAGAGGACTTTAACTATCATAAGCCGTGGAAGAGGATACTTGTTTTTATAGCAGGAGCAGGCTTTAACCTTTTGTCAGCGGTAATACTTTGTACAATATTTTTTATGTCTTATGGCGAAATGATGCCAAAGGTTTCTGCGGTTTATCAATTTGAAGATGTAAGCATACAGCAAAACTTACAAGTCGGCGATATAATAATCGCAGTTGACGGTAAAAGCATATACACAACTGCATCTCCTAATGATTTGGTAAATAAAATCAACAAATACGAGGACAATATAAACCTTACAATAGTGCGTGACGGGGAGGAAATGGATATCGTAGTCCGTCGCAGTGAATACGTAAACAAGGACAGTGAGGGTAATGACAACCGTATTAGGGGAATTGGTATAACTGTCGGCGAATATGTAGGGTATAGATTTGGTTTTGTAACCGCACTCGGTCGTTCCTTTGTATTTATCGTTAAATTGTTCGGTACTATCTTTATGGCGATAGGAAGTATATTTACAGGAGTAATCGGCGTAGGCGAAGCAGTGGGCGGTACTGTAACTGCTATACAGCAAATTGCTATGGTTTCGCAAGCGGGTTTTAGAGGTGTGCTTTTTGCGGTTTGTGCATTATCTGCAAACATTGCAATTATGAACTTGTTGCCTATACCTGCACTTGACGGCTCGCATGTAGTATTTACTGCAATCGAGTGGATAAGAGGTAAGCCACTTAACCGAAAGGTGGAAAATATTATTCATACAGTGGGATTGATATGTTTATTCTTACTTGCGATAGTGCTAGATATAGTGCATTTTGTAACGTGATAACGGTTAATAAAGTTTTTGAGAAATACAATAAATAAACTCAGCTTAAAAATAACAAAGGTTGTATAAAATATGAAAGTTAAAATAGGAAATATTGCGATAGGCGACGACGAAAAAATAGCCATTCAGTCTATGTGCAACACAAAAACTACAGATATAAATGGAAGTATCAAACAAATATTACAGCTTGAAAGTTACGGATGTGATATTGTAAGATTATCCGTTCCCGATATGGAAAGTGCAGTAGCATTAAAGGAAATTATAAATGGGGTGCATATTCCTGTAGTAGCGGATATACATTTTGATTACAGGTTGGCGATTGCCGCTTGCGATAGCGGAGTTGCTAAAATACGTATAAACCCAGGCAATATTGGGGATGAAAAAAAAGTACAGTATGTAGCAGACTATTTAAATGAACGAAATATCCCTATACGCATAGGTGTAAATGGCGGGTCGCTTGAAAAACAATATAAAGATTTACCGCTTGCAGAAGCAATGTGTAAAAGTGCTTTGGGGCATGTAGCTCTTTTGGAAAAATACAATTTTTATAATACGATTATCTCTGTAAAATCAAGCGATGTAAGAACAAGCGTGCAAGCATATAGGATGCTAAAAAATGCGTGTGATTATCCATTGCATGTTGGTGTTACGGAAGCAGGTATTTACGAAAAAGGATTGATAAAATCCGCAATCGGCATAGGCAGTCTTTTGCTTGACGGAATAGGGGATACAATAAGGGTAAGTTTGTCGGATGAGCCGTATAAGGAAGTGCTTGTGGCAAAGGAAATTTTAAATAGTTTGGACCTTGGAGACCCACATGTGGAAGTTATAAGTTGTCCGACTTGTGCAAGGACAAATATAGATGTCGCAGGACTTGCAAAAATGGTTGTGGACGCTACTAAAGATATCAAAAAGTCAGCAAAAATTGCCGTTATGGGCTGTGTGGTAAACGGTCCGGGGGAAGCTGCAAAATGTGATTTCGGCGTTGCAGGCGGCAAAGATAAATCTGCAATTTTTATAAATGGACAAGTAGTAAAGACAATAAGTAACGAGTTTTTGATTGATGAGCTTTTGGATATGATTGCAAAGCTATAAATATTAAAAACTTGCGAAAATCGGGGTTATTTTTAATTTAGATAAATAAAAGAGGTACGTTGTGGAATTTTTAGATGAATTAAACAAATTGACAAATGATAAATTTAACTATTTAAGGGTAAGTAATGTAGAAATACAAAAAAAGCCGCCTGTAGTTACGGTTAATTTTTTATTGCCTTACGATATTTTGGATAGTCTGTCCGAGGAAGATAAACTTGCCATTAAGGATGCAGTAATCAATATTTTGCCTCATTCCATGCAGGTGGAAATTACTTTTTCAAAATCTTACATAAATGATGAAGTTGTAAAAAGGTATGTTTTGGGTTATTTTAAGGAAAAACATCCTACCGTTATGATTGAAAATAGTGAAATTGATGCGAAAGTAGTCAATGGGATAGCCTTTGTCAAAATAAATATGAAATCGATGTTTTACGATTATTTTAAGTCGATGGATTTGCTTGCAAGTATGACAAATTACATGTCGCATAAAATGTGCAACGAATTGAGGCTTGAAATATCCGATAGCAAAAAGGATTTGGATTTGGAAACCGACCTTGCGACTGAGGACTCCATAACAATAATCAGCCGTAGGATAAGGACGGAAAATCACGAAAAGATAGTAGGCAAAGCAATTTCCATACGACCAAGGTATATTGTGGACAGCAAAGATACGGAAGAAAATGCTGTTTATGCTGGGGAAGTAATCGAATTTAAACGTAATGAGAGTAAAAAGACAGGTAACTCATATTATGTGTTTAAAATTAATGACGGCACAGGTAGTTTGGTGTGCAAGGCGTTTGCAAAATATCAAGGAGAGGGCGACTATGACAAAATCGGCATAGGCGACGAGATAATTGTTACAGGTCGCAAAGATTTGGATAGTTTTTTACACGATAGTGTGCTTTTGTGTAAAGATATTAGCAAGTGCACTATTGATAAGTCATCTATAATTTTAAAAGAAGATTTAAAAACTACGCCTATGAAATATGTGGCAGTACACCCTGAGCGTTATGTTGACTATATACAAGACGATTTGTTTTCTGCAGGGACAAACAGCAGTTCAGTACCTTCATATTTGGTAGGAAAATCTTTTGTTGTTTTTGATTTTGAAACGACAGGTTTGGATGTTTCGGACGAAGTAATCGAACTTGGCGCTGTAAAAGTTGTAGATGGTGTGATAAGTGAAACTTTTTCTACTTTTGTAAATCCGCATATTCCTATACCCGAAAAAATTACCGAGCTTACTTCCATAACTGACAACGATGTTAAAAATGCACCCGATATGTCGGATGTAATCGCAGATTTTTATAAGTTTAGCGAAAACAGCGTACTTGTAGCTCACAATGCAGCATTTGATAAAAAGTTTGTGGATAAGTATGCAAAACTTAACGGATATCTATTTGCAAACCATACAATGGATACTGTTGAAATGGCAAGAAAAAGCGTATTTTGCAAAAACTACAAATTAGGCACATTGTGCGAGCATTTCGGTATTAATTTGGAGGGGGCTCACAGGGCGGTAAACGATTGCTTGGCAACCGCAAAATTATTTATCGAACTTGTTAAAATAGGCAAATTTTAAAATGGCATAAGCTATTATGTAATTTTTAATTTATGGTTTGAGTGCTAATTAGAGGTAGTATAAATTGAAATTTATGTTTTATTTTCCGATTTTGGCTAATTTTATTGTAATTAATACAAATAATTATATATAATTATAAAAATATTACAAAAAATGCTTGCATTGCATTATTTGATGTGGTATAATTTTATTGTAATAGATTAACATCTAAGGAGTGGTCGAACCACTCCTTAATGTTTGCGGAGGATTTATGTCAAAAGTTATTGATATGGTGGAAGAGCATATCACAAAAGCAGTAACCGAATTAGGATATGAAATTATTGAAATCACTTACAAAAAATATTTGGGAGATATGAATCTTACAATATTTATCGATAAGGACGGCGGCGTGGATTTAAACGGTTGTGAACTTGTTCATAGAACGATTGACCCTATCCTTGACGAGATTGACCCAACAAGTGGGGAAAAATACATTTTAAACGTGTCGTCTCCCGGCATTGACAGACCTTTAAAGGTGGAAAGAGATTATAAAAGAAATCTTGACAAAGAGGTAAATGTTTCGCTTTTTGAAAAAGTGGGGGATTTAAAAAAATTCGTGGCAGTTTTAAAAGGTTATGACTTGCAAAAGGGAATAATCGATTTGGATTATAACGGGAAAGAAATAAATTTGGATATCAAAAATATTGCACTTATAAAACCCGAAATTAAATTTTAATAATTAAACTAGAGAATAAAATTTTGATAATTTGTAGAGGAGAAATATAAAAATGGTTAATAAAGATTTTTTTGCAGCATTGGACGAATTGGAAAAGGACAAAAGAATTGAAAAGTCAACATTTATCGAAGCTTTGGAAGCAGGTTTGGTTTCTGCTTTTAAAAGGGAAACCGGCGAAGCAAGACCTATGACGGTTAAATTGAATGAGAACAGATGCGAAATTAAAGTTTTTGCATACAAAACCGTTGTGGAAGAAGTTACTGAGCCAGATAAGGAAATTTTGCTAAGTGATGCAAAAGAAATTAAAAAGTCTTATAAAGTTGGCGATTGGGTACTTTGGGATGTTACTCCTAAGGAACTTTCAAGAATTGCTATCCAAACTGCAAAACAAGTTGTTATGCAAAGATTGAATGACGCTCGTAAAGAACGTGTTATGTCCGAAATGACTGACAGAGAGGGCGAAATTGCCAATGCACAAGTTATTAAAATTGACGGAGATATTGTTTATCTTGAAATTTTAAGCACTCAAATGACTGCTATAATGTCTGGTGCAGATAAGTCTCCTAACGAAAAATATATGCCGGGTCAAATGCTTAAAGTCTATGTTAAAAACACAAGAACTAATACAAGAGGTCCTCAAGTTATCGTATCTCGTTCGGTTGCAGGTCTTGTTAAAAGATTGTTTGAGATGGAAGCACCTGAAATTAAGAGTGGCGATATCGTTATCAAAGGTATCGTAAGAGATGCAGGTAATCGTACAAAAATGGCTGTACATAGCGACAATCCTAATATCGATGCTGTTGGCGGTTGTATAGGTCAAAAAGGTGTAAGAATCAACGAGGTTGTACGTGAGCTTTCAGGCGAAAAAGTTGATATCATCCGTTGGAGTGAAAATCCGCTTGAGTACATTGCAAGAGCATTAAGCCCTGCACAAGTTTTGAGCATTACGCAAGAGGATGAAAAAACTGCAAGAGTAATAGTTCCTGATGACAAGTTGTCACTTGCTATCGGTAAGGGCGGACAAAATGTCAGACTTGCCGCAAAGTTGACCGGTTGGAAAATAGATGTTAAGTCCCAATCTCAAGCTATACAAGACGGTATAATTGACGTTACAGAGGAGTAAGACGTGGTAAAAAAAATTCCTATGCGTATGTGTATTGTTTGCCATAACATGGTAGATAAACGCGATTTGATAAGAATAATCAGAACAAAAGACGGCGAATATATGTTGGATACTACGCTTAAAGCCAACGGAAGAGGTGCGTATATCTGTAAAAACCCCGATTGTTTTGCAAAAATGATAAAAACAAAAGGTTTGAATAAAGCTTTTAAGGAAAATATTTCGCCCGTAGTTTATGACAAAATTCAAGGAGAATATGATAAATACTACAAAAATTAAGTCTTATATAGGTTTTGCCATAAAAATGCAAAAAGCCACTTTTGGGGTGGATGGTATAAAAACCTGCAGACGAAAAATATACATTGTATTGTATGATGGAAGTTTAGGGGATAATTCCCGTAAAAAGTTGTGCGATTTTTGTGCAAATAAAAATATAAGATGCAGTATGGTAGATTTCAGTTTAAGTGAACTTACCAAAAGGGCTAATGTAAAAGCTGTGGCGATTGAAGATAGCTCTTTGGGCAGTGCAATAACCGAATGTATGGAGGTGCAACATGAGTGATATTAAAGAAGTTATTGGTAAAGTTAACGGTATGCCTGTTTTAAAGGACAATACCATTGTTGCTTTGCAAAAAGATATAAGAGAATTAAAAAATTTAATGCGTTCTATCGAGGGCAGAATGCAAGATAAAAAGGCGGAAATCAAAGAAAAAGATTTGCCACCTGTTGTCAGCGCCAACGAGGATGCGGAAGTGCCTACAGTATCGGTAGCACAGGAGGTTGCACCAAAAGTTCAAGTGCAGGAAGAAATTGCTGTTCCTAATAACGAGAAGGAAAAAACAGAAAAAACAGCAAACGAAAGTACATTTGTTGAAGAAGTTGCTGTGCCTAAAGTTGCACAAAACATCGAAAAGGCACAAGAGCCTGTTCGTAAAAATGTGTTTGTGCCAAATGATAACAGGCAAAACAGAAATAATAAGCCGTACGACAATAGAAATCGTGTAAATAATAATGGTCCGCGTGAATTTAATAAAGACGGAAAACCTAATTTTAATAGGGATAATAAAAACAAGCCTTTTAATAAGGACGATAAAAAACCTTTCAATAGAGATGGTAAGAGTAATAATTTTGGTAAATTTGAGCCGGCTCCTATCGCAACTCCTATGAAAGAAAATACTCAAAAGAAAAAGAAAACTTTTGAAAAAGACGATAGTAAAAAGCAACTTAACAAGCGTACTTTAATTAAAAAAGGATATGCTACAAATGGTTATGATGGATTTGACGATGACGACGATGTTGTAAGAATCCATAAACAAAAGAAAATCAAAAAAGCAAACGACTTTACACCTAATACCGTAAAAATAGAGCATGCAGTGGTGGAAACTCAAATAATTCCTATCAAAACACTTGCTGAAAAAATAGGTATTCAAGGTGCGGAAATTGTAAAAAAACTTTTCCTATTGGGACAAATGTGCAATGTTAACGGAAGTATAGATTTTGATACTGCGGAACTTGTTGCAATGGATTACGGCATTACTTTGGAGTACAAGCCACAAGAGACAGCGGAAGATATTTTAAAACAATCTGTTTTGGAACATTCCGTAGAGGGCGAATTTGTAAAAAGACCTCCTGTTGTTACCATTATGGGACACGTTGACCATGGTAAAACATCTCTTTTGGACTACATCCGTAAGTCTAAAGTCGCAAGCGGCGAGGCAGGCGGTATTACTCAACATATCGGTGCTTACACAATAGAGTTGAACGGCGAGCCTATCACATTCCTTGATACTCCGGGACACGAGGCATTTACTTCTATGAGAAAAAGAGGTGCAATGGTTACGGATATTGCAATTATAGTAGTTGCAGCGGATGATGGTATAATGCCACAAACGGTTGAGGCAATCTCACATGCTAAAGAGGCAGGAGTAGAAATTATGATTGCTATCAACAAAATGGATAAAACTCAAGCCAACCCGGATAAAGTTATGGAGGAAATGGGCAGATATGATTTAGTTCCCGAAGCTTGGGGAGGTACAACAATGGTTTATCCTGTAAGTGCAAAAACAGGTATGGGCGTTGACGATTTGCTTGAGGGTATTTTGTTGCTTGCCGAGTATAAAGAACTAACTGCGGTTAAGGATTGTCCTGCTAGCGGTACTATTATAGAGGCAAGGCTTGATAAAGGCGTTGGACCGGTTGCAACTTGCTTGATTCAACAAGGTACTTTAAAGGTAGGAGATTACATTGTTGCTGGCACTGTTGTAGGTAAGGTTAGGGCGTTGATTGACAACAATAACAAACAAATTAAGAGTGCAGGACCTAGTATTGCAGTATCTATTCACGGTTTGTCGGATGTGCCTAATGCGGGCGACCAAATGATTTCCGTAAAAGACGATAAGCTTGCTAAAAAGGTTGCACAGGAAAGATATAATAAAGAACGTGAAGAAATGCAAAGCAAGAGTAAAGCTCGTAGCCTAGACGATATGTTTAAAGGTGTAAGCAGTGGGGAGAGAAAGTCGCTTGGTGTTATTATCAAGGGTGACGTTCAAGGCTCTGTCGAAGCTGTTAAACAAGAGTTTATCAAGCTTGGCGAAAATGTTGCAGACGAAAATGTCGTACTTACAATTATTCATGCAGGTGTAGGTGCAATCAATGAGTCGGATGTTATGCTTGCAGATACAGGTAACGCAGTTATCGTAGGCTTTAATGTAAGACCTGAGCCAAAAGCTCGTGCGCTTGCCGAAAAGAACGGTGTTGATATCAAGATTTACCGCGTAATTTACGACGCTATCGATGATATTCAAAAAGCACTTAAAGGTATGCTTGACCCTGTATTCCGTGAAGAAGAGCTTGGACATGCAGAAGTTCGTGAAACCTTTAATATAAGCAAAGTTGGTACTATTGCAGGCTGTTATGTTACAGATGGTAAGATTTTAAGAAATGCTAAATTTAGATTGATTCGTGATAACGTAGTTATTTTTGAGGGTAGCATATCGTCCATGAAACGTAATAAGGACGAGGCTAAGGAAGTTGCCAGCGGTTATGAGTGCGGTATCGGTCTTGCAGGATTTAACGATATTAAGATTGGCGATATTATCGAAGCATTTATTTTGAAAGAGGAAGAGAGATGAGCAACAGGATAGAAAGGATAAATGCCGAAATAAAAAAGCAGTTGGCACCTATTATAAGTGAGGAACTATCCGACCCAAGAATTAAAGGTATGATAAGCATTGTCAAAGTAGATTGCGACAGCGATTTATCGGTATGCAAAGTTTATCTTAGCGTACTTGGTGCAAACGGCGAAGAAAAACAAGTGGTTGATGCCATTCAAAACGGGCAAGGTTATATAAAAAATATTCTTAAAAAACGCATTATTTTAAGAAGTTTGCCCGAATTAAGGTTTTATTTGGATGACAGCATAACTTACGGCATCAAAATTAGCCAAATTTTAAGTGATATTAACACTAAAACAAACGAATAAAATCTTTTAAGGTTTAAAGCATTTGCAAAAAGGTTAGTATAACATATAAAGATTAGAGGTATATATGGATTATCAAAATATAATTAATGAGATAAAAAAAGCAAATACCATTGCTGTTATTTCTCATATTAATCCCGACGGAGACACTGTCGGTTCCTCTCTTGCGATTTATAAAGCAATTCAAATGTATGGCAAAAAACCATACATTTTTTGCGATGATGTAATGACTGATAAGTTGTGCTTTTTGCAAGGGTCTGAAGATTACAATAAAGCTAAGCTAGATAAATATGATTTGACTATTGCTGTAGATTGTGCGGATATGGAGAGGCTTGGAGTTTATTCCGCGGAGGAATTTAAAAAAGGTAAGCGTAAAATGGTTATCGACCATCATAAAACAAATACGAAATACGGAGATATCAATTTGATTGATATTAACGCTGCCGCTACCGCTCAAATAGTAACCTTTTTGTTAAAAGAAATGGACGGTCTTAATAGGGAAGTTGCAAGACTGTTATATAGCGGGCTTGTTACGGACAGTGGCGGTTTTACTTTTTCAAATGTGACCGCAAAAACTATGGAGGCAGCAAGTATTTTGCTAGAGTATGATATTGCCGCTCATGAAATTTGCGACCACTTTTTAAAGAAGATAAAAATGAATACGTATAAGCTTAAGGCAAGGACACTTTCTAATGCTAAGTTTTACGATAACAATCAAATAGGAATTATTAGCTTTTTAAAGAAAGATTTTGACGAGACAAATTGTGATAATTCAAGTACGGAAGGTATGGTAAACAACATTATCAATGTTATAGGTGTTCGTGTTGCGATTGCCATAAGTGAAGTTCGCGAGCAAAACTTTAAAGTGAGCATAAGGACGGGCGAGGATGTGGATAGCAGCAAAATTGCGCTTATGTTTGGTGGCGGCGGTCATAAAAATGCTGCTGGCTTTAGGGTTAACGGCTATTACGAAGATGTTGTGGAAAAGATATTAAAAGCGGTGCGTGACGAAATATGTTGTTCATGGGAGTAATTAATGTGTTAAAACCTACAGGTTGGACGTCGTCCGATGTTGTGGTAAAGGTTAAACATTTATTAAAAGATTATACCGGAAATAAAAAAATCAAAGTAGGGCATTTAGGCACGTTGGACCCTGCGGGAAGCGGAGTGTTGCCAATTTGTTTCGGGGCGGCTACAAAGCTTTTTGATTATATGGTAGGGCAGGACAAAGTGTATAGGGCAACCTTTTGTTTTGGTAAAACTACCGACACTTTAGACTCTTACGGAGTAGTTGTCGAAGAGTGTGAAAATATACCTGCATTGGACGAAATCACGTCGAAAATCGATATGTTTTTGGGAAACATTATGCAATTACCGCCAAAATATTCACGTATAAGTGTTGGCGGAGTTCGTGCATGTGATGCCGCAAGAGACGGAAAGGAAATTGATATAAAGCCTAGGCAAGTAAATGTTTACAGCATAAATATTATTTCATATAAAAACGGTGTGCTGACTTTGGATATACATTGCTCGGGCGGAACTTACATAAGAAGTATTTGCCGCGATTTGGCGGAGGCAACTAGTAGTCTAGCATATATGTCAAGCATTATAAGGCTACAAAATAAAAACTTTTTGATTGAAAACGCAGTAACTTTAGACGAGTTGAAAGATAATATAGAAAAACATATAATTTCACTTGAAGATTTGTTTAGCGATATGCCAAAAGTATATTTGCAGGATAAAGAAAGCTTTCAACTTTTAAACGGCGTTAAAATTGCAAATCGTGGGATAAAAACCGATTATATTGTTGTTATTGATGACAAAATATTTGGTATATGTAAGGACGGAGATAAAAATTTAGAGGTCGATGTAAGATTATGGAACTGATTGATTTTTTAGGAAAAAGCGATAGACCAATATGTTTGGCTTTAGGCTATTTTGACAGTGTACATAACGGACATAAAAAGTTGCTGGATTTGTGTGTAAACAGCGGCTTTACTCCTGCTGTCTTTACTTTTACAAACAATCCTCAAAATGTAATTTCCGGTATGTCAAAACAGTGCTATACTTTTTCAGAAAGAGTGCATATCTTTGAAAAAATCGGTATTAAATGTGTGATATCCGCTAAATTCGATACAGATTTTATGAATTTACACGGGGATGAATTTTTAGACATTTTATGCAAAAATTTTAATATTAAAAAAGTTGTTTTCGGCACCGATTATACTTGCGGAGTAAAAGCGGAATTTAGTGCAAAAGACGTGAAAAATTACTTTGATAAAAGGCAAATAGAATCGCATGTAATCGACTTGGTTATGGCGGATAGCGGCAAGATTGCCTCAAGAGATATAAGGGAATTATTAAAAGCAGGCGATATTGGCAAAGTTAACAAATTATTGCCGTTCCCATACTTTATGATGGGCAGTGTGGAAAAGGGCAGAAATGTCGGCGGCAGTGTTGTAGGTTATCCTACGGCTAACGTAGCATATCCTGACAGCAAAATAGAGATAAAAGCAGGTGTTTATAAAACACATATCATAATTGATGGACAAGCTTATTTGGGACTTACCAATGTAGGGGCGCACCCAACATTTGATGATTATAATTTTAATTTGGAAAGCTTTGTGATAGACTTTGATGGCGACCTTTATGGAAAGGTTGTAAAAGTAGAGTTTTATGAATATTATCGCGGAATCAGTAAATTTAATAGCGCGACAGAGTTAAAAGCTCAAATAGATAGTGACTTTAAAAGGGTATTGCAAGACAAAAACGAAATTAAAAAGGTATAAAATTTGCATTGATTTTTATAATTTTTGTTTGATTAATAATAAATAACAGCTATAAAAATGAGGTGGAGTATGATAAAGTTCGGACCTAGCGGAACAGGTAGTATTTTTGAAGAAGAAGGTTTTTCCAAAACCATAGATGTGCCAAATTGGCTAAAAGGGAAAGGTCTTGATTTGTACGAATATTCTTTTGGCAGAGGTGTTCGTATGAGTGAAGAAACCGCTAAAATTTATGGCGCTGAGTTTGCAAAACATGGTATAGAAATTTCCGTACACGCGCCATATTTTATCAACTTGGCTACACAGGAAGATGATAAGGCTGCAAATAACCACAGATATATAAAAGAAAGTTTGATAGCACTTAAAAATTTAGGCGGAAAGCGTTGCGTTTTTCATCCTGGGTCCCCTTTAAAAATGCCAAGAGAGCAGGCAATGGATTTGTTAATGTCCCGTCTTGATAATTTGTTGTGCGATTTGTATGACAGCGGTCTTGCCGAAAACACAATGCTTGCTATTGAAACAATGGGTAAACAAGCTCAACTTGGGGATGTGGACGAAATTATTCGAATGGTAGCTCGCGATAAAATGCTTTATCCTTGTATAGATTTTGGACATTTGAATGCAAGGACAGGCGGCAGTTTAAAAAGTTACGACGATTATAGGATTGTATTGGAAAAGTTTATTGCAGGAGTCGGCTTTGAAAAGGTAAACAATATGCATGTACATTTTTCCAAAATAGAGTATTCTGCAAAAGGGGAAGTAAGGCATTTGACTTTTGAAGATACAAATTTTGGACCTGATTTTGAGCCTTTGGCTAAGGCTTTGATAGATTTGGATTTGCATCCGTTTATCGTTTGCGAGTCTGCAGGAACTCAAACAATAGATAGCTTATATATGAAAAATTGTTATAATAATATGTTAAAATAAACTAAATTATATCCATTGCTTTTATGGTAAAAATTATTTTAAAATTTACTAATTATATTTAAAACTATTTAAAAATCGGTATTAAACAAAAAAATCACTCTTTTTGTAGAGTGATTTTTTGTTATAGATTAATTTTTTAATTGTAAATTGCTTTTACAGCAATGAGGCTTCCGTTAAAATAAATTTGAGCTTTAGGACTGTCTTTTTCAATATCCGTTACAATTACAGTGTCTTTTTGAGTATTGATTTCCAATTTATAAAGTCCTGTGCTATCAAGCCAGTTTACAAGTTCGTCTATTGTCATAAAAGAAATTGCATACCAACTATAAATAGTGTCATTAAATGTAATTTCCTCATTAAAGAATTTTTCAGTTAGATGAATAGGAAATACTATACCTTCGACATATAAATGTTGCAAAGTATAATTTAGGTTATCATATATTGCATCATGCTTGCTTAAAACAGCTCTTGCAATGACTTTGTCTGATTTTACTTTATAAAGATAGGCTTTGTTGTTATGAATCTCATAATTTTGATTACTATCGTAATCTTTGGCAAGTTCGCATAATTGTAAAATTGTTAAATCAGAATGAAATTTTTGATGAGTAGGGGTAGAAAAACCATTTTTCATTTTGACAGGAATAAATATTTGTTCGCCACTTATTTTAATAGAGCGGTCTACAATGCATATTTGCTTAGAATTTGCTCTATCCATATTGTTAGTAACTATAATTGGAAAGAATATGCCAAGTACTACGATTGCAATTACACTGAAAACAATCACATGTATCCAAATAGCCTTTTTTGTTTCTTTTGTCATAAATTTCTCCCTATTTTACATTTAAATAGTAACTCATTAAAACAGTGAAATTTGTTATAGATTAATTTTTTAATTGTAAATTGCTTTTACAGCAATTAGGTTCCCGTTAAAATAAATTTGAGCTTTAGGACTGTCTTTTTCAATATCCGTTACAATTACAGTGTCTTTTTGAGTATTGATTTCCAATTTATAAAGTCCTGTGCTATCAAGCCAATTTACAAGTTCGTCTATTGTCATAAAAGAAATTGCATACCAACTGTAAGTAGTGTCGCTAAATGTAATTTCCTCATCAAAGAATTTTTCAGTTAAATAAAGAGGAAATATTATACCTTCGACATATAAATCTTGCAAAGTATAATTAAGGTTATCATATATTGCATCATGTTTGCTTAAAACAGCTCTTGCAATTACTTTATCCGATTTTACTTTATAAAGATAGGCTTTGTTGTTGTGAATCTCATAATTTAGATTACTATCGTAATTTTTAGCAAGTTCGCAAAGCTCTGAAATAGATTTTTCCGAATAAAAAACCTGATGAGACGGAGTATAAAATCCTTGTTTCATTTTAACAGGTATAGTAATACTGTCGCCGTTAAATATAGTGCTGTCTTCAACACAAATTACTTTTCTGTTTACAAGTCCGCCTGCTTTGAATGTTAACCCCCAAATGAGAAAACCAAGTATTACTGCAAGTAGTGCACTGGCCGTTGCCGTAATTATGATGATTTTTTTCTTTTTATCCATTGGCTTTGCATGCCCGCAAATTTTGTCTTTTACTTCCTCTTCCATACTATTTCCCCCTATGCTTTTTACAATTTTATCATACCATATAAAACTAAAAAAAGCAATATCTATTTTAAGATTGTAAGCTTTGTTATTTGCAGATATAAAATTTGGTTTTATTATCTTTATATTAAAATATAATAAAATATTAAAAAAATATTTACAAGTCAAAAAAAATATGCTATAATGCTTTTATGGTAAGTTACAATAAGATATTTGATAGTAATAATTTGGACGGAATTTTGATTTCAAATACTTTTAATGTAAGATATGTCAGCGGATATTCTGCCGATTATGCTTTTGTGCTTATTACCAAACAAAACAAATTTTATTTTACTGACGGCAGGTTTACGATTGAGGCAAACAGGGACTTATCCGAGGATTGGCAGGTAATTGAAATTACTCCTGCTACTGCGGAGCAGGTTATAAAAAATGTATTAGCCGATAACAATATCAAAAATGTCGGTTTTGACAGCAACATAAGTCATTATGATTATGTGTTTGTGACGGAAAAATTGCTTGCAGGGCTTAAAGTAACGGATATAACAAACGAGATTACTGCCTTGCGTGCTGTTAAAAGCGATTATGAAATAGAGTGTATTACCAAAGCTCAAAGAATTGCGGAAAAATCTTTGGAACAGGTAAAACCGCTTATCAAAAAAAATATGACGGAATTGGAGCTTTGTGCTAAGCTTGAGTATTTTATGAAAGTGAACGGCAGCGAGAAAAACGCTTTTGATACTATTGTTGCTTTTGGGGAAAATTCGGCAATCGCACATGCAAAGCCGTCAGATAGAAAGCTTAAAGTCGGGGATGTTATACTTATCGATTTTGGTGCAACTTACAAAGGTTATCACTCGGATATGACAAGAACTTTTGTGTTTGGGGAGTGTTCGGAGGAAGTAGAAAAATTATACAATATTGTGCTTGGTGCAAATGAGATTGCAATAGACTGCATACGTTCGGGCATACCGCCGAGAGAGGCAGACAGGGTTGCAAGAAATTATTTGGATTTGCATAGGCTTGCAACATATTTCAATCATTCGTTAGGGCATGGCGTCGGGCTTGAAATACACGAATATCCGACTTTATCATCACGCGTGATGACGGATGAAAGACTGCAAGACGGTATGGTAATAACTATAGAGCCTGGTATTTATATTGAGGGGCTTTGCGGTATAAGAATAGAGGATATGATTGTGGTTAAAGGTGCTAATGCAGTAAATTTGACTACTTCAAATAAAAAATTAGAAATTATTAATAATTAGTTTATCGGAGGTAAATATGGCTACAATTTTGGCTGGTGATTTTCGTAAGGGAATTACATTTGAAATGGATGGAAAGGTAATGGTTATCGTGGACTTTTTGCACGTTAAACCAGGTAAAGGTGCAGCGTTTGTACGTACTAAAATAAGAGACGTTATCAACGGTGGCGTTATTGAAAAAACTTTTAACCCTACAGAAAAATTTGAACTTGCACATATTGAGAGAAAAACTCTTGAATATTTGTATACAGACGGAGAGTTGTATTACTTTATGGACCAAGAGACTTATGAGCAAACCGCACTTAACCAAGAAAGCTGTGAAGATGCACTTAAGTTTATTAAAGAGAATATGACTGTTGATATCGAGTTTTACAAAGGCAAGGCTTTTTCTGTAACTGCTCCTAACTTTGTTGAGTTGCTTATCACTTACTGTGAGCCTGGTGCTAAAGGCAATACTGCAACAAATGCTACAAAGCCTGCAACACTTGAGACAGGATATGTTATCCAAGTTCCACTATTTGTTAACGAAGGCGATACTATTCGTATTGACACAAGAACCGGAACTTATATGTCAAGAGTTTAATTTGCTGCAAAATTAAAAACTGCAAGTATCATTGCTTGCAGTATTTTTTTGGTACGGCAATATGGATAAAATCAAGCTATATAGGCGAACTATGTAGTTTTAAAATACAATAAAAGGTTTTAGCATTTAAAATGAGGATTTTAGGTATTGACCCCGGGATTGCTATAGTCGGATATGGTGTTATTGATGTTGAGCGAGGAAACTATTCTCTTGTAGATTACGGAGTGATAACCACCCCAAAGGAAGAGAATACCCCAACAAGACTTTGTATGATTGAGCGAAGTCTTATAAAACTTATCGAACAATATAAACCCGACAATATAGCACTTGAGGAACTGTTTTTTGCAAGAAATACAACCACTGCAATTACCGTTGCGGAAGCAAGGGGAGTTTTGCTTTTAACTGCAACAAAGTATTGCGGCAGTTTGTTTGAGTATACTCCTTTGCAGATTAAACAAGCAATTACGGGCTATGGCAAAGCAGACAAAAACCAAGTTCAACAAATGGTAAAAATGATGTTAAAGCTAAAAAGCATACCAAAGCCGGATGACGCTGCGGATGCTCTTGCAGTAGCAATAACTCATGGTCAAACCAACAAAATGGCAAATATGTTTAGGATTTGATTTTATTTAGGCTTGTTCATATTATAAAATCAAAAAAACAGGCTATTTAGCCTTATAGTATAAAAGGAGTGTATATGTACGCATTTATAAGTGGATTAATCGATTATATTGACCCTAACGGATTGGTTATTGTTGACAATAACGGTATTGGATACAATATAAATGTTTCGTTAAATACTTTGGCGGATTTGCCACAAAAAGGGGAAAAGACAAAACTTTATACTTATACTCATATCAAGGAAGATGCTTTTTCGTTATTCGGCTTTTTGAGTATGAGCGAAAAAAATATGTTTATCAAATTAATCGACATCAATGGAGTAGGTCCAAAGATGGCACTTGGCATTTTATCGGGCATAGACACAGCGTCACTTGCTTTGGCGGTTGCAAATAACGATGTAAAAAGCTTATCCAGCATAAAAGGCGTAGGCAAAAAGACTGCCGAGCGAATAATTTTGGAACTTAAAGAAAAAGTGAACATTACTGCCGAAGAGGTTATGGGCAGCAACAGTAGCATAAAAATCAGCAGTTCTAAGGAAATTAATGACGCTATTGAGGCATTGGTGGCTTTGGGTATTTCCAAAAATGATGCTATTAAAGCCGTTCAAAAAGCTAGTGAGAGTGCAAAAGATACAAATGCTATTATCACACTTGCACTTCGTAGTATGGCATAAGGGGGAGTAGTATGTTTAATTTTGACGAAGAAGATGACAGATTAATAACAAGTACAAAACACAAGGAAGATACTGCCGAAAATTGTCTTAGACCAAAAAGTATGGACGAGTATATCGGACAGGATAAAATAAAAGGCAATCTTGAAATATTCATACAAGCGGCATTAAAACGCGGCGAGGCGTTGGACCATGTACTTTTGTACGGACCTCCGGGACTTGGTAAAACCACACTATCGCATATCATTGCAAACGAGATGAATTCGCAAATACGTGTTACTTCCGGCCCTGCAATAGAAAAAGCGGGGGATTTGGCTGCTATTCTTACAAACTTGTCAGACAACGACATACTTTTTATTGACGAAATTCACAGGCTAAACCGAAATGTTGAGGAGGTTTTATATCCTGCTATGGAGGATTATGCCTTGGATATTATAATCGGTAAAGGTCCGTCTGCAAGGAGTTTGCGTATTGACTTGCCAAAGTTTACTTTGATTGGTGCAACAACTAAGGCAGGTATGTTAACAAGCCCGTTACGCGACAGGTTTGGCGTAAATTTGAGGTTGGAACTGTATACTCCCGACGATTTGGTAAAAATAATCAATCGCTCGGCAAAACTTTTAAATATAAATATCGATGAGGATGCGAGCTATGAAATTGCAAGACGTTCAAGGGGTACACCGCGTATTGCAAACAGATTTTTAAAAAGGGTAAGAGACTTTGCGGAAGTGTTGGGCGACGGTGGTAAAATAGATTTGCCTCTTACAAAAAAAGGCTTAACGTTAATGGAAGTTGACGATATGGGGCTTGACTATAGTGACAGGAAGATTTTGACTACAATGATTGATACTTTTGGTGGCGGTCCTGTAGGACTTGATACTTTGGCAGCATCGGTTAATGAAGACAGCAACACTATCGAAGATGTTATTGAGCCTTATTTAATGCAAGTGGGTTTTGTCGCAAGAACACCAAGAGGAAGAATTTGTTTGAAAAAAGCTTATGACCATTTAGGTAAGGTAATGGATAGCGACAAACAAGAGTTGTTCTCACAATACGAAAACGAAGGAAAGAATAATGAATAAAAGTGATTTTTACTACGATTTGCCGCAGGAATTGATTGCACAAACACCTATTTATCCGCGAGATAACTCTAGGATGTTGGTGTACGACAGACAGACGGATAAAATTGAACATAAGCATTTTTATGATATAATAGATTATCTTAAAGAGGGCGATGTGTTGGTTATAAACAACACAAAAGTAATACCAGCAAGAATTTTTTGCCACAGAGATGGTAAAGAAGAAGTAATCGAAGTGTTGCTTTTAAAAAGGATTGACTATAATCACTACGAGTGCATTACAAAACCTGCAAAAAAACTAAAAATAGATACAAAAGTGATTTTTAGCGAAAAACTTTCCGCAACTGTTAAAGAAATCGGGGAGCAAGGTATAAGGATTTTGGAGTTTACTTTTGACGGTGTGTTAGAAGATATTTTAAACGATATAGGCACAATGCCACTTCCGCCTTATATTAAAGAAAAATTGCAAGACCAATCAAGATATCAAACTGTTTATTGCAAAGAGCTTGGCTCTAGTGCAGCACCTACTGCGGGACTACATTTTACACAGGAATTGCTTGAGAAAATTAAGGAAAAAGGCGTTCAAATTGCACAAGTGCTTTTGCATGTCGGTTTGGGGACTTTTAGACCTGTAAAGGAAGAAGACATTTTAAAACATAATATGCACAGCGAGTACTGTGAGATAGATAAAGCAAATGCCGAAATTATCAATAGTGCAGTAAAAGAAGGCAGGAGAGTTATTTGCGTAGGCACAACCTCTGTAAGAACAGTGGAAAGCTTAGCTGATGAAAACGGCTTTGTAAAAGCGGATAAAATGGATACAAATATCTTTATTTATCCAGGGTATAAATTTAAAGTTGTAAAAGGCTTGATAACTAATTTCCATTTGCCGGAATCCACACTTATAATGCTTGTATCGGCTTTTATGGGTAGAGAAAATACTTTGAATATGTACAATGAGGCCGTAAAGGAAAAATACAGATTTTTTAGCTTTGGCGATGCTACATATATCATCTAATTGACAAAAAGCCTTTGAAAATCGGTACTAATGTATAAAGATGAGTAAGATTATAAAGCTATGTCAAAAAATAATTTGTTAATAATAAATAAAATTAGTTGTCAAATAAACAAAAAAGAAAAATTAAAACATATAAGCAAATAGATTTTAAAAAATAAATTTGCAAAAGTTTAGACAATAGGAGTAACAATGTTTAAGTATGAAGTCGTAAAGGAATGCAAACAATCGGGTGCAAGGATAGGCAGGTTGTACACACCGCACGGAGTTGTGGAAACACCTGTGTTTATGCCTGTTGGTACTAATGCCACGGTAAAGTCACTTACCCCGCAAGTTTTGCATGATATAGATGCCTCCATAATTTTGAGCAATACATATCATTTATATTTAAGACCGGGGCATGAGCTTGTTCAAAAAGCAGGCGGCTTGCATACATTTATGAATTGGGATAAACCGATATTGACGGATAGCGGTGGGTTTCAAGTTTTTTCGCTTAGCGATATGCGCCATATTACCGATGATAGTGTGACTTTTAAAAGCCATCTTGACGGCTCGTCACACGTGTTTACACCCGAAAAAGCTGTGGATATTCAACAAGCTTTGGGTAGCGATATAATGATGGCGTTTGACCAATGTACAGGGGACGGCACAAGTAAAAGCGATGCAAGGCGTGCTTTAGAGCGTACTATGAGTTGGCTTGACAGATGCTATAAACATAAAACCCGTAAAGACCAAGTATTGTTTCCGATAGTTCAAGGTAATATGTATAAAGATTTACGCGAAGAGTCTATCGAAAGAATATTGCCGTATTGCGAGTGCGGTTTTTCCATAGGCGGTTTGTCGGTTGGCGAGCCTAAGGAAGTTATGTATGAAATGTTGGATATTCTTAAACCTCATTATCCTAAGGATATGCCAAGATATTTGATGGGGGTAGGTAGTCCCGATTGCTTGGTGGAAGGCGTTATGCGGGGTATAGATATGTTTGACTGCGTATTGCCTACAAGAATGGCAAGGAATGGCGCTGCATTTACAAGGCAAGGTAATCTTACGGTAAAAAATGCTAAATTTAAAGAGGATTTTTCACCGATTGACCCTGAGTGCGATTGCTATTGTTGCAGGAATTTCAGCCGAGCATACATTAGACATTTGCTTAATGCAGGGGAAATATTGGGCGGAGAGTTGCTTTCTATACACAACTTGAGATTTTTGATTAAGCTAATGCAAGATATTAAACAAGCGATTATGAACGATTGTTTTGGCGATTTTTATAAAGATTTTAAAAACAAGTATGATTGGAATGTCAAATCAAAATAATTAAAAAGGCTTAAAAAAATGTCGAAAATATTGTTTTTTATGATTAAATAAGTTTTTTTATTTTAAATCATTGCAAAATTAATTAATATATAGTATAATAAGCTAAAACAAAATGAGATTTTAATAAATGGATGAAGTTGCTTTATTTTTGTGACTTTAAAATGCCAAATTGCAACTTCTTATATGTTTTAGCAAATAAAAAGGAGATTATTATGTTGAATTTATTATGTGAAGGAACAGCAAGTGGCGGCAGCTCATGGTATATGTTCCTTATAATCGGTGTATTGTTTGTAGTTATGATGTTGTTTACTATTATTCCTCAAAGAAAAAGGAAAAAGGAAGCACAACAAATGATGCAATCAGTTAGAGTAGGCAAAAAAATCAGAACTATTGGTGGTTTTGTTGGCGAAATTGTAAGCTTGGATAGCAAAAATGGTACAATGGAATTAAATGTTGGCTCAAAAGAGGCTCCTGTAATCGTTGTTATGGACCAAGGCGCTATCGGTGTAGTACTAAATCCGGATGCTCCGCAAGCAGCCGCTGCAAAGCAAGAAACTCCTGTAGACCAAGGCGCAACACCTAGTGCTGTTACTGCCGATGATGCAGAAGAGGATGCCGTAGTAGCAGAGAAAGCTGCTGAAAAACAAGCAAAAAAAGATGCTAAGAAAAAAGAAAAAGCAGAGAAAAAAGCTGCAGAAAATGCAAGCGAAGTAGAAACAGAGCATGTTGCAACTGAAGAGGTAGCGAACGAAACTGAACAAGTAGTAGAATCTACTAATGAGGTAAATCATTAATTTAAAACAAAACAAAAAGCACCTTTCAAGGTGCTTTTTGTTTTTTATATATATTATTTATAATCTTATAAGTTGATTACATTATATCCGTCAAGATATGGCAAGTTGTTTGCAAGTTTGATTGTTTCGCCTGTTCTTCTGTGGATAAATCTTATTTTAATTTCTTTTACATTTTTATCTATTGAGATGTTTTGTTGTCCGAATCTTCCAAGCGGGATTTGCTCAACCTCTATATAATGTCCGTCTGCCATTATTTCAAGTTTGTACTCAAAAGGAGAGGCGATACCAAAATTGTTTATCATAAACGAAGTTTTGCCGTTTGTTTGCAAAAGGTTGCTTACCCCTAAATTATATCCCAAATGGTATTGCAAATAATTATAAATGGAAATTTTATTTTGTTCAAGCATACTATCAAGATATGGGATATTATTTTCGTCAAGTTGCGACTTTGTCAAGTATTCGGATTTCCATTTTTCAAGATGATAAACTACATTTTTGTCTTTAAAATCTTCTATATAATTATGAGTAATGCTAAGAGAAGTAAGCCCGTATCCTATAACCTGTTTCAAGAAGCCAATCGGGTCAATCACAGGTACAGTTGTATCTCGTCCCCAAGGCATTTCGCCGTCTGCAATGGCATATTGGTTTTTGTTAAGTAGATCTTGATATTGCGGGTCATTCCAGCTCATCATTCCCCATTTGTGATCCATTCCGACCAAAAAGTCATCGTGTACAGAAAATCTATGCTCATATTTTTTAGGAACTTGCGACAAAATATCAGGTGTTCTTACCATTATATAAATCTCTTCAGGTATTGTTTCGCAAAGCCTTGTTATAAGTTTTTTGATATTGTGATGATAATGGTATCCGTGTCCTTCGCCCCAAAGTCCTATTAATCCTAGTTGCATAGCGTATACAACATCATTAAACAATTTGCTGTTATCATTTATAAAGTTTTTAATTTGGCTTAAATGCTTTATTATTTGCCCATCTCTTGCATCATAGTTTGCACTTGAAGTATATTCATAGGCAAATCTTAATAAAATTCGTATGTTTTTGCTTTTTAGCATTTCGAAATAGTTTTTCATTTGAGATAGAGCAGTTTCGTCCAAATCTCTGTCGCGGTATTCGGTAAGGTAAATATAGCACTGTAAAATGTTGATTTTATCATTTTTGTAAAGCTCTAGCTGTTCATTAAGGCAATCAAGGTGATTTTGTTCATCCCCTGGATATGCTTTTTCTGTCCCCAAAGTATAATATACTTCTCCGCGAAAGCCTCTGTCATTATTTGAAAGTAAGTTTTCGTCCATTCCGCTAAGATGTAAATTGTCAATTACAGTATATTCAAAACTCGTTCTTGCTGCCGGATATTTTTGTATTTTATATTTGCTGTTTGTACAACCTGTAATCAAAAGTGGCAAAAAAATAGCCAATGCCATAAGTAGCGCAATTAAAACGATAGTGTAACTTTTCATAAATTCTCCTAATCGAATATAATTATAATAATTATATAATATATTTTAGGTTTAGTCAATAGTTTGCTAAATTTTACTCAGATTATCTTTATTATAAAATCCACTTTAAAATGTATAGTTATAAAAAAAATACATAAGTGTCGATTTTTGTAGATATATGTTTTTTAATGGAAAAATTGTCTACAACTCGTGGAAAAAAATTTATAAATTACCTTGACATTAAAAGTATTATTATGTATAATGATATAGCATTCAAAAGAGGTAAAGTATGTTAAAATTTGCAGAGAATCTAAAATTTTATAGAAAATCTATATCTGTAACTCAATCTGTTTTTGCTGACATTCTTAATGAAAAGCTAAAGGAGATGGGACTTACTATAGATTACAATAATAAAAGCATAAGCATGTGGGAAAAAGGGGATAGATTTCCTGATAGCCCGCTTGTTTGGATTGCTCTTGCAGACATTATGAATGTATCTCTTGACGATATGATGAAAAGCGATATTTCTCAAATAGGTAATGTTATCAGCAGTAGCGAGAACGATTTGCAAACTGAGCTTTGCAACAGTTATTTGAAAGCTACTTGTGTAGGCGATTATTCTACTTTTAGCTCAAAATCGGTACATTGTGCTGTGGATGAGTATTTGGGTGGAGATTTGTACCATGGTATGTTTTATGTGCTAAGCAGCGTAAAATCATTAAATGGTTATTTCCAAAAATACAATATCGAAAATGCAAAAGTAACCTCTGACTATATCAAAAATTTAAGTAGAATTCAGTTTTGTAACGAAAGAAGTTTTGTTCGTGATATTATTGATAACGGCGGTAGGGATGTGGTTGTTACAACCGAGCAAATCTCTAATGTGTGGGAAGGCTTTTTTGAATGTCTTGGAAATGTAGAAGAGTACAACACAATGACTTTCTACGACGAAGATAAAAACCATATAATTACCATTGTGGAATATAATATGCACATTTCAAAAGACAATTTTGCAGCATCCTTTAATGTAAGCGGAAGAGACTTGGATAAAGCTATTATGAGCACTATTTGTCAAAATAAAAAATTCCATTTGGGTGTAAGAATGGCAAAGGAATTAATTAAATAATAAGTTTTTTAAAATAATAAAAACGGCACTCATTTATTGAGTGCTGTTTTTCCTTTAAATAATTGTAAAGTAAAATTAATTATTTAGCTTTTTAGTTAAAATAATCATATCGGTAAGAAGTTTGCCATTTTCGATAATAGGGTGGTCGTAATTATCGGTAAAAAAGTTTTTTATAATGTGCGATTTTTTAAAACCACACTTTTCGTAAAAGGGAAGTGTCAAAGGACTATCTCCCGTGCCTACTTGTATTTGCAAAAAACTATCTTTATATTTTTGACATACATATTCGACTAAAAGTTTTCCGTATCCGCAATGTTGATAGGGTGGTAGTACAGCTAAATTTTTTATTTCCAAAACTCCGTTCCCCAAATCTAATATAGTTATTTCGCCTTTTATGCCGTTATCGTCTAGGATGTACATGGTACTGTTGTGTATATATTTTTCTACCATTTCCCATTGTTCGTCGGCAAGTAAAAGTAAATCTTTATATTGTAGCTTATCGGATACTTTATAAATGTTTGGTTGCATTTTAGTTTTGACCGTAACTTAAGGTATTAGTATTTTTGTAAGCGGTAAATTGTATCGTGTAGCCGTTGGTAACTATAGGCTCGCTTTCATAAATCAATTCAAACTCATTATTTTCGTCAAGGTTTTCAAAAAAAGTATCCGCGCCACCCACTGCATCAACTTTTGTTACCAAAACTTCGCTGCAATAAGGCAGTAGCATTTTGTAAATGCTTGAGCCGCCTATTATATAAATGTCATCGGAGTTATATTCGCCTAAAACTTCAAATAATTGGTCTAAAGATTTTACAAAAATACAGTCGTCGCGAGTATTTTCGCTACGTGACAAAACAATATTTATCCTGTTTTTAAGAGGTTTGCCGTTGGGGAAAGATTTTAAAGTGTTATTTCCCATAACAACAATTTTATTTAATGTTGTTTCACGAAAAAATTTCATATCTAGCGGGATAGAAAACATTAAATCATTATTTTTGCCTATCCCCCATTGTTTATCTGCGTGTAAAATTGCTTTCATTTAAACTCCTATTCCGCAACCGGAATGTCAAATTTTTTGTCATTGCATTTGTAGTCCACAAGTTTAAAACTATCTACAGTAAAGTCATAAAAATTTGTAATGCTTGTATCAACTTCCAATTTTGGGGCAGTAAATTGCTTTTCATTTATTATTTCTTCTACCATAGGTATATGTCTATCGTAAATATGAGCATCTGCAATAACGTGAACAAGCTCTCCGACTTTTAAGCCCGATACTTGTGCAAACATTATCATTAGTATAGCATACTGAACGACATTCCAATTATTTGCGGTCAGCATATCGTTGGAGCGTTGATTAAGTATACCATTTAAAGTATCGCCCGAAACATTGAAAGTCATCGAATATGCACAAGGATACAAGTTCATTTCGTGTAAATCTGCAAAATTGTAAATATTGGTCATTATTCTACGGCTAGACGGATTGTTTTTTAAATCAAAAAGCACTCTGTCAACTTGGTCAAATTCGCCCTCGCGGTAGATATGTTTAACCCCTAATTGATAGCCGTAAGCTTTGCCGATAGAGCCGTTTTCGTCTGCCCATTGATTCCAAATTTTTGACTTTAAATCTTTTATGTTGTTACTCTTTTTTTGCCATATCCATAAAAGTTCGTCCACGCAAGACTTAAAATAAGTTTTTCTTATTGTCAAAATAGGAAATTCCTTGCTCAAATCATATCTGTTTACGATTCCGAATTTTTTTACTGTATGTGCAGGTGTTCCGTCACTCCACTTTGGACGAACGGGTAGGTCGGTATCCCAAACACCGTTTTCCATAATGTCTTTCATATTCTTTACAAATATTTCGTCAGCTTTACTCATATTAACTCCTTATTTTACTTAGTTTATTGATGTTTCTTCCAAACGCAATCTTTTATTTCCATTTGTGTAAATGTTGCTTTAAAGGAAGATTGTTCGGGGGAACAAGCGTATATCCCAAAGTTGATTGTTTGGTCGCCATTTGCCAAATGACAAATACGCATTTGTTTAAAATCAATTCCGTTATATGAAAATTCTATCAAATAATCGGATTCCCTACGGCTTAATCTATACCAAACAGACTTGATATCTGCGGGGATATCCGTTGTTGCCCAATCAGAATATCCGTGGTTGGTTACAACACTTCCCAATCTTTGAAAACTGTTGTTTTCATATTCTACGGAAGCCTTTAACCAATTTTCGCTATCAAGATAAACTACAATTCCGCATTGGTCAAACCTTGTTTTGCTATCAAACTCGGTCTTTACTACAAATGAAAAATATTTTTCAGCTGCTGCCGTCTGTAGTACAGGGGCATTGTCATTTTGAAAACCGTAGTAAGTCCTTTGCCATAAATCGGTGTTAGGCGACGTGATAATTTCAATTTTGTTATCGGTAATCAAAAAATTTTCAGGTTGCCTTATCCAAAACAATTTTGATATATCCAATTTCATAAATTTCTCCTATATTTGATTTTAACATTTTTTTATCAAATCCGCAAGTAAATACCTATATAATTTAAAAGGTTGAATGGTGTGCAAAAAACGTATTAATTTTTACCATATAATAATTAATTGAGGTAATGTTTTATAACACTATAAAATAATGGCTTGTTGATATCGGTGTTTGCATTGTCTTAATTACTGACTTTGATATAAAAAGTTTAATTATGCATTACTTTTATGAAAATATTAAAGAAAATTTTTCCGACATTCGCCCTACGAGTTGCCATTGTCTTTCCATATATTTTTTTGTTGAAGATACATAGTTTTTATAATCCTCAATCGCATTTGTTTTGTTATTAAAGTTTTTTATAATTGCAAGAGCAGCAAAGTACCCGCTTTCCAAAGCACAAGAAATACCTTCTCCCATAGGATTTAAAAAGCCTGCATTTTCTCCTGCTTTCAAAATGCGACCGTTGCCGTAGTCTATGTGAAATGTTGGTTGTATATTTCTGATTATCCATTTATCCGTTTTTATTTGCGTATCTATTGCAAGACCGTGATTTTTTGTCATATAAGCAATAAAGTTATCGTAATATCTTGATATTTCATTTGCGTTTGTTGTAGATATGCCTAGTACAAGCATATCGTCTTTTACATTAAACCAAGCATCGTATCCGGATAATTCTGGCTGTAAATAGGCATAAAAATAGTGAAAATCCAAATTGATTTTTCCTGTATTATATGTTTGATAGGTTATTATGTTATTTTCACATTGCTTACCAATACCAACAGCACCCGAGCAGTCTACTGCAAACTTTGCATATTCCGTATTGTCCTTTAAATTTACGCAAACTTGCTCGTCTTTTTCTTTTATGTCTGTTACTGCACACTCGTCCTTTATTTGCACACCGCTTTCTTTTGCAAGTGATGCAAGCCAATAGTCAAATTTGTCACGCCATATATTTAAACCGCGACTCTCAAATCTATATTCTTTGCCAATATCGTCGGTAAAAATCATGCCATGGTTGTCTATTGGAGTGCAAGTAACTGTTTTAGGGACTCTAACTCCAAAGTGTTTTTCTATAAAATTTAACGACTTTTCAATTAATACTCCTGAGCAACTTTTGTATCTAGGTAATTTACTTTTTTCCAATAGCAAAACTTTAAGCCCACTTTTGGCAATGGTAATTGCGGTTGCACAACCACAGGGACCTGCGCCTATTACAATAACATCGTACATATTATTTCCTTTGTTGTCTTCTATATTGTTATACAAATTAATTATATCATTTTACAAATTAAAAAGCAATGGAAATTTTTTAATCTCATTTACATTAATAAATTTTGTTAAAAGGGAATAAGTGATAAAAAGGAGTTTTGTTATAAGCAAAATAAAAAAACAAGGGTAAAACCCTTGTTTAAAGGCATATCACAAATTTAAGCCGAGATGTAAAAAGCAGTGATGAAATAAAACTTATGATATTGGCGGAGAAAGAGGGATTTGAACCCTCGCTACGGTTACCCGTACTACTCCCTTAGCAGGGGAGCCCCTTCGGCCTCTTGGGTATTTCTCCATTGCCTACTTATAATAACATAAAAATTTAGGTTTGTCAAAACATTTTTTGTATATTTTACAAGAATTTTAATATTGGTACGGTTTTTAATTTTTTATTTGTAAAGTCTTTTTTAAATTGCACAATATTTGATATTTTTTGTAAAATTTAAAAGCATTAATTTTTGTATAATTAAAAATAAATTTTGTTGTTTATTTGCTTTACAAATTTTTAAATTTATTTGACTTTAAATATAACTTTTTTGAAGGATTTTTAAAATAATTTCAAGTTAAATTATGTGTTGTAGCAACAAATTATCTATTTTCACACGTAAAAAATTTTAAGCATAAAATGATAATGAAATTAAATCGGAGGGATTTTTGCAATGGCTTATGCAGAAAATTTTTACATAGGAGCTAATGATGAACATGGTGTAAACCCGCCTACAGCAGGCAAGCGTACACCGATAATGCCGTATGTCAATAGAAGTTTTTACGAAAATGAATTTAACAGACCTGCAAAATACTATTTTTTGATTGCGTGTTTACGCACAGGTTTTAATGTATACGATGTCAAGCCGGAATTAAACGACATATCTATCAACCAAAGGGTTATAAGGACAAATAGACAAAATTTAACCTGTTTGGTTACTTATGCGTACAACGCTTATGGTAATGATTTGGCATTTAATCAAACAAATGGGTATTTGGTTTTTTATTCGGACGAAAATAGATTTGAGGCTTTAAGCAAATTGCTTGCTTACGATGTTTCCGCAGGATTGGATGAGGAGTTAACTACACGTAATTTAGGTATTGGTACTTTAAGCAGAATAGGTATGTTGGGCAGTGTAAATTGTCCTGCCGTTGTTACTGAATGTGGGTTTATGACTAATTTTAACGAGGCAAAACTTATGATGGACCCCGATTTTCAAAAAGCTTGCGGTAACGGTGGTGCGATTGGTGTTTCGAACAACTTAAAAGTTAATTATATAGCAGATATGAGCTATTTGCAAATGCCTACATTAAGGTATGGTAATAGAGGAAATATCGTTAAATTTTTGCAATGCTATTTGAATTTATATGGCAATAGTTTGACTGTTGACGGAATTTTTGGAAGCGGTACTCAAAACGCTGTAAGAAAATTTCAACAAGATAACAGCTTAGCGGTAGACGGAATTGTCGGTAGAAACACATGGCGTACACTTATGATGCAGGATAGTTTACCATTATTAAGACGAGGCAGTCGAGGTGTTTATGTGCGTTATTTGCAACAAAAATTGGTCGCAAAGCTTTATCCTGCGGGTACTGCTGACGGAATATTTGGTGCAAATACCGAAAATGCTGTAAGGCAATTCCAACAAGAAAACGGCTTGGCAGCAGATGGTATTGTCGGACCTTTAACTTGGGGAAAACTTACTCCGATAGGTGGCGGTAGGGAAAAACCTTGATATTCATAAAGTATATAGATAAAAATAAAGCGTGGCGATGCTAACGCTTTATTTTTTGCCATAGTTATTACATAACTAAAAAATTAATTAAAAATTGTTAAATAACGTGTTTTAAAGTTAAAAAATTGCACTAAAACAGTAAATTGCATAATGTTATTTAAGCAGTTTACTTGCATTTATAAATTTTATGTGATATACTTGTTAAGTAAATTACATGGAAGCGTATCGAAGTGGTCATAACGAGCCGCACTCGAAATGCGGTTATCCAACAGGATACATGAGTTCGAATCTCATCGCTTCCGCCAAATTTAAAATTTTTTAAACAAAAAGGTATGCTTTGCATATCTTTTTGTACTTTTATGAAACAATGATTTGCTTGTTAATGTACTGTAATAATAAATTACGAGCATTTGTTATATAGATATTTTTCATATTGTGCAAAAAGTGTCAAAAAAAGTATACTTTTTCTGACACTTTGATTTTGTGTAAATTGTATAAATAAAGGTTATATTTTTTAAAATTTTATCCTTTTATAATATATTTATTGTACAACAAATAAATTTTTATGTCAACTGATTAACTGTCAGAAAAAGTATACCTTTTCTGACAGATAAATGCATAATGACCGTTTAAATTTGAAATTTTATCAATAAATACTAATTGGATAAAAAGGAGTTTTTATGAAGAAAAAAGTTTTTTTGATTGTTGCAATTATTGTTATTGCGATAATAGCATGTATGGCACTTGTTGCTTGTGATGGAACTGTAGGTGGCAACAACAGCGGAAACAATGGCAATGATAGTGAAGAAATTATCGGTGGAGGAAATAACCAAGGTGGGAATACCGAAAATGGCGGAAATCATAGTGACATTGAAAATGGCGGAAACGATGGTGGCAATAATGAGGAAAACATTATAAGCCCGAATGCTACTATAAAGGAATATATGAATGTATGGAAAGCTAGTTCGTCAAAATCATTTTATCAACCCGCTTATAGCGATATTAAAATCACAATTCATGGAAATATTTGTATGTTTAGTAATCTAGAAACTGTAAAATACTTAGAAATTACAGAAAAGAATAAGGCAAACTATTTTTATGGTCCTATTGATAGTGCAGATTTGAGTCGTTGGGAGATTTTAAAGTTGGAAAGTATCGATGATATTTGCGATTATCTCAATTTTTATATAGAAATGCTACCAGAAGTTTCCGCACCTAAAGATATTATAAATATATATGATTTAATGATATTCGGCGAAAATGACCTTGATTTGCTTTTTGAAAAGAAAGACGATGGAATATATCATGGTATTAAAGGTAGTGATTTTGAAGATTTTACAATCAAGATTGTAGGAAATGATTTGATTTGTACATTTATATATGGTGACGAAGATAGAGAGGGTAAATTTATTTATATGCTAGGGTCTGATCCAATTAGTATACCGCAATATTTGAGGGATGCCTTGGAAAATGTGTAAGTATTGAGGTAATAATTTTAAATGTAATGTTGCTAAACGTAATGTTTTGTATTTAAAATATTAATTAACATATAAATGTAGATTTAACATTTTGTTGTAGTAAAATAAATTCGATATTTTCGTCGGATTTATTTTTTTTTAATATTCAACTAGATTTTTTATTAACAAAAATATTTTATAGCTAATTAAATTATTAATCGCAATTTTGTGCCCAATATAAGCACGGGTTTTATTTGATATATAAATAATAAATATACTTTTTAGTTGTGATTATTGACAAAATACGGGTTAATGGTTTATAATTATTAATATTAAAGTGGTGTTTTATACGCAAAATTTGTGGAGTTAAAATGATAAAAAATGTAGTTTTTGATATGGATGGTACTATTTTAAATACTATCGACGATTTGTATAATAGTGTCAATTTTGCTTTGGCAGAGTGCGGTTATCCTAAAAGGAGCATGATGGAAGTTTTATCTTTTGTAGGAAACGGGGTAAAAGTGCTTATCGACCGAGCAATGCCAAAGGGATATACCGCTGAGGAGTTTGACATTTGCTTTAAAAAGTTTATGGGACACTACAATTTACACAAAAATGACAACACTTGTCCTTATGATGGTATTTTAGAGCTTATGCAAGTTTTGCAAGCAAAAGGTATAAAAATGAGTGTTGTTTCCAACAAATTTGATGCGGGTGTAAAGGAACTTGCCCAAAAATTGTTTACAGGTTATTTGTCTGTTGCTATAGGAGAGAGTGAAAAAGTACAACCCAAGCCAAACCCAAGCGGTGTTTGGTATGCTTTGGAGCTTATGGGGGCAAAGTCGGAGGAAAGTGTTTATATAGGGGATTCCGAAGTTGACTTTGAAACCGCAAAAAACAGCGGACTTAAATTTATTGCTGTAACTTGGGGTTTTAGACCAAGGGAATTGCATGAAGAGCTAGGTGTAAAATATATTGCGGAAAAACCAATGGATATAGTAAAAATTTTGGAACAAATAAAGTAAAAATAGCATATTTGTGAGTTGGTTTATTAAATTTTAAACGTATAATATTTTGACAATAAGATATGTAATATAAAATAAAAATTATGGAAAAATACGGACTTTTAGGAAAAAAATTGGGACATTCGCTATCGCCATATATTCACAATCAACTGTTTGAGATAAGCGGAGTGCATGCAGAATATAAGCTTTATGAGACGGACAATGTAAATGACTTTGTAAAAAGCAGCAAGTTGGACGGCTTTAATGTTACAATACCGTATAAAAAAGACGTATTTAATTTGTGCGAAAGTATTCATAAAAGTGCCAAAAATTTAGGTGTAGTTAATTGTGTTGACCGCGATTTTAAGGGGTATAATACAGATGTTTACGGCTACACGAAAAGCGTAAGCGAAATAGAAAGCGATTTTAATTGCAGTGTACTTTTGTTGGGTTGTGGCGGAGTAGGCAGTATGATAGCCAAACAATATGCGGCTTGCAATTTGTGGATAGCAATACGTAATTTGACGGATAGTAAAATTAAAGATATTAAATGTCAATTTGGCGAAGTAAAAGTGGTTGATATACAAAATATTTCTAATCAACAGTTTGATTTGATAGTAAACAGTACGCCTGTAGGTATGTACCCAGATATAAACAGTTCGCCGATAGAAAAAAATGTTATTCAAAATGCAAAATCTGTGTATGACACAATTTATAACCCATACGAAACCAAGCTTTTAAAGTATGCAAAAGAGTGCGGTTGCAAATATAAAAACGGATTGGACATGCTTGTTTTGCAAGCCGTAAAATCACACGAATATTGGTACGGCGGTAAGTTTGAGGAAAAAGACATAAAATATATCATTCTTTACACTCAAAAGGAGCTAGATAAAAAATGGTAATTGCATTGTGTGGATATATGGGGAGTGGCAAAAGCACTTTAGGCAAAATGCTTGCTAAAAAATTGGCTTTTGACTTTGTTGACCTTGATGATTATATTGAGAAAAAAGAGAACATGAGTATACCTCAAATTTTTGCTGATTATGGGGAAGCGTATTTCAGGCAGTGTGAATATTCGGCTTTAGCAAGTTTTTTAAACGCTGACAACACTGTGCTTTCGTTAGGCGGGGGTGTTCCGATTGCGGACGAAAACAAAAAACTGCTAAATGGTATGTTTGTGGTTTATATTGACAGTTCATTTGAAGATTGCTATAAAAGAATAAAAACGACTGACAGGCCGATAGTAAAGCAAAAAAACAAGTCGGAACTTGAAGAACATTACAACGATAGGGTTGCGCATTATAAAAAAGTGGCAAATTTAACAGTATATGGCAATAATTTGAAAAAAATGACGGAGCAAATTGTACGATTTGTAAAGGAGAAAATATGAAAATATTAGTTATTAATGGTGTGAATTTGGATATGCTAGGCGTAAGAGAGCCGCACATTTATGGCGGAAAAAGCTTGGACGATATAAACAAAGATTTGGCAGTACAAGCGAAAGCTTATGGTGCGGAAATCGAATTTGTACAAAGCAATATCGAGGGCGAAATAGTAGAATTTATCCATAGTGGCAGATTGTACGACGGAATCATTTTGAATGCCGGGGCATATACACACTATTCCATTGCGATAAGAGATGCAATAAGCAGTATAGAAACTCCTTGCGTTGAAGTGCATTTAAGTAATGTTCATAAGCGTGAAGAGTTCAGGCATACATCTGTAATTTCCGCAGTTTGCGTAGGAGTAATTGCGGGATTTGGAGAAAAATCATACAAATTGGCATTGCAAGCTTTGCTAAACTAATCAATAATCGGTTGAAATATGAGAGTTATTAAAATCAATACAAATCCAACTTATAATGTACTTGTGCGAGACGGCTTGCTTAATGAAGTAGGAAGTTTGGTCAATCAAATAAAAAGTTATGACAGGATTGCTGTTATAACAGATAGTCTTGTGGAAAAATTGTATCTTGACAAAGTTGTTACGAGCTTTAAGGGATATTCAAACCAAATTTTTACCTACTCTTTCCCTAACGGAGAGAGCAGTAAGTGTCTAGCGGAACTGTCAAAAATTTACGATTTTTTGGCCAAGTCTCAAATTACTCGTACTGACTTGGTAATTGCTTTGGGCGGCGGTGTATGCGGAGATATGGTCGGTTTTGCGGCAAGCAGTTATTTGCGCGGTGTTGATTTTATCAATATACCTACCACATTGCTTAGTATGGTGGACTCTTCGGTTGGAGGAAAAACCGCTGTTAATATCACTGCGGGTAAAAATCAAGTAGGCTCGTTTTATCAGCCTAAAGTAGTTATTTGTGACACAAATGTTTTGGCTACATTGTCCTACGATTTGATAGCGGATGGTATTGGAGAAATTGCTAAATACGGAGTGCTTGAGGACAAAGGTCTTTTTGATTTGCTATTAAACGGTAAATTGTTTGACAATATAAGTGAAATTATAGAAATATGTGTAAAAATAAAAGACGAGTATGTAAGCGGAGATGTATTTGACAAAGGCAAAAGACAGCTTTTAAATTTAGGACATACATTGGGACACGTTATTGAAAAGGATAGTAAATATACTTTGGCACACGGCAAGGCTGTACTTATCGGAATGTTTTACATTGCTCAAAAATTTGCAGGTAGCAGTGAAATCGATTTTATTTTGCAAAAAATCAAAGCAGTTGCTCAAAAATACAATATGCCGATTGATTACAAATTGTCTGCTGACGAATTGTGGGCAAATGCAGGCAATGACAAAAAGCGTCATGGAGATTATTTAACAATCGCACGTCCTTATGCCATTGGGGATTGCAGATTGGAAAATGTAAAACTTGGTGCACCAATCAATTTGACGGAAAGCGTGAAAGAAAGTACTTTTGATATAGAGATTACCCCAAGTAAATTGAGCGGAAGTATATGTCCTCCGCCATCAAAATCGCATTTACACAGACTTTTGATTATGTCGGCTTTTTGCGGTGGTAAAGCAGTGGTAAGCAATGTTGTATTAAGCAATGATATCAAAGCAACTTTAAATGCCTTGAAAAATATTGGTGCAGATTTTGTGATAAACAAAAATAATGTAACATTTAACGGCTTTAACTTAACAAATAGTGCGGTAATAGATTGCGGGGAGTGTGGCAGTACATTTAGATTTTTTATACCTATCTGTGCTATGCTTGGTATAAAAACGCAATTTACAGGCACTGAAAGACTTGGCGAGCGTGGCTACGAGGATATAATTACAGCCATGGGTAGCAAAGTTAATTTTGATAAAACAAGCGGCTTGCCATTGAATATTTACGGAAATTACGATATGGACGAAATTACCATCAACGGAAATATGTCCTCGCAATTTGTAAGTGGTATTATGCTTGGAGCTTATGCAAGCAATAAAAAAATTACCATAAATTTGACGGGACAACTTGTATCGCGCGGATATGTCGATATGACTATTCAAGTGTTAAAACAATTTGGTTGCGAAGTGGTGGAAGAGAAAAACAGCTTTGTAGTTATCCCTAAAAAAATTGACGGAACGAAGTATGATTTATCACCGGAAGTTGACTACAGCAATCTTGCTTTTTGGGAAGTGGGAGGAGTACATTTGCCTATAGCGCAAGATAACTCCAAACAAGGGGATAAAATAGTTTTGGAGATTGTAAAAAAGGCTGAACAAGGTTTGGCTTTGGACATTGATATTTCTAATATTCCAGATTTAGCCCCGATTTTCGGCGTGTTACTTGCAAAATTGAAAGGAACTTCAACTTTAAAAAATTGTGCAAGACTTAGGATAAAAGAGTGCGACAGATTGGCTGCAACTTGCGAAATTTTAAATACATTTGGAATTAAGGCAAGTATAGTGGGCGACGATTTGGTAATTGTCGGAGGAACAGTAAAAGGCAGGGTAATTGTCGATAGTTACGGCGACCACAGAATGGCTATGACAGCTGCAATATTGGCAACTTTTGCGGACGGAAAAGTGACTGTGAAAAATGCGCAAGTTGTCAAAAAAAGTTATCCCGATTTTTGGGAAAATTATGTCGCTTTGGGAGGTGTGATAAATGTCATCAACATTAGGTAAAAATTTGGAAATCAGTATTTTCGGAGAATCTCACGGTAATGCTGTGGGTGTCGTTATCAACGGACTTCCCAGCGGAGAGTATGTTGATAAAAATTTAATAAGTAAATATTTGAGTAAACGTGCGACAGGTAAAGATAAAACTATGACTGCAAGAGTAGAGGCGGACGAAGTGCAGTTTTTGAGCGGTGTTTACAATGATTACACCACAGGAACTCCGCTTACAATGGTAATATATAATGTAGGACAGCACAGCAAAGATTACTCGAATATAGCTACTGTTGCAAGACCATCACATGCCGACTACAGCGGTTTTGTAAGGTATAAAGGTTTTAACGATATTCGCGGTGGCGGACATTTTTCGGGAAGACTTACCACTCCAATGGTTATGGCGGGCAGTTTGTGTATGGCTATCCTAAAAAATAAAGGCATTGACATTTGTGCGAATATTTTTGAAATTGGGAGTGTGAAAGGCCAAAGACTTGGCAACAGGTTGGACAAAAATACTTTTGAAATATTAAGAGAAAAGCAAATACAAGCTATTGCAAACGAGGATAAAATGCGTGAGGAAATTTTGACCGCACGTGAAAACCTTGACAGTGTAGGCGGTAGGATTGAGTGTGTTGTAACAGGTATTAAAGCGGGAGTAGGCTCTCCTTTGTTTGACGGAGTTGAAAATAACATTGCTAAAGCTATTTTCGGTATACCTGCAATTAAAGGTATTGAGTTCGGCGAGGAAAGTTTGCTTAAAGGCTCTTTATACAATGACAGTTATAAAATGGATGGAGGTAAACCTGTAACCATTACAAATCATGACGGAGGTATTAACGGAGGTATAACAAATGGCATGCCAATATTATTTGCCGTTAAAGTTAAACCTACGCCAAGTATTGCAAGGTGTCAGGATACAATAGATTTTAAGAAAATGAGTGACACAACGATAGAAATTAAGGGCAGACATGACCCTTGCGTAGTTGCACGTGCCGTACCTTGTGTGGAATGTGTAACAGCAATAGCAATATTAGATATGATTATGGAGAGTGAAATTTATGATTGATTTAAAAAGCAGCAGAGAAATTATTGATACATTGGATATAGCAATCGCATCCTTTTACAAAACTCGTATGATGGCAGTAAAAAATATTGCAAATTATAAAAAAGCTAATAATATCGCCGTTTTGGATGAGGGGCGTGAGCAACAAGTTTTGAATAATGTTTTAAGCGTTTTGAAAGACGATGAAAAAGAATATGCCGATGACATTATTGCATTATATAAATTTATAATGGATTATAGTAAAAATAAGCAAAGCACAAAATAATTATGAAAATTTTGTAAAATTTTATAAAAGTTCTTGCAATGCAAAAAAAATTTTGTTATAATGTTATCTAGTGGGAAATGGGAATTTTTCACAATATAATATGTTAATAATATACATTTTTGAAAAGGAGTATAAATATGACTAAGAACAAAAAAGTTTTAGAGTATGTTGAATCGGTTGAAAAACTTTGCAATCCTGACAACGTTGTTTGGATTGACGGAAGTGAAGAACTTTACAACAAACTAACTGAAGAAGCATTGGCTACAGGCGAGTTAATTAAACTTAATGACGAATTACTACCTGGTTGCTATTTGCACCGCACTGCCGTTAACGACGTTGCTCGTGTAGAAGGCAGAACTTTCATTTGTAGCAGAGAGCAAGTTAATGCAGGCCCTACAAACAACTGGTGGAATCCATCAGAGGCTTATGAGAAATTGAATAGTATTTTGAAAGATGCTTACAAGGGCAGAACAATGTATGTAATTCCTTTCTCAATGGGTCCGGTAGGTTCTCCTCTTGCTAAAATCGGTATCGAAATCACTGACTCTATTTATGTTGTACTAAACATGAAGATTATGACAAGAGTTGGACAAAACGTACTTGATGCACTAGGCGACAGCAACGATTTCGTTCGTGGTACTCATGCAAAATGCAATATAGACGAAAATGATAGATATATTTGCCATTTCCCTGAAGATAACACTATTATTTCTGTTAACAGTGGTTATGGTGGAAACGTACTTTTGGGTAAAAAATGTTTCGCTCTTCGTATCGCATCTTTCCAAGGCCGTAACGAGGGTTGGATGGCAGAACACATGCTTATCCTTGGTATTGAAAAACCAGACGGCAAAATTTACTATATGGGCGCTGCTTTCCCAAGTGCTTGCGGTAAAACAAACCTTGCAATGCTTATCCCACCAGAAGGTTATAAGAAAGCAGGTTACAAAGTATGGTGCGTAGGCGACGATATCGCTTGGATTAAACCTGGTAAAGACGGCAGACTTTATGCTATCAACCCTGAAAATGGTTTCTTTGGTGTTGCTCCCGGTACATCTATGAAGTCAAATCCAAATGCACTTCAAGCTACTAAGAAAAACACTATCTTCACAAACGTTGTTTTGAATAAAGAGAACAATACTGTTTGGTGGGAAGGTATGGATAAAAATCCTCCGGAAAATGCTGTTGATTGGAAGGGTAATGATTGGAATGGTAAGACTTCCGATGTTAAAGGTGCTCAACCAAACAGCCGTTTCACTGCTCCTGCAGTAAACTGCCCATGCATTAGCTCTGAGTTCGAGTCTACTACAGGTGTTCCAATGAGTGCGTTCATCTTTGGTGGTCGTCGTGCTAAAACTACTCCACTTGTATATCAAGCAAGAGATTGGAATCACGGTGTATTTGTTGGCTCTATCATGTCTTCTGAAACTACTGCTGCAGCTACAGGTGCAACAGGCGTATTAAGAAGAGACCCAATGGCTATGCTTCCATTCTGCGGATACCACATGGGCGACTACTTTGGTCATTGGATTGAGATGGGTAGCAAAATCCCTAGCGATAAGCAACCTAAATTCTTCAACGTTAACTGGTTCCGTCAAGATGAAAACGGTAACTTCGTATGGCCTGGTTTCGGTGACAATATGCGTGTTCTTGATTGGATGGTTAAGAGAATTGAGGGTACTGTTGACGCTAAAGAGACTGCTATCGGTTATGTTCCTTATGCAAAAGATATTAACCTTGATGGCTGTGATTGCTCATTGGAGACTTTGGAGTCTATCCTAGAAGTTGATAATGCTGCTTGGGCTAAAGAAGCTGAAGGAATTAAAGAGTTCTACACTAAGTTTGGCGACAAACTTCCAAAAGAACTTGCTAAAGAGTGCGACGCTCTTATCAAGAGAACTAAGTAATTTTTAAATTTAAATGATATAAAACAAATTTTAGGCTGTCTTATGACAGCCTTTTATTGTTGTTAATTTATATTTAAATTGCTTTTATTGTTAGTTTTTTTACACATTCAAGTAGTTTTTATTAATATTAAGCACCATAAAGTTTATTTTTATATAAGGTATTGAACAAACTGCGTTTTTTTTGATATAAAATATTTATAAAATTGTTTTGATGAGGTTTTTATGAAATTAAAAATAAAATTGGTAAGCGTTTTTGTTTTAGTTGTAGCTATGATTGCAATACTTGCAGGCTGCAGTTATCAAAGCGTAATTACATTAAATGACTTATCGCTCGAATATGCCCCCGACGGGAGTATAAATCAGCTAAGTGGGGATAAAAGCGAAGAACTTTTATCAAACATTGACAGAGGATTTAGGCTTGAAACTTATTATACTTTAGGTAGTGGCAGGGCATGGCCGGAGGACGAGGGTAGTGACGGCTACGAAATGCTAGAAGAAGAATTGGAATTTTACAAAGAGGATAAAGCTGTTGAAATACAGGTGTATATTTATTTGACGGAATACAATAAAAAGCCGCTTGACGATTTGGCACTTAATCAAATGAAAGAATATTTTCAATTTATACGCTCGCTTAATTTGAGTATGCTGTTGAGGTTTGCTTATGATTATACTCAGCCTACAAACAGCAGCCCTAAACAGGATATTGTCTTAACTCATTTAGAGCAAATAAAACAGTTTAATATTAGGAACGAGCAACTTATAAAAGATACAGTAACTGCCTATCAATTTGGTATTATAGGAGCTTGGGGCGAGTGGGGCGCAACATCGGAAAAATACAACGAGAAAAAAATATTAAATGCTATAATCGATGCTTTTCCTGACGGAACATATTTTCAAGGGAGATATATGCGTGTTGTTAATCAAACGGATAAAAATTTTAACTCCGAATATGTCGGCTATCATAATGACTTTTTAATAGGCAGACCTCATCCTTGGAATACCGCAGGGGATAAATATAAAAGTAAGGACTATAAAAAGTTTTTTAATAACGCACCATATAGATTGAATGACGGAGAGATGCCTTGGGGCGGTTATACTGAAGAGCCGGACGAAAAAATAGACGGAATAAACTTTTTAAAACAAATGCGTGAGCATTGTATGGGTACGCTAAGTATAAAACACAATTATAAGGAAGATAGAAAAGGCACGGACGGCATTGTAAGGAATAGTCATAATATTGCAAGGTGGAAAAATGAGTTTGTAACTAGGGAAATACTAAAGGAAAACAAATTGCCGTATTATGAAAATTGGTTTAAAAATTCAAACGGCGAAAGTATACAAAGGTCGGTATACGAGTATTTAAGAGATTATTTGGGATATGTGTTTGTTTTGGATAATTTGAAAGTAGAAAAACAAAATGGCAAAACCGAAATATCCTTTGTTATTACAAATTACGGATTAGGCACCCCGCTTACAATCAAAAATATGGAGTTGGTTGTCGCAAATAAGGCGGATGGGGTAATAGACGAAAGTAGTGCAAAAAGCTATTATATTTCGGCTTACGATTGCAAAAAACTTATTACTTACGGACAACAAAAGATTACTTTTACAATAAACGGAGATATTCAAAATAAGGCTATCGGTATTAAACTTTCAAGAGGAATATATAATATTAAGACGGCAAACGATATTCCTTTTATAAACGGAGTAAACTACATTTATTGAGATAAACCTTTGAAAATCGGGGTTAAATAAAAAAACAAGCATTACTGCTTGTTTTTTTTGTTTGATAGAGTAATTTACAAAAAATTGCAATTAGATAATAATTAATTGTATAAATTGGTAAAAATTGCAAAATGTATTTATGTGGGGGTGTAATATGCAATTTGGAATCGAGCCAATTTATTGGGTGCTTATCAATTCGGTAGTTTCATTTATATTTTTATTTATAATATCCAAAATATTGGGTAAAAAACAAATAGCTCAACTTGAGTTCATAGACTATGCCGTAGGTATATCTTTGGGGTCAATAGCTGCGGAAATGGCAATAAACTCGGAAGTTCCGTTTTACTATTTTTTAATTGCAATGGCAATATTCATGCTATTGGCATTACTTGTAGATATTGTTGGCAGGAAATGTACCTTTTTTAAAAGATTGATGAAAGGTAAGCCAATTACAGTTATATACGAGGGCAAAATTAATTATGCAGAGCTTAAGAAAAGCAAAATCGATGTCAACGACTTGCTTTCAATGCTTAGGGAAAAGGGCTTTTTTGATATAGAAGATGTTGCTTATGCGATTTTTGAGACGAGCGGAGAACTTTCCGTATTGCCAAAAGGTAATCAACGACCTGTTGTTGCAGAAGATTTAAGCGGAATTAAAATTAAACAAGCACAACTAAGCAATGTATTGGTAGTTGACGGAGATATTTCATATTCTGGTTTAGGCGAGGCAAATAAAGGGGAAGAATGGCTGCTTAGAAGATTAAATGTAAAATCTAAAGAGGACCTTAAAAAAGTCATACTTGCAACTTATGACAGCGAAAATGATGTGTTAAACATTCATACAAAGTAAAATTTTGCTTCAAATTTAATATTCTTAATATTTAATAGTGATTACGATTAATTGGTAGAATGTATAACTTGTTCTGCCAATTTTTAAATTTAGTACCGATTTTTGAAAGGTTTTATTGCTTTTTTGAAAAATAGATAATTGATTATTTACAAAATGAATTGTTAGCTAAATAAACAAATGTGAATTAAATTTGTACTTAAATAAAATATATATTATTAATTATAAAAAAATTATTGTAAAATTTTATAATTTATGATAAAATTATTATGTATAAATATTAATTTGCATAAATAGGAGTGCTTATGAAAATAGTTTTAGACGGACAAGGCGGAGATTATCCTGAGCAAGCTGTGCTTGGTGCAATACAAGCTGTAGAAAAACATAAAGATTTGGAAATTGTAATTTGCGGAAAAGAAAGCGAAATAAAACAAGTTTTAGCAAATAACTATAAAGGAAATAAAATAACCGTTTGCGATTGCAGCGAGGTTATTACTAATGATGACGTGCCTACTATTGCAGTGCGTGAAAAGAAAGATTCTTCTATGGTAAAGGCATTGCGTATGGCAAAGGAAGACAGCTCTATTGACGGTGTAGTAAGTTCGGGTAATACAGGGGCATTGCTTACCGCATCGCTTTTTATCGCAAAAAGAATTAAGGGGATAAGCAGACCATGCTTGGCGCCTAGTTTGCCTACTGCTGTTGACGGAAAATGTTTTGTGCTTGTAGATTGCGGTGCAAATGCAGATTGCAAACCTATCAACTTGCAACATTTTGCTATTATGGGTAGTTGTTATGTTGAGTCGTTATTCGGAGTTCAAAACCCAACTGTCGCAATATTGAGCAACGGACAGGAAAAAGGCAAGGGTAACGAATTGGTAAAGGAAACTTATCCTATTTTAGAGGGTACTAAATCAATTAATTTTGTAGGCAATGTCGAGGCGAGAGATATTTTATCAGGCGATTATGACGTAGTAGTTTGCGATGGCTTTAGCGGAAATGTGGCATTAAAGACCATTGAGGGAACAGCTTTATGCGTTATGAAAATGATAAAGGATAGCATAAAAAACGGAAGTTTACTACAAAAAATCGGCGGACTTTTGATTAAGCCAGCTGTTAGAAAGTTAAAATCCACAATGGATGTAAACGAACAGGCAGGAGGTACTGTGCTTGGTGTAGATAGCATTATCGTAAAAGCACATGGTTCTTCCAAACAAGCAAGTATTTGCCGTTGTATCGAACAGGCAATGCTATTAATAAACAATAATATAGTGCAAAAAATCAAGGAAAATTTGAGTGGGTTAGAGGAAAATGATAATCAGGAAAAATAATGAGGACAATTTAGAGTACACCAATGTAAAAGCTGTTGAAAAAATAATCGGTTATTCGTTCAACGATAAAAAGTTGTTGCAACGTGCGATTACACACAGCTCTTATAATGTTTTAAAGGGGAATGACGGGGAAAGTTATCAAAGAATGGAGTATCTTGGAGACTCTATCCTTGACTTTGTAATAGCCGACGAACTTTACAGAAATTATCCACAATTTGACGAGGGTAGATTGAGTAAATTTAGGGCAAATATCGTAAGTCGCGAGCCACTTGCCGCTATTATTGACAGCAGTAAAATAGTTGAGTATATTTTGTTTGACAAAAATACAGTGGCTTTAAGTAAAAAAATAAAAAGTGACTTTTTTGAGTCTATAATTGCCGCAATTTATTTGGATAGTAATGGTCTAAAAGCTACTCGACAATTTATTTTAAAGTATTTAAAACCTTACATTACTGCCGAGATGAAAAACGATAATTACGATTACAAGTCTATGCTTTATGAGTATTGCAGTGCAAAAAAGTGGGCTTTGGCGTTTGAGACAAAAGAAATTTCGGGGCCTCCTCACGACTTGACATTTACAATGCAATTAATAGTAAATGGCGAAGTGATTTGCGAGGCAACAGGTAAAAAGAAACAAGAAGCGGAAAAGAAATGCAGTAAACAGGCATTAATAAAATTCGGAGAAATAGAAAATAAATGAAATATAAGCAAATAACAGTAAATACCACTACCGAGGGCAGTGATTTGGTTGCGATGGTGCTTTATGACTGTGGCAGTGACGGGGTTAGTATTTATGACAGTAAAGATATTTTGGAACTTATTAAAAGCGACATTATATGGGACTATATTGAGCCAACTGTTTTGGAGCAAAGCCCAATCGTAAAGGTTAAAGGCTTTTATAATGTAGAAAATTTTGAGAGTATTTACGTGAATGTACTTGATGGTTTGGAGGAGTTAAAACAAAACTCGCCCTTTGAGCTTGGCAGTTTGGAAGTTGAAGTTTGCGATTTGGACGATGCCGATTGGGTAAACGAATGGAAAAAATACTACAAACCGATACATATTGGCAAGATTGTAATTGTGCCTAAATGGATTAAATATACCTCTGAAGCGGATGAACGTGTGGTTTTGATTGACCCGGGTATGGCTTTTGGCACAGGCTCACACGAAAGCACAAGACTTTGTTTGGAGCTGTTTGGGGAACTTGATTGCATAGGCAAAAGTGTACTTGATATAGGTGCAGGCAGTGGCATATTGGGTATAAGTGCAAGTATTTGCGGTGCAGAGAGTGTATATTTGAGTGACATTGCACCGCTTGCGGTAAAGGCTTGCCATGAAAATGCGGAACTGAATAATATTAAAAATGCTGTAATCACACAAGCAGATTTGTTGGAAAATGCAACCGTAAAAGGCGATATTGTATTTGCAAACATAACTGCGGATATATTGATTGCCTTATCAGTAAACATTGGCAATGTACTTAAAAAAGATGGATATATAATTTTGTCCGGCATTATTCACAAAAGATATGATGATGTGCTAAAAGCGTATTTAGATAAAGGATATATTTTGGACAAGTCGGTTGTTTTGGGCGAATGGTGCGGCTTGAGATTAAAAAATAAAGCAGTTAAATAGTATGGAAATTAGAAGATTTTATGTAAATTCAGATGATATAACCGATAATGTCGTAACTATTTGTGGCGACGAATTTTGGCATTTGACAAAAGTTTTAAGATATAAAGTCGGATATCAAATTATAGTTTGCAATGACAGTGACGGAAAAGATTATTTGTGTACAATAGATTTGATTGAAAAAGATTATGCACAAGCGACAGTCTACAAAATAATAAATAATGAGTGCAAAACAAAAGTTGGAATAACTTTGTTTCAAGCATTACCAAAAGGGGATAAAGCCGATTTGATTGTTCAAAAAGCAGTTGAACTTGGGGTGCAGAATATAGTTTTTTTCAATTCCGATTATGTGAGCGAAAAGAAGTTTAATATTGATAGACTACACAAAATCAATGTTGAAGCTTGCAAACAATGCGGTAGGTCAAGGCTTTCCAAAATTTATGGGTTGTTGACATTTGATGAAATGTTGCAAAAATTAAATAACTTTGATAAAGTTTTAGTTTGCTACGAAAATGAAAAGTTAAATTGTATAAAAAACGAATTAAAGTCTCTTAACGGCGATAATCTTGCAATTATTATCGGTAGCGAGGGCGGTTTTAGCGAGCAGGAAATTGATAAATGCAAATTGAGCGGTGCTGTATCCGTTACATTGGGCAACAGAATTATGAGATGCGAAACAGCATCGATAGTAGTGTGTGGTATAGTTATGTACGAGTTAGGGGAAATGAGCAGATGAAAATTGTAGTATACAATTTGGGGTGTAAAGTCAATCAATATGAAAGTGACGGTATACTTACGAAACTTGCAAGTTTGGGGTATGAAGTTTCGGACAGCTTGGAGTATGCAGATTGCTATATTTTAAATACTTGTGCAGTTACTAACGAAGCGGAAAAAAAATCACGTCAGGCAATAAGCCGTTGTTTGCATTTTAATAAGGACGCCAAAATAATCGTATGTGGATGTGCATCGCAACATAACGCCACTCAATTTGAGGGTAAAAACGGCGTTACATATATTAGCGGAGTTGCAAATAAAAACAAAATTCCAGAAATACTTGAACAAAAAGGTATTTACGTTACACCAATTTCAAAAGATTACGGGGAAGAGTTGCAACCCGATTTGGTAAGAACCAGGGCTTATGTTAAGATTCAAGATGGTTGCAATAACTTTTGTTCCTATTGTATAATACCATATTTGCGCGGGCGTTCCCGCTCAAGAAGTATAAATAGCATTGTAAGCGAATGTGAAAGACTGCAAAGCTTGACAAACGAAATAGTATTGACAGGCATAGATATGTCGAGTTACGGTTTGGATATAGGTACAACACTTAGTAACTTGATTTTAAATTTATCGCATATAAATGTCCGCATAAGATTTGGCTCATTGGAAGCTCGGGTAATTACCGAAGAATTTTTGCAAAACACTAAAAAATTGCAAAAATTTTGTCCGCATTTTCATTTGTCCTTGCAAAGCGGGGATGACAATACCTTGAAAAATATGAACAGGAAATATACATCCGCATTTTATGCCGAAAAAGTTGCACTTATAAGGCGGTTTTATCCTACAGCTGCAATCACAACCGATTTGATTTGTGGTTTCCCTACAGAAAGCGAGAGGGAGTTTGAAAACACTTTGCGGTTTGTTAGCAAAATCAAGTTTTCGGATATTCATATTTTTGCATACTCTAAACGCGAGGGTACAGTTGCCGCTAAATATAAAATGTTGGATGGCGAAATTGTAAAAAGACGTACTAAATTGCTTGAGGAAATCGCAAAAGAAAATAAGGCTGCGTATTACCGCTCATTTATTGGAAAAACTGTGGAGGTTTTGGTCGAAATTGACGGCGGGTACACAAGGGAATATGTAAAAGTAAAATGCGAGGGAGAAGAGGGAAGTTTGCAACAATTTGTACCGAAATTTTATGATGAAGAAAATGAAGTATTAGTATAATAAAAGATAATAAATAAAAATTAGTACCGATTTTCAAAAGGTTTTATTATTAGACTTATATCATTTACAGTAAAATTATAAAAATAAATTTATTACTTAAAAATTAAAAAAAACAATATAATATCTATTATCGGAGGAAGTATATGGATTGTATTTTTTGTAAAATTATCAAAGGCGAAATACCAAGCACAAAAGTTTATGAAGATAAAAAAATGATTATCATAAACGATATTGCACCGCAAGCAGCAAAGCATTATTTGGCTATCCCAAAAGTGCATTTTGCTAATATAGTTGAAATGGATAAAAAACAAGCTAAAATTGTTGGCAAAATGTTGAAAACCATTGGCGAGCTTGCAGACAGCCTTGGTTTGCAGGATGGATTTAGGATTGTGTCTAATAAAGGCGAAAACGGCTGTCAATCGGTGGGACATTTGCATATTCATATACTTGGTGGCGAAAAATTATCAGAAAAAATGGGATAATTTATATTTTTTGCTTGACATTATTTTAAAAATCAGTATAATTAAATAGTAATTAAATCCGCATCTGAGGGAAGGAGGGGGACAAAAGGTATGTCTACAATTAGAGTTGGAGAAAATGAGTCTTTGGACAGCGCTATTCGCCGTTTTAAAAGAAAATGTGCGAGAGACGGTATCATTGGTGACCTTCGTCGTAAAGAAGCTTATGAAAAACCAAGCGTAAAAAGAAAGAAAAAGGCAGAAGCTGCAAGAAAAAGAATGTATAAAGCATAATTTATTTAACCTCGCATTGCGAGGTTATTTTTTGTCGAAAAAAAGCGGAATGTAAATGTTCGCATTGAATAACAAATAGCACAATTTTTTTAATAAACTAAAAGATAAAACTTAATAAAAACAATGGGAAGTGATTTTTAATTTATTTGTTTTGTAAGCAATGTTTAAAATTGACACTTCCTTTTAAATTGCCTATTATTTATAAATATATGGCAAATTTTAAACATTAATTAAATTCCTACTAAATGGAAGTTGTTCACTTGACAAAAATGATTTTAATTACAAAGGAGTGTGAAAATGTTAAAATGTGTTTTAAGGAGAGTTAATAATGAAAAGTTCAATTCAAAGTGTGGCAAAACAAGCCAAGTCACGCATAAAAAGCGGATATTGGTCGCAAGTTAAAAATGAAAAAATTGCTATAATGCAAGAAATCGAGCAGGTTGACAACGAAATGTACGAAGTTGTTGCATCTATTATCGAAAGTGACGAAGTTGTGCTTAATCCAATTTCAAAACTAATGGATGAAACTTATTATAAAAGTTTATCCGACGATGGCAAAAATAGATATGTTTTGGAGCTTGCAAACAAATATTTAAAATTGTGCAGAGAATACGAAAGACGTAATAAAAAATTAGTAAATGTCGGATGATTTCAGTTTTATTTTGAATACTTTTGATTAAATTTTTTGAAACACAATAATTATTTAAAAATACCTAACAATTAAAATATAAAATACTTTAATATAGGCGGTCATTTTGATTGTCTATATTTTTTAATTTATAGGCAAGCATTTTGTTTTAATCTTGATTTTTTGTAAAATGTGTGCTAAAATGATATAAGAAATTATTTGACAATAGGCATTATATGTTGATTACAGAGTTTAAAGTCGTAGGACAAAATGTTAGTATATCGGTGGATGGGGGATTTTGGGACGAAGTACCTTATTTGATTGCATTTGATTTTAGGCTAAGTAAAGGCAGCGAAGTTGATGACAGTCTATTGGTAAATGTTAAGCAAAAAGCTGATGAAAAAAATGCTTTTGATTATGCTGTTAAGTATTTGTCTAGGTATTCGGTAACTGCAAAAAAACTTAAACAAAAGCTTTACGAAAAGGAATACAATAAATCGGTTGTGGAAAATGTAGCAGCTAAACTTTTAGATTTGAAATACTTGGACGATTATGCTTTTGCGGAAAATTTGGTTGCAAGTAAAAGCAAAAAACTTGGTAAACGCAGGTTAAAGTCCGAACTGTTGAAAAAAGGTGTGGGCAGCGATATTATTGACGAAGTTTTGGAAACTTTAGACAGGGATGATATGTTTGAGACGGCACTGACGGTAGCGGAAAAGTGGTATCGTTCGCATGAGCTCGCGACAATGCAAGACAGTCAAAAATTTTATAGATTTATGGCATATCGTGGTTTTGATTATGATTTGATAAATAGATGCAGAGAGGTATTGAAATTTGGAAAAGACGATTGATAAAATATTAGGGCTACTTGTAGATTCAAAAGAGTATTTGAGTGGCGAATACATAGGCGAAAAACTTGGTATAAGTAGAATTGCCGTAAATAAGCATATAAAAAAATTAATTGCAAGTGGTATAGATATTGAAATTGGCAGAAAAGGTTATAAATATAAAGACAGCAATAGTTTGACGGTGCAGACTTTGAGCAAAAAGTTACTTTATAGAGGTATAGATATCCCTGTATTTATTAACGAAGTTGAAAGCACTAATACCGAAGTCAAAAAATTGTATCCCGAAGTCAACAAAGATTTTTTGTATGTTGCACCAAGGCAGATAAACGGTCGTGGCAGGCTTGACAGGGTTTTTGTATCCGGCTATGGTGGTGTTTATATGACGCTTTGCTATAAACCTAAAAAGTTATTGGTATCCGACTCGTTAAAATTGGTGTTGCTTACGGGACTTGCGGTTGCAAGAGTGCTTAAAAAATATACCGAAAATGTAACTATAAAATGGCCTAACGATGTTTTTGTAAACGGCAAGAAAATATGCGGTATACTTTTGGAATCTGTTGTAACCGAGAATATGACTGAAGCTATATTTTTGGGTATTGGCGTTAATATTGCCAATGAAATTCCAAAAGAATTACAGCCAAAAGTAACTACGTTAAAAATGGAAAACCTTGAAATAGTGCCAAGGGAACAGTTGATTTGCGAGATTATTGAGCTGCTATATCAAATGCTTGATTTATATCAGGAAAAAGGGTTTGAGCCGTTTATCAAGGAATATACCGACTTGTCTATAAGTATTAATCATAATGTGGTTGTAAATGTTGGAGACAGCAAAAAAAGCGGATTTGGCGTCGGGCTTAGCGAAGAGGGGTACTTGTTACTTGAAAATAACGGTATCGTAGAAAAAATTATATTGGGAGATATAGAGGTGTAAAATGCTTGATTTTTTTAAGATAGGTAATGTTGAAAGCAAAACAAAATCTACAGGTGTTACCGTGATTTTGGCGGAACAAGGAGCGACAGGCGGTGTCAGTGTGCGTGGCAGCAGTCCTGCAACCCGCGAAACAGATTTGTTAAAGTCGGAAAATGCTGTAGAAAAAGTCAATGCGGTTTTTTTGAGCGGTGGCAGTGCTTTCGGCTTGGATAGTGCAAGCGGAATTGTTCAATATCTTGCGGAAAAAGGTATAGGATATCAAACATCCGTAATGCCTGTGCCTATTGTTTGCGGTGCATGTCTTTACGATTTGGAATATAAAAATGCAGGCTTTCCCGATAAAGAGCTTGGCTATAAGGCTTGTGAAAATGCAAAGCCCGGCAATTTTGAGAGCGGTAACGTAGGTGCAGGTTGCGGTGCTACTGTGGGTAAAGTACTTGGTGTAATGTCTGCATCCAAAGGCGGACTTGGTGTTGCTACTTTTGCCTTTGATGACGGGGTTGAAATGTGTGCAATAGTTGCCGTAAACGCTTTTGGGGATATTTATGACTTCCGTAACGGTCAAAAAGTGAGCGGTGCTATTGTAGGCGGAAAAAGCATTGATATTATCGATTTGTTAAATTATGATAGAAAAATGTTGCAATCTTTAGGACAAAATACTACAATCGGCTGTATTTTGACAAATGCAAAACTTACAAAAAGCGAGGCAAATAAGCTTGCTGATATTGCACATGACGGATATGCAATGACAATAAAACCGTCACATACTATGGTGGATGGAGATGCAATTTTCGCTTTGGCAAGTGGCGAAGTTGAGGGGGATTTTATGAAAATCTCTTGCTATGCACCTACTTTAATGGCAAGAGCGGTGCTAAATGCTTTTGGTAAATAATTAAACGAACGGTAAATATATGGATTATGCTATTAGTAGTGAAAGTATGAAACTTTCAGATGAAAATACAATAAAAAACAATGGTGTGAGCGCAATTACTCTTATGGATAGGGCGTCTCACGCCATTTTTAATGAGATAGTAAAGGACGATTATCAAAATATTGCCGTTGTTTGTGGTAGCGGAAATAACGGAGGGGACGGATATAGTTTAAGTTTAAAGTTATTAGATAGCGGAAAAAATGTAACTATCTATGGTAAAGAGCCTAAAACGGAAAGCAGTAAATATTATTTTGATATTCTCATCAAAAAATATAGTAAGTCGTATTATTCTATTTTTGAAATGCAAGAAGTTGATAAATTTGACTTGGTTGTTGATTGTCTTTTGGGGATTGGTATAACAGGCGAATTGTCGGAAGAATATATTCAATACATTAAACTTATAAATAAAGGTAAATATATTATAAGTTGCGATATACCAAGCGGATTAAACAGCGATAATGGTAAAAAATCGCCTATTGCAGTGAAAGCGGATAAAACTATAGCTATACAAAGTTATAAAACAGGACATTTTTTAGGCGATGGCAAAGATTATACGGGAAAAATTATTGTTTGTGACATTGGAATAACTGTTGTTGGAAAGAAATTTTATATTTGCGACAATGATTTTGTCAGAAGTTCTTTTCCTGAAAAATTGAACAATAGCCATAAAGGGAATTTTGGCAGGTGCGGTATAGTCGCTTGTTCCGAAAATTTTGTTGGAGCCGGTCTGCTTGCGGTTGCAGCACTTGCAAGTACTATGGGCGAGTGTGCAATGCGTGTAGGTAGTGGATACAGTTATTTGTTTGTTCCTGATAAAATGTTGCCTGCTATGTGGGGCAGAGTAACACACGCCTGCGTGTTTAGTCATAGTGATTTGTTAAAGCATAATCTTGATAGTATTGCATTTGGAATGGGCATCGGAAAAAATAAAAAATTATTTGACAATGTAACTGATTATCCTTGCGTTAAAGTTTTGGATGCGGACGGATTGAATATGTTATCTCAGGATATGGCTAAAATTGACAAATATAAAGGGTGTGTTTTGACACCTCATGTAATGGAGTTTAGCAGACTTACAAAACATTCTGTGTCCGATATTTTGCAAAATCCTATACAGCTAGCAGAGGAGTTTGCAAAAAAATATCAAGTTATTTTGTTGCTCAAAGGTGCTACTTCCGTAATTACTGATGGGGAGGAAACTTACCTTAATATTGCAGGAAATAGCGGCATGGCAAAAGGTGGCTCGGGGGATGTTTTATCGGGTATAATTGCGGGGCTTTTGGCACAAAAATTTACCCCTTTAAAAAGTGCGGTATTGGCAGCTTATATTGCAGGAAAAACTGCGGATAGTGTTAAAAATACATCTTCCAAATGCTCCATGTTGCCTATGGATTGTGCTTTAACTGTAGGTTGCACTTTGAGTAAAATTTTAAATAAAGAATTATGAATAATTATAAAAATACTGCTAATTTATAACAAAAATCATAAAATAATTATAAAATAAGCGCGATTTTATAATAAAATGATTAAAAATCTAAATTTTATGTAAAGTCGCATCATATTGAAATATGCTAATTTTAAATAGGTTTTGACAAGATTTTTTTGTCAAAACCTATTTGTTATTCAAAGAATCCTAAGCTTACCAGCAATGCATCGTTGACCTTTTTTATCACACTTAAATCTTCAATTTCGCCTACCTTTTCCTTTAGTCGTTTTTTATCCAATGTTCTTAGCTGTTCAAGCAGAATTACCGAGTCTTTTTGCAACCCGAAATCTCCGCTTTTTAGCTCTATGTGGGTTGGTAGCTTTGCTTTATTTATTTGACTTGTGATTGCGGCGACTATAACGGTAGGGCTGTATTTATTGCCGATGTCATTTTGTACAATAAGTATAGGACGTACTCCTCCTTGTTCACTTCCTACCACAGGGCTTAAGTCTGCGTAATATATTTCTCCTCTTTTTATCATATTACTCCTTTGCCACCATTATATGATATGTATATGGCTATTTTTTTTCTACTGATATTCAGTTTAAGTATTGCCACATTAATTTAGTTCATACTTTTGTTAAAGCCGTTTTTTGACGAAAATTTGAGATGCTGTTTTTTTATTTTTCATAATTTTTTTTCAAATAACTTGATTTTATTATAAATATATATTATAATTGATACATAATCTTGATTAATCATTGTTTTAGTTTGACTGAAAATTAATGATGTGAAAGGAGAAATATGTGCAGTCTTTCTAACATTATAAAAAGTTTTTTAATGAAATTATATGTGTTTGTTATAATGTTTGCGCTGGTATTCAGTGTTAGCTTTTTGATAAATTTGATAAACAACAGACCTACTTTAATTGATAAAGGCAGTTATATAAGTGTGGGCGAATTGGCTGTTTCATCTAATTCGATTAATAGTAATGACAATTTGGATACTTATATGAATAATGTTGTTGAGCGTTCAAAGAGTAACGAATTTATAGGTAAAATCGAAACTCAATTAAAATCGGAAATGGAAGTTCTTAATATTTTGGCGGAATTAAATTTGACCGAAGAAAATAAAAACGAAATTAAAGCTTTGACAAAAGGAGACATAAAGTCAAATCTTTTAATAGAAATAAAGGAAAAAACTACGATATTTACTATCAGTTATTCAAACAAGACTGCAGCGGTTGCTCAAGCAGTCAACAGGGTAATCATAAAAACCGTTTACGATACTTTGGATAACGATACCGATAATATTTTGAGCGGTAGCATTGATAAAGACGGCGTAAAATTGAGCTTTCATATCGACAGTGATGCAAGTTTGCCTACCTCACTTACAAGCAGTAGCAAAATAAATACAAACAGTTCGATAAACTTTTTAAAAATTACCATTATTAGTTTTGCTATTTACTTTATTTATGTTTTAATTATCGATTTTGCTATAGGATTTATTTCAAGCAAGCAACAAGCAAGAACTTTGGTTAAAGTAGATATCATTTCGGAAATAGAAATGCCATATTTGAAAAATCGTAAAAAAAAGGAGGAAATGTAATATGTTTAAGCAAAATGGTATAAACAAAAGCTTACTAAGTGCCGAAAATATTGTAAATTCTTCCAACTATGAAAATTTTGCGATGCAACTTTTGAACAGGAAAGATAAAGGAACAAATGTAATTGCGGTAACTTGTGATATCAAAACATCAGATATAACTGCGATTGTATGCTTAAATGTGGGTTTTAATTTGAAAAAACACGGCAACAATGTTTTAGTTATCAATATGGATACTCAAAATATCGCTTTTAACGATTTATTAGAAAGTCAAAGCAATGATGACAGGGTAGTAAATTATGGAGATATTGACGTATTGCTACCGCAATCTACTGACTTTACGCAAAATTTGTCTTTGGAAGATTTTAAAAACAAATATTCCGAGTATGATTTTGTGATTTTGTGCGTGCCATCTCCTAAATATGAGTCTAACTATCTTGCAGTACCTAAAAACACAGATTTTTATTTGCTTATTACAAAATTTTTCTCAAGTTATTTTGCTGCAAACAAATGTATCGATTTGATTGAGGCTATTGATAGCAAAGTACTTGGTAGCGTGTATATCAAATTAAAATAAGGTTATAAAAAACTTATTTTTGTTAATTTGCAAAGCTATTCGGGCAGTTTGTCGGAGGTTTTATGAAAATCGGAATATCTACAGCGTCATTTTTTACAAATGTCAATACTGAGGACTGTTTTGCCTATTTAAAAGATTTTAAAGCACCTGTTTGTGAGGTGTTTTTATCTAGCTTTAGTGAGTATGAGGGCAAAATTGCCGATAAAATCGTACAAAATAAAAGTGTTGATGTGCACTCAGTTCATACCTTGACAAACCAATTTGAGCCGGAATTGTTCAGTTTAAACCCGCGTGCGCAACAAGATTCCATGACTATTTTTAATAAAGTTTTGGCACTTGGACAAAGGCTTGGGGCTAAATATTACACTTTTCATGGTGCGACAAGACTTAAAAAGGTTAATTATAATTTTGACTATCAAAGACTTGGTGGAATTGTTAATAATTTAATGGAAACCGCACAAAACTATGGTATTTGCTTTAGTTACGAGACTGTGCATTGGACATATTTTAGTGAGCCGGAGTATTTTGTAAATTTAAAAAAACAATGTCCTAATCTTAAAGCAACGCTTGATATTAAGCAAATTATGCAAGCAGGCGGCGATTATAGGCAATTTTTAAATGTTATAGGTAGCGATTTGACTACCGTTCATTTGTGCGATTATGATGCTAATAAAAAATTATTTATCCCGGGAAAAGGCGAGTTTGATTTTGTGGAATTATTTAAAAGATTAAATGAACTAGGCTTTGACGGTGCTTGTTTGATGGAAGTTTATCCGCAAGGATACAAAGACCTTGACGAATTAAAAGCATCTTACGACTATTTGCTAGATTGTTACCAAAAAGCATGATAATTTAACTATTATATTAAAAAAATATATATTAAAATTTTAACCATTGGAGGAATATATGGATAAAAATAAAATTAGATTGGATTACAATAATATGATGGCGGATGTAATCGGTAGTAAAGGTTTTACTTCGGCTGATTTTGACGCAGTAGCTGACAGAGTTGACTTTGCTGTAGATTACTTCAATGAAAAGAAAGGCACAGGTTTTATGGGCTGGACAAAGTTGCATGACGAGCAAGATGCTGTGGTTGAGGATATTATCAAAACAGCGGAAGAAGTTCGCAGCAAGTTTAAAAACTTTGTAGTTTTGGGTATCGGTGGCTCTGCTTTAGGTCCTATTTCGGCTTTCCAAGCTCTTTGCCATTTGCATCACAACGAAGTTAACCAAGGTCGCAGAAAAAATGCACCTAAATTTTATGTAGAGGATAATGTTGACCCTGAAAGAATGGTTGCATTGCTAAATACTATCAAGCTTAAAGATAGCTGCTTTAACGTTATTACAAAAAGCGGCTCTACAAGTGAGACTATGACTCAATATTTGGTAATCAAAGACGCTTTGGAAAAAGCAGGTTTGAACCCTAAAGAGCATATCATCACAACAACTTCTGCAAATAGCGGTAACTTGATTAAAATTGCAAAAGCAGAGGGCTACAAAACTTTTTATATCCCTGACGGTGTAGGCGGCAGATTCAGTGAGCTTTGTCCTGTAGGTTTGCTTCCTGCAGCAGTGCTTGGTATTGATATTAAGAAAATGCTTGAGGGTGCAAAATTTATGTACGATAGCTGTGTAAACGGCGAAAAAGCTGATAATATGGCTTTGACAGCAGCAACACTTCAATTTATCGCAATCAATAAAGGTCACAATATTTCTGTTATGTTGCCTTATGCAGACAGCTTGAAATTTATTGCAGATTGGTATTGCCAACTTTGGGGTGAGAGCCTTGGTAAAAACAAATTAATGGACGGAACTCCTTGCAATATCGGTCAAACACCTGTTAAAGCACTTGGCGTAACTGACCAACACAGCCAAATTCAATTATACACAGAAGGACCTTTTGATAAGGTTATTACATTTATCGCTGTAGATAAATATCGTAAAAAGGTTGTTATCCCTAACGGTTGCGAAGATTTCCCTAATGTTAATTTCCTTTGCGGTCACACTATGAACGAGCTTATCACTGCAGAAAGAAAAGCAACTGAATACGCTGTTACAAAAGCAGGCAAATTAAACCACACAATTTACTTGCCAACAGTTAACGAGTACACTTTGGGACAATTAATGATGTTCTTTGAACTAAAGACTGCTTACTGCGGCTTTATGTTGAACATTGACCCATTCAATCAACCGGGTGTTGAGGAAGGTAAAAATGCGACTTACGCTTTGCTTGGCAGACCCGGCTATGAAGATAAAGCTAAAGAGTTAAGAGCAGGTATCAAAAAATTGAAAAAATATATGATGTGATTTTATTGTAGTTTGAATTTAGTTGTTTAAAGTTTAACTTTTTAATTAATAACTCATTAAAATACATCAAAAATCGATATTAAATTGTAATATAACAAAAATAATCCTTAGATTTTGTCTAAGGATTATTTTGTTTGAAAACACTTTTAAGTATGATTAGTTGTTGCAATTACAACCATTGTTGTTAGAGCAACCGCAAACTAAAATCAACAATAATATCAGCCAACAATTATTGCCAAAACCGTTATTGTTATTGATTGGCATAATGTTTTGGTCGCAGTTGCAACCGCAATTACAGCCACAGCCGTTTTGAGAGTTGCTGCCTGTAATATATCCAAAAATTAAAGGTAATAATCCGCTACAATTACAATTATTCATAAGACCTCCGAAAATATGTTTTCTTTCTTTTACTACAATATGCGTCATTTTATGAAGTTGTTACAAATAAACGGAAAGTTTTTTTAAAATATTTTAGTTATTATTTTAAAAAACACCAATTTATTTCGTTTTATTTAATAAAGTAATCGGAGGTTTAAATGGAAGAGTATGTAAACATAAATAAAGCAGATGAAGAATTTTTAAGAAAATATATGCCTTCATTTGAAGCAAGCAATATGATTGCGGATTTTTATTCCGTTTTCGGGGATAATACAAGAATAAGGATATTATCTGCTTTATCTATAGCTAAAATGTGTGTATGTGATTTGTGTTATACCTTAAAATTAAATCAAAGCACTGTTTCACATCAGCTTAAGATTTTGCGTGATGCTAAAATCGTAGGTTGCAAAAGGGATGGTAAATTGATTGTTTATTATATAACAAATCCGTTTGTAAATGACGTAATAGTGACAGGTGTGGATAACTATCAAAAATCCTATGAGACAAGGCGGATAGGATAAATACTATTGACACCGCAAAGGAAATTGTGCTAAAATATTTATAACTAATACATACATATTAAAAGCGATTTAAGTGTGTTTTAAATTTTTTTTGGTGCAAAATGAACGAAATAATCGAACAAAAATTGAAAGATTTGCCCGAAAATCCCGGCGTTTATATAATGAAGTCGGAAAGTGGGGAAATCTTGTATATCGGAAAGGCTCGCTCTTTGAAAAATAGGGTGCGCCAATATTTCGGTTCTCCAAAAAATAAAACCACAAAAGTTTTGATAATGGTTTCCAAAATCTATACATTTGATTATATTATTACTCATAACGAAATAGAAGCATTGGTTTTGGAAAACAATCTTATAAAAAAACACAAGCCGCCTTACAATATCTTATTGAAAGATGATAAAAATTATCCTTTTATTAGGATAAATATGAATGAAAAGTTCCCTAAAATTCAAGTGGTGCGAAAACTTGCAAAGGATGGTGCTAAATATTTCGGACCATATATGCAAGGTATTTCCGCAAAAGAAATAATGGAACTTATTCACTCTGCTTTTAAGCTAAGGACTTGTAACATAAATATGGATAATCCACCAAAAAGCCATAGACCTTGCCTAAATAACCATATAGGCAGATGCTTGGCACCTTGCGTTGGAGCAATAAGCCATGAACAGTATATGGAAATAATAGGGGAAGTAATCAAATTTTTACAAGGAAATGACAAGTCTATCGAGCGAATAATAAAGGAAAAAATGTTACAAGCAAGCGAAAAAGAGGAGTTTGAACTTGCTATTTACTATCGCGAAAGACTAAAAGTGTTGGAAAAGCTTGTAAGAAAACAAGTAACTGCTTTGCCAAACGATTTGGATATGGATATTTTTGCATTGGCGAGCGACGGCATTAACACCGTAGTTTCAATGTTATTTGTAAGAGGCGGTAAACTTTTAGGCGGAGATAAGCAGCTTATAAACGATTTGAGCTTGGATTGTGCTCAATCTTTGGAAAATTTTGTGTATAGTTATTATAACGGAAACAGCCTTTTGGTCAGTCAAATACTTGTAAACGAAGAGTTTGAAGATTTTGAGTTGATAAGCAGATATTTAAGTGAAAAGAAAGGTAGTAAAGTGTTTGTGGCAACGCCTATTATGGGTGTTCGCAAACAACTAGTTGATATGGCTTACGCCAATGCAAAAGACTATCTTGTAAAATGCAAAAACCAAGAGGAAAGAGTGTACAATATGACTTTGGGTGCGGTAAGCCAATTACAGCAAGCGCTTAATTTGCCAATACCGCCAAACAGGATTGAATGTTATGATATTTCCAACATAAGCGGTACGGATAAAGTATCGAGCATGGTAGTGTTTGAAAATGGCGAAAAAGCAGGCAAAATGTACAGAAAGTTTAAGATAAAAACTGTTGAGGGCAGTAACGATTTTGCATCAATGAAAGAAACTTTGATAAGACGTTTTTCGCATTTGAAAGACGATGATATGTCCTTTTCCTCCACCCCCGATTTGATAGTTGTCGACGGCGGTAAAGGTCAGTTAAAGTACGCACTGCAAGCAATGGAAGAGAGTAATGTTCATTTTAATATTATAAGCTTGGCAGAGCGAGAGGAAGAAATATATTTGCCGCATATTTCCGAGCCGTTGGTTTTATCAAAAGATAGCCAAGCACTTCGGTTGTTGCAAAGGATAAGAGACGAAGCTCATAGATTTGCAATTACTTATCATCGCAATTTACGCGGTAAAAGGCAGACTAAAAGCGAGTTGCTGCAAATTGAGGGAGTTGGAGACTCTACAGTTAAAAAATTGTTTGCAACTTTTAAAACTTTATCCGCAATAAAAAATGCAAGTAGGGAAGAACTTGCGGAAGTTAAAGGTATAAGCGATAAAGTCGCAACAAATATTTATCAATTCTATCATACTGTAATTGACTAAAGTTGCATAAAATGCTAAAATAAATAAAGTATTATATATTTTGTTTATCACTATAGGAGTAAATATGAAATACAAATTGTTAGTGTGTGATTTTGACGGCACACTTTATACGGACGATTTTAAAGTAACCGACGAAACTGTAGAGGCGGTTGAACTTTTTAAAGCGCAAGGAGGCAAGTTTGTTATTGCAACAGGCAGGCTTTATCAAGCGGTTAAGCCTTTTGCTGAATTATTCAAACTTACTGACGAAATAATTACATACCAAGGTAGCGGAGTTTACGATTTGAAAACGGATGAGCTTATTTATTCGCAGGAAGTCGATAGGGATTTGGCTGCAAGCGTGTATGGTTATTTGTATAAAAAATATTCGGAAATTACTTCGCCTATGCTATTTTATGACGATAAGTGCATAGTTGAGGAGGAAAACGAGTTTAATAAATATTTTGCAAGTATTGTAAAAGTTCCGCTTGTTTGCGTACATGAAAAACTTGACGATTATGTAATAGCCAACAATCTTAATGCAAGAAAAATTTTGAGTTTGACGGATAATAACTATATACGTGAAGTAATACAAGATTTACAAAATAAGTTTGGCGATAAACTTAACATAAACCAATCAAGCAAAGGTTTGTTAGAGTGTGTTAACATCAAAGCCAGCAAGGGCAATGCAGTTAAATTTATTGCGGAAAAATACAATATTCCAAGAGAGCAAATTTGTGCTATTGGAGATGCAGAAAATGATAACAGTATGATACAGTTTGCAGGGCTTGGTGTAGCAATGGGTAATGCCATGGAGGAGACTAAAAAGGTTGCGGATTATGTTTGCGATACCAATAACAATAATGGCGTTGCAAAAGTAATAAAAGAACTATTATTGCATTAAATGTTTTGAAAATCGGTACTAAACGCATTTTTGTGTAGTAAAGTAAGTGCTTGAAAGTACAGTTGACATTTATGGCAACATATAAGGAGAAGTATGATAGAAGAAAAGGAAGAAAGGCAAGGAGAAATAATCAGTATTCAAAATTTTGCAAAAGATTGCGGTGTGGATTTGGTGCAAGGCAATAAATCGGGAGAAATGTTTTTGACAACGATAAACGTTAATCGTCCCGGTCTTTTGCTTGCGGGATTTGAGGATTATTTTGGCGAAAAGCGTATTCAAGTTATGGGCAATGCGGAATATTATTATTTACATTCTTGCACAAAAGAGGACAGGTATAAAAAGCTAGAGAGTTTATTTGAGCGTAAAATACCTTGTGTAATTTTGTCAAAAAGCATTGAGCCGTTTGAAGAACTAAAAGAGATTTCGGAAAAATATGATGTGCCTGTATTTAAATCAAATAAACTTACATCGCAGTTAGTGAATGATTTGGTCACTTACTTAAACAGAAAACTTGCACCTTTTGAAACAATTCACGGTGTATTGCTTGAAGTAAGTGGTATCGGCGTGCTTATTACAGGTCATAGCGGTATGGGTAAAAGCGAAACCGCTATGGAATTAATACACCGCGGACACAGGTTGATTGCCGATGATAATGTTATTGCAAAACGTATTCAGGACGAAATTATCGGAACTGCGCCCGACAGTATAATGCACTATATGGAAATACGAGGTGTAGGCATAATAGACGTTCGCAGTATGTTTGGTGTAGGCTCTGTTTTAAGAGAAAAGAGAATAGATTTGGTTATTGAATTGCAAGCTTGGGGCGAAAATATAGAATATGACAGACTTGGCGTAAGCAGTCAATTTGAATATATATTGGGTTTGGAAATACCAAAACTTACAATGCCTGTAATGCCGGGACGTAACCTTGCAATAGTCGTAGAGGTTGCAGCAAGAAACGAGCGTTTGAAAAAGTTGGGTTATAATGCGGTTGACCAATTACTTGCAAATATAGATTTTGGAAAGGATGAATGATTATGGATTTTAAAATAGAAGTTGAAAACAGAGTTCAATGGATAAAAGATATTTTGCAAAAAACAGGTAGCAAAGGTGTTATTTTGGGCAACAGTGGCGGTAAAGATTGCAGTTTGGTAGAGATTTTATGCCGCAAAGCTACCCCTAATGTGCTTTCGGTTATTATGCCGTGCGAGTCCTCACAAAATTACGGCAGTGATAGGGAACACGCATATTTGGTGGCAAAAGCTTTTGATATTCCTACAATCGAGGTGGATATAACGCGTGCAAAGCAAGAACTTAAAAAAGTAATTGAGCCGTTTGCAGGCAATGATGTGCCAATGGCATATAACAACATAAATCCAAGATTAAGGATGTCCGTAATATATGCAATCGGGCAGGCAAAAGGCTATTTGGTTGCAGGAACAGGTAATGCAAGCGAAATGTATATGGGTTATTTTACAAAATGGGGTGATGGCGGTTACGATTTCAATCCTATAAACGATTTGCTTGTGGAAGATGTTTACGGGATGCTTGAATATCTAAATTGCCCTAAGGAAATTATTCAAAAACAACCTAGTGCAGGATTGTACGAGGGGCAAACTGACGAAAAAGAGATGGGTGTTTCGTACAGTGAGATTGACAAATTTATCAAAACAGGCGAAAGTGAGTTCGCCGAAAAGATAAAATCTGCTCACGCACGCACCGAGCATAAAAGAGTACCACCTATGAAATACTCTGATAGATAAATAAAATAATGACTCCGCATTGATATGTGGGGTTGTTTTTTTGCCGTTCAGTTGGATTAGCATAATGCCTTTTATATTTTAATAAAAAAATTTATAAGCAATTAAGCTCGATTTTTGTTGTGTTTTTACGAGGGTAAATAAAAAAATTAATAAATAAAACCTAATTTTGTTAAATTATCTAAATGAAAATAAAGACTTGTTCTGTTTACCGAAAGATGAGTGGCCGCTTGATGAGTAGTTATTTCGTTATTTTTGAATTTTTGTATGGTATTAATAAAATCGTCGTCGTAAAGCCTTCGCGGTCTTCCGAATTGTACGCCTCGTCTCATAGCTGCAGCAATACCTTCTTTTTGTCTCTCTCTTATGTTTACGCGTTCGTTTTCCGCAACAAAAGACAAAACTTGCAGTACTATATCTGATATTAATTTTCTTGTAAGCGAGTCGTATTTTGAACGTGTGTCAAGTAAGGGCATATCCAAAACGCAAATATCCGCGCCGATTATATGTGTAATATTTCGCCATTCCTCAATTATGGCAGTGTAATTTCTGCCTAATCGGTCAATAGATTTTATAACCAATAAATCGCCTTTACTAAGCTTATCTATAAGTTTTTTATAGTTGATTCTTTCAAAATCTTTTCCGCTTTTTTTATCGGTGTAAATATTGGTTTTGCGTACACCGAATTTTTTAAAAGCATCTAATTGTCTTGAAAGATTTTGGTCGCTGGTTGATACTCTTGCATAAGCATAAATCTTCATATTTTTTCTCCTAATTGTACATATTTTATATTATCGGAAGCTGTAGTCAAGCAGCCCATAGGGATATTTGACATCAGCGATTGTTAATTCAAATTAGAAGTACTTGTGATAACAAGCTATATTGCGACAGCAATATAAAATTTTAATGCTAATTAAAATTTACCTTCTATAGTTTATAATATCGGAAGCAGTAGTCAAGCGACACGAAGTGGCATTTGACATCGGCGATTGTTAATTCAAACTATGTCGGCTTGATTTATCAAGAAAAAGCGATAGCTTTTTTTAAATTTGAGTTTTCTCAAATTTAACGACACATATTTTATATTTTAGCATTTTATCCGAAAATTGCAAAACATTTATTTTGTATTTTACAACAAGTGTAAAAAGTGTCAGGAAATGTATACTTTTTCTGACACTTAGCTTTTTGCACACTTTTATTATTGTTAGTTATAAATTTGTGTATAAATTTTATGCAAATAACATAATTATACAATTTAAGACAATTTTTTCCAATGTATTTTTGTGTCAGAAAAAGTATACCATTTCTGACACTTTTTTGGTTGACAAATGTGTAGGTATTTTGTATAATTATAATATTAATTTTATTTTTAAGTATTTTTTTAAATTTTTTATCTTAAAATACTTTAAAAAAATTACACAAAAGCTAAAGAAAATATAACAAAAACACAATTTTTTAATATAATAGAAGAGGGGCGGGACGCAATGAAAAAATCAAAGATGTTACTTTTTAATATTGCAATAGTATTGGCTTGCAGTATATTAGTAGTTTTATCTTTAATTTCCTTGTCTGCATGTATTACAAAAGAGCCTGAACACATTTGTTCCATGAGTTATTCAAAGGATAGTTCAAAACATTGGTTGGCTTGCGATATTTGCGATAAAGTAGAGGAAGCAGAGGCGCATAAATTTTTGGATGGTAATGATGTTTGCAGTATATGTAAATATATGAAAAACGAATTTGACTACACTTATGACAGTGACGAAAAGGCATATATAGTGACCGGTTTAAACAAGACTGTAAGTGAGGTAATAATTCCTAGCATACACAACAGTACTCCCGTAATAGGTGTTGAGCGTGAAGCCTTTAAAAATTGTGATTTTGTAAAAAGCGTAACGGTTAGCGATAGTGTTAAATATATAGATGACTATGCTTTTCGCGGTTGTACAAACTTGGAAAATGTGACTATTTCCGATAAAGTGGAAAAAATCGGATACGGTGTTTTTGAAAACTGTAATAAAATATCAAAAATGGTAATACCTTTTGTAGGAGCAAATAAAAATTTCGCGGCTAACGGTACAGATGCAAATTCTCATTTCGGCTATATTTTTGGAGCAAGCAACTATTCTCAAAATGCGCAAGATATTTCGCCCGCATTGACAGATGTTAAAATATTGGGCGGGTCAATAATAAGTCCGTATGCGTTTTACGGTTGTGACAAATTAACTAATATATCGTTGCCTAACAGTGTTGTGGAAATTGCTAACAGGGCATTTAGATATTGCTCAAGCTTAAAGCAAATCAATTTGCCGGATAGTGTAAGGACTATAGGGGAAAGAGCTTTTTCCGATTGTGTGGAACTTGTAAATATAACAATTCCCGATAGCGTAATTCAAATTAATAACAACGCTTTTACAAGTTGTAGCAAACTTAACAATTTGATATTGCCTAACAGCATTACTACAATCGGTGCCGAAGCTTTTTATAATTGTGTGGAACTTTCCAATTTGGAAATATCAAATGGTGTAACAACGATAGGCAATGATGCTTTTGAAAATTGTCCTATAAGTGAAGTAAAAATGCCTGCTACCGCAATATCCTATGTAGATAAAGCAAATTTGGTTCAGGTGGAAATAACCGGCGGTACGGAAATTGAAGATTTTGCTTTTAGTGGCAGTAATTTTCTTGAAACAGTTATTTTGTCAAAAACTATAAGAATTATTGGTATGAATGCTTTTAACGGCTGTGAATATTTAACCGACATAAAGTTTAATGACGGATTAAATAGTATAGGCGATTTTGCTTTTTCAGGTTGCAAGTTGCTTACAAAAGTAGAACTTCCTAACACAGTAACAACATTGGGACAATGTGCGTTTGAAGATTGTATAAATGTTAGTTATGTTAATTTATCAAACAACTTGACTTGTATTGGAAGTGGAGTATTTAATAACTGTCCTATTACCGATGCTACTGTTAGTGCCAATGTAATAGAGGTTTTGCCTAAGTATATGCTTGAAAATGTGACTGTTACTAACGGCAATGAAATCCCTGCAAACGCTTTTTACAACTGCAAGAGTTTGACAAACATTACTTTGCCAAATAGTATAAGCAAGATTGGTTTGAACGCATTTTTTGGTTGTGATAATTTGAATTATAATATTTTTGATAATGGTTTGTATTTAGGTAACAACAATAACCAATATTTGGTTTTTGTAAAAGCTAAACAAGTTGGTTTGACCGATATACAAATTAATGAAAAAACAAAAATTATCAACAGCTATGCTTTTAATAACTGCGAAAACCTTGAAAATATAATAATTCCTGAAAATAGTGTAATAAGTATTGGCGACAGAGCATTTGCAGGCTGCAGCAAAATTACTAGTATTGTTTTGTCAAGCAGTGACATTCAATCGGGTGCTGGTGTGTTAAAATTGCCTAACAGCATTGTTGAATTAGGTAACGGCGTGTTTGCAGGGTGCTTGAGTTTAAGAACGGCTACTTTGCCAAATTCCATATCCGTTATTGGAGAAAGATTATTTTATGGATGCTCTAGTTTGGAAAGTATGGAACTTACAAACGGTGTGGTAGAAATAGGCACAGATGCATTTAACGGATGCACAAACTTAAAGTCTATCAAAATATACAACAGCGTTACTCGTATATCGATGGGTGCATTTGCAAATTGTACAAGTCTTACACGTATTGAGTTTGTTGGTACAAAATCCGAATGGTTGGAAATCAGCAGAGAGTATGATTGGGATAGTTCAACAGGCGCGTATGTTATTTATTGTCTAGGCGGAGAGCAGATAAATAAAGATTCTAAAATGAATTAAAATTTTCATAAAATTAAACAACCGACTGAAATTTTCAGTCGGTTGTTTGTTTTAATAGTAAATATTTTGTTTTATAGATTATTTGCAACCTAAAGCAACTGTCATAAACTTGTCAAAAGCTGCTTTACCCTCATCGGTGTTTTTAAATACAGCAGTGCATTCCAAAATCTTTTCGCAAACGATGTTTATATAGTCTTTTACGATTTTCTCGCTTGCCTCTTGAGCATTGTTTGTTCCGTTTTGTTCTATCAAAGTTTTTATCATGTCCTTGTGTTTGCACAATGGATGACTTTCTTTACTAACTTGTTCGTAGTCAAATGTTTCTTCGCCTGTCAAATATTTTTGAATAGCTTTAAGTTCTTTATCAAGTCTGCCGGGTAAGATAAATGTTCCCATTACTTCGATAATTCCAATACCTTCCTTTTTGATATTATGTAAATCTTCGGTAGGGTGGTAAATGCCGTAAGGGTGTGCGTCGTCTGTACGATTGTTCCTTAAAATCATATCCACAATATATCTGCCGTTTTCATATCTTGCAATAGGTGTAACTGCATTGTGTTGGGCATCCGTTTTGCATAAAATGTTTACGCTTTCATCACTATATTCCGCCCATTGTCTTAAAACATAGTCAGCAGCTTCCACAGCAACTAATTTCTTTTTAGAAGATACTCTTACAACACTGTTGTACCAATCCACAATGGAGATTTCAGCCCCTTTGATAGGAGACTTGAAAGTTTTGCGTATAGGAGCTTTGAACATAGGTAGTACTTTGCCGCCGCCTTGGTAATGGTCGTGTGTCAAGATAGAGCCGCCTACGATTGGAAGAGCAGCGTTTGAGCCCATAAAGAAGTGTGGAAACAAGTCAACAAAATCTACAAGTCTTGCTATGCAATCGTGGTTGACTTTCATAGGTCTATGTTCATCGCAAAAACAAATTAAGTGTTTGTAATAATATTGATAAGGGGAGTATTGAATCCACCATAATTCGTCATTTAAAGTGACAGGGATGGTCCTTAGCGTTTGTCTTGCGGGATGACCTGCATTGCCTGCATAGCCCACATTGGAAGGACAAAGCATACAAGCTGGATAGCCTGTTTTTGCTTTTAATGCAGCTGCAATTTGTTTTGGGTCTTTTTCAGGTTTGGAAAGATTGATAGTTATTTGCAAACCGCCTTTGGAGCCTTCGTATTCCCACATTATATTTTTATTGATATCTTGCATTCTCAAATAATTGTTTGCCTTGCCCAATTCGAACAAATAATCGGTTGCTGCTTGGACACCTTCCACAGCTTGAGTGATATCATATTTCATAATTACAGAAGAAGGAGACGGAGTAACCAACCCGAAAAGTCTTGTTTCGTAAAGCAAGCTATCTTCGGCACAGGTTAAGCCTTGTTTAATCGCATAATCAACCATAAAATCGACAGTTTGTTGTATGTCGTATTCAGGTATGCTTTCAAAAGGTGTGGTTGCACCAAGTTTGAAATTGTCTAGCAAAGCATTTCTTACAAAATGCACATCGTACTTGTCAAGTGAAAGATTTTTGGTTGCATAGTCGATTAGTTGTTCGATTGCAATTAAAATTTGATTGTCTTGTGTCATAAACCTCTCCTAAATCTAAAAAATAATAACTAAATTATAAAAACTTACGTTTATTAAAGTAATTATATAATATTTTATTAATATTAGCAACTATATTATAAGTTTTTGTAAAAAATATTGATTTTTATTTTTTTTTGTGCTAGAATAAAATATATATTTATATAATAATAAATAAAAGCAGTATTCGGGAGGAAAATTCTGTGAAATTTTTAAATAAACAAGATTTTGAAAATATCGGCAACAATGCTAATTTTGCAAAGGAATGTGCAAAGCTATATGCAAAAAACAACGGTTTGGACTATCAAATTAAAAGGTACAAAGATTTGTACAAAATCCACAGTGAATTTAGTGGGGAAAATGTATTGCTTTTTTCCTCTCCCGGTAGGATAGAAGTTTGCGGTAATCATACAGACCATAATAATGGTAAAGTTTTGTGTGCCTCTATAAGCGTGGATACAATAGCTATGGTTACGCCTGTATTGGAAAGTACTATTACCATTGCATCGGTGGGTTATCCGCCACTTGTTGTGGATATAAACGACCTAGAGCCTAAAACTTCGGAATATGGCAAAAGCGAGGGCTTAGTTCGCGGTGTTTGTGCATACTTTAAACAAAACGGCTATCAAATCGGCGGTTTTTACGCTACCACTACATCGGATGTATTTAAAGGTGCCGGCGTAAGTTCTTCTGCTTGCTTTGAAGTGCTTGTTTGCGAAATTTTAAATGTTTTGTACAATAACGGAAAAATGGATGCACTTACTAAAGCACATGCCTCACATTTGGCTGAAAGTGTATATTTTGGCAAACCTTGCGGTCTTATGGACCAATCTGCAATCGCACTTGGTGGCGTAAGTTACATAGATTTTAAGGATACAAAAGCTCCACAAGTGGAAAGTATTCCTTGGCAGTTTGACGGTGTTGATATTGTGCTTGTAAATTGCGGCGGCGACCATTGCGGATTGACTGACCAATATGCATCTATTCGTACAGAGATGGAAGATGTTGCTAAAATCTTTGGTCAAAAAGTGCTTAGATTTGTAAATAAAGATAAGTTCTTATCAACTATTCCTATCATTCAAAGCGATGTTTCAGGCAGAGCAATTTTAAGAGCGATACACTATTTTGACGAAAACGAAAGAGTTGATAACTGTGCTTTGGCAATTAAAAACGTTGATATAACAAAATATTACGAAATGATTAATGCTAGTGGCGACAGTTCATATAAATTGTTGCAAAACTGCTATCCGGAGGGGGATAGAGATATGCGAATCCCTATGGCTTTGGCATTGAGCAAAAACATTTGCGGAAATGAGGGGGCAATACGTGTGCACGGAGGTGGATTTGCTGGCACTATGATTGCTTATGTTCCAACCGCTTTGACAGAAAAATTGGTAAAAAATTTAAAGGCTGTATTCGGTGGGGATAATGTGTTTGAAATTTCTATAAGAAACAGCGGTACAAGACAGGTTGAAATTTAATAGAGGATAAATTTATGGGTAACATATTTGGCAATTTGATATCTGAAATAAACAATACATTTGAACTTTTTGGTAGAGAAATACATTGGTATGGTGTTATTTTGACAGGCGGAATGGTTTGTGCATTGTTTTTGTTGATATTTCTTGCAAAAAGGGAAAAAGTCGAGCCTGACTTTTGCTTATCGACATTTTTATTTGCAATAGTTTTTGCGATTTTCGGTGCAAGATTGTTTTACGTTGTGCCAAGGTTTGACGAGTACTTTACAAGTTGGGATGGTTTTTTGCGTGCGTTTAATATATCCGAGGGCGGACTTACAATTATAGGCGGTATCCCTATGGGTGCATTAGGCGTGTATATTTCCTGCCGTATTTATAAAAAATCTTTCTTTAGGGTAACCGATTTGATTGTACCTTGTTTGCTTTTGGGACAGGTTATTGGTAGATGGGGTAACTTTGTAAACGGAGAACTTTATGGCTTTGAAATTACAAATCCTGCTTTTAAAAAATTCCCTATTGCTGTTTGGGTTTATGACAGCGGTAAATATGCTTGGCATGCTGCAAACTTCTTTTACGAAATGATGCTTAACTTGGTAATGTTAATTGTTATGTTAGCACTTACTTTTACAATCAAGAAAAAATTGAAAGTAGGTTTTTTAAGTGTACTTTACATTATTTGGTATGGTATAGTAAGAGGCATTTTAGAGTTTGTAAAAGTAGGGCAGTTGATGTGGGGCAGCGTAAGAGTCGTACAATTTATTTGTTTTTTATGTGCCGCAGTAGGTGTAGTATTTTTAATTTTGCTACAAATGGGGTATATTAAATTTGAAACGGTTAAAATGTACGAAAGACATTTTAACAATATACACGAGCCACCGGAGTATGTAGAGGGTCAGTTTGACAATATTGCCATTGACGATAACGAAACAAATGCTCCAAAAGGTTTTGCTAAGTTTAAAATGGAGTTTTTCGGCCGTAAAAAAAGTGAAGACAAAGACGTAGATAAATGGGATAATGAAAATGAAAAATAAAGATAATGTTTTAAAAATGACATTAAGCATATTAATGATAGTATTTGGCGTACTGCTATTGCTTGACCAATTAGATGTTAAGTTTATCGACGATTTCTTTACGCCTTGGTATACTATTCTTATTTTATTTATTGCTGCTGCTTTGCTTAGCTTTGCGATTGTCAAAAAAGCACCGCTAATTTATGTTTTATCTATGTTTTTTGCCGGGCTGTATTTGGTAATATCGATATCGGGTAAACTATCTGATTTGGCAGTTGGAAAAATAATAATGATAATTCCGCTATTTATCGGCTTAGGTTTTGTTATTGCGGATAAAGTTTGCAAATGGTCACCCAAAGCAATGAGATTTGGTTTGGTAACAACGGTTGCAAGTGCAATCATTTTGGTAAGCACTATACTTGATGTTTGGAGATATGTTATCCCTGCGGTTATCGTTTTGATTGGCATTGCATATCTATTGTTTAGTATTTTTGCTGTTAAGCAAGAGACTAAAACCAAAAAGAAGAACTATTATGTAACTTATGAGCCCAAAGATACAGAGACAAATGTAGCTGAAAAAGAAGAAAGTGTTGAGGATATTAATTCCGAAAAATAATTTTATTTATTAATTTAGCACCTATAAAATAAGGTGCTATTTTTATGCAAATTTTTTGTTTACTTTACTATTTTTTATATAAAATATTCGGATAAAGACGTTTTTTGAAATTTGACAAACAAAGTCATAATACGACAATATATTTTTAATTATTATAAATAAATATGTTATAATCTTTTTGAGGTGAAAATATGTATAAATTCGACACAGTTAAAAAAGGTTATGACAAAGTGCAAGTAGATAACTACATAAACAGAGAAATTGACAGCTATAAGCAAACTATTTCCGATAAAAATATGCGTATATCCGAATTGTTACATCAAAACAATAATTTAAACAAGCAAATAGATGAGTATAAATTACGGGAAGACAATGTAAATAAGGCATTGATAACTGCCATTGAAAAAGCTCAAGAAATGGAAATGTTGGTAAAAAAAAGCTATAATATCGAATTGGAAAGACTAAGAATTTGGCGTGATAAATGGGTATCTTATGCAGAAAAATGTAAAAAAACAGTCGGCTTTAACAGTGTAAAAGGGGAAGTAATAGGTGTGTTATCCACACTTGAAAATGAACTTATTGAAAGGATAAACCAAGGTATTACTTTGAATACTCAAGTTGCACTTAACGAGGCGGAGGAACAGTATAGCAAGGAAAAAGCAAGATTGGACAGTAAAAAAACTATGGATAGCGAGGATATGATTGCAACGGATGAAGAGATAGAAAAAATCTTAAACAATCCGGAGTTTAACAATCTTATCAAATCTTTAGGTATTGCATAACAAAATCTCTTACATAAAAACACAAAGCCGTGACGGGAAACTGCCACGGTTTTGTGTTTTTTATATGTAATACTGTATTTTATAAAATATTTTGTTCAAATCAATCTGTTTCTTTAGGTCTAACAGGTAAATATGTCGCAACACTTGTAATTTCGTCGTCTATATTTTTAAAAGCCGATTTGATTTCGTCAGTTAGTTTATATTTTTTGCCTTTAACAACAAACACATAACTTTCGGATAAATACATTTCTCCGCATTTTATTACTCGACTATTTCCATAAATAATAGGATGCCTAGTGGTATGTTTAAATTTCAAACCTTTTAAATGTTTATTCACAATTTCCTTAGCGGTACTAGATGGCAAGGAATAATAACCCGAATCTGGGTTTGAATCCGGATAATAATAGGTAATCTCGTTTTGTGCAAAAATTTCGTCGATATCTTTTGATATATCGTTATTTACATTAAAATAAATAACACAAAACAATGCTATTGCTATAGCAATTAGCATAATTATACCGACTGTAATTATTAAAACTTTCTTTTTCATATTTACCTTTTTATATTATACCACATTAAATTAATTGTTGTCAATACAGTATATTTTCTTATTATTCCCGCAGGTTAAATTAGACAATAGACGGCGGAATAAAGACATATTCGGAAATATTTAAGCTGTCGTTATTAGATATAATTTATTTAAATCGCATATAGGAGGAAATTGTTAAATGAATATAAAAACAGCTAAAGTCGGTAGCAATTTGATTATATCTTTAAACGGAGAATTGGACGAAAGTGTAGCAGATTTTACAAGAAAAAACATTGACAAATTTATATTGAGCGAAAGATTTGAAAATGTGATTTTTGATATGAACGGATTATCGTTTATGGACAGTACCGGAATAGGCGTGCTATTGGGACGTTATAAACTAATAAAAAAACTTGGTGGTGTAGCAATGATTAAAGGCTCGAACAAGCAAATTGACAGAGTACTTACAATGAGCGGAATATACACTATAATGGAAAAAATATCTTAACAGGAGGTTTTTATTTTGGAAAATTATTTTGAATTGAAATTAAAAAGCATAAGTGAAAACGAAAAATTTGCAAGAAATACGGTTGCGGGATTTTTGGTGCCTTTGGACCCGACTTTATCCGAAATTGACGATATTAAAACAGCTGTCTCGGAAGCAGTTACCAACTGTATTGTTCACGGCTACGAAGATGTGGAAAACGGAGAAATTATCATAAAAGTTGGCATTGACGGAAAACGAGCAACCATCACAATTATCGATAACGGTGTTGGCATTAAGGATATCGAAAAAGCACTTGTACCATTTTACACCACAAAACCAGACAGCGATAGGAGCGGAATGGGCTTCACATTGATGCAATCGTTTATGGACGAATTTGAGGTATACAGCGAAGAAAATAAGGGAACAACCATAGTGATGACTAAAATAATCGGTAACGAGGGAGTTCATGATTGATGCTGAAAAGACAAAAGAACTTATACTGCTGTCGCAAAGCGGGGATATAGAGGCAAAAGAAATACTGCTAAAGGAAAATATCCCGTTGATAAAAAGCATTGTAAAGCGGTATAAAGGCAAAAATATCGAATATGATGACCTTATGCAGCTTGGGTCATTGGGACTTGTTAAGGCAATCAACAATTTTAATCCAGATTTTGGGGTAAGGTTGTCAACCTACGCGGTGCCGATGATTACGGGCGAAATAAAAAGGTTTATCCGTGACGATGGTGCAATAAAAGTATCCAGAGCACTAAAAACTATGTCCTATAAAATCGGAAAATTTGTGGAAGAATATCAACAAAACAATGCAAAAGAGCCTGAAATCAGCGTGATTGCAAAACATTTTGATATTGACGAGCAAGAGGTTGTTTATATTTTGGATAGTTCCAAAATGCCTGTCAGCATTTATGAAAAAAATGATGATGACAACGGCAAAAGCCTTATCGATAGATTATCCGACAGTACAACGGAAGAAGATATGCTTGACAAATTGACGTTGAAAGATTGTATTCAAAAATTGCCGCAGAGGGAAAAATTGCTTATAGTTTTAAGATATTACAAGGATAAAACACAAAGCGAAATTGCTAAAATACTAGGTGTTTCCCAAGTGCAGGTGTCAAGGTTAGAATCTAAGATAATAGAAAAATTAAAAAAACAATTAACAGGTTAAATCACTTTTTCAAATTAAAAATAACTATGTATATATTAAAAGTTGTAGGTCAACAATTAATATATACATATTTTTTTGAGATTGGGAGGAAATATGAAGGATTTGAAAAATGTCAATATGGACGAGACGGAAATACTTTATAAGGGCAATAAAATTATTGAGGAGAGGAAGATAAATGATTGAAAAGACAGAATATCAAAAATATGTTAACAAAACAGTGCCAAGAACGCAAGAGTTAAAAACATTGCTTACAGCTTTCATTTCAGGCGGTATAATTTGTATGATTGGCGAGGGTATTTTAGATTTGTATACTTATACACTCCCAATGTTAGGACAGGAAGAAATCGCAACTCTAACAACCATTACATTAATTTTTATCGGTGGTTTTTTAACTGCTGTTGGACTTTACGACAAACTTGGTAGACATTGCGGTGCAGGAACGATAATACCTATTACAGGTTTTGCAAATTCCATTGTTTCCCCTGCGATAGAGTTTAACCGAGAGGGTGTTTTTCAAGGTGTTATGTCCAAAATGTTTGATATTGCAGGACCTGTAATAGTATCGGGTGTGACAATGTCTGCAATTATAGGTATAATATTTTATTTGATAGAGGTGTTTGCATGAGCAAAAAAAGAGGAAATCAAACTTTTGTCATAGAAAGTGACATAAGTATTAAAAACACCTACAGCATAGCAGGACCGGAAGAGGGCGAGGGAAGTTTTAAAGATTATTACGACTATTTGCTTGATGACGATTTGTGGGAGTGCAAATCATATGAAAAGGCGGAAATCAAAATTCATAAAGAAGTAATTGACGGTGTTTTGAAAAAAGAGTACCTTACACACCGTAACATTGACTGTATTTTTGGAGGAGATTTGCTAAATCAAATAATATCTTCAAGTTTTAGTGCAAGGGAATTTGAAGTACCTTTCATCGGTTTGTATGGTGCTTGCTCCACATTTGGGGAAAGCTTGGCTGTTGCAAGTATGATTATGGACGGCGATAATATGCAAAGGATAGTATGTGCCACAAGTTCGCACTTTGGTACTGCGGAAAGACAATACAGGTTTCCTTTGGAATTAGGCACTCAGCCAACCCCCACAAGTCAATGGACGATAACAGGTGCAGGGGCTGTGTTGCTAGAGCGAAACAGTGGAGATTATCCTAAGATAAAAAGCGTTACTATCGGCAAGGTTATCGATTACGAGATATCGGATGCTGCAAATATGGGGGCTGCAATGGCACCTGCTGCTTATGATACTATTTATACCCATCTAAGAGATATGAATAGGACACCCGACTATTACGATATGATTATCACGGGAGACCTTGGTAAATACGGCTTGGATTTATTAAAGCATTTTGCGGAAGTGGACGGCTTGGTAACTGAGAATATATTTGACGATTGCGGTGCAAGAATTTACACCTCCAATCAAAATTGCGGTCAAGGCGGCAGTGGAGCAGGCTGTTCGGCAATAGTTTACAGCGCATATTTGCACAAAGAGCTTTTGGCAAAAAAATTGCATAAAATTTTATTAGTTCCGACAGGAGCATTGCTGTCAAGATTATCAACTATGCAAGGGGAATCAATCCCTGCAATCGCACATGCGATAGACATTGAAATATGAGGTGAATATGGACATTTTTTTAAGATATTTACAAGTTTTTGTGGTAGGCGGTTTGGTTTGTTTTATAGGACAAATTTTGATAAATAAAACCAAAATGACAAGTGCAAGAATATTGGTATTATTTTTAACTTTAGGTGTTGTTTTGGAAGCTGTTGGAGCTTTTAGATATATAAAAGAATTTGGAAGTTCGGGTATAACCGTGCCGATTGTAGGCTTTGGCGCAAACCTTGCAAAAGGTGCGATTGACGGCGCAAAATACGGCATTATCCCTGCGGTTGTCGGCGGTATGCAAAAGGCTGCGGGTGGACTTACGGCGGCAATAGTTTTCGGCTTTATTTTTTCTGTCGTCTCAAAATCAAAAACAAAACGAATGTGACAAAAACTTTTATAAGCATTTAATATTGTAAAAAACGGCCTAAATTATACTATTTATGGCTGTTTTTCCTTTATATTGTGGAAAAATAGGTTTAAATTTTACTTGTATACGTAGAATTTTTTGTTTTATCTATTTTGTGTGGAGTTATTAAAATTGTGCAAAAATATCACAAAAACTTATGTTGTTGCATATATTAATTCAATGAGTAAAATAGGTAAGTTATTTAAAAAGCGACGATATTTTCTTGTAAAATTTCTTATAATAATTGTTGTTATAGTGCTGCTGGTAGTTGGTCTTCTTGCGTATGTAAGGGGTAATATAATGCCTGCAATACTTACCATGAGCGAGGCAAGTGTCAAGGTAATGGCAGTCAATGCAATCAACAACGCCGCACACATGGTAATTGACAGCGAAATGACTTATGACGATTTTGTAATAATACAAAAGGACGCAAACGACAAAATTCAATTTGTGCAGGCAAATACGATAAAAATAAATAGGCTAACACGTGATTTGGCAAACTTATGTCAATCTAATATCGAAAAGATAGAACATCAATCTGTGCAAATACCATTGGGTGCTTTTACGGGCTCGGTAGTGCTTTCCGATTTAGGACCACCCGTAAACATTGCATTGTTGCCTATAGGTAGCGTTCAATGTGATTTTACGTCTTTCTTTGAGCAAGTGGGTATCAATCAAACAAGGCATAGTATTTACGTAAATATAAAAACTACAATCTCATTGGTACTTCCTATTTCAAGCGTACCTGTAAATATTTCTACAGCTATTTTAGTATGTGAGAATATCATTGTGGGCGAAGTTCCTCAATTTTATTTTAACGGCTCAAGCTCTTATGGTAAATTGCATTTGTCGCCAAATTGAGATTTGTAATAAAAATGTATATAAATATTATTTATAACTTGACTTTTAAATTTTTAAATGTTAAAATAAACCTAATAACGATGACGGAGACAAGTAGCATCACAATAGGGTAAAAGAGAAAAGGCGTTTTGGTGAGAGCCGATACCACTATGTTTTACGAATTCACTCACGAGTTGCTTTTGGGAATGGGAAACTTAGTAACAAAAGCCGTAGGACTGCGTTAAATCTGATTAAGGCACAATTTTGAGCATTGGTAAAATATTTGCTAATTTATTGTTTTTAAATTGTGTGAAGTTAGGTGGTACCGTGATTTATTCGCCCTAATACGAAAGTATTGGGGTGTTTTTATTTTTAAATGCAATAAGTTTGATAGACTATATTATTAATTTAAAATTTTATTAAGTTGATAATTTTAGTTAGAAAATTTTATTGAGGTAATAAAGCAAAAATAAAATGACGAAAAATGAAATTTAATATTATTAGAGAAAAATAATTTAATAAGTGACGATAATAAAAATAATTTAGAAAATAAAGCAACTTTTTAGTAAAAAGGAGTAAATATGGAAGGAAGAATCAAAGAAATTTTACAAAAAGCTCTTGAACTCATTGAAGATAGCGAAAATTTGGAAAATTTAGAAAAAATTCAACAAATAAGAGTGCAATTTTTAGGTAAAAACGGAGAACTTACAAATGTATTAAGAGGTATGAAAGACGTAGCTCCCGAATTAAAGCCTGTTATAGGTAAGTTTGTAAATCAAGCTCGTGACGAAATCACAAACCGTATAGAAACAAGGATAGCTGAGCTTACTGCAAAAAGTATCGAACAAAAATTAAATAGTGAAAGTGTTGACATTACATTAAGCAGCAAGCGTAATCCTAAAGGCGGATTGCATCCTTGTTCGATTGTTATAAACGAAATCTTAGGTATTTTTACTCAAATGGGCTTTCAGGTTAAACAAGGTCCTGAAGTTGAGACGGATTTCTTTAACTTTCAAACACTTAATATACCTAAGGACCATCCTGCACGCGAAATGCAAGATACTTTTTACATTAATGACGAGTTGTTGTTAAGGACTCATACTTCGCCTATGCAAGCAAGAACTATGATTAGCCAACAACCGCCTATTCGTATAGTTAATCCTGGCAAAGTTTATAGACCCGATGACGATGCAACCCATAGCCCTATGTTCCAACAAATCGAGGGCTTGGTCGTGGATAAAGGAATCACTTTGTGTGATTTGAAAGGTATTTTGGAGACATTTGCAAAAGCATTGTTTAATGAAAATACCAAGACTAGATTAAGACCGTCTTTCTTCCCATTCACGGAGCCTAGTGTTGAAGTTGACGTAACTTGTGCAATGTGCGGCGGTAAAGGCTGCAGAATTTGTAAGGGCACAGGATGGATAGAAATTTTAGGTGCAGGAATAGTAAACCCTAAAGTTTTGGAAAACTGTGGAATAGACAGCAATATTTACAGTGGTTTTGCTTTTGGTTTGGGTATTGAACGTATTACAATGATAAAATATGGTATACCTGATATGAGAATATTGTTTGATAACGATATTAGATTTTTAAAGCAGTTTAATTAAGGAGGACAAGTTTTATGTTGATTTCAGT
>CANSGN010000003.1 GCA_947646415.1 uncultured Clostridia bacterium | reverse complement strand
AAAACTAATGCGATGGCTAAAATTGGGGGTCGTGCGTAAACTTGCCACGATTCCCCAATTTTTTTACGCCATCGCAAATTTAAGTTTTACACAACTTTTCAATTAAGTTTTTCCATTTTATTTATAACTTCATTACTTACTTTGCCCATATATTCTCCATTGTTCCAACAAGCGAAGTCGTCATATAAAAGCAGTTTTTTGTTTTCTTGCCCAATACGGCAAACGATATCTTCTTCAAATATATCAGATATGAAAAATTGGGGAAGATTTTTAGAATACACAATTTTTCCGCCTGTTTTTTCTATGTATTTAAACATGTAGGATAATTCGTTACCTAATTCCAATTTGTTTGCAGATATTTCTTTAAAGTCAGATCTGCCAAATCGGGTATTGAAATAAGCAGACTGATAACTGTCTTGCATTTTGTGAGAAGTTGTGTCATAGTCCTTATAGTGCTGTATGTCTAAAAACTTAATTTCTGGTATACAAAACAAACCATGAAAATGTAATCTATTTGTTTTTGGGGCTCGTTCCCACACTCCCATATATCTCCAATCTTTTCTTTCAGTTAAATGTCTTAAACAAGTTCGTAATTTCTTTTTAAATGTTTGTTCTGTATGCTTTTTATCGTCATAAGTGAATGTTACAAAATAGTTAAATCCTGCTAAATTTGCCTTTCTTACCATTCTTACACGCCTTGCAGTTAGATTCCTTTGCTTGCGTTCAAAACCTAAATCTACATACCATTTTAATTCTTCTACACTATCAAAATAGGGCAACATTTCTTCCATAATTTTGTAAGCTCTTTCTTTTTTCGGTAAATCAATATGCTCCATATATAACTTATCAAATAACTGCTTTTTAGTTATTATAATTTCGTTTTTTACTGTATTAGTATCGATTTTCGGCTCATTTTCAACTTTTATAGCACATTCTTCCACAATAATATCTTTGTTTTTTACGCAGTTAATAAAAGGCTCTTCCACCTTTTGAGTTTCCAAGCCTTCCATTTCCTGTATCACAGTAATTTGTTCTTCAATAGTTTGCTCCCTATATTTCATATTAGGTCGCTTTGTAAGTGGAATTGCTATGTAATGCGAGCCATCGTAATAAACTTTAGCATCTGCATATGGCATAAGCATTTTCACATTGATTAAACCATCAAAACAAAACTATCGTTTAAACTTTTTCTTGTATTCAGGAGTGTTTCTATACAGCAGTGCATATTCATATTTTCTATGTTCTTTCATAGCCTTATTGAGTTCTTTTGCATCACCGTTATATGAAGCCCTTTCCAAACGCAAATCCGCTTGTTCATAACCTTGTTGCAGTTCGCCAAACGAGCATTTCTTTGCCATTCTTTTTTGTTTTGAAGTGAAGAATCCCATGTTTATTTACCCCCTTTTTTAGATTGTTTTGCTTGTTTATTTTCAAGCCTTAACTTTTTCTTGTGTTCTTTAACAACTTTTCTTTGGAATATCCTATCTTCCTTATCCAATACTTTAAATGACTTTTTCAAGTTCTTAAAAATGTAATTGAGTATTTTATCATTAAATTTGTCAGGAACAAAATCCGCTGTGTCAAGAGTATGCGAAAATGTTTCGTAGTACTTGTCAAGACACTCATTAATTAATTTATTTTTGTTATAGTTTAGCATTATGCACTTCTCCTTTTTTGCTGATAAAAATTCTCCGGAAGTTCATCGTCATTTTCAAGTAGGTATTGCAGATAACCTTCTTTTGTTTGAATAACAGGCTCTGCTTTGGTATAGTCAATATCATCATCAAAGTGTCCCATATAAAATTTCGGTTTACAGGACTGGCTATCGTAGCATTCAAACACATTGTAGTCAGCACAAACAAATCCAGTAGTATAACAAGACTTGTCCTTTTTACCACTTTCCATATAAATATCAAAAAGGCTGCTATTGTCAATATGTCGAAGTTCCCAAGTTAGTTCGCAAGGTTTACCAAAGTCGTTGTACTTAATATCTAACTTAACAATTTCGGTAAACTTAGATAATTCACGAATGTTTTTATCAATTAGCATAGGCCTTTGAGTATCCATAAAAATGTCTAGGTTATTGTGCCCATGCTGTTCGTAAAATCTTGATTGCCAGTCAGGATAATATGAACTCATTCTGCTGTTTAAGTATTTTTGTGCTTCCGTGATACATATAACTTCAAATGGGAAGTTGAAATGTGTCTCTACAAATGGGTTAGCAAAACCAAGTTTATAAGGATTAATTCTGCGGTTATATCTAGGTGAATACCTAAACTTGCGAAAAACCATATCATAATTTGCTGAAACGCAGTGCTGTGGTATTGTCTTTATATTGTCAAAGCCACTATTGATTTTGTTTGCAAGTTCATGAGCCATAATAGAGTTGCGAGTTCTATCAAAGGCGTATGTATTTGCAATATGTGTCATATAACAAGTTTTTCCGGTTCTAGGCGGTGCAAATATTATATTTATCATAGTATCACCTTAAAACATACAAGCCCCACATTGTCATAGTGTCAATGTATCCGCCTGCTTGGTCTGACCATTCAATAGTCAAAACACCATCTCTCTTACAAGAAATACTAATAGTAAATTCATTTTCTACACCGTAATCAGAATATCCCATTACTGAAGTAAAATCATTCATACTATTTAATTCAATGTCATCCATAAGTTCTCCGCCATCCATTGCATTACCATCTTGGTCAAGTTGACACCATCTACCATTGCCACCATAAACCCAACCATAACAACCAATACCATCTGGACTATTGATAAAATAAGCATCACTTTCCATAGAAATATTAGTTTTAATAAGATTTGCAGTTACTTTGATTTTTTCTCCAATCTTTAAGCCATTTATAGAGATATCTTCTTGATTTCTACCTTCACCATAAACATAAAGTTGCTCATCTGTTAGTAGTTGCCAAGTGCCGAATTTTGCTTTAAAAGTTGTGTTTTCAGTTATTTTATATATGCTTACATTAATAATGTCTGTTCCGTTAATAGTCCAACCCATAAATGTTTCAGTGTCAAAGTTTGGAATAGTGGCATATCCACCATTTGTAACTTGTTGAGTATCTACAACAGAATCACCATTTTTAAATGTTGCAGTAAATTTATCTGCACGGAAAACAGCAATAAAAGTTGTTGTTTCTGTTACTTTGTATGTGCTAATATCTACGATATCAGTGCCATTAATTGACCATCCTAAAAATACATAACCAGTTTTATTTGGGGTAACATTATAATTAGGAGAGTTGTTTTTTACAACAAGTATTGAGTCAATTTGTTCATCATCTACCATAAATCTAACATCGTATTTATAAATAATATCTGCAACAAAGACAGTGTCGCTAGTTATTTTATAGTTCAACACATCAACTTTTACTCCATTCAATTTCCAGCCATTGAAAACTTTATAGAATGTACTAGTTGGATTAGGTGGCTCTGCATAATGTCCGCCTAAAACAGTTTGACTAGCAATAGTAGCACCATCAAACTCAAATAAAACAGTATACTGTTTAGAATATTTTGCTGTAAATGTTGTGTGTTGAGATACTTTGTAACTATCAAAATTCACTAAATCAAAACCATTGGCAGTCCAACCTTCAAATACATATCCGCTTTTGAATGGTGCTTCTGGTGGAGTAATTTTGCTGTCTTTTAACATAATCTCACTACGCACGTTCTCACCATCTGCTAAAAATTTAATATCATATTTGTAAATCACATCAGCAATAAATCTTGTGTTTTCAGTAATAACATAAGTTGACAAATCAACAATTTCTCCATCTACAGTCCAACCATTAAATATCACATATTCAGTGGATTGTGGAGTTGAAACAGATATAATTGCATCCTTATTTACCATTTGAACATTATAAACACTACCATCAAATTCAAAAGTTACCATAAGTAGTTCGCCTTGTGTTATTGATGCTAAATATTGTTCATAATATTGTACGGATTTTTCAAGTTCAGTTATTTTTGCATTTAATGTACCTACAATAGAAGAATTGTTTTGTATTTGAGAAGTTAATTCAGCAATTTGGTTATTTAATGCAGTATTTTGAACATTTAAATTATTAATTGTTTGAGTGTTTAATTCGTTAGTAGATTGTAATTGTGAATTAATTGACTGCAAACTTGTAATTTGTGTAGTTAATATTTCAATTTGTTTTGCGTTTTCAACTTCGTTTGTTTGTAAAATAGTAACTTGATTAGATAAACTTTCAATTTGTTTGTTTAATTCGCTTATGGTTTTTTCATTATCTTTCTTAATATCGTTTAAAGCAGATATTTGAATTTCCAAATTGTCTCTTTGTTCGGTAAGCAATACAAGTTGGTCAGAATATTCTTTTATTGTATTATTTAATATTGCAACTTCGCTAGTATGTTTGGATATAAGGTCATTTTGAGTTGTAATAGTATCCTTATAACTATTGATAAGTTTTTCATACTCATTTTTATCAGAGAGTGCCTTGTTAAAGCCATCTTCATAAGATTTTTGTATATCTTCTTGGGTATATAAGCCACTGCCTTTAAAGCCTTCTTTTACTTTGCTCCAGTTGATGAAACCCCAAATTGATACACCAATTAAGATTCCAGCAAATACAATGCAAGCAATTATTGTTAAAACTTTTTTTGTTGTTGACATTATTTAAACCTCCTGTTTAATTTCCATAATCTTAAGCCTTATTCCATTGTCTGAAAAATATTGCTCAAGAAAAGATGCATTTTCTTTGCCATTAGTGGCAAGAGTGAGAGTTGTTTTGTTACTTAAAAATTTTACTGATATGTTAAGTACAGCACTATTTACAATGTTTCCATCGGTATCATAAAAGTCAATATTTACAACGCCAAACACTGAGCCAGAGTTTATTTCACAATTTAAAAGGACAAAATCATTTAATTGCACTTGGTAAGTCTTTTTAGAACCATCAAATGTTTCTACTTTTAACAAATCTTTTTCAAATGTATAAGTATCTGTTTCATCATACAAATCGTGGTAAAATACTACACTAGTTGCAGAGTAATTAAAACTCTCTTGTGAAAAACGATTACTTATGTCTATTGAACCATTGACATAACTTTCTGCCCTAACTTCTTTGTAGAACTGAATACCACAAAACACAGCAGCAACAATGATTACAAATGCAAGAACATATAACAAAATTGTGCCTATTGCTTTCGTCATATAACCACCTCCACAAACTCGCTGTTTGTTGCATTTTCTAAACCTACAAAGATAATATCTTTGCTATGTTTAAATGTCTTCAACTGCGTGCCAATTAAGGACTTATCCATTAAGTAGAATTTGTCTGTGCTTCCACGAATGGTTAGTGTATCTAACTCAACATTTTCAAAAGCATTGTAGTCAAGACCAACTATTTTTATATTGTTTTGAGTGAAATAATCCGAATTTAAATCAATGACTATATTAACCTTTGTTCGTGGCATATTTGCAAATAACTTTTTACCATCCATTGTCAATGAAATAAAATATCCATTGTAAGTGTCTGAATATCTGTATTCAAATAAGTCTTTGCCATTATATTTGCTTGCATAGTTAAGGTTATAAGTCATTCGCTCTTGCCAATATGTTGTGTCTATTGGGTCATCTTGAATGTCATATTTTGAGTTGTTGTCAATAATGCCGAACATAGATTGAGTGCTGTTTCTTGCACCATTTTCATCATAATGGAACTTAAGAACAGAGTAGGTTTTAATTATGTTAGTAACATTATCTGTCTTAAATTTGCCACTTTCAATGTCATATTCCTTTATAGAGAACAAAGAACTTAGGTCAACAGTGATATAGTAATCTCCATATCCAGCACTATTGCTTTTTACGGCTTGCATACAAGACTGAAACAAACTAGCATAAGTATAGTAATATCTGTTGTACACTTCTCCAACTTTCCAACCTATACCAAAAATGTTACGGACATCGCCAACATCTCTGTCAAAATATTTGTTAAGACTTATAGCGAAAGCCCTGTTATCTATTTTGATAATAAACTCGGTTGTTCTTTTAAGTTCGGTAGCAATACTTCCGTTTTCATTAGTGATACCATTCCAATTAATTTCGTTTGTGTAATCATAATAATTGAAACTTTTATCTACATAATTGTCTGCAATAGCAACAGATTCTTTGCTTGTGCCATAGTATCTATCATTTTTGCCATTAAGTTTTAAAAATGAAACCTTGCTATTGCCATCCCAAGTATCTAGTGGTAAACCTTTGTAGTCGCCAATGTATTGCATACCTGTTGACCTATAATCACTAGACAATAGGTTAAAAGTAGTAAAATAGTTCATTTTTAATTCTTGTAATTTGATACCATTATTTTTGTCATTTGAATAGTAATTGACTTCAAGGAAATACCTGTCTTTCATTTTGTCTTTTTCTTCATCTGACAAATCTTCATCTTTCAATATCTCTTGAATATCCATACCGACTTGGTTATCTATGTTGTTTACACCAATAGTTGTGTCTTTAACAAAAAAGTGATAATACACATAACCAATAATAACGCAAATGCTAATGACAACAAGTAATACTAAACAACAATTTGTTATTGTTTTTATTGCTTTCATATATACTCCTTTTCAAAAAATACAGGCACTAACTCAAAAAACTTAAATTAGTGCCTTATTTTTGATTAATTAGATTAAGCCATTCCAACCGAAAAAATTAAGCACTTTTGCTAGCCATTGCATACCGTTTGCAACCCAAATAAACAATTTAGATAGAAATGTCAAAGGCCATGTTCCAACTAAAATAACAAGTATAATAATTAGCAAAATTAGTATTAATTTTTTCATAAAACTGCTCCTTTTTTTTAACGCATTAACATTGAAAGTAGAGTTTTGTCAGAATTCTTTGCAGGTTTGACTTGACACTCGTAAATTTCACCAGTTTCTGCATCAGTAGTTCGTACAAAAAACTTGTTGCCGACAATGGTTTTGCCTGTGCTATCTTGAAATTCATAAGGCACAACAGCAAACTCTGCATTGTTTGAGTCCCCAAAGACAATGTCTAGGACAGTAAAAGCACCTTTGTCTGTCTTGTCAGGTGGTGCAAGTTTGACTTTTACATCTCTGCCACGCACATTACCTTTGATAAAATACTCAAAATATTCCTTACCTTTAAACTCAAATGCTTGTTTTTCAACCATAATACTCATTATTTCTTACCCCCTTTTTTCAACTTAGTGCCTTTTTCTCGTGAGAATTTCTTTGCTTCTGACTTAGATAGACCGGCATCCATTGCTTGCTTATACCTAAATAGCCCTGCGTGGTCGGATTGGCATTGAAGATAGCCAGAACGAAGTCCTGCCTCATAATCAGTCAGTTCTTTACCTTCTTTTTGTCCGTGTTGGTGAACTTTTGCTTTTCGTTCATCTGCGTAAGACTTTGCACGTTTATTTGGAGTGGTCCATCTTCTTTCAGTATTGTAATTTGCCATTTTTAAAGACTCCTTTAATAGATTTGTTTGAGATAATTTAATTTGCATACTATTTTAATAGTAATAATAACATCTCAATATTAAGTTGTAATTTGCAAATGATAGACATTATATTGAGACATTCCGTCTCCGCCGATGTGCGGTAGGTGGCCACCATATATTGAAACCGCTATCAATCGCAATTTGCTTGTCTTACATTTACAATTGAATTATAAGTCAAACTAATTTGTAATGCGAGTAGGTAGAAAAGGATAAACAAGTTAGAATAATGGTAATGTTAGTGTAGTCAAAAGGAAATTATAGGTTAAGAAAAAGCACTATTACGATTGATTGAAGTTGCCAAAAATTGATTACGTTTTTATCGCAAAAAAAGAACCGATATTTTCGATTCTTTTTTAGTTGTATTTAATTGTTAAAATAATTGAATAAATATTCGCATAGTTGCTTGTTTAATTGTTTAATATAATCATTGCAAAATCCCCAATCTTCTGCCAAAGCTGCTTGGGAATTGTTTTGAGTGTAGAGCGATATGTATAAATCATATAGACGAGCAGGAGCATATTTAATTGCTTCATTGTAATAAATAACTTTTTTAGTCACTGAACTTTCTACTACATATTTTGCCGCTTTATCAAAATCTTTTTGTTTGGAATAATAATACCTAATTTCTTTTAAATCTTCTCTTATTTGCTTAATTGTCACCATATTTGCTACTCCTTTAAAATGTGATAGAGCAATAGCCCTTCACTTAATAGCCACGAAATATGTGTTTTGGGGGTATATCAAGAGAAAAATTTTTTTAATTTTTTTATGGCATTATTATAGTAGTCTCTTACAGTGTATCTGCTTAGACTTAATAATTCACCAATTTTGCGAAAAGAAAATTCCTCAAAAACATGCATTACAACCACTTGATATTGTTTTGTTGTTAGTGTACTCAATGCGTTATGTATATTTTCAGACAATTCTAAATGTTCAACAATTTCAATAGTATTACTTGTATTGTCAACAAAATCTATTCCTTGTTCGTTTAATTTGTTTAAGGACTGATGTCTTCTTGTTTCTCTGCGGTTATCTAATTTTTCTCGGTGACAAATTTCTGAATATAGTTCATAAAATTCTTCTGTAACTTCAATTTCTTCGTAATATCAATCTAAAAATTTATAGTTAATTTTTTTCATCTTATTCTTATGCAGTAATTAGCATAGAGACATAGAATAAATTAAAAAAGATAAGTTTTATAAACTATAAAATTTATATTTTTATGTTATTTAGAGAGATTTAGTTGAGCGATATAAATTTCATATATAAATTTTGTAAATTTATATACGATTTTCAATTTTATTTATGTCGATTAAATCAAGTTTTCTTGAAAAACAAATGTTTAAATTGTCGAATTATTATTTGTTAATCTTGTGAAGAAGTTGTTTTTTTTGTCTTTCGACTTGTTGTAGTATCGAAAAAAGTCTATGCTGTTGACAATTAAATGATAAAAGATAATTAATTCAAGGGAAAAAATTATTGCTTAAAACTAGAATTTCTTTTATGAATTATGCAATATTTTTTTCACGGCGATGCCGCAACCTTGACAGCATATACCTTTTTCGATTTTGTTTTTTTGTCGAAAGACAAATAAAAGAGAAGGAGAAAAATTTATGTTTTATTTACTAACTGGTTTGTCCCCAAAATTACCCCATAAACTCACAATTTGTAACGCAAGTAATATGGGAAACTTATCTATATATAACTTATTATCTACTCGCAATTTGAATAGATCGTCTGTTATATTGCATTTGAACAGAAATGAGATAGATTGCAATGTGTTGTGCAAAATTTCAAATTTAAGTTCAAATATGTTAAAAGGAGGTAAACTGTATGAAAAAAGCGAGATTAAGAACAGTGAAAGAAACTTTGGAACTTATAAAGCAGAAGGACAGCAAAACTGCGATTACTTGCAATTTTATAAGGCAATTATGTCGCAAAGGAATTATTCATTCTTTCACAGTTGGGAAAAAGGTGCTACTCAATTACGACGAATTACTTGTATATTTGCATATAAGCGAAGAAAACGAATGAATGTGAATATGGAAAGTATAATAGCAGCTGAAACAAAGCGCATTAGCACCGAATATGGCAAATCTTTTTTAGATTGTGATGATATTGTTGTATTAACAGGTTTAGGCAGAGACAATGTCCGTACATTAATGAAAAGTAAGTCTTTCCCACTGATTCAAGTAGGAAAACGTCAAGTTGTAAGTATCGTTGCATTTGTGACTTGGCAAATGAATGTGTATTGTAATGGAGATAATAGTTATGGCAAATTCTAAAAAGAAAAATGTTGTTCGTAGAGGGAATAACGAAGGAAGCATTACCTATAGAGAAAAAGAAAATCGTTGGATGGCATCTGTGACTTTAGGATACGATGAGAACGGGAAACGAAAAAGAAAAGTTATTTATGGAAAAACTCGTTCAGAAGTAGCAATTAAAATGACATCTTTGCTTGGTACAAAACTGAAAGGTGGTAGAGCTTCTATTGTAAATGATCCACTTGAAATTTTAATGCATCAATGGATAATTACTTTTAAAAGAGCTGAGGTCAGTCCTAGAACTTTTGATAGAGTGCTTGCCAACGCAAGACTTTACATTTATCCTGAAATTGGTAAATTGAAACTGGAAGAAATAACGGAGTATACCATTCAAGCACTTTTGAATAAAATGATATTTGCTGGATATGCACTTGCTACAGTTAGAAAAGTCAAATTTTTGCTTAATCAATTTTTTACTTATGCACATAAATGTAAATTCATAGATGGCAATCCTGTGACTGAATGTAAAGTTAAGTCCACAAAAGAACATAAGGAAAAGAAGGCTGATGATTATAAGGCAATTCCTATAGAAGATAGGCAAGAATTCTTTGATGTAATTTGCCAATATCCATTCTATGAAACATTATGTTTGATGCAACTTTTTGGTGGTATGCGTATAGGAGAGGTGCTTGCAATTAAATGGAAAGACATCGATTTTGATAACAATATCATCGCTATTAATAATGCTATCACTCAAATCCCGGAATTTGATGAGAATTTTAATGTTATAAGCCGCAAAACAGTTATTTCAGATACTAAAACTTGTGCAAGTGTGCGTGAAATTCCTATGCCGGAAACTCTTAAAAAATCTTTGCTCAAGTGGAGAGAAAACAGAGAAAAACATCAAGTTAAAACAGGTATGTCATTTATTGCTCCAAATGATTTGGTGTTTGCAACGGATGATGGTAAATTGCGAACATATTGGGGAACAAAGACAATGTTCGATAGGATTATAAAAAAGCATGGTCTTGATAAATACAACATTCATTTTCATTCATTGAGGCATACATATTCAAGCATGTTGTTTGAATCACAAGAAAATCCAAAAGTAATACAGCAATTGTTAGGGCATAAAGATGTGACAACAACCATTAAAACTTATAATAGTGTTGACCGCTCATATTTTAAACAAGCGACAGACAAACTTGATTGTAAATTTAAAAAATAAACATTTTTCACCCCTGTAGGTCAAAGTACTTGCAGGAGTAATTTATCTGTAACAAAAATAACTATATACTTATTGACAAAAATTGTAGAATAGTGTATAATGAGTTTGTAAAAAGAATATAATAATTTAGGAGGTGTTTTATGTTTGGAGAAATTGTTATGGAATACGGAAAAAATCAACCTATATTTTTCAATGAAATAATGGATAAAACTAAGTTATCTCGTTCAAGGGTTAATCAGTTAGTTAAAGAAAGTATTGATGCAGGGCAACTTGTTAGATTCAGTGAAGGTATTTTTTATGTTCCTACAAAAACTTTTTTTGGCGATTCAATTCTTGATGTGAGAAAAGTAATTGATAAAAAATATATCAAAGATAACAATAAAATATTTGGCATTTATACTGGAATAACACTTTTTAATATGTTTGGTATAACAATGCAAGTGCCAAATGTATGTGAAATTGTAACAAATAAAGAAACTACTAGGGTTAGAGAAATTGATTTAAATGGACAAAAGGTAATTTTGAGAAAATCTAGATTTGAAATTACAAAATCAAATTATAAAATATATATGTTGTTGGAATTATTTAATCAAATTGGATTAAATGAAGAGTTTGACACTAGGAAAATAGTAGCTTTTATCAAAGAAAACGACATTTCGTATGCACAAATAATGAAGTATATCAATTATTTTCCAGCAAAAGCAGGCAAAAACTTTACTAGAAGTGGGGTGTATTATGCAACTATATAAAGATAAAGAAAGATTTGATGAGTTGGTTAGTGTGGCAGCAAATGAACTTAAAATTCCTGCTCAAATTATCGAAAAAGATTATTTTGTTACTATAGTATTGAAAAAATTGTCAGAAAAATTGCCAAATTTGTTATTTAAAGGCGGAACTTCTTTATCAAAGTGTTATGATATTATAAAACGCTTTTCTGAAGATATAGATTTGACAATTATCGATGAGTTTACACAATCAAACAGACAAAAAGTTAAAAGAGCAATAGAATCGGTATGCGGAGAATTTGAGTTTGAAATAGTGAATTTAAATGATACTAAAAGCAAGAGGTGTTTTAATAAATACGAAATAGATTATAAGGCAAGTTTTGATTTGTCAGGACTAAAAAATAATTTATATATCGAGACAGTGTTTATAGTAAAAACTTTTCCAACTATTAAAGCAAATGTTGATAACTTGTTGTACAGATTTTTAAAGTTGGTAAATCGTGAAGATTTGATAGAAATGTATGAATTACAACCATTTGTAATAACAACTCAATCAATTGAGCGAACTTTTGTAGATAAAGTTTTTGCTATTTGTGATTATTATATTTCAAACAATATTAAGGAACATTCTAGGCATATTTATGATTTGTACAAAATAATGTCTAAAATAACTTTTGATGATAATTTTCAATCATTGGTTCAAGATGTAAGAGAAGTTAGAAAAATAAATAAGCAATGTTATTCAGCTCAAGATGGACAAAATATTAATAAATTGTTAAATGAAATAATAGATAAAGATATTTATAAAAAAGATTATACGGATATAACCCAGAAATTGCTATATGAAAATGTCGATTATGATACTGCAATTAGTGTTGTAAAAGAGTTGAAAAAGAAAAATATATTTTAAAGGAAATATGGATTATGGCAGAATATACACGCAATCATTATATTCCAAACAAAGTACTTAAGAACTTTGCTAATATAGATAATAATGGAAAATATATAATAAATGTCATTGATTTACATGAAGAAACATTAAGAGGATTAGAAACATCTAGATGTTTTTATGAAAACAATTTATATGATGTGAAAAATGATGATGTTAAAAAACTTGAAAAAGATTTGAATGAAAAAATTGAACAACCATTTTATAAAATATTAGATAGATTAGTTAATGAAATAAAAGATACTTTTACAATTACGAGAGCAGAGTTGGAAATAATAAAAAAATATATTCTAATTCAACAATATCGAAATCTAAAAAATAGTTTTGGATATAGTGAAAATTGGGATAGTAGCATTGTATTATCTAGATACAATATCAAAGATGATGAAAGTCCACTTGATTTTTGGAAAAGAGAAATGCAAACCATTTTAGACAATTCATTAGATGATTTAATTAGGAAAATGAATTTAGTAGGTGTAAAGCAAAAGACAATGAATATTTATACTGGTTTTCTTATGTTTGTTCATACCTGTGATGAGTTTGTTATAAATGATTTGGGATGTGTAACTGAAAGAACGCCAGTAAAAGTAAAATTTTCACCAGAAGAATATGCTGAAATAAATGAAAAACTAGGTAAAGAGTTGTATGGTGCAGAAGGATTCGGCCAGACTGCTAAAATGCGAGCAGAAACCAATAGTGAATATATGGATAATTATTTTGTTTTTCCAGTTTCAAGTGATTTGGCAATATTAGTAGTTGACGAATTTTGGAAAGTAGCATATATAAACTCAATAAGTGGAGAAGAACTTGAGAAATGTGGTATTCTTCCTTCACCATTTTTGTCAAAATATTTCTCTCTACCTAAGAATGATTTTGTTAATAAAAAATTGATTAAAAAACCAAAAGATTTAGTAAAATATAAATCTTCACAAGACAAATATACATATCAAATTCATGAGTTAGATATATTGGATACAATATATATTAATAATCTTTTAATGAATGAAACACATAGGTATTTAGGTTTTAGAACAAAAGAAGCAATTATGCCTAGTATTGCGGCATATACAATGAAAGCAAAATGTGGTATGGAAAATGTAAAAAACAATTTTGACTTTGTAGTTTGTGAAAAGAATTTTGAATAAAATCAAAATTATTTAAATTGAGAGATAATTATAGATTATAACAAACATATCTTCAGATTTTTTGAAATAATTTTGTTATAATAAAAATTAGGGTGATGAAATTCAAAATATAAATTTTATTTTTTAAATCTAAATATAATTGTAGGTAAAAGAAATACCAAAGGAGAATACTTTGAAATTTAAGTCGATTGCAATTAAAAATTTTAGAAATTTTAGCAGTATAAATGTAAACCTTTCTAATAGAAATGTTTTTTTTGGATTAAATGATGTAGGCAAAACAAATTTTTTATATGCGTTAAGGTTTGTGTTTGATTATTCTATTAGAAAAAATGGCTTTAAATTAAGCGATTTTTACAACTCTGATGACAGTAATGAGATAAAAATTACTGTAGAAATTGATATTTCAGATTTGGATGATCAAGATAGTCAAAAGGTAATTGCAAAGGCAGGGAAAAGTTTGTCATCGAATTACAAATCTGTATTTATTATTGCAAAATCCGAAAAAAATGAAGGCAATTATGACATTATACTATCTTGGGGAGATTCATGTGAAACTGCAGATATCATTCCACAAAATAGCAATAGAAGTGATTTAGATAAATTGTTTGAGATTACATATTTTGATTCCAATACTGATTTAGATAAATTATTTAAATTAGCAATTTCATCAAAAAAATTGCTAAAAAGAGGAGAAGACGATAAAACACAATTGCTAGATAAAGTCGCAGAGGTCAATACTGAAATCGAAAAATTAAGTAGTGTTAATTCATTTCAAGAGACAATATTATCTGAAATAGAAAAATTCGATAAGAATATAAAAATAAAAATAACTTCAAATGACATAACAATTGATCCATATAAAACACTATATCCGTATATAGAGAAAGACAATAATTCGTATTATGTGTCTGGAGATGGTATGCGAAAAGTTATGAGTTATACACTTAACAAATTATTGGCACAACAAACAAGTACAACAAAAATATCACTTTTTTTAGTGGAAGAACCAGAAAATCATTTGCATAAATCAATGTTATTAAAATTTTCTAGGATTCTGTTTGACCAAAAAGAAATGCCGTATTTATTTTTAACTACTCATTCTTCTAATTTACTGACCGAAATGCACGATGTTAATTTGATAAGAATTGTGTCTGATAAAGATGTGTATAGTTGTTTATACAATGTGCCTGAAGAATATGAAAAATTGAAAAGAATTTTGAATGCAAGTTTGTCTGAAGCATTATTCTATAATAAGGTATTACTTGTTGAAGGTCCATCTGAAGTTGCATTATTTGATTCACTCTTGACATATAAGTGTCAATACAAGGAGAAAGATATGGTGATTTTACCTGTTAATGGCATTGCTTTTGAGAAATATCTTTCTGTATTAGTCTCATTAAATATTCAAGTGTTTATAAAGACAGACAATGATATTGATAAAAATAACAGAAAATTAGGTTTGAATCGTGTAAAAAATCTTAGTAAATTGATGTGCAAATTAAAAAAAGATGATAACAAGTATAATGAAATTTCACAAATTGAAATCATACAAGACTCAAAGAGTGATATAAGAGTCAATAGTACACAATTGTATAGTAATAATGAGCATTTAGTTAATTTATGCAATAGCATAGGTGTGTTTTTGTCCAAAAAAGATTTAGAAAATGATTTGGCCGAAGCATTAGGGGAAAGACTTGGCGAACTATTAAATCAAGACACAATCGAAAAAGCAGTTGATTTTTTGCAAAAAAAGAAATTATACAATATGGTAGATTTAGTTGAAAAATTAGAAGATCATGATTTGAAAAAAATTTATGAACATAATAATTTTAAAGTGTTGAGGAGTTTTTGTGGTGATGTTATCTGAGGAGCAGCTAGATATTATAAAGACAGAGGGGAACATTGTTGTTAGTGCGGGCGCTGGTGCTGGTAAAACAAAAACATTAGTAGAAAAGATAAAATATGATATTAAAAATAATAGTATTAAAACTCACAAGATTCTTGCTGCATTTACATTTACAATTAAAGCTACAAATGAGATTATTAATAGATTGGCAAGTGTAAATAAAGATGATATTTATGTGACAACTAATAATCAATTTGTTATTAATGAAATAATAAGACCATTTTGTAAAGATTGTTATGGCAAAGAATTTGCTAAGGAATTTAATACATCCTATAATTTGAAAAAGAATAGTTTTCAAGAATGTTTAGAAGAAATGAAAGTAACAGGTAAAATTTGCTCGTTAACGGATAGTAAAGAAAACTTTGTGTTTCAACTAGCTTTGAAAATTTTAAAAAAGTCTAAAATAGCAAAGGAATATCTTGTGTCTAAATATTATAAATGGTATATAGATGAATATCAAGACTCAGATAATGATATGCATTCATTTTTTATGTATGCTAATAATACATTAGGAATTAAAATGTTTATTGTCGGAGATGACAAACAAAACATTTATAGTTGGAGAGGAGCAAATTCAAATAATTTCAAAGAATTATTTGACAATAGTAAATTTATATTTAAGAAATTAACTGCTAATTTTAGATCAGAGCAGCAAATTCAAAATTTAAGCAATTTGTTAAATGAAGAAACGATGCCATTAATTAAACCATTAGAGAGCAATAATGACAGAGTCATTCTAACTAATGATTATGAAGAATTTTCTAAAAAAATAGAAAATTTGCTAAAAATAATAAAATATTACAACGAGAAAACTGCCATTCTTTGTGGTAAAAACGAAACTGCTAAAAGTATATGTAAAGAATTAAATGAACAAGGAGCAAAATTTGTATATGTTCCTCAAATCGAGCTGGATTCAATTGTGTCATCATATGCATGGTTTTATTATGGAATAGCACATTTTTGTTTAGTTAATCAAAATATTTATGACTTTATAGAATATATTCCAAATGAAATTTTTGATAAAGATGATGAATTATTTGAAAAAATTGGTGGTTTGTTATCTAAAATTAATAAATATAAAAATACAAATAATTGTAATAGTTATATTGTTGAATTGGCAACGATATTTTCTTGTGAATTAGAAAATGACGATATTGAGAAATTGATTAAAACTATTAATGATAATGATAATAGACTTGCATTTTTAAATAATGATAAAGAAAATCAGTGTATGACAATACATAAATCTAAAGGAAAAGAGTTTGATTTAGTCATAATTTTGGAAAATGGAATTTTTTTGTCAAACAATGATAGACAAAATCCCCAAAAATATGCTGATTTTTTAAATAAATGGTATGTTGCAATAACTAGGGCAAAGCAACATTTGATTGTATTGTTAGACAATAATTCGGATTTTATAAAGATAATACGAGACAAAATTAGTAGCTCTAAATTGCAAGCAGAAGATTTTATGTATTTTTTTGAAACGATTATAATTTAAATTTAAATTAAAGAGATATAGTTGTAGTTGATGCTATGGAAATTAGGTTTAGTCTTGTAACATATATATAGTAAAATATAAAGTAGTAAATATAACTAGCAGAAAAATCTTGCGAATTAAAATAGCAACAGGCATAGTAGTTCAAACACAAAAATATTATAACAAATTAAACTCTTTGTATTTAATGTTGCACAGAATTTTTATGAAATTAATTGTAAACAAAAGAAAAAAACAAAGAAAATTTTGCTAATTGATTGTCAATTAAATCGGTCTAAAACGATTGTAATCTATCTAAATTGCAATATTGGTAGTCATTGGTAGTCAATTTGAAAATTGTTTGACTACCAATATATCTACAAAGAGTGGAAACCACAATATATTGTGATTGAAAGTGGAAAATGGACACAATATCTTGTGGTTGCGAGATGAGAGCACATCCTCTTGGCTAGAGAGCACTTCCTTGGTAAGGAAGAGGTCACCGGTTCAAATCCGGTTAGTAGCTCCATATAAGGCACTCTTTGAATAAAGAGTGCCGTTTTAGTCGTACTAACACGGACAGACCGAAATAGTGACGTTCGCAGGGACGCTACGCTTTGATCACTTTTCCGTCGCGATGCTCCTTGCAAATCCGGTTAGTAGCTCCACAAAAACGCTCTCGTTAAAATTGAGAGCGTTTTGTAATGAAATTTTCTTATTATGTGAGTTTAAAAGAATTTATAACATTAGTTTGTAATTAAACTATTGCATCGGACATTGTGTAGCCTTCCAATGAGTTGGCTTTTACTTGAATACATATATATTTTAATGCTTTGTCAGGTGATGCGAAAAACTGTCTTTTTGCGTTAGGCGAAATGCGCAACCAATCTCCTTTTTTTATCTCAATGTTATCGCCATCGATTTTTACCATTCCAGCACCGTCCAAAACTGCATATATTTCTTCATTTTGCTTATGTGAATGGATAAATGGAACATTTGTTCCGGCTGGCAGAGTATTTACGCTTATTTCTGCACCTGTAAGATTTAGGATGTCGTGAAGCTCAATGCGAGCCTCTTCCGTAATACTGATTTTGTTAAAATTTTTCATTGTTGTACCTCCAAAATAATTTTATTTATTTTTGTAATCTTTTAAATTACAACTATAGTATATCAAAGGCAAAAAAGCTATGCAAGAACGTTACTTTTTTATTATTTGATAATAGATTTGTTACTTAGTTACTTTTTTGAACTATTGATTTTATTTTTGATTTGTGTTATAATGAAAAAAAATAAAAGGAAATTAATGCTATGTTGACAAAAGAAGAATTGCCTGCTTGTCCTGTTGCAACCACTGTACAGCTTGTAGGGAATAAGTGGAAGCTGCTTATCATTCGCAATTTGATATATAACGGAACGCAGAGGTTTGGCGATTTTATAAAAACAATACCTGCAATAAGCAAAAAAGTGCTGACTGACAATTTACGTGCTTTGGAATATGACGGACTAATTGAAAGAGAAATATTTGCAGAAGTGCCACCGCGTGTGGAATATACATTATCGCCAATCGGAAAATCTTTAAAGCCTATCCTTGATGCAATGTATGATTGGGGGACAGATTATAAAAATAACCTATAGAGCTAACGTATAATTGCAGGATTTTTATAAAACTGCATAAAATTTAAACATTTAGAAAGCTGATAGGAAAATTATATACTAACCTATAATAATCAACTTAACGTATAAAAAATAAAATTATTACAAAACAATAAGGGGAAATAAAATGGCAGAGTACGAGAGAAATCATTACATACCTAATAAGGTTGTGAAAAATTTTGCAACAAGAGAGGAAAACGGCAAATATAAAATAAATATTATTGATTTGCAGAAACAAGCTATAATTAAACGTAATAGCGAAAGTGCTTTTTATGAAAAAAACTTATATGATGTAAAAAATGAAGATGTAAAAAAATTAGAAAAAGATTTGAAAACAAAAATAGAAGAGCCGTTTTATAAAATACTCTATAGATTGGTAAATGAAGAATACGATACATTTATTATTACAAGAGAAGAACTTGAGATAATAAAAAAATTTCTTTTAATACAACAGTACCGTAATTTAAAAAATAGCTTTGGTTACTGCGAAAATTTTAATAAAGATGGTGTGCTATCCAGATACAATATAAAAGATGATGAATCACTGTTGGATTTTTGGAAAAGGGAAATTCAAGCAATATTGGATAACTCTTTGGAAGATTTAGTTTTGAAAAATGATTTAGTAGGTGTGAAATTTAACACACGAAGTATTTATACAGGGTTTCTTATGTTTGTGCATACAACTGAAGAGTTTGTGCTAAATGATTTAGGCTGCGTTACCGAAAGGCTTCCTATTAAAATGAAATTTTCACCTGAAGAATATTGCAAAATGGCAGAAGAGGTTGGTAAAAAATTGTTTGGTGTTGACGGGTTTGGTCATGTAGCTAAAAAAAGAGCGGAAGAAAACTCGGAATTTATGGATAACTTTTTTTTATTTCCCGTATCAAGCGACTTGGCGATTTTGGTAGTAGATGAATTTTGGATAAAAGTATATTTAAATGCTTTAGGTCAGGAATTTTTGGATAAGTGGGGCATATCTCCGTCTTTGTTGTTATCAAAACATTTTTCGCTTCCGAAAAATGATTTTGTAAATAAGCATATAATAAAAAATATGGATGATGTGCAAAAATACAAGTCGAAATATGATAAATATACTTACAAAATACATGAGCTAGATGAGTGGGACACAATTTACATAAATAATCTTTTAATGAATGAGGCTTATAGGTATATAGGTTTTAAAACAAAGGACAAGATTATGTCTAGTGTTGCAGCTTATGTAATGAAACAAATTTCAGGTGTAGAAAATGTCAAAAATGACCTAAAATTTGTTTTTGAGTCGGAAAATAATCAATAACGTCAATTTAAGTGCTAAATTTTTGAAAACTAAATAATGAAATAAAAATAACTAAGCAAATTATTTTATTGCTTAGTTATTTTGTTAAGATATTTTTATTTTATAAATAAGTTACCGTTTGACTTAAGTCTTTTTTGGTAAAGTGCATTGGAGCGGGTGCAGATTTTTCCGACGGATAGCCCATTGGTAAAATTGCGACAAGTTTTTCGTTGTCGGGGATATTCATTGCTTTTGCAACTTCGGTCAAGTCAAAATATCCGACCCAGCATGAGCCTACGCCAAGTTCCCACGCTTGCAACATTAAATGAGTACATACTATACTGCAATCAATGTCGCCCGTGTTATAATCTTGAGAAAAAGGATTTTTCCACATTTCGTTTTTGTTTGCAGTAATTAAAATGACGGTTGGTGCACCGAAAATACATTTGCATACAGAGTTTATTTTTTTAAGTGCCTGTTCACTTTGCAACACATAAAGTTTTTGCGGTTGTTTGTTTGCCGCAGTAGGAGCAATGTTTGCTGCCTGTAAGATTTTGTTAAGTGTTTCGCTTTCTATTTGTTTGTTCAAAAATGAACGGACAGAGTAGCGTGATTTTGCTAATTGTAAGAATTCCATAGAAACCTCCGTAAAAATTATTGACAAAGCCTTTATCTGATTTTATAATAAACCCATACTATAAATTTGTCAAGTACGCACTTTAAAGTGCGATACTTACTTTTTGGAAAGTAAGAGGGTAGAGTATGGATATAAATGTTTTAAAAGGTTGCGGCTGTCCTTTGGATGCGACGATTGCTGTTATAGGTGGTAAATATAAATTGGAGATAATATATTATTTATTTGACAGGACGTTAAGATACAGCGAGCTTGCAAAACTTGTAAAAGCAACGCCTAAAATGCTTGCCGAGCAGCTTAAAGAATTGGAGAGGGACGGCATAATAAACCGCGTACTCTATCCCGTTGTGCCGCCTAAAACGGAATATTCTTTGACAAACCTTGGCAATAACTTGTGCAAGTGTGTTATGGAAATGTACAAGTTTGGCGTTGAATTGTATAAAATAAATAATGTTGAAAGCCTTGTTCGCATAATGATTTTACCCGTTTGGAAAAAGTTTTAAACAATCAATAAATTTAAGCAAAATTGCAATATAAAAACAAAAAACGTTTGAATTAAATAAATGTTTTATGACAATTTGTAATACAGTTTTCGTTTATTTTAATTGATATTATTTGATAAAAACAATAATAAAAAAAAGGTGTCCGTGTATTGGGCACCTTTTTGTAAGCTTTTTTAATATTAAAATTTGATTAGTTTTCGGAAGTTATATTTTCGCTTTTGCAATCGCTTTCAGCTGTTTCGTTTATAACAGTTTCTGTGTTTTCAGGCTGTGCTATTTTATCCGTCTCGGGCAAAATATTATCGTTTAGCAAAGTTGGCTCGTTAGCCAAGTCTTCCTCTGTGACAACGGGCTTATCAAGATATTTTGATACGCTTTTGTGAAGAGGAATATATAAAATAGCACCGATTACGCCGTTTGCACTTGCTTTAATCAAGTTGAACGGAATGATTGCAGGTAGCATTAATTTCATAAGTTCATTAAAAGGCACTTTCATAAATAGCGGAGTGATTGCCATATTTGCAAATATCATAATAACCACCCAACACAAAGACCCTACTAATGTGGATATTGCTAGAGATGCGATTTGGTTTAGTTTTTTCTTTTTTAAAAATGCAAATAAAAATCCTGCGCTTAGCGTAAAAGAACCTGTTGCAAAAATGTGCATTAAAATTCCGTAAATTCCGCTTGTGGAAGAAACCGTGACACCTTGAATAACGCTTACTATAAATGTAACTATCAATCCTGAAACGGGGCCATAGGCAAATGTTGCAAACATGATAGGAATATCGCAAGCATCATATTCCAAAAACGGTGTTAACGGAATAATAGGAAATCGTAAACCGGGTATGAACAATAATACTATTGCAAGTGCGGAAAGTAATGCCATACCGGCGATTTTTCTTGTGTTGAAAATTTTTGTTTTCATAAAAAAAGTCCTCCAAATAAAAAAAATCATACCGCACTTTGGGTAATGATTGGAAAACTTTTTAGAGGTAAATAAATTTTTAATTGAAAATAGGTTTAAAAATAAATTTATTACAATTAAATTATTTTATTTAGCTCATATAAAATAACTTTTCTCATCCAGACTATACTGTCGGCATAGGAGTTGCACCTATTCGGCATTGCAAGCAATGTTCACGGGCTGTTACCGTCGGTGAGGATTTGCACCTCGCCCCAAAGTTAAATATTTAGTTTTGCAAAAGTTTTTGATTTAAAAGTTACAAACATAATTTTGCTTGCTTATGCTTGAACAAGTATTTCAAATCCCTTTGACAATATTAGTATACAACCGCAAAATAAAAATTGCAACTATTTAATTGCAATTAATTTAAAAAAGTTATATAATAGCGATATGGAATACATATCAAATAGTTTAGAGAGTACGAGAGAGCTTGCGGAAGAAATTGCAAGTAAGCTTTGCGGCAATGAAATAATTTTGTTGAACGGAGATTTGGGAGCGGGTAAAACCACTTTTACCAAAGCACTTTTTGCCGCGCTTGGAGTAAAAGATATTGTAACAAGTCCGACTTTTGCATTTATGAAAGAATATAATGCAAAATATAAACTGTCCCATTACGATATGTACAGGGCAGAGAGTGAGGATGAATTGTTTGAGCTTGGAATATCCGACAATTTGTTTGAGAGTGGAGTTGCGGTTATAGAATGGAATAAGTTTACCGACTTTCCGCAGGATAAAAAAATTATAACAATAGATATTGAAAAAATCGGCGAAAACTCGCGTAAATTTGAAATAAAATGAGGGGAATGATGAATTTTTTGTTTGTGGATAGCTGTCAAAACGAGCTTTTTGTTTTGCTTTATAATAATGGCAAAGTTAGTTACAGAACAAGTAACGGTAATAAAAAACACAATAGCGTGTTATTGCCTGCTATAGACGAATTGCTTAATGAAAGCGGAATAAAAATAAGTGAAGTTCAAAATATAGTTTGTGTGATTGGCCCCGGGTCTTTTACAGGCATAAGGCTTGGAGTGACTACTTGCAACGGACTTGCTTTTGCGACAGGTTGCAATAGAATTGCCATTAACACTTTTGAAACTGTTGCATATAATAATACTAATGATATTTTGATTGCATTGGATTGCAGGCATGGTAACTACTATGCAGGGCAGTATAAGTGCGGCAAGGAAGTTGCCCTTTTTAACACTACCGAGCAAGAAATGCTTGAGTGTGGCTATGAGGTAATCAAGTGGAATGGCGAGCGTGAGGTTGACAAGATTGTAGCTTGCGTTTTGGATAAAATCAACAATAAGGAATTTTGTCAAATGCTGACTCCTTTGTACTTGAAAAAGTCTCAGGCAGAGAGGGAAGCGGAATGATAAGACTTGCCACAAAAGAGGATATAAAAGGCATAAAAGCCATCGAAAATCGGTGCTTTTCCGATTTTTGGACGGAACAAATGTTGCTTGAATCGTTAGATAACGATTGCATAATGGTGGTTATCGATTTGGGCGAAAATATAGTAGGATATGCGGGGCTTTACCCGTCGGGAGATATTACCAACATTGCTGTTTTGCCTGAATACCGAGGCTTGGGATATGGTAAAATGTTGGTAACCGAAATTATAAAACAGGCACAATTCAAAAATATAGAAAGCATATTTTTGGAAGTTAGAAGTAGTAATAATATTGCAATTAAACTATATGAGAAATGCGGCTTTAAATTGATAAGCTGTAGAAAAAGATACTATAAAGATGGCGAAGATGCATTGATTTATGCTTTTGGGGGTGTGTAGTATCGACTATAAAGTTATTGGAAACGGAGACAAATTAATAGTTTTTTTGCATGGTTTCGGCGGAGGGTTTGAAAGCTTTGCAGAAATCGCACAAATGTTAAGTGATAGATATAAGTGTATGCTTATATCTTTTTTTGAAGTCGAACCTCAAGAGCCGATTAATATTTTTGATTATTACCGTTATGTAAGGAAAGTTATTGAAGAACAAAATGCTAAGGAAATAATAGTGGTAGGACATTCCTTTGGCGGTAGGGTTGGGATTAAGCTTGCGGCAAATAATGTTTGCCATAAGTTGGTTTTGGTAGATAGTGCAGGGCTTAAACCCAAAAGAGGTGCTAAGTATTACATACAAGTATACAAATATAAAATAAGGCGTAAGCTTGGACTTAACACGGATAACTACGGGTCAAGCGACTACAAAACGCTGTCGCCCGTAATGAAAAAAACTTTTATAAATATTGTCAATTATTATCAAGATAAAGAGATAGAAAATATTACAATCCCCACACTTATTTATTGGGGAAGCGAGGACAAGGAAACTCCTTTAGAGTTTGCAAAAACATTTAACAAGAAAATAAAAAACTCACGATTGGTTGTGATAGAAAAATGCGGTCATTTTAGCTATTTGCAATCTAAAAGTACTTTTTATAATTGTTTGAGAAGTTTTTGTGGAAAATAAAGGAGGTTTTTTATGCAAATTATCGTATGTATTGTACTTGCAATTTTATTGGTGCTTGTTGCAATCAGAAATATAAATATAATCCAACTGCAAAGCTATGGTCTAGGCTTTTACGGGGCGGAAATGAGCTATCAAATAGGGCTTTACATATCCTTATTAATAGGGGAAGTTATATGCTTGGTTTTATCCCTTTTAAAGGTAGCGGCTTGGTATTGGTTGCTAATTGCTTTTTGTGTGCCGTTGCTTGCTTATGTAGCGTTTGGATTGATTAAAAAATCTAAAACGCCGCTTGTGGTTACTACACGTGTAATGCGTTATTTTGTGTTGTTTACAATTTTGACGCTTGCATTTTTCGGGGGTATTTATTACCTATCCATTGTTACAAATTTAAGTATATTTTATTATGTTTGGATAAATTTTTTGCTTACTCCTTTAACTGTTAGACTAGCGTTTTTGCTTATCGCTCCGCTTGAAAAACATATTCAAAACAAGTACTTTAACAAAGCAGTAGAAAAGTTGGACAGCATGCAAAACCTTATGAAAATCGGTATTACCGGCTCGTACGGTAAAACTTCGGTTAAAAATATAATGGCGACTATCTTAAGCGAATCGTTTGAAGTAGTAGCATCTCCTTTCAGTTATAACACACCTATGGGGCTTGCAAAAAGCGTAAACGAAATTACGGACAGCACTCAGGTATTTATTATGGAAATAGGTGCAAGACATATCGGGGATGTTGCCAAAATTGCAAAGGCATTAAAACCGCAAGTAGGCGTAATTACAGGTGTAGCAGGGCAACATTTGAAAACCTTTGGCAGTGTAGAAGATGTAATGCGCGGTAAATACGAGTTGATAGAGGCACTTGACAATAACGGATTGGCTGTGTTTAACGGAGAAAATGCAAGAGTCAAAAATATGTATGACAGGTGTATTTTGCCAAACAAAATGTTGACAAGTATTGACAGCGGAAATATTTGTGTGGAAAATTTACTTACGACAACTGAGGGTACAGTATTCGACTTGAAAATAGGCGATAGTGTAAGAAGTTGCAGGACAAAATTGATTGGTAGACATAATATTGAAAATATTTTGCTTGCCGTAACTGTGGCTGTAGGCCTTGGTATGGATATAGACAGCATATCTTACGGCATTGAAAAATTAGAATTTACCCCTCATAGGTTGGAAGTTATAAAAGCAAACGGAATTACAATAATCGATGACAGTTATAACGCTAACGAGATAGGTGTGCAGGTGGCTTTGGATACTTTGTCAATGTTTGACAGCCGTAAAGTAGTGGTCTGTCAAGGCATAGTCGAGGGCGGAGAAAAGGAAGACGAAATAAATTATAATTTGGGAGTTAAAATGTCAAGTTCTTGCGATATTGCAATTTTGGTTGGTAAACTTGCCGATAAATTGCAAAAAGGGCTTGTGGACAGCGGATATAATCCTACACGTATTATTAAGTATAAAAATTTAAGGGAAGCTCAATCGGCTTTTAAAGACAATTTGCGTGCGGGCGATGTTCTTTTATTGCTAAATGATTTGCCGGATAATTATTAGGAGGGGGATATGGTTAAAGTTGCAGTATTTTTCGGTGGGGATAGTGTAGAGTCAGACATAAGCGTAATAACAGGTATAGGGGCTATGTCCTCATTGGATTCAAGTAAGTATCAAGTAATTGCAGTGTATATTCGCGATAATAAATTTTGGCTTGTAGATAGCTCCAAATCATTGAGTGTCGGTATATACACAAAATTTAATAAGGCGTATTTTAAGGAAGTTTACGTAACGGATAAAAGGCTTGTTTATGCGGGAACAAAGTTTAGGGAAAAAAGTGTAAGTATAGATGTTGCATTGCTTTGTACTCACGGCGGGATAGGCGAAAACGGAGGACTTCAAGGTTTGCTTGAGGCAAATGATATACCTTACACAAGCACGGATATAGCACGCTCGGCAATTTGTATGGATAAGGCATTAACGCATATTTATCTTACGAAAATCGGGGTTAAAAATGTAAATTACCTTTTGGTTGACGATAAAATTACAGAGGACGGAGTGCAGGAAATATTTAAACAGTTCAATAATAATGTGGTTGTCAAACCTAATAGTCTAGGCTCATCTGTAGGCGTGCAAGCGGTTACTGACAGCAAACAAATTTACAAAGCTATACAAAATGCTTTAAGGTATGACAAATTGGCTTTGATAGAACAAAAAGTCGATAATCTTGTGGAGTTTAACTGTGCTGCGGTGCTAAGCGGTAACGAGATTATTTTGAGCGATGTGGATATACCTGTTCGCAGTAAGGATATTTTAGACTTCGGCGATAAGTACCTTATGTTTGACGGCAAGGCAAAACAGGAAAAATTCGATTTAACATCCGCATTGAAAAAGGAAATAATGGACACTACCAAAAAGGTATATAAAGAGCTTGGACTTTTTGGTGTGGTTAGGATTGACTATTTGTATGACAGTGTTTTCGAAGAGTTGTATTTGAACGAGATAAACACAGTGCCTGGGTCAATGGCTTATTATCTGTTTGCGGGTGTCGGAATCGATATGATGGACTTGACAGACATTTTGATTGAAAGTGCTTTTGCAAGATATAAGGAAAATAAAGCTTTGATAAAAAGGTTTGACAGTAGTTTGTTGACATTAAGTGAAAATACTTCGCCTAAACTATTGCAAAAATTTCACAAATAAGTTATAATGGTTTTATACTTTAGTGAGGATGGAATGACTTATGAATAAAATTAAGATGACAACACCTATTGTAGAAATGCAAGGGGATGAAATGACTAGACTTATTTGGGATTGGATAAAGGAAATTTTGATTGAGCCTTATGTTGATTTGAAAACAGAGTTTTACGATTTGGGCTTGGTGGAAAGGGACAATACAAACGACCAAGTAACAATAGATGCATCGTTAGCTATTAAAAAATACGGCGTGGGTGTAAAGTGTGCGACTATTACCCCTAACACTCAAAGAATGAGTGAGTATAATTTAAAACAAATGTGGAAGTCGCCTAATGGTACAATAAGAGCCATATTGGATGGTACGGTATTTCGTTCGCCGATTTTGGTTAACGGCATTACTCCATATATCCCTACTTGGGAAAAACCTATAACTATTGCCCGTCACGCTTACGGCGATATTTATAAAAATGTGGAGGCAAAGGTTGCTAAAGGCGGAAAAGCAAAGCTTGTTGTAGAGGATGAGAACGGCACAAGAGAGATAGAGATTTTCGATTACTCCAAGACAGCGGGCGTTTGTATGGGTATGCACAATACCGATAGCTCAATTATCAGTTTTGCAAAATCCTGCTTTAACTACGCTTTGGAGACAAATCAAGATGTTTGGTTTTCTTCCAAAGATACTATAAGCAAAATTTACGACCACAGATTTAAAGATATTTTTAACGAAGTATTTGAAAACGAATATAAGGAAAAATTCGAAAAGGCCGGTATTGAGTATTTTTACACTTTGATTGACGATGCGGTTGCAAGAGTAGTGCGTAGTAACGGAGGATTTATTTGGGCTTGCAAAAACTATGACGGCGATGTTATGTCGGATATGGTTGCAACTGCTTTTGGAAGTCTTGCAATGATGACAAGTGTATTGGTTGCGCCTGACGGAGTTATGGAGTTTGAGGCTGCTCATGGTACTGTAACAAGACATTACTACAAATATCAAAAGGGCGAAAGTACTTCCACAAACCCAATCGCAACTATTTTTGCATGGACAGGTGCTTTCCGTAAACGCGGTCAGTTGGACAACAATGCGGAACTTGTAAAATATGCGGATGCAGTTGAAAAAGCAAGTATCAAAACTATCGAATCCGGCTATATGACAGGCGACTTGGCACTAATCTTTAAAAACGATGCAGTAAAAGTAGTAAAGTGCGAAACTAAGGAATTTTTAACGAAAATTGCTGAAAATATAGAGCTTTGATATTTAATATTTAAAATAAAATGAAAATGTCTCGATTATAATTTGTATAGTCGAGGCATTTATTTTTATAAAAGTAACATTTTGTGTTTTAATATTGACTTATTATATATTTTATGATATAATTAAGTAGTAAAGAATAGTGCAAAAACCAATCGAAAATCGCGCTTAAATTGTCTCAGTGGGGGGTAATATGAAAAAAAGCAAATTTATTATATTGTTACTTGTTGCATTAATGTGTTTTGTAGCAGTATTTTTTGTTGCCTGTGATGGGGATGACGAAACGGAGGACAACAAGTCTTACGTTTGCGATGAGCATGATTGGGTGCTTAAGGGTTATATAAGTTATGACAGCCATTTGTATAAATGTAATAACTGTTACATTGTTAAAGTGGAAGAGCATACCACGATAGAAAAAAAAGATGACGACAAACATTGGAAAGAATGTACTGTTTGCGACGGTCAAATAGATTTGGAAAATCATAATTGGGTTTATGAAAATGACAGTGTCAATCATTGGGGAGAATGTGAAAAATGCGGACATACAAAAAGTAGTACTGCACATAATTTCGTTTTAAACAAAGATAGTAACAACCATTGGCAGGAATGTGATAGTTGTAAATTAAAAAAAGATATAAGCAGGCATACTGTTGAAAGCAAAATATATTATGACAGTATTAACCATTGGCAAATTTGTTCGATTTGCGGCGAAAAGCAAAATACTCAAACACATAATATAATTGACGGAAAATGTGAATGTGGATTTGTATATGGTACACAAGGTTTGCATTATGTTTATCACGGAGAGAAAAGTTGTTCTGTTTACAGCATAGGCACTTGTGAGGATACAAACATAGTTATACCTAATATGGTTGATAACAGAGTGGTTATCGGTATTAGAGAAGGTGCTTTTAAAGCTTGCAATAATATTGTTAGCATTACAATACCAAGTACTGTAACAACTATTGGTAAGGATGCTTTTATGGGATGTAGTAGCCTTAGCAAAGTAAGTATTCCAAATAGCATTACAAGCATCGCGGACGGAGCTTTTGACGGCTGTAGCAATTTATCCGAAATTGTTTTGCCTAACAGCGTTACCGAAATAGGAAAAAATATTTTTAGAAATTGCAGTAAACTTAGCAATATAGTATTGCCGGATAATTTGACTGTAATAAAATACGGAATGTTTAATGGCTGCAAAAGTTTGACGGAATTTGAAATATCCGACAAAATAACGGAAATAGAAAAATTGGCTTTTGCTGACAGCGGTTTAAATAGCATTGAAATCCCTAATACCGTAGTTAATCTTGGCGGATGTTTTAGTGGTTGTACGGAATTGGAAAGTGTAATTTTGCCGAGAAATATTACTGTAATTGACGAATATATGTTTAAAGATTGCACTAATTTAAAAAACATAACATTGCCCGAAAATCTTTTAAAGATAGGAAGAAATGCTTTTGAAAATTGCACAAGTTTGGAGCAAACTTTGGTTTTGGATAAAGTAACGGTAATCGAGAGAGCAGCATTTAAAAACTGTGCATTAATTAAAAATATAGTTTTGTCCGAAAAACTTGATATAATAGACGATGAAGTATTTAGACGATGTGCTCAATTAAGTGAATTGAATTTGCCTGATAGTGTTACCTCAATAGGGGTTGATGCGTTTAGAAACAGTGGTTTAAAAAATATTACATTGCCTAATAGTTTAAAAGAAATCAAGAATAACGCTTTTACTGCTTGTATGGATTTGACAAGCGTAGTTATCCCGAATAGTGTAACAAGTATAGGGGATGAAGTTTTTTCCGTATGCGAAAATTTATTTGAAATTACCATACCTTTAGGTGTTAAAAATATTGGCTCAATGATAGTTTTCGGAAATGAAAAAACTGTAATATACTGCGAAGCGGATAGTAAACTTGACGGTTGGGCGGATAATTGGTCTAACGTGAACTGTGGAGGAGGGGGTGCTGTTGTTTGGTCTTATAAGCAAAACGATATTGCCAATGACGGATATATTTACACGATAGTAGACGGGCTTAGATACGGTATAAAAGATAATCAAGCCACTGTAGTTAAGCAAAGCAGCAACTTGAGCGGAAATATTACAATACCTGCAAGTATAAATTATAAGGGACAAAACTACGATGTTACCCAAATAGGCGTATTGGCTTTTGCGTATCGTAGCGGTATTACAGGTATTTCTATACCGCATACAGTTAATTCGATTGTAAATAGAGCATTTTTGTGCTGTGTGAATATCGAAAGTATAACAGTAGACGAAAATAACGAATATTATAAAAGCGAAAATAATTGTTTGTTAAATAAAAGCGGAACAAAATTGTTGGTTGCAAGTAAAAATTGTGTAATACCTGATAGTGTAACAGTGATAGAGGCTTATGCTTTTTATTACTTTAAAGAGCTTACAAGTATAGTTATACCAGATAGCGTTGGAATGATTTGGCAAGGTGCTTTTGAAAGATGTGAAAATTTGCAAAGTGTAACAATGTCTGCAAATTTGGAGATATTAGGTCCTAATGTATTTTCGGGATGCAAAAAGCTTGAAAGTTTAACTTTGCCTGCAAGTTTGAAAAATATTTACGACGATGCTTTTGTAAGTTGTACCAATCTTAAAACAATCAACTTTACAGGCAGTATGCAACAATGGCCAAATATTGAAAAGTCCGAAAATTATTTGTTGTATTCACCCGATTTTGTGATTGTATGTACTGACGGAAAGTTGGATAAGGAAGGAAATGTTTTGGAAACATACGTTTAATATGGTTAATTTGTTTTTGTAAAAAATTTATTTGATATACGATAAAAACGCTTGACAATGTACAAGGCGTATGATAATATATTGATAACAAGCAGAAAGTTATTTCTCACCGGCAGCGTGCAAAAGGGATTTTTTGATTGCAAAAGAGCGAGCGCGGTAATCAATATTTTGATTTTTTAAATTATCAATGTTGTATTTTAGTGGATAACTTTGTTTGTTATCCACTTTATTTTTTTGTTTGCGGGAGGGCATAATTATTAATAAAGAACATATCATTAATGACCAAATAAGGGTTAAGGAAGTTAGATTAATCGGCGAAAACGGCGACCAACTTGGCGTTGTACCAACTAATTCCGCTAAAGAAATGGCATACGGTGCAGGTTTAGACTTGGTTTTAATTGCTGCGGGAGGTAATCCGCCGGTTGCTAAAATCATGGATTATGGCAGGTTTAAATACGAGCAAATCAAAAAAGTAAAAGAACAAAAGAAAGCACAAAAAGAAAAAATTGTGGAATTAAAAGAAATTTGGCTTTCTGCAACTATCGATACAAACGATATGAAAACAAAAGCCAACAATGCAAACAAGTTTTTGAAAGCAGGGGATAAAGTGCGTGCGTCCATTAAACTTAAAGGTAGACAAATGGCACGTCCCGAAATTGCCGTAAAAGTTATGGAAGAGTTTTTTGAACTTGTAAAAGAAAACGGTGTTATGGAAAAACAACCTAATCTTGAAGGTAGAAGTATTTCTATGATTATCGCATCAAACGTAAAAAAATAATTTATATATATTGGAGGAAGGTATTATGCCAAAGGTAAAATCACACAGCGGTGCCGGCAAGCGTTTCAGATTTACTAAAAACGGTAAAATCAAAAGAGCTAAAAACGGTGCGAGCCATATTTTAACAAAGAAAGAAACTAAGAGAAAACGTAATTTAAAGAAAGCTACTTACGTGTCTGAGACTCAAGCTAAGACAGTTAAGAAGATTCTTCCTTATAGCTAATAGGACGGAGGTAATGGATAATGAGAATTAAAAGAGGTGTTAACGCTATTAAAAAGCGTAGAAAAATAATGAGACAAGCCAAAGGTTACTTTGGTGCTAAGAGCAAACTTTACAGAGTAGCACGTCAAGCTGTTATGAAATCCGGTAACTATGCTTACGTTGGCAGAAAGCTTAAGAAAAGAGAATTCAGACAACTTTGGATTGCTCGTATTAATGCTGCTGCTCGTATGAACGGACTAACTTACAGCACATTAATGCACGGTCTAAAGCTTAATGAAATCAATCTTAACCGTAAGGTTTTGGCTGATATGGCTGTAAATGACGCTGCAGGTTTTACTGCACTTTGTGAAAAAGCTAAAGCTAAATTAGCTAAGTAATTTTTATTAAAACCTTCAAGTTTATTGAAGGTTTTAATTGATTTTATCCACAAATTTTTATTGCAATGACTTTTTGGTATTTTAAAGATTAAAAAAATGCCATAAAATAAAAATAACAAATTATCGGAATACAACTTGAAAGATGGAAAAAATAACAAGCATAAGCAATGCGAAAATACAGGAAATTAAAAAGTTATTAAGTTCAAAAGCGGACAGGTATCAAAGCAGTAAGTTTGTTGCCGAAGGTGTAAATATCGTAAAAGATATACCTGACGGCTTTATTTTGGCATTGTTTATGACGGAAAATACTTTTGAAAGATATCAAAATATCGCACAAAAGAGTAATAATGTTTATTTGGTAAGCGATAAAGTGATGGGGGCAATAAGCGATACCAAAAGCCCAAGCGGAGTGGTTGCAGTTTGCTGTATGCCTCAAGAGAATGATATTAAGTGTGATAAATGTATTGTGCTGGACAATTTACAAGACCCCGGCAATGCAGGTACAATTATAAGGACAGCTGTTGCTTGCGGAGTAAATTTGATTTATTGTTATGGGGATTGTGTGGATTTGTATTCCCCAAAAGTTGTAAGAAGTTCTATGGGCGGTATATTTTTTGTAAATATCAGAAAATTGCAGTCAAAAAACGATTTGAGCGTGCCGCTGTTTGTGCTTGATATGGCGGGAGAGAATTTGTTTGAACTTGCAGATAAGCCTAGTAAATTTGCATTGCTTGTAGGCAACGAGTCGCGCGGAGTATCAAAAGAAATGAAGGAGCAGGCGGATAATTTGATTTCTTTGCCTATGAACGGAAATATGGAATCGTTAAACGCAGGCGTTTCGTTAAGTATTGCTTTATATCAACTAATCAACGGATAAGTAATATAAATTTATAAAATCTTTTTTCAAATAAAGGTGTAAGTTAAAGAATATCAAAAATCGTTTGACAAATCACATTAAATGGTAAGAAGAGTATTGATTAAATAAATAATTTGTGGTATAATTAAAAAATAGAATATTTAATTTAAACAGGAATAATCGGAGGACAAAAATATGTCAGGACATAGTAAATGGGCTAATATCAAAAGGAAAAAAGGTGCTAATGATGCTAAAAGAGCAAATGTTTTTACTAAAATAGGTAGGGAAATTGCGGTAGCTGTAAAAAACGGCGGACCTGACCCTGATAGTAACAGCAGATTGCGTGATGTTATAGCAAAAGCAAAAGCTAACAATATGCCTAACGATAACATTACAAGAAGTATCAAAAAGGCAAGCGGCGAGCTTGGTAGCATTAACTATGAGGAAAATGTTTACGAAGGTTATGCTGCAGGCGGTGTTGCGGTTATCGTTGAAACTTTGACAGATAACAAAAATCGTACTGCGGGAGATATAAGACACCACTTTGACAAATGCGGCGGACAAATGGGTACAAGCGGTTGTGTATCTTATATGTTTGATAAAAAAGGACTTATCGTTGTGGATATGGAAAATCATGACGAGGACGAAATAATGGAAATCGCCTTGGAGGCAGGCGCAGACGATGTACAAATTAGCGACGGCGTTTGTGAAATTTATACTGACCCTGCATCATTCAGCGAGGTTAATCAAGCATTGGAGGATAATTCCGCTTTAGTAATTTTGGAAGCTTCGGTAAGTATGATTCCTCAAAATACTGTTGCGCCTGATGCAGCTACTGCCGCTAAGGTAAGGAAATTGATTGATATGCTTGAGGATAACGACGATGTACAAAACGTATATCACAATGCAGAACTTGATGATGAGGATGAAGAGTAATGGTTGATATCAAACAGCTTTGTATAAATGCAAAGCAAGCGAGTTATGAATTAAGCGGTATGCCTGAGAATAAGAAAAACGAAACTTTGACGGCTATTGCTCAAAGCATACTTGATAATAAAGATTATATATTGGCAGAAAACAAAGTGGATACCGACTCGCTAAAGGGTAGGGACGGAGCTTTTTTGGATAGATTGACACTCAATGACGCCCGTATTAAAGCTATGAGTGACGGACTACTTGAAATTGTTAAATTGCCTGACCCTGTAGGCGAAGTTGTGGAAACATGGACTACCGATAGCGGATTGCAAATAAGCAAAGTACGTGCTCCGCTTGGCGTAATCGGCGTTATTTACGAGGCAAGACCAAATGTTACCATTGACGTTGCAGGACTTTGCATTAAAACGGGTAACAGTGTGATTTTGCGTGGTGGTAGCGATGCTATTAACAGTAACAGGGCTTTGTACAATGTTATGAAAGCAGCTATCCAAAAACTTGGCGTTGACGATAGCTTTATTCAATTTGTAAATGATACGGATAGAAGCCTTACAAATGAAATGCTAAAGCAAGGTGAGTATATAGATGTTATTATACCACGTGGCGGCGATAAGCTTAAAAAACTTGTTTTGGAAAATGCAACTATGCCTGTTATTGCAAGTGCAGGCGGTAACTGCCATATTTATGTGGACAGCGACTGCGATTTAGATATGGCATGTAAAGTTATTGTCAATGCAAAAGTTCAGCGTCCTACCGTTTGCAATGCTTTGGAACAGCTTTTAATAAACAGCGATATTTTGTCTGTTGCCGTGCCTAAGATATTTGCTGCATTGGAAAAAGAGGGTGTTGTTATTAAGTGTGACGAGGAATGTGCTAAATACTATAAAAACGTTCAAATTGCAAGCGAAGAAGATTATTTTGAAGAACATCAATGTTTGTTGATTTCGGTAAAAAGCATTGCTAATATAGACGATGCAATAGCTCATATCAATAAGCACAGCACTAATCACAGCGAAGCGATTATCTCAAACAATGCTGATAATATCAAAAAATTTACTACAAGGGTTGATTCCGGTTGTTTGTATGTAAATGCCTCTACAAGATTTACGGACGGATTTGAGTTCGGCTTTGGGGCGGAAATTGGTATAAGTACACAAAAATTGCATGCAAGAGGTCCATTGGGATTAAAGCAATTAACCTCGGAAAAATATATTGCAGTAGGCAACGGAACTGTTAGAAAATAATTTTAAATTATTGTTTAATTTGATAAAATCTAATTTGCAAAAAAACATTTATTTTTGTAAATAACCTATCAAAAATCGGCATTAAAATCAATTTTTAACAATTAATTGTTAAATTTTGTGGTTAAATTTGCGGTTTTTGTGACACGAAAATATGATAAAAGTAAAATAAAAAATAAGCCACTTTATAGGTGGCTTATTACTTTTTATCAATCTTCGATTTGCAACATTACTGTGCCTTGCGGAGCACCGCATAGAGGGCAGTTTGTCCAAGCCTCTTTTGCTGTGTGTTCGTATCCGCATGATGCACATTTCCATTTAACAGCCTTAGGCTTTTTGTACATTGTACCGTTTTTAAGTTGGTCGTAAAATTGTTCAAAAGTGCTTTTGTGGCAAGTTTCCACTTGAATAAGGTTTTTAAAGAAGTTTGCAATATCTTCAAATCCTTCTTCACGAGCATCCTTTTCAAATTGAGGATAAATTCTTGTTGCCTCGATTTCCTCGTCTTCGGCAGAAAATTTTAAGTTGTCCAAAAGAGTATTTGGTTTTTCCTTAAATGGTATACCGATGTTCATCTCTATATTGTCAATAACGTTTTTATCCATTGCGCATAAAAAGCTATACATCATTCTTGAATGTTGAAATTCGTTTTCTTCGATAAGTTTAATCATATCGCTCATTGCTACATAACCGCTTTTTTTAGCGAACTCTGCTAGCATATTATATCTGCCGCGTGCACATGATTCGCCAACGTAAGCTTTTGCCAAATTGTTAAATGTCTTTGTGTTTTTCTTGTTCATATTTACCTCCGGATACCAAATTTATTGCCATTTGCAAAAAATTTATACTTTAAAAAGAATTTAAGACTGTTTATTTCTAAAAGTTTTGTAAGTTTTAGAAAAATTTGTGTAAAAATTTAAGTTTTTATATATTTTTATATGATATTATATATATTATAAAAAAATTATAATATTTTGAAGAAAATTATTGAAAATTTTAAAATTTTATGTTAAAATAAATTAAAGTTGTACGATTGGAGGTTATTATGCCTGAATTTAATTATCAAATCATTTCTAATATCGGTTCTCTTTCCGAGTCTCAAAAAGGTTGGAAGAAGGAACTAAATCTTATCAGCTGGAATGACAAGGAGGCAAAATACGACATTAGAGAGTGGTCCCCAGACGGCAGTAAAATGGGTAAGGGTGTTACTTTGTCTAAAGAGGAAATGATTGCTTTAAAAGAATTGTTGAAAAACTTCGATATCGAGTAATCTAGCGGACAATTTTATATTATACGCAGGTACTAATATTTGCGTATAGTTTTTCTTGTAATATAATGATTTAAAAATAATTATCGTCACTAATTTGTGTGGCGATAATTTTTATTTATTTTTTAAAATGCCTATTATTTGGTTTGACAATACCGATTAATAAGAGTATAATGTCATAGGTTTGAGATAATACATTGATTTTATGTATAAAATTTATGCAAGTTGTGTCTTAAAGTGTTTTAGATAAATTTACAAAAGTGAGGTTGCTATGTCCAAAAATTTGATTTCTGCTTTTAGTGTGATATTGAATACTGAATTTGTCATAACTTTGTTTTTGTATTTAGGTGTTATTTTACTTACTACAAAAATTTTAGGCATTATTTGTCGTAAACTCGGACTGCCACAAGTTGTAGGCGCTTTGCTTGCAGGTATGCTTTTGGGACCTATCTCAGGTTTTATCAAAGTCGGTGCAAATGCGGAAATAGACACAGTATTTAAAGCATTATCGCAAATCGGCGTTTTGATGATAATGTTTTCCTCAGGTCTTGACACTAATATTAAGGAAATCAAAAAGAACGGTTTGCCATCAATCGTAATTACTATTTTGGGCGTAGTTGTACCATTGGTATTTGGATTTTTAGTAGGATGGGGTGTTGATAAAAAGTTTGCTCCACTTAGTACACAATCGGAAGTAATGCACTGTTTATTCTTTGGTATTATGCTTACCGCGACTTCCGTAGGTATTACTGTTGAAGTACTTAAAGAACTTGGAAAACTTAAAGGTAAAGTCGGCAGTAGTATTTTAAGTGCCGCTATTTTGGATGATATTATCGGAATTTTGATTTTATCTATTGCAATAAGTATGAACGGCAGCGGTGGCGAAAACAGCGTAAGTGTTACCGAAACAGTAGTCAGAGTATTGTTATTCTTTGTATTTGCAGTCGGTGCAGGTGTGCTATGTCATTATATCATTAAATGGCTTTCTAAAAAATTCCCTGTTACAAGAAGAATACCTATTTTCGGATTGGTTATTTGCTTTGTATTTGCTTGGGCATCGGAGGCATTGTTCGGAGTAGCTGCGATTACAGGTGCGTTTGTTGCAGGTGTGGTAATGAGTAATATGAATTCCACACAATATATCGAAAAGAAAATCGATACAAATTCGTATATGTTTTTCGGACCTATTTTCTTTGCAAATATAGGTATAGGAATGGATTTTTCCTCTTTCAACTTAGAACTTTTGGGCTTTGGTTTTGCGTTTGTGGTATTCGGATTGCTTGCAAAGATTTTGGGTTGCGGTGCGGGTGCTTTGATGTGCAAATATTCACTAAAAGATTCCGTAAGAGTAGGCTTTGGTATGATGGCGAGGGGCGAAGTTGTGCTTATCGTAGCAAAAAAAGGTATCGAGGCAGGCATTATAGATGCAAAATACATGTTTGCGGTTGTAATGCTTATAATTATTTCAAGTTTCTTGACTCCTATTTGCTTGAAATTGCTTTACAGAAAAGACGATGCTACACCACTTGAATTGGATGGTATCGAGCCACCACCTTACGAAGAGGAAGAAGCTTAAAAATAAAAAAATATTTAACCTACCCTTGAGGTAGGTTTTTTTATTTTTGTTTCTATCAATGTGCGTTAGTATTGCTTTATTTTTGAGAGGTAAGGGAAGTTTGGTAAAAATTGCAAATTAAAAAAAGTCATTTAAGTAATATAGTTGACAATTTGTCTAAAGACTAAATGTATAAGGAGGGAAATTGTGAATTTAACGAAAAAGAAAATTGTTTATCTTATTACTTTATGTTTGCTTGCGGTTGTAATTGTTATAGCACTAGGTGTTGTAGGCGAAACCAATGAAGTATTTTTGTTAAGCTTTACCGGTACAGGTAAGGTGGATGCGATTTCGAATAGGCAAGTTTATTTGGGTGGACAGCCGATTGGCGTAGAGATTAGACCTAATGGATTGATGATAGAAAGTATTTTGCCTGTAGTGACAAAGGATGGCGTAGTAACTCCGCTTGGAGACTGCGATATTAAAAAAGGCGATTTGCTTAAACAAATTAATGGTCAAAAGGTAATGTCATCCGAGGATATTAGTTCTGTTATAAGCAATGCGGATAAGGAAAATATACAACTTTCGCTTACAAGAAACGGACATGATTTTATTGTTACAGCAAAAGCCGCTATGGATAGTATATCGGGAGAATATAAACTTGGGCTTAGTGTCTCGGATGCAACGGATGGTATAGGTACATTGACTTTTGTGGATACAAAAGATGGAAGATACGGGGCTTTGGGACATCCTATAAGTGAACTTTACGGTAAAGACGGCAATAATTCGGTAAGCGGATTTATTTGCGGTGCAAATGTTTTTAGCGTTTATAAGGGCGAGAAAAATCGCGCAGGCGAGCTTGTTGGCAATTTGGTAAAGGAAGTTAAACTTGGAAGTATTGATACTAACGAAACACAAGGTATTTTTGGAGAATATACAGGCGATACATCTTGTCTTAAAAAGATTAGCGTAGCGCCTCACAAAAACGTAAAACCAGGCAAAGCTCAAATAGTTTCTTCGGCGTTTACAGGTAAACCGACTTATTACGATATAGAAATAATAAAGGCGTGTAAACAGGAAAAAGATAAGCCAAAAGGAATTTTGTATAGAGTGACCGATGAAAGACTTATCAAATTGTGCGGAGGTATTGTACAGGGTATGAGTGGTAGTCCGATTATACAAAAAGGTAAATTGGTAGGTGCGGTAACCCATGTATTTTTATCCGACAGCACAAAAGGATATGGAACTTATATTGATTGGATGATAGATAAATAAGAAAAAAATCTCTAAAGGCCTCACTTTAGAGATTTATTTTTTTATAGTTGTTATTTCGTTTTTTAACTTTTTTAAATAAAGAATTTACAATTTTATGACATAATTCGTCTAAATTAGTAGTGTTATGACATAAAAAATGTGCTAAAATAAACATAAAGTAAGGAGTTTGCGATGATTTACGATTATTTGTTGAAATTTGGTTTTAAAGCTAATAATATTGGTTTTAATTATTTGGTAGATATTATATCGTTGGGAGTTAAAGGCGAAAATTTAGAGCCAATGTCCAAGGTCGGGTACAAGTTGATTGCGGATAAATACGGTAAAAATATAGCTACGGTAGAAAAAGACATACAAAACAGTATAAACAATGCGTGGCTTTACGGAAACAGTGAGTTGCTTTATAAGACTTTTGGCGCAACTATTTCTGACGGTAAGGGGAAGCCGACAAATAAACATTTTATTTATACAATGATAGAAAAGATTAAATTTGAATTATTTTAACAATTTATTTGACATTTTATATCAAAAATGGAATATTTGCAAATTTTCACACATATTTTATTTTGGTATGCAAGGTGGATTTCGTTGTAAAATAGATTATATAATCGCGAATTTAAAATGCTATATAAAAGAACATAAAAAATATTTATTATGTTTAAGTGCTGCTATTGTTTGCGGTTTTGTTTTGGGCATTATCATTTGCTCGTTAAGGGAAAATATAAACAGTAGATACAATTATATTGTGCTGATAAGCAACGAGGAGTTTAATTTGTTCGGCACTTTTATAAAGGTGGTTTTGCTGTCGGCAGTGGGTATGGTGCTTTGTTATCTGCCTATTTATCACAAATATTTTTCCGCACTGCCTTATGTAGTTTTGTTTTATACGGCGTATAGATTTGGTGGTAGATTGGTCGGCTTGATAGTGGCTGATAAGTTTATAGGTTTTATTTGCATTATCACATTTACAATACCTTTGTATATCGCTGTGATTTTAAACTTTGTAACGGTAAGTTGCATTTGCGCTTATTTTAAAACAAGTTGCGGCGGACGCGGGTTTGTTTGTAAAAACATAAATAAACGTATAGTCAAATATATTATTTGTGTCGGACTTGTTTATTTATTGGTATTAATATTGGTTTGTATTATAATACCTTCCGTTGCAAAATTTATTATTGTAGTATAGATTGACAAAAATATCCTTATATTGTATAATCACAATATGAGGATTTTTTTATTTGTGATAAACGGTTTGGGTGTGGGAAGTTTGCCCGACTACTCAAAATACGATACGGAATATAATTGCACAAGCCTTAATGTGAGTGGCATTGAGGATTGTGCTGTTTTTAACAAACTTGGTCTATTAAAATGCTGTCTTAAGGATATGGATAAAAGCACATTAGGCTATACCTTTAGGGGAAGATGGCTAACCACGGATACAACTTACGAAAGCGGACTAAACGAAATACTAGGGGATGTATCGTTTAGTAACAGTTGTCCTGAAAATTTAATAGGATATTTAAAAAGGCATAATGTTAATGTAAGATTTTTGTCATCCAAAATCAATAGCATTGCGGATGAGATTTTGGATAATGATAACGCTGTTATAGAAAGTTGCATAAAGACTGATTTTTCGGGCGACAGTGTTGTTATTTGCGAGCTTAATGATTTTGCTCAAGCAGGACTATTGGGAGATACTTGCAAAATGCAATCAGCAATTTGCAATATCGATAATAAATTGGGTGATTTTATAGATAATGTAAGTTACGATGACATTGTTTTTATAAGCGGTAATTTTGGCATTAACCCTACAAAAATCGGTATTACAAGGGAATACAGCCCAATATTCGTGTATTCGAAAAAGGCAAGACGAAATGCAAATTTAAGGACTATTCAAGGTGGTAATTGCATTGCAATGACTATTGTTGATTTGCTAAACATTTACCCTAACAGTATGAGTTTTGCCGATGACGTGTTAAGGAAAAAGCCTGACGGTAATTTGGGGGATAGATTGAATATTGCAAAAGGGAAAGTAAAAGAACTTAAACCTAAAATTACTGCTCAAAAGGCAATAAAAAACAAGCCGTCAACCGATAAAACAAAAGTTATTAAGGTCAAAATAGTTAAGGATAGAACAAAATAGTTTTTAGCTTTAAATTATGTATAACTTCTTTACTTTATCACACACTACCTATAAGTAGAGGTGAGAAAATGAAGAAGTTTTTTTATAGCTTGATTTTATTGGTTTCATTATGTGCGATTTTCACTTGCACAGGTATGACTGCCAAAGAACAGGTCATTGGCTCGGATAACTGCTATATAGTAGACTATAATAGCGGTAGAGTGCTTTACGCAAAGGGCGAAAATGAAAAAAAGCCTATTGCTAGTATGGTAAAAATAATGACTTTGCTTTTGGCTTTTGAAAATGTAGATAGCGGTAATTTGGCTTTTGACCAAAAAGTGACCATTTCGCATGATGCCGCAAGACAAGTAGGCTCGGAAATGTTCCTTGACGAAGGACAGGAATACAGTTTGTCCGATTTGATAAAAGGTATTGTAACAATGAGTGCGAATGACGCATCGGTTGCAGTGGCAGAACTTATAGCCGGAGATGAAATTTCCTTTACAAAGGTTATGAACGACAAAGCAAAAAGCTTGGGTATGAATGACACTTTGTTTGCAAATGCAACAGGTTATCCGACGAAGGAAGAGCAATATTCCACTGCAAAAGATGTTACTTGCATGATGAGAGCGCTTGCAGGACACAAAGAATATTACAATTATTCGACTATTTGGCTAGAGGATTATACTCATCCATCGGGAAGAGTAACTCAAATGGCAAACACAAACAAATTGATTAGACATTATAAGGGCTGTGACGGCGGTAAAACAGGCTACACAGACAGTGCTAAATACTGTTTGGCGGGTACTGCAACAAGAAATGGTATGAGAGTAGTAGGCAGTGTGCTTGGTGCAAACGATTCAAAGGAAAGATTTAGAGCAATGTCAAGCCTATTCAATTATTCTTTTAACAATTATAGCAAGGTTGTGCTTGTAAAATCCGGCTCTCCGCTTAGTATAGATGTTAAAGTAAGTGGTGGTAAAAAGGATAAATTGAGCGTAGTTGCAAAAGCAGAACTTTCCGTACTTCAAGCAAAAGGAGAAAGTGCACCTAAATTGGAATATAACATTCCCGAAAGTGTAAAAGCTCCTATTAATTGCGGAGATAAAATCGGAGAAGTTTATGCCGTTGTAAACGGTAATAAGATTGCAGTGTGCGATGTATTGGCTGCAGAAGAAATCAAAAAAGCAAGTATTTGGGATTATGTCAAAAAAATAATGTAATTAAATTAAAACAAACTAAAATAAACAAGCGTTTGCTTGTTTATTTTAGTTTGAAACATTTAATAGATAATTTAATAAATTTGAAATTTTATATTTAATTTATTTTAGTAAATGTATTAGCTTTAAATAAATTAATATCGATTTTCGAGGCTTTTTTATTAATATTTTTAAGTAATGCTAATAAAAATATTGTTGTTTTAAAAGTGCATTTTAGTTTAAAAAATTAAATATATTAAAATATTATAATTAAAATGTTTACATTTGCCGTTTTAATATGTTATAATAATTACGATTAATTTTTTACGGGAGATAAGGTTATGGGCGAAAAATTGGTTTTGGTATTCGATGTCGGAACTCAAAGCACACGTGCTTTTTTGTTTAATAAAAGCGGCGAAGCTGTTTGCGGACATAAAGTAGAAACTGAACCTTTTTATTCCACCAAAGTCGGGTATGCGGAAAAGAACACCAAAGATTATTGGGATGCAGTTGTAAGTGCTGCTCAAGGTCTAAAAAGTAAAGCAGGAGATTTGTGGAATGATATTATTGCTATGTCCATTACTTCCATAAGAGGCACCTATGCTTTTTTGGACGAAAACTGCGAGCCCGTAAGACCAACGATAACATGGCTTGACCAACGTCTTGCAAAACCTAAACAAAAATTTCCTATAGTATATCTTGCATTATATAAAATATCGGGTATGTACAGGACTGCGCTTAAACAGCGCAGGATGGCTCCTTCAACTTGGATAAAGGAAAACCAACCCGAAATATGGGAAAAGACTAAATATTTTACTTTGGTATCTGCATATCTAAACTATAAACTTAGCGGTAGGCTTTGTGATTGTACTGCATCTCAAGCGAGCAGATTGCCATATAATTACAAAAAAGAAAGATGGCAAAAATCCTATGAACTTACTTGCACGGTTTACAATGTGGAAAGAGATAAACTTTGCGAACTTGTAAAACCGGGAGATGTTATAGGCACAATATCAAAGGAAGTAAGTGAAATCACGGGTATTCCCGAGGGGCTTGAGATAATTGCAACAGGTAGTGACAAGGCATGCGAGACTTTGGGAACAGGTGCACTCAGAAAAGACGTTGCATCTATAAGCTTTGGGACAACGGCAACCCTTCAAATAACTACAAAAAAATATGTAGAGCCGCAAAAGTATATGCCTGCTTACAACAGTGTGGTAAGAGGGTACTTTAATCCCGAAATCCAAATTTTTAGAGGATTTTGGATGGTAACATGGTTTAAAAAACAATTTGGTCACGAAGAGGAAAAAATTGCGGAAGATATAGGCGTGCCAACCGAGCGTATTTTGGATAAAAGCTTGGATGATATTCCTGCTGGTAGCAATGGGCTTATGTTGCAACCATATTGGGCACCGGGACTTAAAATTCCTGAGGCAAAAGGCACTATAATAGGTTTTAACGATTGTCATACAAAAGCACATGTATATAAATCTATTGTAGAGGGTATAGGCTATGCTTTGTACGAAGGTATGGTATACTTGGAAAAAAAGAGCGGTCAAAAAATAAACAAAATTTCCGTATCCGGGGGAGGCTCTCAAAGCGATGCTATTTGCAAAATCACTGCTGATATGTTCGGAATACCTGTTTACCGCGTTCAAACTTTTGAAACTAGCGGATTGGGGGCTGCAATGATTGCGTTTGTTGCAAAAGGCGAATTTGAAAATTTTGAAGAGTGTAATAAGGCTATGGTACATTTTAAGGATGAATTTAAGCCTAATATGCAAAACCATAAAATTTACAAAAATTTGTTCAACAAAGTGTATAAGGATATTTACCCGCAATTACAACCATTATATCTAAAACTTTACGAAATTGTAAACGAGGAAACCAATGAAATATAAAGAGTTTAAACCGAATTGGAATGTTGGGACAGATAGTGAAGACAGTTACCGCACTATGTTTAGGTGGGGTAACCCTGAGCATGCCTCTGAGCCAACTGAAGAGTTTTATAATTTTGTTAAAGAAAAGTTGTCTTTGTCGGACGAAGACTTTATGCTTCCGTCTAGTCAAGGGGAAAATGTCGTAGATGTGGAAATACCTATAAAAATGTCCAAAACTCATATAAAAGAGTTTGAGGATATAGTCGGTAAAATAAATGTTGCTACCGATAGTTTGTCAAGGATTAAAGCATGTTATGCAAAAGGCGTACTTGATAGTATGAGACTAAGAAATGAGATTTTGGAAAATTTGCCGGATGCTGTCATTTCTCCAAGCTCGGAAGAACAGTTGCTTATGATTGTAAAATACTGCTATAAAAACAATATTCCTATTTACGTTATGGGTGGCGGTACAAATATTACAAGAAGTAGTGAAAATATACGTGGCGGTATTAAAATAAATTTGAAAAGGAATTTGAACAAAGTAATTTCCTTTAGTGCGATTGACCAAACTGTTACCGTTATGGCAGGAATCACAGGCCCGCAGTTGGAAGAAATTTTGAACAATGCAAACGAATATTTTACAAATGTCAACAGCAGATATACGATTGGGCATATTCCCGATTCCTTTGAATTTTCAACTGTGGGGGGGTGGATTGCAAGCCGTAGCACAGGTCAAAACAGTATGAGATACGGCGGTATAGACGATATTTTGCTATCCGCAAGATACATTACACCAAAAGGTATTTTGGAGACAGATGTTTGTACAAGGGATAGCTGTTTGCCTGCAATAGACGAGATTATGCTTGGCAGTGAGGGTAGGTTTGGTATTTTGGTAAGCTGTACCCTTAAGGTAAGAAAGTATACTTACGAAACCAAAAAAGCTTTTTCGTATATGTTCAAAAATTGGGAGTCGGCAGTAACTTGTGCGAGAGAACTTGTTCAAAGAGAGACTTGTGCACCTAGTTTTTTAAGAGTTTGCGATAAAGGTAGTACGGAGATAATATCAAAAATGAGCCGCCTTGTATCAAAAGGTATTTTGGGGCTTCGTATACGCGGAGAAAATGAGGAAAACAAATGTTTGTTGATTGGTTACACCGAGGGAGACAAATCTTTTGCTCAATTTAACCGCAGGGCGATTGGCAGGGTATGCACACGTTTCGGCGGAGTAAGTGCAACTTCTTACTTAAACAGGAAGTGGGATAAAACTCGTTTTAACGATGCGTATATACGAGATATTTTGCAAGATTATTCTATTGTAGTGGATAAGTTTGTTTGCCCTGTAAAATGGTCGGAATTGCAGGAAGTATATTCCATAGCAGTGGATTATTTTAATGATAACGGCGTTATGAATATGATTTATTTGCAAGATATAAGCACTTACGGTGCGCAAATGATAATTTCGTATGCAAGGAAATATTCGGATATTAACGAATATAAAAAATTTCATAACGATACATTAGATATGCTTATTATGGCAGGTGTAAAATGTCCACATTCTTATTCAATCGGAAGAACAAACGACAGGACGATTTATAACCTTGACGAAATTTATGTTTTGCTTATGAAAACTATTAAAAAACAGTTGGATTCCAAAAATATTTTAAACCCGTAAAAGAATTTAAAATTTTTAAAGCTTGTTAATATGTATTTAACAAGCTTTTTTTATTGTAATTTTATTAAAAGAAATAATTTAATATTTTTGAAAAAATTTTTGTCATAAAAATATTGTAAAATAAAATTTGCATATTATCATATAAGTAACGGGCAAAATGTAAGTAAAATATGACATTTTTTGACATTATTCGAAAAATTTTGCATTTGGCTTGACATTCAATAATATTCAATATATAATAATTGAATATTATTGAATGTGAAAATTGGAGGCGAAAATGGAAAACTTCTTATGGCAAAAAACTTTATTGGATATGTATCACAGTTTTGATAGAAATGTGATTATGTCGGACAATAAATTTAATCGGTTGGTGGCAAAGTCAATGTATAACAATAATATATATTTATTATATAGTGAAATGGTATCTTCCATGACAAGGAAAAATAATTGTATGCTTGCAAAATGCATTGTAGATAACGCTTTGGAAAAATTGCGAAAAACAAACAACAATATACTTGATTTTTATTACAGGTTAAAACTTTCGTTTAAAGAAATTGCGGAAAAAGAGCAGATAAATATCAGACAGGTATTTCGCAATTTTGACAAAGAACTTGCTAAATTTGCATTTTATTTAACCGAACAGGGTTACGATAGTGCTGCCATTATGAAAGAGTTCGGTATGGATAGCTTGTTTTTATCTAATTATAATAGATTGCAAATAAAGGTCAACAATAAAGCCAAATTCAGTATTCGAATGGCAGAAAATTATGTTGACGAAGATTGTAATCACTATAACCAAGAGCCTAAATTTGCCAAAGACGATTTTGTTTTCCTTGAAGCCGTATGTGATTGAAATAAAATAAATGAGTATAAAAATAACACTCGTTTGAGTGTTATTTTTTAATTGTAAATTTTGTTTGCAGTTTTTTGCATTTTAAAAATCATAAAAATCGTCTACGCTGCTTTTCTTTTTTTTGCTTGTGGGTTTAAATAATAAAAATATAACTACTACAACTACAACGCAAAGCGTTATTATCAAAACAACTCTTGTTATTGTTGCTTTGTTTATACTTGTTGTGGGGGCTGTCGGATTATCGGGGGTAAGTCCCGGTAATGAGGTTTCGTTATCCGGATTTATCGGATTTGGATTGGGTGTATAAATAATCGTTGGAGAACAAAAATTTTTAGGAACATAGCCGACAGTGGAATCCGCAAGCTTTGCAAGTATATAAGTTCCGTTTTCAGAATAAGCGATAAAATCTAACTTATCGTTATTTTTAAGTTTTTGACATTCGGTTTTATTGGAGTTGATATTAAAAAACATCAACAAATCATATTCTTTTTCCGAATAAGCAGTAAGCTTGCTGTTGCTTATAAAAAACGGTGTGGTTACGTTATTAATAGATTTTTTGCTCAGTGCGGAGGATGGTACAAGACCTGTAATTCCATTATATATAACATATCTATATGTAATATCGTTTATAACAACATCGGGATTGCCCGTAGCCTCCACATAATAAGTTGAATTTAATTGTATATTACCATTTATTTTTTGACCTTCGGGTATTAAAATGGTGTTTTGTTTTATATAGTAATAACTTTTTATTTCGCCCTCTGCATAAGCGACATGCGATGCTATAAATGGTGCAGCGCATACAAATAATATGGCAAAAGCGATAAAAGCATTTAATATCAAATTTTTGACAGATATTTTTTTCATAAATTACTCTCCTATTGTTGAGTTAGAGATATTTTAACAAGAAAATTCAAAAAAAACTTTCCAATTATAAAAAAAATTGTCATAAATAGCTTGATTATTACAAAAACGGCTTAAAAATGTTTATAGGAGGATTTTGATGGGGCAAGATGTGAACAGCATTGTAAAAAAAATACTGAGTATTGAGAAAGAAGAACTTAGACGACAAAATAAAAATCGCTTGCTTTTTTACAATACAGGCGAAAAAATACATAAAAAACAAATGGAATTTCACAAATGCCTAAAGCGTAACAGATGGGTATTCGGTGGCAACCGCAGTGGGAAGACAGAATGCGGTGCGGTAGAAGCTATTTGGTGGGCAAGGGGAAATCATCCGTATAGAGAAAATCGGGCAAATACTATCGGATGGGTGGTTTCGCTTTCTTATGAGGTGCAGCGAGACGTTGCTCAAGCAAAAATTTTGCACTATCTCAATCCCGATTGGATTGAAGATATTGTAATGATGTCCGGGCGTAAAGGTGCACCCGAGTACGGTATTATTGACCATATAGTAATTAAAAATGTATTTGGCGGACTATCCAAAATAGGTTTTAAAAGTTGCGACCAAGGCAGAGAAAAATTTCAAGGAACATCGCTTGACTATGTTTGGTTTGACGAAGAACCCCCTTACGACATATACGAGGAATGTATAATGCGTGTGCTTGACAGGCGCGGAGAAGTATGGGGAACTATGACACCGCTTAAGGGGCTTACTTGGGTTTACGAAGAAATTTATTTGAACAAATCCAATAATCCCGAAGTATGGCATATACACATAGAATGGGCGGATAACCCTTTTTTGAATAAAAAAGAGGTGGAACTGCTTACAAAAACTTTGAGCAGTGATTCCGTAGACAGCAGACGGTTTGGTAATTTTTCGGCAGATAGCGGACTTGTTTATCCCGAATTTGACAGCAATTTGCATATTGTAGAGCCTTTTTCCGTGCCTAGCGAATGGCAGGACAATATTGCAATCGACCCTGGGCTTAACAATCCGTTGGCATGTCTGTTTTTTGCAGTAGACTATGACGGAAACATTTATGTAGTAGGCGAGCATTATGAAGCAGGGCGGGATATTGAGTATCATACCGAAAAGATTTTTGCATTGGCAGACAAACTTAATTGGCATAGGGACAGTAAGGGTAGGCTTTCCGCTTTGATAGATAGTGCAAGCAAGCAGCATACTCTTGCATACAGTAAAAGCGTTGCCGAATTGTTTTATGAAAAGGGGATAGTGGTAAATCCAAATGTAAATAAGGATATGTTTAGTGGGATTGCAAGAGTAAAGGAGTACTTAAAAGCTCGCCCGCAAAAGTTATTTATTTTTAAAAATTGCGTAAATTTGATACGCGAGTTAAAGTCATATTGGTGGTCTAACGGTGACAATCCCAAAAAGGTTGATGACCATACATTGGATGCTTTAAGGTATTATATTATGACAAAGCCGTCGCTTAACGAAGCTAAATTTAAAGAGCTGAGTGAAATTGAAAAGGACAAAAGCAAGCTAATGCGAAGATTAAGAAGATTGTAAAAGTAATAGTTTTGTGCATTGTCGCAAAAGATTATGTCTTGCTATTGCGTTGGTAATTAAGAGGAATGTATGACAGTAAAAAAAAGTAAGCGTGACACTATGCTGGAAACTTTGTATAAAAAAGGCATGGGGTATCAAACGGAAGAAATAGTGGAGGAGTACGCAGGCGAAGATAAGGGAGGCGAGCTGTTAAAAAGAAAAATAACAGTTAAAAGCGTTCCTCCCGATGTCGCAGCGTTGAAAGCGTATTTGGAAATTTCAAAGCAAGATGAAGAATTTAACAATTTGAGTGACAGCGAATTATATGCCGAAAAAATCAGATTGCTGAAGTTATTAAAAAAATTGGAGGATAAAAATGAAGTTAGCAAATCTCAAAGTAAAAGTAAGGTGTGATTTCGGACTTTGCAAAAATCAAGCAAAATACGAAATATTCGAGGACGGTGTACTATCCCGTCGTAAAATATATTTATGCGAGGATTGTGCAAAGGAATTGTTCGAATTGCTTACCAAGGAATTTGTTCCCAAAAGTCCGATGAATGTTATTAATCGCTCGGTAAAAAGACAAGGAGAAAAATTGCAATGAAAAATAAAATAAATTTTGCAGAGGATATTGTAAAGGAAGTTTTACATGATTTTGAGCGAATAAGCGATGAACGTAAAGCCCTTGAGAGTCAATGGCGATTGAACATGAATTTTGTTCAAGGCAATCAATATTGCGAAATCTCCCCTATAGGAGATGTGGAAGATTACGGTAAACAGTATTTTTGGCAAGAAAGGGAGGTATTTAACCATATTGCACCTATTATCGAGACAAGACTTGCCAAACTTGGCAGAGTGCAGGCAAATGTGAGTGTAAGACCTTTTAGCCAAGACGAAAAGGATATAAATGTGGCAAAACTATCCACTAACGTATTAAAAACTATTTCGGAAGAAAATAAGCTGTCCGAAATATTAGCTCAAAGCAATGTTTGGAGTGAGATTTGCGGCAGCGTGTTTTTTAAGGTTGTGTGGAATGCTGACAAAGGACGTGCTATCGGCGAGGCGAAAGATAAAAAAATAGTCAAGGAAGGGGATATAGATATAATTTTATGTCCGCCTTATGAAATTTTTCCCGATAAAATTACAAACAACAATATAGAAGATTGCAAATATATTTATCATGCAAAAGTATATTCGGTGGATGAAGTAAAGGAAATATGGGACGTGCAAGTTGAGCCGCAATCGTTACAGGTGTTTAGCTTTGACAATGTGCCTAACGGTGGCGGACTTGGATATACTGCAAGCAATGCAAGATATTCCACTTCTCCGCGTGAAAACTCTTGCTTGGTAATCGAAAAATTTGAAAGACCATCCAAGTTATATCCAAACGGCAGGCACATTATTGTTGCGGGGGATAAATTGGTTGTGGCGGAGGATTTGCCATACCAAACGGAGCAAGACGGAGGATTCGGTTTACCGTTTGTCAGAAAAACCTCACTTGAGAGTGTTACTAATTTTTACGGCAGTAGCATTGTGGAAAGAATTATACCCGTTCAAAGAGCGTACAACGGAATAAAAAACAAAAAGCACGAGTTTATGAACAGAATCGCTATGGGTGTGCTTGCAGTTGAGGACGGCTCGGTGGATACGGATAATTTGGAGGAAGAGGGATTGTCCCCCGGTAAAGTTTTGATTTACCGAGGTGGATGCAATCCTCCGAGAATGCTCAATATGGGTAGTGTACCAAGCGAGTTCGACAGCGAAGAGTCGAGGTTGGAAGACACTTTTGTAAATATAACAGGCGTTAGTGAATTTATGAGAAGTTCGAGTTTGCCGTCAAATGTAACTTCGGGCGCAGCAATAAGTTTGCTACAAGAGCAGGATGATACAAGAATTTCCGTTTCGGCAGAGTCTATCCGAAATGCCGTAAAAAAAATAGGGCAGTTGATTTTGCGATTGTACAAACAATTTGCGCTTTCAAGAAGATTAAAACGTATTGCAGGGGATAACGGGGAAATACAGCTTATGTATTTCCAAGGCTCGGACTTGGCATCAGACGATTTGGTTTTTGACACCGACAATGAGCTTAACGAAACACCTGCAAATAGACGTAATATGGTTTTGGAACTTGTAAGAATGGGAATGTTTAGGGATTCTAACGGCGGTATGAGCGAGAGAAACAGGCTTAAACTTTTGGAAATGCTCGGTTTTGGTAATTGGGAGTCAGTGCAAGACATTAACGAGTGCCATAGGGTAAAAGCTCAAAAGGAAAATATGACATTTAAAGAAAAAGAAGTATCGCCAATGGAATACGACAACCATCAATTACATATTGACGAGCACATTAAGTCGGTTATAAATGAGGAAAATGAGTCGGTTGTGGCAAGAATAAGCAACCATATAAAAGCTCATCAAATGTATTTGGCTATGATAAATCAAAATAATTTATTAACGGAGGATAATAATGCAAGAAATTAATACTACGGAACAAACGGCTGAAGTAACACCGGTTACGGTTGAGGAGACTCTTACAGAGCAAACTTTGCAATCGGATATACAAACCGACAATGGCGAAACAGCAGTCTCCTACGGAAAATTTAAGTCGGCAGATAGCTTGTATGAGGGGTATCAACATTTAGAAAAAGAATTTACGAAAAAGTGTCAAGTGTTAAAAGAACTTGAAAATCAGTTAGGAGATAATCATAAGATTTTTGAAAAAATGTTGAACGTTAACCCTGAGTTGGAGCAATTTGCGGACGAGCTTAAAAGTGCGGGCAGCGTAGAGGAATTGGGACTTAAATTGGCACAGCTGCTTGCGGGTAAAATAAACGAGCCTTGCAAAATTATAAATGACGAAAACTTTTTGAATAATTACGTTTACACTAATGCGGATATCATAAACAAAGTAGTAGCGGATTATTTGGACAGCCTTGTCAGCATTAAAGTTCCGCAAACAATTACAAAAGGCGGAAATTCGTATGTGTCGCCGACATACAGACCGCGTACTTTGGACGAAGCGGGAAAAATGGCGAAAAAATTTATTGAAACACGGAGATTTTAAAATGGTAAATTTGGAAACAGCAGACAAAGCGTTAAAAAGTGTATATTTGGGTGTAGTTACCGAGCAATTAAACGCACAAGTAAATCCTTTGCTTACAAAAATCGAGCAAACTTCCAGCGATGTTTGGGGTAAGGATATTATAAAACTTGTATCTTACGGATTGAACGGCGGTGTAGGTGCGGGCGACGAGACAGGAAGTCTGCCAATGGCTGCGGGCAACAACTATGCACAATACAAAGTCGAACTTAAAAACTTGTACGGCAGCATTGAAATTTCGGATAAAGCGATAAGAGCATCTCAAAGCAATGTAGGTGCATTTGTCAACCTTTTGAATGCGGAAATGGAAGGATTGTTAAAAGCATCTAAATACAATTTGGGCAGAATGCTTTACGGCGACGGAGACGGCAAGCTTGCAGATATTGCAGTAGCTGCGACTTCTACTTCTTCAATTACTCTATCAAGCGTTAAAAAGGTTGCTATCGGTATGGTTATCGATATCCTTGACAGCAACGGTAGCAAAAAAGTATCTCAAGCTAGGATTATAGATGTTGACAGAAGCACAAAAACTATCAAAATTGATAAAGAGGTTGCCAATCTTGTAACAACCGATTATATCACTATTCAAAACTCAAAAGGTTATGAACTTACAGGTTTAGGTGCGATTTTCGGCACAAAAGACATTTACGGACTAAAGAGAAGTGAGAATACTTGGCTTAACCCTTATACAAAAAATGTGGGTGCAAGTCTTGATATGGGGACTATTCAAGAGGCTATCGATTATATTGACGAGGCGACAGGCTCTGCAGTAAACTTTATCACTTGTGCTTACGATGTTAAAAAAGAGTATATCAAAAACTTGTCAGCAAACAGACTTAATGTGGATTATATGACTTTAGACGGCGGTTTTAAGGCGTTATCTTACAGCGGTATTCCACTAGTCAGCGATAAGTTTATTGAGGATGGCGAAATGTATTTGTTAAATACTGACGATTTCAAAATGCATCAATTATGCGATTGGAGATGGCTTGAGGGAGATAACGGCAATGTTATCAAACAAAAGCTTGGCAATCCTACATATACTGCCACATTGGTTAAATATGCCGACATAGTTTGTGACAGACCTTGCGGTCAAGCAAAATTGACAGGTATTGTTTGCGCTTAATTTATGGATAAGTTAAGATTGATTAGCGGTAATTGCTTTGATATTCCTTTTAGGGTACGGGAATTGGATGATGATTACAGGCTGTATTATAATGTAAAAAATAATGTTATTGAGCTACATAATTTAAGGCATAAACCTACCTTTCAATTAGTATTGCCGTATAAACAGCTTGATGCGCGCACGGTTGAGTATGTAAGGCGTACGCGAGTGGATAAGATGCTTGACGAAATTGACGGAATTGATGAGTATAACCGAAATTTAGAGAACAAAATAATCAATCGGACTTTGGATGAAATGCACAAAAAAACCGAAAGCATAGTAAACTATATGAATAGGGGCGGAAGTTACATTCCCTCCTATTCTGAATTGTGAGGGGTAGTATGAAAGTTGAGGATGTTTTGACAGAAGTTTTGGTAAGACTTGGCGACAGGGACAAATACGATATTAACAATTTACCGCAGGATGACAGCGAAATCAATACTATAGTAAAGTGTATTAATATGATAGTTTCTGAAATTGCAAGCGACTATTTGCCTGTGGAGTTTAGCGAAGAGGTGGAGGCAGTAAATGGAATTATTCCTTACGATAGTTTGTCAAAAAGATTGATTAATTTAAAAAAAATAACAAAAAACAATATGAAAATCGGTGCTAAAATGTACCCGAACGAAATTGTTGCCGATAAAAGCGGAAATGTTATTGTCGAATATATGTATATGCCGGATGCGGTAAAACTTGGGGATACTATAGACATTTCGCCCAAAATAACTACAATGCTTATTGTATACGGAGCACTTGGAGAATACTGTTTGCTTCAAGGCAGATACGAAGATTCAGCGCTTTACGATAAAAGATATCGCGAAATGTTAAAGGTAGCTTGCAGAGTGACAAAGGAAATAAAATTAAAGCACGGTTGGTGGAACGCATGAAAAAAATTTATTATAAAAAATTTTTGCCGACAAGACGTGTTAAAGTTGCAAGTTTTAAAGGGGTAAGCTTGGACGGGTATTCAAAAAGTTTGCCAATCGATTATAGTATAAAGCAAGAAAATTTAAAAGTGCTCAATGGTGCTTTAGTAAGTTCGTTATCCCCTAAAAGCGTCGACTTGGTGTTTGACGAAAAGATAAATAAAATCATACCTTATAACGAAAATGGTTTGAAACTGCTTGTAGTACTAGAGAGTAAAAACTATATCCTTAAAATGCAAGACGGCAGTGTGATAAAATCGCAAATCTCTAAAACTTGCGATATACATTCTGCCGCAGTTTATAGATATGGGGAAGACAATTTTGTGATACTTGCAACAAGTAACGGCTTAAAAAAATTGCAAAACGAAGTTATTGAAGATTGTGAAATAACTACAAATTTTGCGACAATATGTAATCACTTTTACAGGATATTCGGTGCGGAGGAACAATCGACAAAATTACTATTTAGTGACGACTTTGCTCCGTTTAATTGGGCGCAAGGAATTGACGAGGGCGGATATATAAATTTGTCTTTCGAAAACGGAAATATTAATGATTTGATTAGTTTTAATCAAAATTTGATTGTGTGTCAAGAGGACGGGTTTACAAAAATCACCGCATATTCCGAGCAAGATGAGTTTGTGGTAAAAACTATAACCTCTCCCAATAATATTAAAAAAAGCAGTGTGGCTAATTGCGGGGATGTGATTATGTACGCTACCAACAAAGGACTTGGTGTTTTTGACGGTTATGATTGCGTCACAGTTTGCGAGGAGCTTGCAGGCTTTTTAGAGGATAGAGAAGTAACAGCGGTTGCAACGGGTAATTATTGCTATTTTTTGTGCAAGGCACAAAACGATAGTATTAAAGATAATTTTATAATAGCGTATAGTCTTGTTTTTAAAAACTATCATTTTATCACTTGTGACAAAGCGTATTTTTTGTGCAAAGTCAAGTTCGAAAATACGGAAAAAGTTTTGCTTTGCTATGAAAATGAAATAAAGGTGTTATCAGACGAAAGTAATAACTCAAGTAAAATTTGGGCATCGGGAAAATTAGATTTTGGCAGCCCCGCGGAATATAAACTTTTGAAGAGAATAGTTTTTGGCGGGGATAGCATTATTGATTTGAAAATCAATGCGGACGGTAAAAATTATTTTTATAATATATCGGGACAAAGGGCAACCCTTCTTAACCTTAAAGGCAAAGAGTTTGAGATTGAAATTGTCCCTAAAGGCATAAATATAAACGTACCGTCGCCTGTGATTGAATATTCGGTGTTGGAGGAAAATTGATGAATAAATTTAATGCAGTGATTGATGAGCTGGAAAGCAAGATTGAAAGACTTAAACACAAAGTTAAGCAAAGTAAAGTTTTGTGTCAAAATAATACGCAAGGAAATACGCAAATTGTGTTTGCCCATAATGTTTACGGTGCCAATAAGGTGCTTAGTTATGACATAACAGTTATGGGGGACAAGCCTGTAAGTATAGTAGTTAAACTTGACAATGTAGTTATTACTTCGCTGACAGGTGTAATTGCGGCTGGCGATATTTTGCTAAAATCAAACAAACTTTACAGCTTGGCAGTTGAATGTACGGGCGAGGGTATGCTTGCGGCAAAACTTAAGCTTGACAGTGCAGACCTTAGGATAATATAGGAGTGAGTATGGGAATATTTAATGAAATAGGTCATTTTTTTAAAGATTTGTTTAAGGAAGATGTCTCTACTGAAAAAGAGCAAGAATTGTTAAATACTTTAGCGGGAATGGAAGTAAAAGAAAGGCAGAGGCTTGAACAGATAGTCAAAAATTATAGCGAGTCACATAGACCAGAAGATAAAACTTTTGAATATTTGGAGGAGTATGAGCCTATCGACGAGCAGACTTTGCGCGAGAGTAGCAAGGACTATTACCAAGATAGTTATAACAGTGAAAAAGACAAAACAAATAACAAATATAAAGAGCAGTTGGAAAATGTGGAGCAAACCGAAAAAGGTTATATCGAAGATGCGGAAAAGAAAAACGATAGTTATAATGAAAAATATAATGACAAAACGGAATCTTTTAAGTCGACCGCAAGCAAAAACGGTATTGCCGATTCTTCGATAATCGGGGCGAAAAAGAGTGATTTGGAGAGCGAGCGAGACAGGTACATTGGCGAAGTTATGCAAGCCTTGCAAAACAAACTTAATACAACAAAGACAAAAAAGGATAACTTAAAAACCGAGCAGGAAAATAAAATTGCTTCTCTTGATGCCGCTTTTACTAAAAATGTGGAAAATATGTTTAACAAACTTTTAGACGAGGAAAACAAAAAGGCGGAAGAAGTTGTAAATACAAATAAAAAAACGGCACAAGAAGAGAAGAATTATAAAGAGTATCAGGATAGAGTTGTAAAAGAAAAAGCTAAAGAAATGCAAGACATGCAAGCCGAAATGAAAGAGGCAGAACTAAACGGCACATTTAATAGTCCCGAGCGTGAGCGCGAGTATGACGAAAGGCTAAGAATAGCAAAAGAATTTTACAGCGGTTTTTCCAGACAGTCAGCCCTTGAATCGATTGACAAAAACGCTCCTTTAAAAGCATTTTTAGGACCTAGATATTACAGGTTGATTAGGGAAATTCAAAATGGATAACGAAATTTTATTGATGATAGCGAAAAGCGGTGTGTTTGCTGTACTTTTTGTTTTATTGTTATTTTATGTTTTAAAAGATTCCAGATATCGTGAGCAAAATTATCAAAAAGTGGTTAATACCTTAACCAAGGAATTAGGCGCGGTTATGGATATTGAGCAAGACGTGAAAGAAATTAAAACTCAAGTAACAATCAAATCGTTTTTAAACGCAGAGGAAATGTATGAAGGGTAAATTTAGAAATTACGGTTTGTGGATAAGCATTATCAGTGCAGTACTTATGTTACTGCAAGCAATGGGATTAAAATTCGATTTGCCGTATGTGAACGAAATTATAACTTCTATTTTAGGTGTGCTTGTTACACTTGGCATAATCAGTAATCCGTCGGACGGAAACGGTTATACCGACAAAAGTAGTTTGATAGAAAAAGTGGAAGATGAGGACAATAAATAAGTCTAACAAACAATTTAATATTAGCTGTATTTTAAATACAAATTGCAAACAGGTTGCAATGTAATCAATACATAATAAAATCAACAGCAAAAAACAGTCTCTTAATATAAGGGACTGTTTTTTATACTATAATTATTGTAAACTCATAATTATTTGGTCGGTTATTTTTTGTGAAGTCTCTTTGTCGTAATTGCTTATTGGTTTAGGAGCGGCAAGAGTGCAGGAAATTTTATCTTTTAGCAATTCTGCAGTCAAATCTTCTTGCCTAATTACGGTAAAGTTGCTTTTTGCGGCGTTTTCTAATTGGTCACCGCGAGAGGCAGATTCGGGTAGTGGAATAAGTATGCTTTTCATACCCAATGCTTGCAGTTCGGTTATAACTCCCGCACCGCTACGTGCTATTACCAAATTTGCAACAGCGTAATAATCGCCGATATTATCTACATATTCCAATGGATAGTATCCGTCTGTTTTTACATTTGATAGTTTGCCTTTTCCTGTCAAATGTATTACATTGTATTTTTTGGTTAAATCGCCTATGCAGCTTATTATGCAATCGTTTATTGCCTTTGCACCCAAACTTCCGCCAACGACCAATAATGTAGGTTTGTTTGCGTTTAATTTTAAGTTAGTAACGATTTTCGACGGGTTTCCTTGTAATATTTCGTCACGAATAGGTGTTCCTAAAGTGATATATTTGCTTGATTTGTTGCAGGAAATATCCGAGGTTATTACTTTGCTTGCGTTTTTTGCTGCAAGCCTATTTGCAACCCCTAAGCTTTTATCCGACTCATGAACAACATACGGAATGTTTAGTCTGCTACAAGCATAAGTGATAGGCAGCGAGACATATCCGCCCTTGGAAAAAACTACATCTGCTTTTAGTTTTTTAAGCAATTCCACGCTTTCTTTTATATATTTAGGTAAGACAAATGGAATTTTTAAATTTCGTAGCAACTTTGTCCTATCTAGCTTTATAGCCTTAATAGGATAAAACGGGATATTGTTTTTTGCGGCTATTTTTTCCTCCATTCCACCTTTTTCGCCTACATAGTAAATATTGTCAAAATGCTTTTTAAGATAAGGGAGCAATGCTATGTTTGGGATGATATGTCCGCCACTTCCTCCACCTGTCAATACTATAGTTTTCATTGTATCCTGCCTTATGCAAAATTTATGCAAATAAATTTATATTTCATTTTATTTTATTACCCAAAACAGCTAAAATATGCCGATTTTTGAAAGAAATATTTATAAGTCAGTTGTTTTTGTTGAAAAAATATTTTATTTGTAGTAAAATATATCAGTGAAAGTATAGTGCAAATAAATGAATCAAATTTTGCATATACTAGCTATTGATAAAGAAAAAATATAACGCATTGTTTAGGAGTTATTATGGTTGTAGAAAAATTTAAAAGCGAGTCCGGATTTGAAAGTTATGCCTACTATTGGGAGGATGTGAAAGAGCCAATCGGGGTTGTACAAATTATACACGGTATGGCAGAACATATTCAAAGGTATGACTTTTTTGCGGAGTTTTTAAATTACAACGGGTTTATAGTTGTAGGTATGGATACAAGGGGACACGGCAGGACTGCTGTAGAAGGTTTGGGACTTGGCGTTGTAACCCGCGGGGACAGTTTTGCGGATACTGTTGCAGACCAAATCGATTTGGCAAAACATTTAAAGGAAAAATATAATTTGCCGTTGTGCTTATTCGGCCATAGTTTTGGCTCGTTTTTAAGTCAATCTTTTATACAAAGGGCAAGTGATTTGCTTGAGGGCGTTATTTTATGCGGGTCGGCAAAACAAAAAGGTCTTGATATATCCGTTGGCAGAATAGTATCCAAACTTCAATGTGCAATTTTAGGAAAAGATAAACCTGCTAAATTTATAACAAAAGTAGCGTTTGGCGGCTTTGATAAAAAGTTTGCTTACGATAAAATGCAAAATGCGTGGGTTTGCAGCAATTTGGATTCGGTTAAAAAATATAACGAAGACGAATGGAGCGGAGCGACTGCATCTATCGGTTTTTTCCGTTCGTTATTTAACGGAGTTAAAGATTTGTATGAAGAATGTAACCTTGATTGCATAAGAAAAGAGCTTAAAATATTTATTATCAGCGGAGATAAAGACCCTGTGGGCGGATATGGTGTAAAAGTACAAAAGTTGTACGATACTTATGTTGACAGCGGTATTAAAGATGTTACAATCAAGCTTTATCCGGAAAAAAGGCATGAGCTATTAAACGAAGATATACGTGACCAAGTAATGTTTGATGCGTTGGAGTTTTTTAAAAACTGTCTTGCAAAAGAGGAAAATAATTAAGATTAAAAGTAAGCTAGCAAAGTAAAATACAAATTTTAGAATTTATGTGGCTATAATTTAAGAGTGATTGAATTTTTTTATAAAAAATTTGCAAATCACTCTTTATTTTTTTTTAATAATGTGTTACAATATATTTAATATAAAATAATGTTACTTTTATTATTATCTTTATTGCAAAAAAATTGGAAATTTTAGATATTAAAATAACGGAAATATTTAGGATAAGGAGCATGTTATGAAAAACAATGAATATTCATCCGATAGCATAGAAGTCTTGGAGGGGCTTGATGCAGTACGTTTAAGACCCGGTATGTATATCGGGGATTCGTCTTCAAAAGGATTGCACCATATTTTGTGGGAAATTGTTGATAACAGTATTGACGAAATTGCCAATGGCTACGGCGATAGGGTGGATATTGAATTGCTGTCCGACGGGAGCGTGAGTGTTACGGATAACGGCAGAGGTATCCCCGTGGATATTCATAAGGAACTTAAAATACCTGCGTTGGAAATTGTATTTACAAAGCTTCACTCGGGTGCAAAATTCGGCAGTGACGATTATAAATTTTCAGGGGGGTTGCATGGCGTAGGCTCTGCAGTTACAAACGCCGTATCAAGATGGCTTAATGCAACTGTTTGGCGTAACGGCTCTGAAAATTATATAGAGTTTCACTCTCCCGAAATAAACGGAAAAATCAAAAGCGGTATAAGAAAAACAGAAATGACAAGCAAAAAATGCGATAAAAAATTGCATGGAACTAAAGTTGTTTTTATGCCGGATGACAGGGTTTTCGGTCATAACAGGATATCCTTTGATGTGGTTAATAAAAGGATAAAAGAACTTGCTTTTTTAAATAACAATCTAACAATCACTTTGCGTGACGAGCGTGAAAGAGACGAAAACGGTTTGCCTCGGCGTGCAAGCTACCACTACAACGGCGGGCTTGTGGATTTTGTAAAGTATCAAAATGAAAATAAAAAAGCACTTTACGATACGCCTATTTATTTTGAAAGTGTTGGGGATAATATTCGTATTAAAGCCGCAATGCAACATACCGACGGTGTGGAGAGTATAACGAGCTTTGTAAACAATATACCTACTCATGAGGGCGGTACTCACGAGACGGGCTTTAAACAAGGTTTGACAAGGTTTATGAATGACTATGCCAAAAACAACGGATTTATTAAGGAAAAGGACACTCCGTTTGTAGGCGATGACTTTAGGGATGGGCTTACTGTAGTAATGCTTATTCAAATGCGTGACCCTGAGTTTGAGGGACAAACCAAGTCTAAACTTTCAAATGCTTGGATTAAAAAACCGCTTGAGGATATGGTTTTTTCAAGCTTGCAGGAAGTTTATAAAAAATTGCCAAAAACTATGATTGCGGATATTTTCGCGCTTGCAATACAGTCTAAAAAAGAAAGGGAAAGGTTGCAAAACAGCAAGGAAGTATCCAAAAAAATGCGTGATATCGCGGGTAACAAGTTGATCGGTAAATTGGCACCTTGCATAGGCAAAAATGCAAAAAGGAACGAGCTGTTTATAGTTGAGGGAGACTCTGCGGGCGGCTCTGCAAAGAACGGCAGAGATAGAAATTTCCAAGCGATTTTGCCGCTTAGAGGTAAGCCTCTTAATGTGGAAAAATCCAAGATTGATAAGACGCTTGCAAATGAAGAAATTTGCACCATAATAAGTGCACTCGGAGCAGGTTTTTATCATGACTTTAACATTGACAATTTAAAATATGACAAAGTTATCATACTTGCGGATGCCGACCAAGACGGTGCACATATAAGGGCGATATTGCTTACTTTTTTTTACAGATATATGCGACCGCTTATTTTAGAGGGGCATGTTTATATTGGTATGCCACCGCTTTACAAAGTGGAAAATAAAGGGGAAGTAACTTACGTCTACGACGATATAAAACTTAAAGAATTGCTTGAGAACATCAGCGGTAAAAAGACTATTCAGCGTTACAAAGGTCTTGGCGAAATGAATCCCGAACAGCTGTGGGAAACGACTATGAATCCCGAAAATCGCTCATTGATGAAAGTTACTGTCGACGATGTAACGGAAGCCGAGAGAATGATTACAACCCTTATGGGGGACAATGCAACCGCTCGTAAGGAATATATCAACACAAATGCAAACTTTAATAAACAAGATACTTTTGAAAAAATAGGAGGTTAGTATGGCAAAAGATAAAGCTGTTTTTCAGGACACCGTACTTGATTGTGAAATATCCGATGTGCTGCACAATTCTATGATGCCATACTCCGAATATGTTATTTTGGATAGGGCATTGCCAAGGGTTGAGGACGGACTTAAACCTGTGCAAAGGCGTATATTGTACACAATGTACGAACTTGGCACAACACCGGACAAACCTTACAGAAAATCAGCACGTATTGTCGGCGATTGCTTGGGTAAATATCATCCTCACGGAGATACATCCGTTTATGGTGCAATGGTAAGAATGGCACAGTCGTTCAACATGAGCAGTATGCTTGTGGACGGTCATGGTAACTTTGGTAGCATTGACGGCGACTCTGCAGCTGCCATGAGGTATACGGAGGTGCGATTGCAACCGCTTGCATTGGAAATGCTTAGGGATATCGAGCAAGACACTGTGGATTGGATGCTTAACTTTGACGATACTTTAAAAGAGCCTAGAACGTTGCCGGGCAGATTCCCTAATTTATTGGTAAACGGTGCATCGGGTATTGCCGTAGGACTTGCAACCAATATACCTCCGCATAATATTACCGAAGTTATCGACGGTGTGTGTGCATATATTGAAAATCCTAAAATTAGTTTGGATAACCTAATGGAGTATATAAAAGCTCCCGATTTTCCGTCAGGCGGAGAACTTTTGGTCAATGAAGATTTAAAAAGGGCGTACGAAACAGGTAGGGGGAAAATAGCTATCCGTGCAAAAGTTATGATAGAAAAGGATGGCGATAAACTAAGCTTTGTAATAACCGAGTTACCTTATCAAGTCAATAAAGCTGCATTGCTTGCAAAAATTGATGAGTATAGGGAAACAAAAAAGGAAATATTCGGGGACATTACCGATATAATAGATGCATCTGACAGAACAGGTATGCGTGCAATAATCAAATTTAAGCGTGATTGTAATCACAAAAAATTATTGCATAATCTGTTCCAACACACCGATTTGCAACAAAATTTTAACATAAATATGGTTGCAATAGCGGACGGCAAACCTCAACAACTTGGATTGTTAGATTTGGTAAGATACTATGTAAATTATCAACAAAATTTGATTTTAAGACGTTCGCAATATCAATTAGCAAATGCAAAAGCAAGAGAGCATATTTTGCAAGGCATTATAATTGCTATCGAAAATATTGACGAAGTTATAAAAATTATCAAATCGTCCGCATCTCCTGCCGAGTGCAAAGCAAAACTTAAGGAAAGATTTTTAATAAGCGAAAAACAAGCACAGGCTATACTAGAGATAAAACTTGCAAGATTGACTAAATTGGAAGTTAACAATTTAAGGGAAGAGATAGCCGAACTTTTAAAAACCATTGACTATTTGACAGGCGTTGTAGGCAGCAAACGCAAGCAACTTTCCATTGTCAAAGCGGAGCTTTTGGATATTCGCAAACGATATAAGTTAGACCGTCGCTCACATATTTTTGTGGACGGAATAGAGCAAAAAATACAAGTTTACGATGTGAACGAAATTGAGGAAAAGAAAGGCTACTGCATTTTGACAAACCAAAATTGCATTAAATTTTTGACAAGCAAAACTTATAAGGGTGCAAACAAAACTTCTCAAAATTGCTCTAGCGAGGATATTCCGTCAAGCATTGTTGCTTGTAGCAATTTGTCGCCTGTTTACGCATTTACTAATTTGGGAAATGTCGCACAAATTAATATCGACGATTTGAAAGAAGAAAAATGGCGAAGCAAAGGGACTCCTGCAGCTAAAGTTATTGGCGATTTGTCAAAGGGCGAAATTGTTATAAAGCTTATGACGAAGGAGCAAATTGAAAACAAAAACTTGCTGTTTGTTATGCGTAGCGGTATGGTTAAGGTTGGTAGAGGCGAAGAGTATTTGATAAACAAAAAATTCTATCAAGCAACCAGCATTAAGGAAGACGATAGAGTAGTTTATGTGGATACTAAGGACGACAGTAAAACAATAATCACAATCAGTCACGATGGCGTTGCACTTAATATGGAAAGCGACATAACCCCAACAGGAAGAAAGTCGCAAGGCGTTATCGGAATGTCATTGTCAGACGGCGATTATGTGGAATTTGCCGAGCAGATTGATGACGAGGGCGAGATAATTATCGTAACAGACAAAGGCTGCGCTAAAAAGGTTATTGCAGGCTTGATAAAGGTATCAGGACGTAATAGAAAAGGTAACAAAATTCAAAGCTTTACCGATAAAACAGGTTATTCGATTTTGTTCGCGGGATATGTAAAAGAGCCTTACGATTTGATATTGGTCGGGGAGAATGGAGACATAGTGCCAATCAACAGCGAGGAGATTCGCATTGAAAATATGAATTCCAGAGGTACAATGATTCCTAACATTGCTGGTAATATCGCAAAAATTTTGCCGCTAAAAGTAATTTGATTAAATGGTTATAAAATATAAAAATATGCACTGTTAAAGTGCATATTTTTTATTTAACATAAATTTAATTGTGAGTTTTATGCCAAAATATCCGGCTCAATATTTTCGATTTTCTTTTTGGCATTTTTGTTTTTATGAGTAAATAGTATCGCAATTATTATAAATGCAACTATTGCAACTGAAGTAACGGTAATAGCGATTATTTGATTTGGTGTAAGACCGTTTGGTTGCAAATTTTCATTTAAAATATATCCCACTTTATCCTTATAATACACTTTTGTAAAGGTCGTATTAGGGTCATATTTACCAATTATTTGAATATCCATACCATCTTTCAAATCGTCGAACAATACTGCGGAATTGATGTCTGCTTTTTCATAAATAAGTATATTAGTACCGATTTTCGGAGCTTTTGTTTTCATAAATATGATATTTTGCTCGGGCGAAGTAGGTATGACTTTTGATAAATAGTCTGCATATACATATCCAATTTGTGTACTGCCTGAAATGTTTATGGAAATTTTATACCAATTCCAAATATCTTCTGCCGCAATCAATGTGATACACGAAACTTCTGTCTCAGGGCTAAGTAAATAGTCTTTGCCGTTAATTTGCAATTTATCGGCATACTTAAACGGGTATTGATATACTATAACATTTTTAACTAAAGCTTTCATTTTAAGACTGTTCATATCGACATTGTCGATAGGTATAATATCGTCCGATAAAATGTACTCTTTTTGTGCAAGGTGTTCCGCTGTTACATAATAGTATAATTTGCCGTTATATTCCTTTTCGGCAAGAAGCAAAAAGATTTCGTTTTCGCCGACAAACCTTGCAGACTCCGGATTGTTTGGGGTAATGTATGCAATGGTTGTTGCTTTGATTTTGCCCGCTTTTATTATATCAAATTGGGTAGGGTTATCAAAAGTAATATTTTTTGTTCCCACAAGTCCCATTTTTTCGCCGTCTATCTCAAAAAGCAAATGGTCGTTTTCGCTAGTAAAATAATAGTGAGCATTTATGCTGTCAACTGCGGTTGCGATTTTTGAGGTCGCATCCAAATTTTTTATTTGAAATTCCTTTTCTTTTATAAATTTGCCGTTTTGAGAGTATTTTGTGATTATTCCGTTGTTTTCGACATACAAATTGCCTCTAAAATCAATGTTGTAATTGCGACCGCTGATAACATTTTGACTATCGGTAAATATAGGGTCAGTCGGTTTTTCCAAATTATATTTTTTTACAGTGCCTGTATTTTTATCTATCAAATACGCATAATTGGTGCTGACAGCTGTTGTAATTTCGTTAACTTGTCCTACATTTACAATTAAATCGGAAGTAGTGTTTCCGTCATAGGAAAGTACTTTGTTGTCGCTTAATATCAAAAGTTTGGTATTGTATACGGCAATGGAAAGTACATTTTCGCGTATAAGCAAATTATCCGTGTTGTAAAGGTTATTGTTGTTGTCAATATAATAAATTTTACCTTGAACTGCTACAACTTTTACAGGCGTTTTCCCCAACTCGAAAGGTGTTCTGCTATCGTTATCCACACTCCTTTTGATTATTCGTTTGTTGTTTGTGTCCGCAATATAAAGGAAAGTGCCATCACTAAAAACACTTTGAGGGGTGTCGAACCTGTACAAATCGTCGCCTTTGCTAGTAATTAAGTTTGTCAATGCTCCATTTTTGTCGAACTGATATACTTTGCCGTTATCGGTTGTATCCGTATCATCGGTGGTTGCAGTTGTCAAAATACTGTCGCCGAAAATCAAAAGTTGTTTAAAGTTCGTGCCGCTCATTTCAATTTGCTTTCCGTCAATAAACAAATTATTGTTTGAGTCAACATAATGTATTTTATTCCCGTCTACATAATAGTCGTTAATATTTTTACCCAATGTTATTTTTTCTGTTGTAATATTGCATTTATTTTCACTATCATTAAGCTCGCATTTATGAAAATCGTATGTATCGGAGTTTTGAATATAGCCGATATTGTCAATAAATTTAAAGGTCTCTTGCTTTGCCGTACCGACATACATATCGTAATATTTGATTTGTGTTACATTATTTAAATCAACCGAGCAGATATATAGTTTGTTGCTGTCTATTATGGCAAGTCTATCGCCTTGTTTTGTAATATTGAAAGTGTTTGTATAATTATTTAGGGAAGTAATATTTTTATTTTCCGCATTTACAATAATCAATCTAGATTGAGTAAGATTATTTTTAACCAAAACGACTATCCTGTTGTCAATCACTATAACTTTAGTGATAAAATCATTTGGAGTATCGTTTTTTATAAGGTTAAGATAGTAGCTGTTTTGTTTGTCCGCTTGAGGTTGTACGAAAAGTGTTTTATCGTTTGCAACTGCAAGGTATTTATCCGTTTTGTCTATTGCGACAGGGTTGCTTAGTTTCATATAGTTATCCATATTAGATAAAACAGTACTTTCTAATATTTCGGAATTTTCGCGTGCAGACGAACTTTCCGCAAAAGCAACCGGAAAGGCAAGTACCGCAATAAGCAGAATAAATATAATAAATACAAGCGATTTTTTCATATAACCCTCTTTATGTGTACAAAACTACATTTTGATTATACACCATTAGTTAAAAAAAGTAAACATTTTTCTTTTAATTTTAAATTTGTCTTGCAAGTTTATGGAAATTATGCTACAATAAATAAGATATTATAATATTTATATTATTATAAAAGTGAATGTAATTGCCTTAAAATATAATAGGCAGCGGAGGCGGTATGGCTAAAACAAATTTTGTTAAACCCAATCAAGATTATATGCCCGAAGGGGATGCTTCTTTATTGCAAAAAAATATTGAAGAATTGGGTTTAAGTGAATATACTTTGACAAAATTAAAAGGGGTTGAAATTGATAAAATTATCGATTTATGCAGATGTCAGATGAAGCATTTATACAAAATCCCAGGAATAAACAAAAAAAATGTATTTGAAGTGTTAAAAAAATTGCAAAATGTAGGGCTTGATTTCAAGCGTTCTCCGATTGCTGCTACTACTGCGGAAGACGGGAAACAAGAGGCCGCTAAAAATGACGGCAATGTACAGGCAGAAAAAAAAGAGAAGAATAATTTTAAGGATAAACAAAATAAAAATAATAAAGGTGCGGTAAATAAAGCGCAAGACAATAATAAAAACACGAACAACAATCCTAAGTTTGAAAAAGGGAAAAAAGAAGATAAAAAGCCTAATTTCGAAAATAAAGCCACAGCTAATAACAAACATAATTTAGACAATAAAAACAACAATAATAAGCAAAATTTTGATAATAAAAAACAGAATCAACCGCAAAAGGCTGCAAAACCCGAGCCTGTAAAACAAGCTCAAGAGGTGAAAAAATCTCAACCTGAGCCAAAGCGAATGAAAGTTAACAGCTATGACATTGACAGTTTTATTAATGATAGTGTACCAGCTAAAAAAACTTTAAAGCAAGAAAGAGAGGAGAAAATAGCAAAAGCAATAAAAGATTTGCCTCCTATTAAAAATCCCGATGGTCTTTATAAATTTTACAGACACGGCAAGTGGGGATATAAGACGGAAAGCGGCAAGGTTGTTATTGAGCCTACTTATACAGAGGCATTTAATTTCAGAGAGGGATTGGCTTGTGTGGAATTAAATGAAAGATGCGGATATATCAACAAACAAGGAGAAGTTGTAATACCTATTCAATATGATACAGCTTGCAGTTTTAGTGAGGGATTGGCATCGGTTACAAAAGACGATAAGTGCGGTTATATTGATAAGGAAGGTAATGTGGTGTTTGACTTTATTTATGAGGCAGCAACTTCCTTTGAAAATGACATTGCAATAGTAAAAAAAGACGGCAAATGGGGCTATATGGATAGAAAAACAGGCGAAATAAGGCTTAGATAAAACTTTATTTGTCACATTTAAAAGAATGATATTTTAATTTAAAAATAATCGGTTACCTTAAATTCGGTAACCGATTTTGTCGTAATATATCGCATAAAAACGAATTTGCCGCTTTGATATCAACGTATGATTATATGCAGACAGTAGGATATGCTCATAATAACATTTATACTACTGAATTAATAAAAACATTGTTTGGGTTTCATTAAAAAATAAATATATAATTACGCAACAAAAAACGGGACTGTATCAAACAATCCCGTGATTTTGTTTTATATCATAATAATTAAATGCCGTATTATCAACATGATTTTAGCATTATAGAAAAAAGATTTTTCCTAAGAGCAATTATATTAGATAATACCTTGAGCCATCATAGCCTCGGCAACTTTCTTGAAACCTGCGATATTTGCGCCTGCAACTAGATTGTAGCCAAAACCTTCTTCTTCGGCAGCTTCCTTAGAAGCATTGTAAATATTTTTCATAATTTGGTCAAGTTTAGCATCTACTTCTTCAGCAGTCCAAGAATATCTCATGCTGTTTTGGCTCATCTCCAATGCAGAGCAGGCAACGCCGCCGGCATTTACTGCTTTAGCAGGAGCACAAACAACACCATTTTCCATCAAGTACTCAAGAGCCTCGTTAGTAGTTGGCATATTAGCAACTTCAATATAGTATTTTACGCCGTTAGCAACGATTTGTTTAGCATCTTCGATTCTAACTTCGTTTTGAGTAGCGCAAGGCATAATAACGTCAACTTTCTCGCCCCAAGGTTTTTTACCTGCAAAGAATTTAGCGCCGAATTTATCTGCATAGTCTTGAGCTTTGTTTCTGCCAGAAGCACGCATTTCAAGTAGGTAATTGATTTTCTCCTCAGTATTTACGCCGTCTTTGTCATAGATATAACCATCAGGACCGGAAATTGTAACAACTTTACCGCCAAGTTCAGTAATCTTTTTAACAGCGCCCCAGCAAACGTTACCAAAACCGGAAAGAGCAAATGTCTTGCCTGCGATTTTCTCGTTAAAGTGAGCAAGTACTTCGCGAGTAAAGTAAGTAGCACCATAACCTGTAGCCTCAGGACGAATCAAACTTCCGCCGTAAGCCAAGCCTTTACCTGTTAAAACGCCGTTTTCAAAAGTGCCTTTAATGCGTTTGTATTGACCATATAAATATCCGATTTCTCTTGCACCTACACCGATATCGCCTGCAGGAACGTCTACGTCTGGTCCGATATATTTGTAAAGCTCAGTCATAAAGCTTTGGCAGAATCTCATAACCTCAGCATCAGATTTGCCGCTTGGGTCAAAGTCAGAACCACCTTTACCACCACCGATAGGAAGACCTGTCAAGCTGTTTTTGAAAGTTTGCTCAAAGCCTAGGAATTTCATAATTCCGATATAAACAGATGGATGGAAACGAAGACCGCCCTTGTAAGGTCCGATAGCGCCGTTAAATTGAACACGGAAACCTCTGTTTACTTGAACATTGCCGTTGTCATCAACCCATGGCACTCTAAAAGTGAAAGCACGCTCTGGCTCAACCATTCTTTCAATAAGGTTAGCTTTAACATACTCAGGGTGTTTTTCAATAACCGGCTCAAGAGATTTCAAAACTTCTTCAACAGTTTGGATGAACTCTGGCTCGTTAGCATTTTTCTCACGAACTTTTGCTACAACATCTTGTAGATATTTGTTAGTAAATTGCATTATACTATACCTCCGAAGTAATTTTCTAATTGAATTAATTATATAACAAAACTGACGGAATATCAATAATTTTAAAACAAATTTTTTTAAATTTGTCAAAACAATTACTTAATGTTGATATAGTATATGGTTATGGAAAGAAAGGGTTGTATGTGACTAAAAAATAAATTAATCGTAAAAATACACGATAAAACATACTAAATTAAATAATAAAAAAATAAGTTCGCAATGGCGAACAAATAGTTGACAAAATTTACAATTTACTATAATATAATAATAACGGGAGAAATCTTGCCATTTTTTTTCGACATAAGTTCGCCGTGGCTAACCAAAAGATAAACATATATAATTCAATAATTATATAGTATTTAATAAAAACAAGCTTATTTTTTTGGAACTATGTTCGCTATAGCGAACTAAATATAGATTTAAGTTTATAAATAATTGTAAATTTGCAATGAAGGATTGATATGAAAAATGAATTAAGGTCATGGGAAAAAGAAAAAAAATTAATCCCTATAATGATAATAATGTATTGTAAAGGTAATCATAAGATTGAGAGAAAACGACAAGGAGTAAAGGGAAATGATACGTGTACAGAATGTAAGGAACTCATTGAATATGCATTATTTCGACTAGAAAAATGTCCTTTTAAAAAAAATAAAAAAATTTGTTCATTTTGTAATGTGCACTGTTATAAACCCGAAATGAGAAATAAAGTTAAAGCAGTTATGAATTACGCCGGTATACGGATGTTGTTTTCGCATCCGTTATTCTCACTTTCTCATGTAATACAAATGATAAAGCATAAAAAATCAAAAGGAGATAAAATAAAATGATAGATAAAGATTTATTTCAACTTTTAGGCAAGAACAAAAAATATATATTTAGTGTTGTTGCATTTCAATTACTCGGACTTGTTGCAAATATTGGTATAACTGCAAGCATTTGCTATGCAATTTATTTAGTAACTATAAAAGCACAATGGTTTTTATTTTTGTATCCGCTTGCATTTATAGTTATTGGAATTATCATACGTTTTTGTACTACAAAATTAATTGGAGATGTTAAGGATACTATTGGTAGGAAAGTTAAAAAAGATTTGCGTGAGCGTACATATAATAAAATCGTGAAATTGGGTGTAAATTCAACTGATGGCATGAGTATGGCGGGCTTAACTCAAATAAGTTTAGAGGGTGTAGAACAGCTAGATTTATACTATTCAAGTTATTTACCACAATTCTTTTTTGCACTTTTAGCTCCGATTGCGCTTTTTATTATGTGTGTTTGGATAGATTGGCGTACATCTTTGGTATTAATTGCTTGCGTACCATTGATACCTGTTTCAATTATCATTGTATCTAAATATGCAAAAAAAATATTTGCAAAATATTGGGATAAATATACTTCGATGGGAGACAAATTTTTGGATAATGTACAAGGGCTAAAAGAATTAAAGATTTTTAAAGCTGACAAAGCCGGACATGACAAAATGAATGAAAGTTCTGAAGAATTTCGTAAAATAACTATGAAAGTATTAGTCATGCAACTTGCAAGTACTACTATTATGGATTTGGTTGCTTTTGGTGGTGCCGGAGCAGGAATTGCACTTAGTATTTGCGGTGTATTATATTGGGGATTAAATCCTATATATTCGCTATTTTTGATATTAGTTGCAGTAGAATTTTTCTTGCCGCTTCGTGCGTTTGGCTCTGCATTTCATATTGCTATGAACGGAGCAAGCGCAGGCAAAAAAATAATTGCACTTCTAAACACTACTGACCCTATATGGGGAATTCAAGAAGTTAGCGAAACAACTATCACATTAAATAATGTTACTTTTTCTTATGATGGCAAACGTGATATATTGAAAGGTATTGATATGAATTTTCCTAAAAAAGGTATGACAGCTATAGTTGGAGAAAGTGGCTCTGGGAAGAGCACAATAGTCAATATTATTGTTGGAGCACTACGTCCAAAAAGTGGTAGCATAACCATCGGAAATGTGCCATTAGAAAATCTTTCCCGCGACAATTATTATTCGCATTTATCGGTTGTAAGTTATAATACATATATTTTTAACCAAACTGTAAGGGACAATTTTTTAATTGCAAATAGCAGTGCAACAGATGAGCAGATTTTTGATGCATTAAAGCTTGTAAATCTTGATGAATTTATAAAAAATAATGGTGGATTAGATAAAATAATATCCGAAGACGGAGGGAATATTTCCGGTGGACAAAAGCAGCGGCTTGCACTTGCAGTTAATTTGGTAGCTAACAAAGATATTTATATTTTTGATGAAGCAACTAGTAATATAGATATCGAAAGTGAAGCGATTATAATGCAAAATATAAAAGCATTATCCAAAGATAAAAGCGTTATTGTAATATCACATAGGTTAGCAAACGTAGTTAGTGCAGATAATATTTATTTTATGGAAAATGGACAAATAAAAGAATATGGAACGCATGCTGCCTTGATGTCAAATAAAAATGGTTATGAAAAATTATATTCAACACAAAAAGAGTTAGAGGAGGGGTATGTATGATTAGCAAGAGTTTAAAAGAAAATAGTCATAGTAGTAAGCAGTACAATATTAATAATGATAAAAGTATCCCTACAATAAACAATGTAAAGCGTAGAAGTGGTGCAAAAATAATGGCAAACCTAATACTATTACTTGGCTCTTTGGGATATATAATGATTTTGGCGGTAATAAATGGTAGCTTCGGATTTATTTGTGCTATGGGAGTAACAGTTTTTGGTGCAATAGGCATTGCAAAGATAATAGGGGAAACAATTACAATGTCTTATGGACTTATAATTGGGATAGTTATAGGCTGTGGTGTATTGCGTGGTATATTGCGTTACTTTGAACAGTACAGCAACCACTATATCGCGTTTAAGCTTTTGGCAGTTTTGAGAGATAAAATATTTGGAGCACTTAGGGTATTATGTCCAGCAAAACTTGAAAGTAAGCAAAAAGGAAATATTATAGCAATGATTACATCCGATATTGAAACTTTGGAAGTTTTTTATGCACATACAATATCTCCTATTTGTATTGCCGTATTAGTTTCAATATCTGTAACAATATCTGTTGGAATTATCTCAAGTTGGTATATTGCGTTAGTAGCCGTATTAGGATACATAGTTATTGGTATTGCTTTGCCTTTGGTTTTATCACGAAAAATAAAAGAAAGCGGGGGTAAATATCGTGGAGAATTTGCTTCATTCAATGGATATTTCCTAGATAGCATAAAAGGAATTAAAGATATTGTTTTTAATAATGCAGGTGCAGAAAGAGAAACAGAGGTAAATCGACGCAGTGAATTATTGCTTAGTGAAACAAGGAAAATGAAACACAGTATTACAAATGCAACTGCAATAACTGAATTTTTTGTATCTTTATTTATCATTATTACACTAGTTGTTGGAATTGTGTTGGTTTATTTTAATATACTTTCTATTGGTAAAATGATAATAGGCATGGTTACTGTATTTAGCTCTTTTGGCCCTGTTATTGCATTATCTGCATTACCCGGCAATTTAACTCAAACGTTTGCAAGTGGCGATAGAATTATAAATTTATTAGAAGAAAAGCCTGTTGTAGAAGAAATAAAATATGGTAAAAGTCTTGAATATGAAAAATTGAATGTAAATGGACTATCATTTTCTTATGATAATAAATTAGAAGTACTTAAGGATATAAAAATGAGTGCAGAAAAAGGGGAGATTGTTGGAATTATTGGAGAAAGTGGCTCCGGAAAATCAACTTTTTTAAAATTATTACTAAGATTTTGGCAAAAAGAGAAAGGTATTATTGCATACAATGGGATTGATATTGACAAAATAAATTCTGAAAATCTGCTCGACTTTGTTACAATGGTTAGCCAAAATACTTATTTATTTAACGAAAGCATTGAATATAATTTACGGATTGCAAAACCTACTGCTACTTATGAGCAAATAAAAAATGCTTGTGAAATGGCATCTATTCATGATTTTATAATGACATTGCCTGAAGGCTATCAAACAAAGGTCGGCTCTTTTGGAGACAATTTATCTGCAGGCGAAAAACAACGTATTGGACTAGCCAGAGCGTTTTTAAAAGGTGCAGAACTTATCCTTTTGGATGAGCCAACTAGTAATGTGGATAGCATAAACGAAGGAATAATTTTAAAAGCTTTGAAAGAACAGAAAAATAAAAAAAGTATAATATTGGTGTCACATCGTGAATCTACTATGGCGATAGCAGATAGAATATATAAAGTAGAAAATGGTTTGGTGAAGGAGATAAAAGCATGACCCCAAGAGAAAAGGCAATAGCAGAACTTGTCAATTTTTTTAAAGAAGAAAACAATGTTGAGTTACTTGCAACAAGTGTTTCCGATGAGAAAAAAAGTTCAAATAAGATTTTTCAAAAATATAAAATTAAAGATATAGTTTTTCTTGCTATAATTACAGCGTGCACTCTTGTAACGGGCGCTATAATGCCACTTCTTACGAGTGTGCCATTGTTTGGAATTATTCAGTTAGGACTAGGTATTCAATTTTCTTTGTTCCCTGTTATTGGAATGATGAAAGTCAGAAAACCGTTTGCATTGGTCTTGCAATCAATATTTATATCTATATTTTTAGTTTTTATGTTCCCGCCTATGATGTTATTAATTGCTTGTGCTTTGGTAATAGAAATATCGGTTTTATTGGTTTTTAGAGGTTATAAAAACGATTGGGCATGTGTGTTTGCCGGTACATTATATATGCCAATGACTATACCGCTTTTATATATGTACTACAATGTGTTTTATACGGTAAGTGGTAACGAAAAATCTGCAGTATCAATGTTTATAGGAGCCAATAATGTTGGCGTGATTATAGGAATGACATTAGCTGTAATGGTCGTGTGTTTTATTGGCTCGGTAATAGGTATGGTTGTAGCCAAAGAATTAAAAAAGGCAGGTAAGTTGAAATAATGAGTTTTTTACAATATAAGAAAAATTTAAATCCTATTGTTGCGTTGATTTCTACATTGATTATTATGGTATTTGGACTAGTCATGTCAACAAAAATACAATGTTCTTATTTTTTAATAGGAGCTACTTTATGGTTAATACTTTTTGGTTGCTATAAGCAGCTTTATAAACTTTTAATAGTTTTTATTTTATTTGGTGGATTTTTTGCAATTATTGCATACTTTACTATGGGTAGAAATTTGTCAGCAGCAATCTCAATGTTAAATCGCTTTGGAACTGTTTTTCTTGCAATAGTACCTAGCACAAGTATACAAGCTGTAGCAATGACTAGAAATTTGTCACAGATAAAAGTGCCGCGTTACATAACTTTAGGAATGCTTATTACAATGTCTTTTATACCTGTATTAAAAGTAGAAATCAAGCGTGTCCGTGAAGCTATGAAAACTCGTGGTGCGGGGAGTTTATTAAATCTTAAAATATTTTATCGTGCATTTTTGATTCCATTAGTGACAAGAATAGTTGATATTTCGGATACTCTTTCTCTTTCGGTTGAAACACGTGGTTTTACAAGTGGAAAAAGCAAATATACAATTTATAAAAAGGAAACAATTAATATTTTAGATGTTATGTATTTATTAGGATTTGTTGTAAGTATTGTTTTAATGGTGGTTTTATGAAAGCTATAGAATTAAAAAATGTATGTTTTACATATAGTGGTTTTAATACAAAAGTATTAAATAATATCGATTTTCATGTGGATTATGGCGAAATTGCGTTACTTTCAGGTTTTTCAGGAGAAGGCAAAAGCACTCTTATCTCAATAATTTCCGGAATCATACCCAATATAATTCCGGGAGTAATTAGTGGAGAAGTTTTGATTGATGGCAAATCAATTAAAGGAGAAAAAATGGCACAAGTTTGCCACAAGGTTGGTATAGTTTTACAAAACGCTGATAATCAAATAATACATAAAATAGTCGAAGATGAAATTGCATTTGGTTGTGAGAATTTTGCTATACCTGCAGATAAAATAAGTAAACAGATTGATAGAGTTTGTACTATAGTGGAGCTTGATAAAAAGGCGCAAACACATTCGCTTTCTGGGGGCGAAAAACAAAGGCTAATCACTGCATCGGCGCTTGCGACAGGTCAAAAAATACTTGTACTTGATGAGCCACTTGCTAATTTGGATGTAATAAGTGCAAATCTTTTAATGGGTACTATGCAGGCATTAGCAAAAGCAGGATATGCTGTTTTAGTGGTGGAACATCGTTTAGATATGGTACTGCCATTTGTGGATAATGTTTGGAATATTTGTTCAGGTAAAGTAGAAAAAGTAGATAATAAGCAAGAATATTTGCAATCTCAGGCAATAAAAATAAACGATACATCAATAAATTGTAAGCAAAATAAAAAATTATTTCAAGTTAATCATCTTGCATTTTCAATAAAAAACAAAGAATTATTAACTGATATAAATTTTGATATTTACAAAGGAGAACGTTTATTGCTGCTTGGAGAAAATGGCTCAGGTAAGACAACAATGCTAAGATTGCTTTCAAGATTAAATAAACCAACAGGTGGAAATATTGAGCAAATGATTAACCCTAGGTTTAAAAATAACTATCACGGAAAAAAATGGTTTAATGATATTGGCATCGTGTATCAAAATCCAAACTATCAACTATTTATGCCAACAGTGGAAAAAGAAGTAGCTTTTAATGCAATAAGCATGGAATATGCTAATGAGATTATTAAAATGTTTGGCTTAGAACATATAAAAAACAGACATCCACAATCGCTTTCGGAAGGTCAAAAACGTAGAGTGTCTATAGCAGCAGTTGTTGCAGGAACTCCGAAAGTACTTTTTTTAGATGAGCCGACAGTTGGACAGGATTATAATGGTTTGTGTGAATTGGTAAGCATTTTAAATGAATTACATAACAAGAGCGGAAATACAATGATTACAATTACTCATGATATGAGATGTGCTGAAGCATTGTGTGATAGGGCAATACTAATTGAAAATGGCGTTATTAAAAATCAAGGAGATAAATCATTTGTAAAAAAATATTTTTCGGATAAAATAATATAGTATTTTTTTTACTTACGATTAGGAAACATCGTTTTTATTTTATCAAAAAAGATTATAAACATAAAAAACTACAAATTTTAATAAAAAAGTAAAAGTTTAGGGTTGACATCTGCTTTATTATAATGTTATAATTGAAAAGTAATATAATATCGGTAAATAAATTATATTGCAACTTTAATATTAATATATTATTACAACTGAATATTAAAGGGAGTAGTTTAGGTATACTATCAACAAACCCGCTGTAAAAGGCTGGTAGTATACGCCAAATTTTTGGTTACAAGACTTTTTATACTATGGCAAATGGCTTAAGGTATAAAAGGTCTTTTTTGTTTAAAAATTCTTTAGGAGTATGACGATGAGTTTGTTTAACAAAGAGAAAGATTTTGTTTTGATGGAAATGCAGTCTTCTTTAAACGGTTTGAGCAGTGCCGAAAGCAAATCAAGGTTGGAAAAGTACGGAGAAAATAAGCTGACCGAGAAAAAGAAAAAAAGTGCAATTATTGTTTTTTTGGAGCAGTTTAAAGATTTGCTTGTAATTATTTTGCTAATTGCAGCAATAATAAGTGGCGCAACCGGCGAATGGGCAGGTATGGGCGTAATTTTTGCGGTAATCATAATGAACGCCATTTTGGGTACTGTGCAGTATTTAAAGGCGGAAAAATCACTTGATGCACTAAAAAAACTATCCGCACCGAGTGCTAAGGTTTTGCGCGACGGCGAAGTTGTAACTATCCCGTCCGAGCAAGTGACTGTCGGGGATATTATCGTTTTGGAAGCAGGCGATTTGATTGTAGCTGACGGAAGAATAATCGAAAATTACAGTTTGCAAGTGAACGAAAGTTCGCTTACGGGAGAGTCCACCGCTGTTGAAAAGACGGATATGGCTTTAGAGGGCGAAAACATCGCTTTGGGGGACCAAATCAATATGGTGTTTAGCGGCTCGCTTGTTACATACGGTAGGGCTATTATGGTAGTCACAAGTGTGGGTATGCAAACGGAAATCGGCAAAATCGCAACTTTAATGAACGAAACAGGAGAAAAGTTGACTCCTCTTCAAAAAAGTTTAAACAAATTCAGCCAAATGCTTGCTGTAATCATTATGGTTATAAGTGTTATTGTATTCGGGCTTACATTATGGCGTAATTTTGATGCGGGCAATGTGCTAAAGTCGGTGCTTAACTCGTTTACATTTGCAATAGCCTTGGCAGTTGCGGCAATACCTGAGGCACTTGGCAGCATTGTAACCATTGTGCAGGCAGTAGGTACAAGCAAAATGGCAAAGCAAAATGCTATTATAAAAGACTTATCTGCGGTAGAAACTTTGGGTGCAGTAAGTGTAATTTGCTCAGACAAAACGGGCACACTTACTCAAAATAAAATGACAACTCAAGATGTTTTTGTAAATGGTAAATTTAAGCGTGGCGAGGATATTGATAAGGCGGAGTTTGGAGAAAATATGCTGCTACACGAAATGGTGCTTGTCAATGACAGTACTCATAGGAGTGGGGACGGAATAGGAGACCCGACGGAAATCGCACTGACCGTACTTGGCGAAAAACATGGTATTGATGAACTTGAATACCGAAAACAATATCCAAGAATTGCAGAGCTTGCATTTGACTCCGACCGAAAGCTTATGAGTATAGCAAGCGAGTACAACGGTAAAAAGTATATGTTTACAAAAGGTGCTTTGGATGTGATTTTGGATAGGGTGGATAGCATAATCGATTGCGGTAAAATCCGTAAATTTACCCCTAATGATAAAAAAATGATTGAAAATGCAAATTTGGAGCTTTCGCAAAAAGGACTAAGGGTTTTGACCTTTGCATTTAAAGAATTTGACAAAAACACCATTTCTGCCGAAGACGAGTTTAATTATACATTTGTAGGATTGGTAAGTATGATTGACCCTCCTAGAGAAGAAAGTATCGAAGCCGTTCGCCGTGCAAAAATTGCTGGAATTAAAACAATTATGATAACAGGCGACCACAAGATAACTGCTGGAGCAATCGCAAAGCAAATAGGCATAATGGATGATGAGGATATTGCTTTGAACGGCGTTGAACTTGACAAAATGTCCGACGAGCAGTTAAACAACATACTTGATAAAGTTACTGTTTATGCAAGAGTTTCGCCTGAAAATAAAATAAGGATAGTGGAAGCTTGGCAAAGACGCGGTAATATTGTTTCTATGACAGGCGACGGAGTAAACGATTCCCCGGCACTTAAAAAAGCAGATATCGGCGTAGCTATGGGTATTACAGGTACTGAGGTTAGTAAGGATGCAGCATCAATGATTTTAACCGACGATAATTTTGCTACTATAGTAAACAGTGTGGCAAATGGTAGATGTGTTTATAACAACATTAGAAATGCGGTAACATTTTTGCTTTCGGGCAATCTTGCGGGAATTTTTTGTATTTTGCTGACTTCCGTTATGGGCTGGAATATACCTTTTACAACTATACACTTGTTGTTTATCAATTTGTTAACAGACAGTTTGCCGGCAATAGCAATAGGTATGGAGCCCGCAGGTAGCGATTTGTTGTTGCAAAAACCGCGAAATCCTAAAGAACCGCTTTTGTCAAGAAATGTACTTTTGTTGATATTGACTCAAGGTTTATTGATATTCGGTGCTACAATGGGTGCATTCGGTTTGGGTAAGTTTGTAGGTATGAGCGATAGTTTGGCTACTACAATGTCATTTTTGACAATTACGCTTGCAAGACTTTTCCACGGCTTTAACTGCAGGGGAAGATTGAGCGTTGCAAAATTGGGCATACATACAAATTGGTATGTTGTAGGTGCTTTGGGTGTAGGTGTTTTGTTAATGTGCTTTGTTACATTTGTACCGGGATTGAATGTTTTGTTTGAAATTTCCGAGGAACTAACCACAAATCCTAAAATGATTGGATACATTGTTTTATTTGCGATTTTGCCTACTGTTGTTATTCAGCTTGCAAAAATGTCGGTGGAAGTTTACAAATCGATTAAGTCAAAACAAATTAATCAAAATACTTGATTTAGTAAATGAATATGGTATAATAAAAATAATAAAATAAATAACTATGGAGAGATTTTATGTTATTGGATGAAATAAGAAGCAAATTCAACGAAGCAAGAAAGACAAAGGACGACATCACAAAATCCGCATTGGAGGCAGTTATCGCAAGCGTGCTTTTAAAACAAAAAAGCGGCAAAGGCGAAGTTACTGACAGCGACGTTGTGGAGTGCGTTAGTAAAGAGATAAAAGTTCAAACGGAAATTGCCGAGCTTTACAAGGAAAAGGACATAAACACTTCCAATATAGCAAGCGGTAAAATTGCCGTACTAAAGGAATTTTTGCCTGTACAACTTACCGAGGAGGAAGTGCTTGCATTGATAAAGGAAAAAGATATTTACGAAGATTGTTCGCCAAAAACAAAAGGCATGATAATAAAAAGTATTATGCCGCTACTTGTAGGAAAATTTGATAAAAGCAAAGTTAACGGTTTGGTGGAAGAATATCTTAAAACAAAATGATAATCACACTTTTAAAACAATTTAATATCGATTTTTGTGCGGTAAATGACGGAAACATTACAAATATAGTTTTTATGTTGCCGTATAAACCTTTTGATATTTATCCTAAAAACTGTGCGGTTATAGATAGTTTTTATATCGCATCAAATACTTTATACAAAAAGGTTGCGGAGATTGGAAAAGTAGTTTGTGATAGCGGATTTACAGTAGTTAAAAGACCTTTGCATTTAAAAAAAATAGCAGAGCAAGGCGGGCTTGGTACGGTTTTGGACAATATGCTTTTGGTCAATAAAAAGTATGGCTCGAAAGTGACATTGCAAGGACTTTCGGTACAAGGTAAGTTCGAATATATCGTAAATGAAAAGGTGGATAAAATTTGTCCTAGTTGCAGGGCATGCGACAAGGCTTGCCCAAACAATGCTTTATGCCAAGGTGTATTTACCCGCGAAAATTGTATACGTCATAAGCAAGACTTTTCTAAAGATTATTTTGCAATTATAGGCAACCGTGTGCTTGGTTGTTCCGAGTGTCAAAAAGTATGTCCGTATAACAGTCATATTGGTAGTGAGGTTATGCCTAAAGCCGTGCAACAAATTTTTGATTACAAAAATATTTTTTATATGATAAAAAATGGAAGAAAAGGACTTGCTCCGCTTGCAAATTTGATTGGAAGTAATATGGCTCGCCCGACTTTTATATTTAATCTTACGGTAAATTGTCTGCTTGCATCTCATAATTTTAAGTACACTGATATTATTAGTACATTTATGTCAAGCGACAACAAAGATATAAGCGCAAAAGCAAAATTTTATCTGGAAAAAATTTAACTAAATCAAATTTGACAAAATAATACAAAAGTAGTAAAAATACCCATAAGCTAAATGGTATAATTAGGTTTAGGGGTATTGTCATGATATATTCACAGTTTGAAAACAGAATAGCTAAATGCAAAAATGTAAGAATTGAAAATAATATAAAAGAAGAACTGCTTTCGGATATTAAAAAATTGACTAAGGCTGGTGTAATTTATATTGTTTATGCAAAAAATAAATTCGAGCTTGCTAAAAGCTTGGAAAGCATGGTATCTCGTGCGGGATATAATGTTCAAATTATGCCATTTACAGGCGATATGCTTTGGGAAGAACTAGAGTGTAATTGCGAGGGATTACTTTTGTTAGGTAGTGGTCCCGCACAATGCTATAACGGCAAAAAATGTATTTTGCTTGCTGACAATCTCGATTTATATAATGTTTTGCATAAAGAATATTATTCCGTTATTGTGGATATCAATGAGATATTAACCTTTAACTGCAATCAAATAGCCGCGGGATATGGCGGGCTAATGAACAAATTAGCTGCATGTTTTGACTACAGGATATATTGCATAAGTTATAGCAATAATCTTGATTTGGACATAGTGGAAGAAATTCAAGGATTGATTTGCGATTTGTTTAATAAAAACTATTTATTCAACTATGATAGTTCTTTTGTAAGAGATTTAACTGCGACTATTATTAATGTAGGATTGCTTGAGGGTATGCTTGAGGACAGCAGCATTTTAAACGGCTACGATATTTGCAGTAAGCTTGTAAAAAATGTAGCAAAAAGTAATCACTCTGTAAACGAGTTTGCTATGCTTGTAGGTTGGTTTGCAGTCAATACCATTAAAAGTTTGATAAAAAGGGAAAATAAGGATTTGTTTTTGCCTTGTGACATTATGTCGGATATTGATTTTGTTTCCGAAAAAGGAAATGTACCGAGATTGGAATTGTTAAAACTTACGGATAAAATTGTGGCAAATGAGTATATAAGATTGGCGTTTATAAGTCAAGAGTATGCTGCCGAGATTAAAAAATATATAGATAGCATATATGCCGCTTGCTGTAACGCAATGAAAAATTTTAGAAGAATTTACTATGATGCAGGGCTTGAGATAGCGGCAAGTATAACAATGAAAGAACTTTGCGAATGTGTACTAAAAAGTGTTTCGTTTAATCCTCAGTATAGTTATCTTAAAATGCTTAGGATAGTAGGTGTTGCATAAACATTAAAAAATATCAATTTTATATTGTTTTTCTTTTTTGCTAAGTGTAATGTCTATTTTTTAATATAAATGATAGATTAAGCGTAAAATATAACCCCGCAATTAATTTGCGGGGTTGCTTTTTCAATCATTCTTTTTCCTTTCAAAAATTTCGTATTTACCGTTGTATTTTTGCGAACGTCCCCTTATCACGCAAATGATTGCAAAAACTATATTGATTGACCCTAAAATGATATAGTAAGTTTTAAAAGGAATTATAAAGCTGAATGCAAATAAAATGACTGCAACAAAAAGGAATCTTTTTATATTTGACATATCAAAAATTATATCGAAAATGTTGGAAGAATAATTTAGTTTGCCTATTTTTATATCCAATTTATCGGATAGCATTTTATGTGATTTAAGCAATTTAAATACGATTTTCAAGGGGATAAACTTTAAATTATCTGCAAAATTAAATAAAGTTATCGCAGCATTTTTAGGTAATTCCTTTGCAATCAAATAGCATTTTTCCGCATTGTTGTCGTGCGCGGTTTTACTGCATTTTAAAATTTCATCAGGCGAAATACTTCCGAATTTAATACTTGCCATTATCATAATATTTTGAGGGGAAATTAAAAAATTTTCGCGTTTTTCAAAATTCATACCATCGAATATTTTTATAAGTTTATCATATATGTAGTTTGCACCTTGCACGCTTACATATAGCTCGAAATTCTTGTAGTTGACTTTGGAACGTGTGATTTTTTGAATTGCGGAAATAACAAGTAATCCAAGCAGCGCAAACAGACTTGCTAGGATAATTTTTATCGTAACATTTTCGGTAAAAAAGTGGCAAACCAAATAAAATGGAATAAACAAGCATATTACGGTAAGCAACTTGTCAATTATACTTCTTATTTTCATACCTAAAGTATTGCCGCAAATTAAAATATAATAACCGATTGCAAGTTAAATTGTAAATAAATTAAAAAAGCCGTTGCTAAATGCAATAAAATAATGTATAATATTTCTATGAGTAAATTTATCGGAGTTTATGGCGGTGCTTTTGACCCGCCGCATATTTCGCATATTAAGTCGGCAAAGGCATTGATACGCGAGCGAAATTATGACAATTTAATATTATTGCCAAGTCACAATCCGCCGCATAAAAACTTGTCTGCATCGGATAGTGACCGAATTAAAATGTTGGAGATTGTGGCAGATGATAAAATGATTGTATCCGATTTGGAAATTAAAAGATGCGGCATAGGTTATACTATCGATTATTTACCTGAAATTATGAAAATTTACGGGGATAATATAGAGTATATAATTGGCGGGGATAGCTTTTTGAATTTTGATAAATGGCATAAACCACTTGAAATTTTAAAACTTGTACCTATTTTAGTGGTTGCAAGGGACGGCGAAAAAGAAAAATTGTTTGACAAACTTAAGGAGTATGACAAAGTTTGTAAAAAAGGTATCACGATTGCAAATTTTATGCCTGATAGTATGTCATCTAGCGAAATTCGAAACAGGTTGCGTTTACATTTGAGGGTGGACGAAATGCTTGACGATGCGATTGCAGAATATATTGCAAACAATAATTTATATAACGAATATAATGGTATTTTAACTAAGTTAAAAAATAACATAAGCGAAGAAAGACTTTTGCATACTAAAGGGGTAGTTTTGTTCGCCTTAAAGTACGCTGATAGGCTGAAATTGGATTATAACAAAGTTTTTATCGCAAGCCTTTTGCACGATTGTGCCAAAAACAACGGCGATTACAGTTATATGTTTGAGCAAAATTTGCTTCCGCTTGATTGCAAAAACACACCCATAGCACACGCTTTTTGCGGTAGCATAGTTGCAAAAAATGAGTATGGTATACAAGATGCGGATATTTTGGATGCAATATACTGCCACACTACGGCAAAGCCACAAATGAGCAAGCTTGCAAAGTTGGTTTATTGTGCGGATATGTTGGAAGACGGAAGGCATTTTGACGGAGTGGAAGAACTTAGGAAGATTTTTGACAATGATTTTGAGAAAGGCTTTTTCGCTTGCTTGGAGCATACCGTAAAGTATTTGATGACAAGTGGATGTGAAATTTACCCGTTGACATTGGATGCATACAACTATTACAAAAGCAAAAAATAATATTAAATATACAGTGAAATTTGTTTTACAAAGGAGAGAATATGGAATTTACAGCAGAGCAAATAAAAGATATGGTGGTAGAGGCTTGTCTTGACAAAAAAGCAAAGGATATTGCAGTAATAAAAGTTGACCACTTGACGGTTATTGCAGATTATTTGGTGGTTGCAAGCGGAAAATCTACATCGCAAGTAAAAGCTATTGCAAACAATATCGATGATTTTTTGTCAAAAGCGGGTGTAGAGCCAATCGGTCGAGAGGGTATCCCAGAGGGTAGATGGGCGGTTGTAGATTACGGCGTGGTACTAGCACACGTATTTAACGAAGAAAGCAGAAAACTTTACCTACTTGACCAACTTTGGAGTGACGGAAGTAATGTGACTTTTGTCGAGGATGTTAAGTAAGCTAGGGGAAATTTAGATTTGCATATTTTGGTAAAGTTTGCTAATAATAAAAGTATGAGTAACTTTATTATGTATGAAAATGTGCAATATGCACCAATACCTTATATTAACGGCGGAAGTTTTGATTTGTATCAGGTGGCAAATGATAATGCTAATTACGATTTAGTACAAATTGTAGCGGGAGTGGAAAAAGTAAGACAAGTCGTATGCTATCAAATGGGAAACGGGGAGGTACTTGTAGGAGTGCTTTCGGAGCCGTTGTTCAGTTTGACCGAACGCTTAACTTTATTGCAAGGTGTGGAGAAAACAGTTAAGGAATATACTCAAAATAATGTGTATGTTACCTTGGATACTGACCTTTTTGTGGCAATAAGCAAATGTAAAGAAGATGCAAAAGCAAGTCAAATTAAAGAGTTTATTATTAGACGAAACAGTGCTAGAATGTAAAATTTCTAAAAAAGTCTTGCCTTTTGTAAAGTTTTATGCTATAATTATGTAAATTCAATTAGGAGAAGGTTTAAAATGAAATATTCAATTTACGCTGTAGATGACGATGAAAGCATTAGAGACTTATATAAGTACACGTTTGAGCCTTTAGGCTACGAGTGCAGAACATTTCATTCAGCAGAAGAGTTGTTTGTCGCATTGGAAAAGAATTTGCCTAATGTTTTATTAATGGATGTTATGTTGCCAGGTATGGATGGCATTTCGGCGGTTAAAATTCTTCGCGAACAATATCAAACTCTATCTATTATCATTGTAAGTAGCAAAAGTGATGAAATCAGTAAAGTTCGCGGTTTGGATTCCGGTGCTGATGACTACATAGCAAAACCATTTGGTGTGCTTGAGTTGGTTGCAAGGGTTAAAGTTAGCATTCGCAAACAAAATTTTGCAAAAGAAGAGTCAACTGTATTTGAGGCAGGAGATTTGCTTTTGAACAATGATGAGCATATTGTTACCGTAAACGGTAATGTGGTAAGAATGACTTTGAAAGAATTTAATTTGTTAAAGCTTTTAATGTCAAAAGCGGGCAATGTTGTTCCAAGAGAGTCAATACTTAATGATGTTTGGGGCTTTGAGTACTATGGTAAAACTCGCACTTTGGATATGCATGTAAAATCTTTAAGAAGTAAACTTTCGGAGTTTAGCAATAAAGATTACATTCAAACAATTCGCGGTGTCGGGTATAAGTTTATAAATCAATAACAAAACGCATTTTAAAATATGCCTTAATGCAAGGCATATTTTTTTTGCAAAAACCTGTCGAAAACCGTACCTAACTGCGATTATATTATACTTTGTTTAGATAGGGTAAAGTATTGGTGTATGGATAAGTATAGTGCTAGTTTTAAAAAAGATAATAAAAGTTATCCCTTGACTTTACAGTAAATTAATGTTAAAATTTTTAAAGAGGTAATATATGAGTTTTTTGGCAGTAAAAAAAGAAGAATTAAACGGGGTACAACCCGATTTTATATATGTGACGGGGGAGGCGTATTGCGACCACCCATCTTTTGGCACTGCTATAATTACAAGAATGTTAGAACATGAGGGGTTTTTCGTTGCCGTTATTCCACAACCGCAAAAGGATAGTGATTATACAGAGTTTGGATGCCCTAAATACGGATTTTTTGTATCAAGCGGGGTTGTTGACAGTATGGTAAACAACTATACTGTTGCAAAAATTCCGCGAACCCGTGATGTTTACAGCGAGGGCGGAGATGTCGGGAAAAGACCTGACAGAGCGGTTACGGTGTATACCAAGGCATTAAAAAGACTTTTTCCCAATGTGCCTGTTGTTATCGGCGGTATAGAAGCATCGCTTAGACGATTTGCTCACTATGATTATTGGGCGGATAAAGTTTTGCCTAGTATTTTAGTAGACAGCGGTGCGGATTTGCTTATTTACGGTATGGGCGAAACACCGATTTTGGATATTGCAAGCAGGATAAAAAAAGGGATTCCTCTTGATAAAATGCGTGACATAGAGGGTATTTGTTATTTGGAAAGCTTTGAAAAATTGTCCAAAAAGTTAAGAAGTCAAATAGAGGAACATTCCGCTTTGTTTTGTCCAAGTTTTGAGGAAGTTGTAGAAAGTAAAAGGTCTTATGTAAAAGCTTTCAATATGCAATCGCAAAACAATGACCACTTGACAGGAAAAGTTTTGTTGCAAAAACAGATGGATGGCAAGTATTTAGTGCAAAATATCCCCCAAAGACCTTGTAGCGTTGAGGAAATGGATATGGTTTACAGTTTGCCTTACGAACGGACATATCATCCTATGTACATACGCGGTGTGCCTGCTATCGAGGAAGTTAAATTTTCGGTAACATCGCAAAGAGGATGTTTTGGCGGTTGCAGCTATTGTGCAATTACCTATCACCAAGGCAGGATAATACAAAAGCGCAGTAAGCAATCTATAATTCGTGAAGTTAAAATTTTTACCCAAGATAAAGATTTTAAAGGCTATGTGCACGATGTAGGCGGGCCTACAGCAAACTTTAGGAACACCGCTTGTAAATATCAAAAAAAAAGTGGTGTTTGTTTAAAGAAAAATTGTATAGGTTACAAGCCTTGTGCCAATTTAGAGGTTTCTCATACTGAATATTTGGACTTGTTGCGTGAGCTTAGAGAGCTTGAGGGAGTAAAAAAAGTATTTATCCGCAGTGGCATAAGGTACGACTATTTAATGATGGACGACAACGACGAATTTTTGATTGAATTGATAAAACACCATGTTAGCGGGCAGTTAAAAGTTGCACCTGAACATACGGAAGACAGCGTGCTTAAACTTATGAATAAACCGCCTTTCCGCGTTTATAAAGAGTTTAAAGCAAAGTATGACTCCATCAATCAAAGGCTTGGCAAAAAGCAATATTTAGTACCTTACTTAATATCTTCCCACCCGGGGTGTACTATAGCTGATGCAGTAAGGCTTGCGGAATATTTGAAGAGCATTAACTATATGCCTGAACAAGTGCAAGATTTTTATCCAACACCTTCCACAAAATCTACTTGTATGTATTATACAGGTCTTAATCCCGACACATTGGAGGAAATTTTTGTCCCAAAAAGCAAGGAAGAAAAACGTATGCAAAGGGCGTTGTTGCAATATCGTAAAAAAGAAAACTACGATATCGTTCACAAGGCACTTGAGCTTGCAGGGAGGAAAGATTTGATTGGTTTTGGTGCAAATTGCCTTATAAAACCTACAAAGGAAGAGGCGATAAAAAACAGTTTGTCCAAAAGTGTTAATGATAAAAATTCCGTAAAAGCTCGCAACAATAATAGCAATGGCAAAAATGCTTTTTCAAAAAACAATAAAAACAGCAGTAGGAAAGGCAAAAAGAAATAATTTTATTAATACATAATTTAATAAATAAAAAAATCAACCAAATTGCTTTGGTTGATTTTTATTTTTCAGTGATTTTAATTAGTCTTGGTGTTTTTGATTAATATCACGTTTTTGTGCATTTGCTTTGTTTGCCTCAACTCTGTTTCTGTTATAAGTTTCAGAACCCTTTTCGTTAAAGTTGTCTTTCTTAGAGAATCTTGCAAATACATTGAATTTCTTTAGCAAGAAGATTATAACTACTATAACAATCAAACCGCCGATGATACCGGAAGTAATGTATAACCATAATAGTGGGTCAACTTCTTTCTCTTTTTCTTCTTCAGGCTCTTTGTTCAAATCGTCTGCAGTAAATACGATTCTGTGTTTTTGACTTGAGAAAGCTTTGTCAAATTCAAAACCGCTTTCTGCCTCATTTGTTTCAGGGAACTTATCTGCAGGTACTTGCTCGTTAAATCTATCTTCTGTAATTTCGCTGATAGAAACGTTATCTATAAATAGGTAACCGGAAACATAATTTTCTTCGCCGCTAGCACCAAGTGAAACGCTTAATTGAACGCTATCGATATCTGCATTATCCTCGGTAGAGATGAAGAAAGAATATCTTCTCCATTTGCCTGCAGTGTTTACATTGATACCTCTTGACTCGTTGTTTGAAAACTCAAAAGTAGAGTTGTGAAGTTTCAAAGAGATTTTTGCTGTCTTGCTGCTATCCACATCGTAAGTCAAAACAAATACGCTGATTTCGTAATATTTGTTAGCTGTCAAGCTGTTGTCTGCAAGAGTAGTTGTATAAGTGTACTCAGAAGCTGCGTTATTATTAATTACAAGAACGTTGTTGTTGCTTGCACCCTCGATTGTTTCTTCGTAAGTCGCAATATTTAATTGTGGAGCAGTGTCCATAATGTTTATTAAGTCTTCGGAAGAAATTGCAGCTTTTTCTTTTCCGTCCTCATATTCGCCGCCAAACCATTCACGGTTACCATGGTCACGGTTGTAAACACCTGCGATTGATTTGCCTTTGCCGTTTGGAGCATCGGTATCTGCGTGAGAACCTGTCCATCCGTCCGGTGTATCCAATGTCTCGTTATCTGAGTTAGATGTTGAGTTATCGAATGTTGTTGTGCTAAATGTCACGGCTTTTTTATATTTAGGAGAAGTCTCGTTAATTTCTTTTACATAAAAATCGTAACGGTCGTTGTCGATTTCGGTAAATGTAGGTCTATCAAAGAAAACTGTACCCTCAGTTGTAACTTCTGCATTTCCGCCAAGCTTTAATTCTAAATAAATAGTAGAGTTGTCAAAACCTGCATTTATATAGAAAGTATATTCGTGCCATCCTGTATCGGTTGCTTTAATTTCAAAGCTTTCGATATTTGTTTTGTTAGAAGATTGCAAATTGATTGTTGCATCTGCACCTTTGTATAGGTAAGCCCAAACTGAAAGCTCATAGTATTTACCTTTTGATAGGCTTACTGACGGAGAAGTGAATCCCCAAGGAGTATCAATTTGTTGACCTGTTTTTTTGTTAGAGCTTATAACAAGTAGGTTAGTGTTGTCTTTTGCTACAGGCTCGTCACCCCATTCTGCAATTAAATCTCTATCCAAGGCAAGTAGTTGTTTTTGAACGCTGTTTGTTACGTCATAAACACCTGCGTAGATATCTTTTAACATATCTTTTGAAGAAGTTGTCCAATTTGCTGGCAAACCGAAAACAGTTTTCTCAGTGTTTCCGTCAAGGAATTTTTCCTCGTCAAATTCGTCTTCGTATTGAGTTTTGGTTGCTGAAATATCAATTTGGTTAAATTCTGCATTGGTTATTGATAAAGATTCGCTTTTTAAAGAGTGCTTTTTAACATAATCGCTAGAGGATTCGGAGTTGTAGTCAGAGTAGTTAACTTTGTACATTTCAAACTCTGTCAAATATACAGCACCTTTTACAAGGGAGTTAGGAGTAAGGTTGCTACCTGTACCCATAACAACTTCAAAATAAATTTCGCTTAGCTTTTTCAAATCGCCTTGGATAAGGAAAGCAAGTTCGATATATCCGTCTTTGTCAAGCAAATCTTCCTCAATGTCTTTAGAGTTAAAATCGCTTATTTTAGTAAGCTCGGTATCTTTGCCTTCGTTATTCTTTTTGTAAATAATGATTTCAATACCTTTGTCACTGTCGATATCTTCCGTTTTTACTTTAAAAGATAATCTGTAGTGATTGTTTGCTGCGATTTCCAATGTTTGTTTATAATTATATTTAGTAATACTAGGGTTGGTGTTTTCAATTTTGATAACTTTGTTATTGATAGTCAATTTACCACGGTTAGCATCCAAAATACCATCGTTTTTATCGTAAGTACCTTGCTTGTAGTTATCGCCCGCGTAAATATCGCTGTCGTTTATTATATTTTCGCCTGTGCCCAATTTAGACTCTAAGTCTGCCTTGTTGTCGGCACTTGCGTTATTATAATCGGCTTCCTCGATTGTCTCTAATGTGATTTCGTCAAAGAAAGCAATACCTTTTACATTGTTAAGACTATCGTTTTTGCCGCCTTTACCTAAACCGATTTGAAGATAAATTTCCTTATTTCTCTTTTGGTCGCCTTTAATATAAAAACTGATTTGGCTCCATTCACCGTTAGTGGTTATATTGTCGATAGATTTAACTTGCTCGTTTTTATCTGTCGAAGTTTTTAGCATCAAATAAGCACCGTTGCTTTCAATATCTTTTGTAAGTACCCAAACGGATAGTTTGTAATACTTATTTGCATCAATCTTAAATCTATTGTCAGACCTGTAACCATAAGCAGTTGCTTGTTTGTTGTTTAGCATCAAAAATTTGCTGTCTTTACCTTTTGGAGAAATACCTTCTGCAACAGTAGGAATACCGCTTGTACTAGTGTCGATTACACCTCTTTCCAAATAATCAGAGCCTGTTGGAGCAGTTTCACCGTCATCGCCGCTGCTTGAAACGCCTGTCCATTTACGTGCGGTAAATGGGTTTTCGCTACCGCTGATATTTATAAACGAAGTGTCGCCGTTTGTCAAATCGTTTACGGCTTGTTGTTCGTTGTTTTCTGCAGCAGTTGCAAAGTCATTGTATTTTTCTTCCGCGGTTTTTCCGCCGTTGTCGTCTTTAACTTCGGTCACTACAACATTATCAAAGAAAGCATAACCATTTGAAAGCTTGCCGTCCTTTTTACCATCTTTACCATTTGACAATACAACGCTGATAGAGTTGCTTGAAAGGTTAGATGTTTTAATCATAGTTGTATAAGTTTGCCAACTTCCGCCTGTTTTGATGCTTTCAAACTCCGTAAAAGCATCCCCGGCAATTTTAATGTAAGCACCATAGCTGTTATCTGTAAGCTTATCGGTTTTTACCGAAACGCTTATTTGGAAAATTTTGTTGGCACTTAAACTGAAGTTGCTTGATGTATATTTGTATGAGTTATCCTTTTTGTTGTAAATCATAAGGATATTTGAATCAGTCGTTGCAACAGCACCCGGATTAGGTAACCTATTCCAAAGTTTCTTGTTTTTATCATACGCACTTTTTTCAGTGTCAATTACACCTGCCACTAAAGAGTCCTCATCCAAATCGGTAGAGTTACCAGATGTTGTACTGCCTGCAGAGCCTGTCCAACTACCTGGGATTTTAGGGAAGGTGTCCGATGTAGTAACTTCAAAATTACCATTAGCGATAAATTCACTTGTGTCTTTTACTTCCCCTGTTGTTTCGTCCTCTTTGTCGCATGCGATAAGCGTAGTTACCATACATACACACAAAATGACTATCAACAGAATTGTTAAAAATTTGTGTTTTTTGTTCATTTTACCACCTTTGTCTAGTATTAATTATTAATATTTGATAAATTAATCGTTTATTATTATATACTATTATTAAAAATAAAGCAATAGATTATAAGCAAATTTTGGAATAAATTATTTTATTTTAAATATTTTATAAGACAAATTATGGCTGTTTAACATTGTATACTCAAAAAAATTTTCTTAAAATTGTGTTTAGTATCGATTTTTTTAGGGTTTTTGGGAGTATTTTTTGTAAAACATAATTTTTGTAATGACAGATTAATATTCCTTGCAAAACTCATAATTTGCCGTAAATTTCACATATTAACATTATGAGAATAGAAAAAAAGATAAAAAAACAAAACAAATTAAAATCGCTGTTTGTGACTATTGCAAGTAGCAGCGTAGGATTAGTAAACGGATTGTTAGGGGCAGGCGGAGGCTCTTTGGTCGTGCCTCTATATGAGTCGGGTATGAACTTGGAGGCAAAAAAATCTCATGCGACTGCAATAGCTACTATGTTGCCAAGCTGTATTATTAGCGGGATTATTTATTTGCTAAATGGTAACTTTGATTACGTAAGCGGTGGTATAGTGACGGCAGGCGTTATATTGGGCGGAATAATCGGATCGATTATTCTAAAGTTTATAAAAAACGATTTTTTGTCATTGATTTTTTACTTTATCATGATTTATGCAGGAGTTAAACTTTTACTGCCTAGGTAAAGTCAGTTAAAGTTAATAAGGTGGTTTAAATGCAATACTTTTTGTATGTTTTATTTGGATTGTTGGGCGGCTTAATCGGTGGTATGGGCATGGGCGGAGGTACAATATTAATACCTTTGCTTACTTTGTTTTTAAACATTCCTCAACTGCAAGCGCAAACGATAAATTTGATTTCTTTCATACCTATGGCAATCGTATCGCTTGTTATTCACATTAAAAATAAACTTGTCGATTTTGGGGCGTTGCTAAAAGTTTTGCCTTTTGCTTTGACGTTCAGCATAATAGGCTCGATATTTGCCTTAAAGATTAATAGTAACATTTTAAGGACGATTTTCGGAGTGTTTATGCTGTTAATCGGTAGCTTTTTTATGCTCAAATCGCTTAAAAATTACTTTTTTAAATATATTTCTAGCCATAAATACACTAATACCTTATCGAAATTTAAACTTTTAGTTAGATTAAAATAAAATTAATGTAAATTTTTTATAATTAGTATAGATTTTTAATTAATATTGTGTTATAATGTACTCATATAGAAAAGTTTTTAATTATTTGTTTTAAGGTGTTTGACTGAGTATTGTTGCGATTAAAACAAATAACGTTTTAATCAAAATATACTAAAGTTTAAGTGTACAAACAATATTGTTTTTTATTGGTTTGTATCCTGCATTTTAATGCGAAGGAGTTTTATGGAGAGAATAGGAATTATTGACCTTGGTTCAAATTCGGCACGGTTGGTTTTGGTAAATGTCCATGAGGGCGGTTATTTTGCTGTGTTTGACGAGCTTAAGGAGTCGGTAAGGCTTGCACAAGGTATGGATGAGGACGGTGTTTTAAGCCCTGCCCGTGTTGAGCAAACTATTAAAACATTGCAAATGTTCAGACGTTTGTGCGATTCAAACAAAGTAAGCAGAATTTATGCTTATGCAACCGCAGCGGTAAGAAACGCAAAAAATCAACATAGTTTTTTGGCGGAAGTTCAGCTTAAATGCGGTTTCAAGCTTGAAATTTTGGATGACGAGCAAGAGGCTCAAATGGTATACCAAGGTGTTATCAACAGTATGGATATCCCTAGAGGATTGATTATGGATATCGGTGGCGGTAGCACACAATTAATTTACTATAATCGTAAAAATATTTTGGGTCACGCGACAATACCTTATGGTGCGGTTACTTTGACCGAAAAGTTCAGGACTGTTACATATAGACCGCAAGAGCGTGCCGAAAAGATAAGAGCGTTCTTTTTGGAAGAGCTTGAAAAAGTAGAATTTTTAAAAGAAATTGAGCCGGATGTAAGATTTATCGGTGTAGGTGGCTCATTTAGAAATGTCGGCAAAATCAGCCGCATGTTAAGGAAATATCCTTTGAATATGCTGCACAATTATGTAGTACCGGCAGGGGAATTTACAAGCATATACAACAATATCAAATCGCTTGATTTGGATAAGACCATGAAGATAAAAGGTTTGTCAAGCGTACGTGCGGATATATTCCCGTCAGCTTTGGCTGCGGTAAGTGCCGTATTTGAAAAAATGAATTTCAGTGACGTTACCATTTCGGGCTGCGGACTTCGTGAGGGGGCAATGTTTAAAATTGCCGTTCCATCCACAAACGACAAGCCAATTAGCGATGTGTTGGGACACAGCTTGTACACCACCTTAAATTTCTATCAGGAAAATATCGGTCATGCGGAACAAGTTTATAACTTGTCTGTTCAACTATTCAAACAATTACGCGTGTTGCACAAATTGCCACGTGCTTATGTAAAAGTATTGAGGGTAGCAGCAATGTTGCACGATACGGGCAATAAAATAAAATACTATGACCACCACAAGCACAGCGCTTACATAATTTTGCATAGCAATTTGTACGGAATATCTCATAAAGATTTAGTAATGAGTGCTATGGTTGCAAGCATGCACAGGAAAGGCGAGCTTGATGCGAGTACATTTATGAAATACAGAGATATGATTACGGAAGAAGATTTGTATGCAGTACTTAAATTGGGGGTTATTGTGCGAATCGCAGAGTCTTTGGATAGGTCTATGGACAGCGTTATCAAGGAAATTAACTGTGACGTTTTGGGCGATAGCGTTATTATGAAGACAGAGGCAGTAGGCGATTGCTCGCTAGAGATTAAAAATGCTTTGTCTGCAACTGCAGAGTTTAAAAAGCACTTTAATAAGAATCTGCAAATACTTTAATGCAAAAAACATAAATTTAAATATAGCTAATATTTAATTTTGTTTATTTCATATTTTTTTCTCCTGAACACACCTCGACTTTTCGAGGTGTGTTCTTTTGTAATTTCTATAGTTGTTTTTTTTGTAACAACTTTTAGTAAATGAAAAGATAAGAAAAAATTCCATTTTTAATAACCGCAATACTCGGTTTGCGATTAATGCCTAAGTAAAAAATAACTGTTGATCAAAATTATAATTTAATGAAAATGTCAAGCTAATATATTAAATCTAAAATGCTTTATCTTTAATCTTTTAAATCAAATTTCATTTTTTGACAGATAAGATTTTTTTCTTTTATAAATTGTTCTATTATTAATAAATACAAATAAAAAAACGCTATATCTACATAATGTGGATATAGCGTTTTTGTTATTAATCTTAGTTTTATATGTGCTTGTTATTGCAAGAAAACAAGTAAAAGTGCTTGAAAAAGCAATTTGTAATATGTTGTTAAATCTCGCAAAAAGTAGTTAAATATGCCAATTTAAACATATATTTAGTCGTATAAATGCAAAATAATATAAAAAACATATGCTTTTGTATTGTTTTGTAATTATAATATATATTTATATTGACATTTTTTATTAATATCCACAATATGTAGATATCTGCATATTTACATATTGTGATATGTTCATTAAACTGTGTTACGCTCTCTTTGTAATTGTTTTAGCTTTATGTAAGTGTAAATCTTTTTTATTTGCTCTGCAGTTAATTTTGTGCCGTTTATGTATTTTTCTTTAGGAGTATAAGTTGAAATATCTCCGCTTTTTATCATGCCGTTTAAACTGCTTAATTTTTCCTCGGATAATTTTAAATGTGTTTCTTGAGGAATATTTTCATTTTTGATAGCATTAAAATTTTGTGACGATGGTATTTTAATTGGCTCGATATCCAAAGTGCTGTCATTATTATTTTCCGATAAAATGTCTGACTGCCTTATTGCGGTTGGCTGCAATTTTACATAAGCTACACTCATGCTGTCAAGTTTTTTTAATAAAAATTCACTTTCAAATTCTCCGCACAAAATAAACACTTTGTCATAATTATTTTTGGAGCATTGTTCAATGATATCCAAGGCTTGAGGTATATCCAAAGCGACTTTTTTTCTGCTGCCGCAATATTTGTGTATAACTTCGCCGTTTGTAAAGGATAATTTGTTGTGTTTTTGCTCTATATAATTGTATAAATGTATTTCCAAATTATTATAATTTGTGCTGTTTATTAAATTTTGGTAGCTTTGATTGTTTAGCCTTGTAGTGTTTAAATCGATTGATAAAAGGCAGCTCATTAAAAATTACTCCTTACTACCGTCCCGCTTGTTGTAAAATAAATATTGTTGTGCGTATCCTGCATTTTCACCATACAAATCAATAAGTTTTTGTCTTATGATTTTAGGAGATGGCATATCACCGAATAAGTCTTGATAAATTTTTTTAACCCATGTATCAACGGGGAATACGTCCATTTTGTGGTAGCCGAACAAAAGTATACAGTCGGCGACTTTTGGACCTACTCCTACTAGATTTTCGCACAAAAATTTGTTTGCGTCATATCCGTTTAAAGTTTGCGGTACGGATAAATTTATTTTATTTTCCGCTAAGGTTTTAATACTTTTTACAAGGTAAGGCGCTCTGTAGCCGGAGCCCATTTGTTTAAACTCTTCCTCGGTTATTTTGCTAAGTTCGGATAATGTAGGGAATTTTCCGTTTGGCGCTATTCTGTTTAAAATGCCTTGTATCCTAGGAATATTGTTGTTTGCCGAAATAATAAAACTTATTATTGTTTCCACAATATCTTGCCTTAAAATTCGTATACCGTAGCCGTAACGCACAGCAGTACGCATCATAGGCAGGTTTTTAAGTTGTTCTTTTATTTGGGAATAATCGCATTTTAAATCAAAATAGTTTTCAAAATATTCTTTGTCTTCGTTTTCGATTACAATTTTGTCCCCATCTTGATAAAGCACGGCTTTTTTGTCCAACGTGTAGCAAACTGCATGGTTATCTTTTATAGAATACCTGAATAATTGTCCGCACTCAAGCGTTTGTTTGATATTAAAATCCTTTGCTTCTGTTATTATAGTATTATTTTGCATAATCTTTTTACCTTTTGTGTCGAATAATTGATATATCGTGTCGGTTATTGCAACATTTTACTTAAATATCTACTTTTTATATTGTATAATATTTACAATTTTTTTGCAACATTTGATTGACAATTAGTAAATAAAATGCTAAGTTTAACAAGAGGTTAATGTAAAATGAGTGAAATGGTAGCGGAAAAAAAGTTAAAAGAAAATAAATTGGGTACAATGCCTGTGCCTAAATTGCTGCTTACAATGTCTTTGCCGGCGATGTTTTCCATGTTGGTACAATCGCTTTACAACATTGTAGACAGTTTGTTTATTGCTAAAGTGAGCGGTCTTGCTTTAGATGCGGTTTCTTTTGCTTTTCCTATGCAGCAAATTATGCTTGCTTTCGCGCTTGGTATAGGTGTAGGTACAAGTACTATAGTTGCTCGAAGACTTGGCGAGAAAAACAAAGCCGATGCAGATAAACTTGCGCAAACAGGGTTTAAATTGGCTATAATTACTACTGCTATTTTTATGGTAATGGGTAGTTTTTTGCCAAGACTTTTTATGATGATATTTACTAAAGATACAAATATAGTAAATATGGGTATGCAGTACTTGACAATATGTATGGTTTGCTGCTTTGGTCAAATGATAGAAATTTTATTTTCCAAAGTGTTGCAAGCAACGGGAAATATGATTATCCCTATGTTGTCGCAATTATTGGGTGCTATTATAAACATAATTTTTGACCCTATTTTTATTTTCGTGTGCAATTTGGGTATTGTAGGTGCGGGGCTAGCAACAGTTATGGGGCAAATTATCAGCATGATTTTTGTTGTTGTTTTGGCATCAAAAAGAAGACATGTGATAAACTTATTTTTCAAAGACATAAAGCTTGGCTTAAAAAAAATAAAGGAAATTGTAAGAGTAGGACTTCCTGTAATGATAATGAATGCCGTAGCAGGTATAATAGTAATCATAATGAATTCTATTATCATTCAGTACAGTGCAAAAGCTCCGTCGGCTTTGGGTATTTATTTTAAGTTGCAATCGTTTGTTTTTATGCCTGTTTTTGGTTTGAATCAAGGTGCTTTGCCTATTATGTCATTCAATTTCGGCGCTAATAAAGAAAAAAGATATAAACAAACTTTCTTGCTTTCTATTTTGGTAAGTTTAGTAATAATGGCTATAGGCTTGATAGTATTCCAATTATGTCCGGAGTGGTTGATTTCATTGTTTGAAAACAGTAGCAGTGATGCGGAAATTGCAGGCTATGCCGAATTGCTGAAAGTTGGAACGGTAACGCTTAAAGTAATAAGTTGGAGCTTTTTATTTGCGGCGGTTAATATAATAGTTACAACGGGATATCAATCTATCGGTTATGGTTTGACATCTTTGATAATGTCATTGCTAAGACAGGTAATATTTATTTTGCCTATTGCGATTTTATTCGGAAAAATATGGGGGCTTGATGTACTGTGGTGGAGTTATCCGATTTCCGATATTTTGGTTATGGTAGCATTTACCCCTTATTATATTTATGCGTATAAAAAAGCATTTGCAAAAAGGTTGAAAGTTGCAGGAGAAATTGCAAAAGAAGAAAGCATCGTTTCAAACAGTCAAATTACGGATAATGTTATTGCAGAAAATAATGCTACGGAAGAATGTGTGGTTATGTGCGAAAACAATTTGGAAAGTGCAGTCGTTGCAAGTACAATGGATAGTGATACAGAAGATGATAAAATATGTAAAGAATAATTAAAAGCTAACCCACGGTATTACGCCGTGGGTTATTTATATAAAATAAAAGCAGTTTTAGTAACATAATTGTATTAGTGTTAATAATATAAAATTAGTAACCATTACTACTTTTATGTTGAAGAAAATAATAATGAATATCAATTTTAAAATCAATAAAATAATAATCATTACTAATTTTTACAAGTAATAATAAGACATTAAGGATAATTTATATATTTATATAAATATAAAGCAAGTATATACTTGTAAAATTCTTATTTATTAGTTATTACAGCCACAGCCGTTGTTTCTGTTGCTCCAAATCAAATAAACAGGCATACCGTTTATATTGTTGGAATTTGCAAAATTGCTGCAAGAGCCGTAACCGCAACCACAACCATTTCTGTTATTGTTGCAGCCACAAGAGTTGCAACCACAGCCACTCCTATTATTGTTACAACCACAGGAGTTCCAGCCCCAATTATTTCTGTTGCAACCGCAAGAATTACAGCCGCAGCTATTTTGACGATTACAACCGCAACCATTTAATTGGTTTGCAAAATTATTTTGCCAGCTATTGCAACCATCGCTACAGCCGCAATTTCTATTAAAGTTATTGCAATTAAAATTACACATGTTATTACCTCGAATATATAGCATTTTAAGACTGAAAATTTGATTTTCGTCTTACACTATGAGAATATGAAATTTTAAAAAAATATGTGAAAATTTTTGCATAAAAGACTAGACTTTTTTTTATAAATATGTTATTATAATTATACAAGAAAAATATATAATATAAATAAGGGATTTACAGCAAAAATTTATCATAAAAATCGCGATTTTAGATAAATTAAAGCAAGTAGAAAACAGTAAATTTCAAGACAGTAAAATTTAGCGTTTTTTATATTGTAAAATACTGTTTTTCTAATATATTTTTTAAATAACTTTTAACAGCCGCACATATAACTATTCCGTATATGTTTTGGGCTTTAATAATCTTGGAGGTATTAAAATGAGAGAGGAATGGAAAGGTTTTAACGAAGGAGCTTGGACTGAAAGCATTAATGTTGCTGACTTTATCAAACGCAATTACACTTTTTATGATGGCGATGCAAGTTTTCTATGCGGACCTACAAAAAGAACTTCTTCTATAATGGAGAAAGTTAATGCTTTGCTTAAAGAGGAAACTGAAAAGGGTGTCGTTGGTATTGACACTGAAAGAGAAACATCTATTTTAAGCTATGGCCCAGGCTATATCGATAAAGATAAAGAAATTATCGTTGGTTTGCAAACTGAAGCTCCGCTTGTTCGTGGTGTTAACTTGTTTGGCGGTAAGAGAATGGCAATTTCTGCTTGCGAAAACTACGGATACAAAATTTCGGATAAAGTCCTTGACGAGTTTAAATACAGAACAACTCATAACGACGGTGTATTTAGAGCATACAACGACACTATGAGAAAGGCAAGACACGTTGGTATTATCACAGGTCTTCCTGATGCTTATGGTCGTGGTCGTTTGATTGGCGATTACAGAAGATTGGCTCTTTACGGTATGGATTTCCTAATCGAGCAAAAAATGGCTGACAAGACTGCTTATGGCAATAAAGATATGACAGAGTCAAATATCCGTATTGTTGAAGAACTTGCAAAGCAAATTGACTTTATGAAACAATTAAAAGTGCTTGCAAACAACTATGGTTTTGATATTTCAAACCCTGCTAAAAATGCACAAGAGGCAGTTCAATTCACATATTTTGCATACCTAGGTTCAATTAAAGAACAAAACGGTGCTGCAAACTCTATCGGACGTATTTCTACTTTCCTTGATATTTACTTTGAAAGAGATTTGAAAAACGGCGTTTTGACTGAGGAACAAGCTCAAGAGATTATGGATGACCTAATCATTAAATTACGTCTTGTTCGTCACTTGAGAACAGAAGAATACAATGACCTATTTGCAGGCGACCCTACTTGGGTAACTATGAGTGAGGCAGGTGTTGACGGCGAGGGTAACCCTATGGTTACAAAGAACTCTTACCGTGTACTTCAAACTTTGTACAATTTGGGTAGCAGTTGTGAGCCAAACATCACAATTTTGTGGAGCCAAAAACTTCCTCAAGCTTACAAAAACTTCTGCGCGCAAGTTTCTATCGATACTGACAGTATTCAATATGAGAATGACGATGTAATGCGTTGCAGATATGGTAACGACTATTCTATCGCATGTTGCGTTTCCGCTATGGATACAGGTAAACAAATGCAATTCTTCGGTGCAAGATGCAATATGGCAAAAGTATTGTTAATGGCATTGAACGGTGGTGTTGACGAAGTTCACGGCGTACAAGTCGCTCCAAAAGGCAAAGTATTTGAGGATGGCAAACCACTTGTTTATGAAGAGGTTATGGAAGCTTATGACAAATACAGTGATTGGATTGCAAAACTTTACGTTAACACTTTGAATATAATTCACTATATGCATGATAAATATGCTTACGAGCGTTTGACAATGGCATTCCATGACACAGACCCTCACAGATGGATGGCTTTCGGTATAAGCGGACTTTCAGTTTTGACTGACAGCTTAAGTGCAATTAAATATGCAAAAGTTACTCCTATCAAGGATGAGCGTGGCGTTATTGTTGACTTTAAGACTGAGGGCGAGTTCCCTAAATATGGTAACGACGATGACAGAGTTGACCAAATTGCAAAAGATATCACTGATGATTTCTATGCAAAACTTAAGAAAACTCCTTGCTACCGCGGTGCTACTCATACATTGAGCGTACTAACAATTACATCTAACGTAGTTTATGGTAGAAAGACAGGTAACACTCCTGACGGACGTCGTGCTAAAGAGCCATTTGCACCAGGTGCTAATCCAATGCACGGACGTGATGCTAGCGGTGCTGTTGCAAGCTTGGCAAGCGTTTCTAAATTGAATTATGATAGCTGCCGTGACGGTATTTCTAATACATTCTCGGTTACTCCTGAGGCATTAGGTAAAGATAAGCCTACTCAAATTACTAACTTGACAACAATGCTTGACGGTTACTTTGGTAGAGATGCTCATCACTTGAATGTTAACGTATTAAACAGAGAGTTATTGATTGATGCAATGAATAACCCTGGCAAATACCCAACTCTTACTGTTCGTGTAAGTGGTTATGCAGTTAACTTTAACAAACTAACCCGTGATAAACAGGAAGAAGTTATCGCAAGAACATTCCACCAAAAATTATAAAATTTATACCATTGATTACCCCGCGGAATATATGTTCCGTGGGGATATGGGTATAATAAGGGGTTGAACTCAAATAAATTAAACGAGTTTTGACCATTAAAAATATAATCGATTTAATAGGTTAATTTTATGGGAATTACATTAAATGTACACTCTATTGAGAGCTTTGCTACTCTTGAAGGGGCGGGGATAAGGTACGCGTTGTTTTTGCAAGGTTGTCCGTATAGATGCGTTTACTGCCATAATCCGGATACTTGGAAATGCGGTATAGGCAAACCAAAGACGGTTGACAGCATTATCGAGCAAATGCAACATTACAAATCATTTTATAAAAACGGCGGTGGGCTTACGGTAACAGGCGGCGAGCCGCTTATGCAAGCAGAGGGTGTTTTGGAACTTTTTAAAAGGGTACATTCCGAGCTTGGACTTACCAATACCATTGATACTTCCTGTGCGGTTATGCCGGATAATATCAATGAGATTTTACATTATACCGATTTAGTTATTGTGGATTTAAAGTTTCATAATAACCAAGATTACAAGCATTATGCCGACGGCAGTTTGGATAATACTATCGCAATGCTTAACAAGACATTGCAATCGGGGGTAAAAGTTTTAGTCAGGACAGTTGTTGTTCCCGATATAAATGACACTTTTGAAGATATCGATAAATATGTGGAAATTGTCAACAAATATCCTAACGTAATTAAATACGAGCTTTTAGGATATCATACAATGGGTGTTTTTAAATACAACGAACTTGGTCTAAAATACCGATTGGACGGCGTTGAGCCACTATCTGTTACAAAACTAAAAGAATTGCAGAGTTATGCAAATAGCAAATTGAAGATATAGTTTTAAAATAATTAATATGATATTAAGCAAAAAACACTTGTAAAATAAGCAAGTGTTTTTTGTATTACTGCTGTAGTGAAAGAAAAGGCGAACTTTATGTTCGTCTTTATTTATTAGCAAATGATGTAATGATATATTTTAAATAAATGTTATGATATTTATTAAAAAAATAAACAAATGATGTGCTAATTATAATAAAAAGCCTTTTTATCGTATAAAAACAAACACACTGTTCATACAAAATAGTGTGTTTTATACTTTAGCAAATTTAGTTTAACAAAATTATAGTGCTAAGAATATTTTTGAACAATTCTTTTCTTTTGCACGTTTATAAGTAATAAAAATATCAATTATAGGCCAAATTCCACAAGTTAACCAACCTAAAAGTAATTTTGCAATGCCTACACCAGTGTCACCTATCATAAATCTGTCAACGCCAAAAACACCTAAAAAGATAGAAAATAATAAAATGTGAGTTGGATTATGTAAATTCATACTTGCAATATTTGCAACTGCGTTATCACTTGCATTCTCAAGTTTTTGCTTTAATAAAATTGCTTTTTCCTCAGGAATTTTGCCACTCAAGCTCATCATTAATTGATTTACATTTTCTTTTGTCATATAGACCTCCTAATAATCTGTTTTGTATTATATCATACGATATGTATTATTATACAATACAATTATTTAAAAGTCAATACATTATGAGTAAATAATGTATTTTTTAGTACATTTTGTATCATTATTAATATAAGACTAATTTAGGGGAATATATAAATGTTTAGATTGAAGGAATTGCGAGAGGAAAACGGCTTAAAACGTAGCGAATTAGCTAGAGATTTAAATATTAATGCAGGCACTATAGCTAATTATGAAAATGAAATTAGACAAGCACCTTATGAATATTTAATTTTGTTTGCTAATTATTTTGATGTTTCTATCGATTACCTTTTGGGAAGAGAGCCCTATATTGAAGTTTCACCTTTGTTAAGCGGTCCACTAAGTAGCAATGAAAGAAAAATTATTGCAAATTATAGAGAGCTTGATAGTAAAGGCAGAGATAGAGTAATTGAATATATAGGATTGTGGAAAAATAAAAACAATTGATTATCTAAAAAATGGTTGCTGATAAACAAATAAAATACTTTTGTCACGCACAAAATAGGTTATTGCAAAAGCAAGAAATATATAAATAATTACAATAAACAAATATTTCTTGTTGATTTTTTTTGATATTATACGATAATGGCATAAAAATAAAAAAACAAAAGGGAAAATTATAAACAAAGGATGCAAGGCAAATGCTAATTCAAAGTTTCCTTGAAAAAAAGCTATAGTTGCTCTTGTCATTCCGCAAAGTGGACAAGGAATTTGAAAAATTTTAAATAACGGACACGGAATAAAAACTACAAATAACATTATTGTAGATATAAATATTAAATGCAATAGGATATTTTTTAAAATTCTTTTTTTCATTTGTAACCTTCTATTAAAAATTATGACAATAGTATATCCTACATTTTGGTTTTTGTCAATACAAAATGTATTATAATTAAATTTAAAATAGCTAAATAATTAACCATTTTGTATTTTAATCGTAGTTTTATTATTGATTTTTCGCAAATACAAAAGTGTCAAAAGAGGCAATCTTTTGACACTTTTTTGGTTGCATTTAAGATTATATTTAAACTAATCTTAATTTTGGCTTGTTATTTAAGATTAAAATTATTTTATTTCTTTTTGATTTTGCTCATTTTGTTTGATAAAAACATCAAGTTTGTTGTAAGGTATTTCAATATTGTTTTCCTTTAACTTATTAAATACACTTTCAGTCAAAGCAAAAAAGCAATCCCAATAGTTTTCGGTAGCAGTCCATACTTTTACGGAGAAATCTATAGAACTAGAGTTCATTTTTGCAAGGTTTACGCTATTTGCTTGGTCTTGTAATACCAAATCTTGCTCTTTTATAGTATCAAGCAATACTTGTTTTACTTTGTTCATATCGCTGTCATAGCTTACCGAAACATCCAAAGCAATACGACGCATTTCCAAACTTGTATAATCGATAATAGGGTTGTTGATAGTCACATTGTGAGGCATTGTAATAATTTCGTTGTTACTTGTACGTAATTTTGTATTAAAAATGCTAATGTCCACAACAGTACCGGAAACTCCGTTAATTTCCACAAAGTCATCGATTTTAAATGGCTTGTTTGCAAGAAGTATAATACCGTTTGCCAAGTTTGATACGCTCGATTGAACGGCAAGTGTAACTCCCAAAGTAAGTGCAGTGATAATTGCAACAAGACTTGTAATAGGAACTCCTATAATTGCAAGTAACGTCAAAATGTAAAGCATCCAAAGTACAAATTTTACTACAGTAATCATAAATTTATATACTGTTTGGTCGATTTTGGTTTTTGTACCCAATTTTTTTAGCATTTTGATAAAAACTTTGATTAGAATTGCACCGATAATCGCTACAATAATAAACAATACGATTTTGCCTAAACCTGAGGTAAAGAACTTTGTCATAGTTTCCATAAAACTATTGAAACCTGCAACAAAATTATTCCAACCTTCAGCAGCCAGAATAGATAACATAATATACCGCCTTTTTTGATTTACTATAATTATTCTATCACAAAAAACTATATTTTACAATAGAATTTTAAAATACTTTTAAACATTTTATAAAAAATTTATGTACTATTTTGTTGTAAAATAATAAAAAATTATGCTTGTTTTTGCAAAATTGATATTGACAAATAATATTATAAAATATATAATATATATAGGTTTAATAATAATACAAAAATTTTTTAAAATAGCCCTGAAAATCAGTGCTAATAAATAATTTTGTATTTAAAATAATTTTTGGGGGCTTTTATGAAAAATAATTTTGTTATTACTTTGGCAAGACAATATGGTTGCGGAGGTAGAACTGTCGGAAAATTGGTTGCTGAAAAATTGGGTATTGCCTATTACGATACAGATTTAATCAAATTAGCTGCGGAAAAAAACGGAGTTAATCCCGAATTTTACAAGGAATTTGATGAAAAAGCTACAAGTAAATTTGCAAGTATGTTCGGTTATTCCACAGGCGTGGGTAGTTTTTACAGTGCAACATATACCGATATGGTCATTAATGACAAAGTTTATTTCGCTCAAAGCGAAATTATTAAGGAAGTTGCCGAAAAACCTTGTGTTATTGTAGGTAGGTGCGCAGACCATGTTTTGGAGGGTAAGGACAATTTAGTAAAAATTTTCTTACATGCGGATATGGATGCAAGACGTGACAGGATAGTCAATAAATACGGCATTAAAGATATTAAAAATATCGACAAGTACATTATGAAAGCGGATAAACATAGGGCTCAATATTACAACAGCTATACGGATAAGGAATGGGGCGATATCAAAAACTACGATATTACAATAAATACGTCAAAACTTTCACTTGAAAAAGTGGCAGATATAATAATAAATTATTTGGAACATTTGGAGGATTAAATTGATGGACAGACAGCAAAAGGCTTATGAGTGCTTTAAGGAAGGATATAATTGCGCTCAAGCAGTGATTATGGCATTTTCTGATGTTTTGCCTATTGACGAGCAGTTGCTTTTAAAAATAAGCAGTGCATTTGGCGGCGGCTTTGCGAGGACAAGAAATTTGTGCGGAGCGGTTGCAGGCATAGGTATGGTACTTGGTGTACTTAAAGATTCATTGGGTAATGTTGCAGAGGATAAAAAAGATATTTATGAAAAAGTTCGTAGCTTGACTGATAAATTTGAAGAAATGAATAGCAGTTTGCTTTGCGGGGAACTTTTGAAAAATATGAAAAACATTACAAAAGATTATGTACCATCCGAACGTACAGCGGAATATTATGCCGCTCGCCCTTGCGTTAAATTTATTTTGGATGCAACTAAGCTTACGGAAGATTATTTGATAGAACAAGGTATTATCAAAGAGTAATTAATATTTTATCGGTATCATTAGTTTGATACCGATTTTTGTATGTTTTTGCAACTTTGCCATATTGATTACATATAATGTTTAAGTGGTATTATAATATAAATAAAGAATTTTTTTTATTATAGTTTTTTTATTGTAAAAAATAAAATATTTCATTTAAATTGCTTGACAAATATGTATTGTATAAGTATAATATAGGCAGAGTTAATAAGAAAACTCTTTTTTAACGGCCTTTAGTTCGCCTTGGCGAACTAGTAAAGATAAATATGCAAAGTAATTGAAAAAGAGGAAAATTTAGGAGGATATTTATGCCGATAGTTTTAGCACCTGTAGATACTGAACTTATGGTATTAAAAATTGTAGCAAATCAAGATATAAAAAGGCATCTTGAAGATTTGGGAATTATTGTTGGCTCAAAAATCAAGCTTATCAGCAACAGTGGTGGTAATGTGATTTGTGAGATTAAGGAAGGCAGAATCGCTTTGGATACTGAGACAGCGAGAAAGATTTTTGTGGCATAAGGAGTATGGTATGCAAAAGAAATTGAGTGAATTTAAAATAGGAGAAAGGGGAACTATCGTAAAAGTTGTCGGCGAGGGCAAGGTTAGACGCAGACTTTTTGATATGGGGGTAACTCCCGGGGCAGAAGTGCTAATGCGAAAAAAAGCACCTCTTGGCGACCCTTTGGAAATAAATATTCGCAGTTACGAGCTTACATTAAGAAAAGACGAAGCATCTTGCATCACTTTGGAGGTTATCGATGAAAAGCTTTGATAAAAATGAGCTAATGATTATAGCAAAACCTAAAAAATTTGCATTGGTTGGTAACCCTAACTGTGGTAAGACAACTTTGTTCAATAATTTGACAGGCAGTACTGCACATACGGGGAATTGGCCGGGTGTTACTGTTGACAGGAGAGAGGGAGAGTATAAAAAATGCCCCGAAACCGTTACTATAGTGGATTTGCCGGGCATATATTCCTTATCGCCTTACACACCTGAGGAAGTTGTTTCAAGAAATTTCATTTTGGATGAAAAGCCCGATTGTATAATTAATATTATCGATGCTACCAATTTAGAGAGAAATTTGTATTTGACAACGCAGATTATGGAAATCGATGTGCCTGTTATAATCGCGCTTAATATGATTGACGAAGTAAAAAAGAGCGGCGACACAATAGATGCTGCAGTGCTTGAGAAAAAAATCGGCGTTCCTGTGGTTGCGATTTCCGCTTTGAAAGGGGAAGGCACAACCGAGCTTATGGACCGAGCTTATGAGATTGCAGGACAAAAACGAGACGGATTTACAGTACTTGAACAGTCTAAATTAAGCCATTTGATTAATGATGTGGCGATTGCTTTAAAAGGACAGGATATCGAAAATCCACTTTTCCACGCCGTAAAACTTGTGGAGAGTGATGAGCTTGAAGTTGCGGCACATAAACCATTGCTTGGCATGATTGACAATTTTAAATCCACCTTTCAAGATGATATTTTCGGTGTAGACTTTGAGGCACTTATTGCGGACGGAAGATATAAATACATATCCAAAAACTATTCCACTGCACTAACAAGAAACAGCAAAACGGATAAATCTAAACTTACCAAATCGGATAAAATAGACAGAGTTTTAACACATAGAATTTGGGGTATACCAATGTTTTTGCTTATTTTGTTTGCAATTTTCCATTTGGTATTTAGCGAAAATTTTTTGTTTATAGGTGCGGCATTAGGTAAGGATTGGGTAAGTCTGCCGGGTACTGCTTTCGAGGGTGTTTTTGGAGCGGGAGGCATTAATTCCCCAGGTGCGATACTGCAAGGGCTTATGGAAGTTTTGATGACTTGGATAACGGATGGTGTTGCAAGCCTGCTAGTCAACAGTCCTGCGTGGGTAACGGGACTTTTGTGTGACGGTATTTTGGGCGGACTTTCGGCAGTATTGTCATTTATACCTCAAATATTGTTGCTGTTAATGCTATTCTCGATTTTGGAAGATACCGGATATATGGCAAGAGTAGCGTTTATACTTGACAGAATTTTAAGAAGATTCGGTTTATCGGGCAGAGCTTTTATGCCTATGATTATGGGCTTTGGATGCTCCGTACCCGCAATGATTAATACAAGGACGCTTGCAGATGAAAATGAACGAGTTGCTACCGTAAGGGTTATACCGTTTTTCAGTTGTGGAGCAAAACTGCCTATTCTTACAGCTATTTCAGGCGGAATAGTTATGAGTTTTGGTATAGGCAATGCGGATATTATCACATATTCAATGTATGTTGTGGGCATAGTAACAGCTATATTGGCTGTTGTGTTAATGAAAACTACTACAATGAAAGGGGATGCAGCTCCGTTTATAATGGAATTGCCAAACTACAGATTGCCACAATTTAAAAGCTTGATGCTTTTAATGTGGGATAAGGCAAAGCACTTTATCCAAAAAGCATTTACTATAATTTTGGCATCAACCATAATTATATGGTTTGTCTCTCACTTTAGCTTTGATTGGAAATTTTTGGAAGACAGTCAAATGAACAATAGCATTTTGGCAGGCTTTGGTAAATTAATTCAACCATTATTTACACCGCTTGGCTTTGGCTCACAACTTAATGAATGGGGGTGGGTATTTATCGTATCCGCAATTACAGGACTTATCGCAAAGGAAAATGTAGTAGCAACATTCGGTACACTTGCGGCGTGCATTGGTGCAAATGTAGTAGGCGGAGCAGATGGTATTGCGGAAACCGCACTTATGATACAGGCATCCGGTATTACAATCCCTGCGTTAATAGCTTTTATCGCGTTTAATATGATCACAATACCTTGTATGGCGGCGGTTGCAACAGCAAAAGCGGAAATGCCTAATAAAAAGAAATTTAAATGGACTTTGGTATTTTGGATTTGCACGTCGTACATAGTAGGCACAATCATTTATTTGGTGGGTAGCTGGTGGTGGACAATATTTATCGTACTAGCCGTTATGGCGTTGGTTGTAGCAGGAATAATCATATATAATACCAAGGCTAAAATATTCAAATTCAAAAATAAAAAGGATAAAAAGTAAAATTTTATCGATAAGGAAATAAATAATGCAAGCAATAGAAATAGTTGTAATAATTTGTAGCATTTTGTTTGTAATAGGCGTAGCCGTATGGGCTTTTATACGCAAAAAACAAGGTAAAAGTACTTGCGGTTGCGGAGAATGTAACGGTAATTGCGAAAAATGCAAGCAAGCACTAAAACAGGCAAGAGAACAAATAAAAAAAGATAACGAAAAGTCAATATAAATTTAACTATTCAATTTGATAGTCAGTAGTTTTTTGACTAAAAATAATTAATTAAAAAAAGCATATCTACATATTTTGGATATGCTTTTTTTACATAGTTTACCTATTTTGGTAATTATTTATTATGAACAACGTATATATCAAATTGTATAGAATATTTGTGCAGTTTAAATTAGAAAAATTATTACTAATATTTCAATTAGCTTGACTATTTAAACTCTTTGTATTATAATTTGTCTAACAGGGTTAGATAAATGGTGGAATATGGAAAATTTAAATGAAAAGGTAAAAGAGTTTGTAAATATTTTTTCGACAAAATGCAGTCAAGAAATTTTGAAACTTATGGAAACTGCATACAAAGGCAAGCTAATGATTTTAAAAGTTTTGGCTTGCGATAACAAGGAGTACACTGCCGGAGATTTGGCAAAAGTTTTAAATGTTTCCACTGCAAGGATTGCAACTGCCATAAACAGTTTGGAGAGCAAAGGTTATGTGGTAAGAAATCGTCCCGCACATGACGGAAGAAAGGTTATTATTGCAATAACCGATACGGGGGTACAAGCTTTGCAAAAGTACAGCAGTGCAGTAAATGTAACAATGCAAGATTTGTTTGGCAGATTGACGGATGAAGAATTGAAAACATTTATCTTACTTTGCAAAAAATTATTTGGACAAACGTAAAGTTTATAACTTGATAGATTTAATTTGAAATTACTTAAGGAGCAACTATGTTAGAGTTAAAAGGAATTACAAAAGATTATTTGGTAGGCGATAACAAAGTGCAAGCGCTTAAAGGTATTGACATAACTTTTCGTAAAAGTGAGTTTGTGTCTATATTAGGACCAAGCGGTTGCGGTAAAACTACGCTACTTAATATTGTCGGCGGACTAGATAAGTATACAGACGGCGAGCTTTTTATAGACGGAATAAGTACTAAAAACTATTCCGACAGAGATTGGGATACATACCGTAATCAAAAGATAGGTTTTGTCTTTCAGTCGTATAATTTGATACCTCATCAAAGCATTTCCGAAAACGTCGAACTTGCACTTGCTATATCTGGTATTGATAAAGCAGAAAGGGTAAGAAGAGCCCACGAGGCTTTGGATAAAGTAGGTTTGCAAGGACAATATCATAAAAAGCCTAATCAATTATCGGGCGGACAGTGCCAAAGGGTTGCTATTGCACGTGCTTTGGTAAACAATCCCGAAATATTGCTAGCAGACGAGCCGACAGGTGCGTTGGATACAGTTACCTCCGTTCAAATTATGGATTTGATAGAGGAAATTGCAAAAGAATGTTTGGTAATTATGGTAACTCATAATCCTGATTTGGCGGAAAGATACTCTACAAGAATTGTAAAACTTCTTGACGGCGAATTGGTTTCGGACTCCTCACCTTATGATATCACAGCAGAATCTTCTGTCGAAATTATCGAAAATGATAATATTACGGAAGAGACTGCGGAAGAAAAATCGGAAGATACAAATGTAATATCGGATAGCAATGCACAAAATGTAGCGGAAGAGGAAAGCGATAATACAAAAGGAAAAAAGAAAAAGACTAAATCAAACAAATCTAAGCTATCATTTTGGACGGCTTTTAAACTTTCGTTTAAAAATTTGCTATCAAAACGTAGCCGTACTATTATGGTTAGTATTGCAGGTTCGATTGGTATTATAGGTGTTTCGCTTGTGCTTGCGGTTTCCAGCGGTGTTCAAGGCTTTATAAGCGATATGCAAAACGATATGCTGTCGGGTAACCCTATTACTATAAGCGAGCAAGCCTTTGATTTGAATGCAGTTCTTGAGGGAATGACAGGCGGTCAACAGGCGGATATTATCCAAAAATCCATCGAAAATGGATACATTAATGTGGATAACGTAATTGATATGTTGGTTGAACGCAGTGGTAGTATATCTGCTTTTCAAGTAACAAACAATATAACAGAGGACTATGTAGCTTTTGTTAAAGCTATGCCTAAGGAATATTATGCCGCAATCTCAACACAATTCGGTTTGAACTTATCTAACAACCTGTTTACCGATTTTAAGTTTGACGGCGAGACAAAAAATACTTCTTTGGCAGTTGCAAACCAAACATACCGTGCATTGTTTGAAAATGCCGTTCAAGATGAGGAAAACTCTAAGTTTGAAAATTTTTCCGATTATTTTTCGTTGGTAACGGAAAGTTTTAAACAAGCACCTAACGATAAAGATTTTATTTTATCTCAATATGACATAATTTCCAATCCGTCTACAAGTAAGGTTGCAACGGAAGCCAACGAGATTATGATTGTAGTAGATGACGATAGCGAACTTTCAGACTTAATACTTGCACAATACGGATATTTTTCGCAAAACGAGTTTTTCAATATAATTTTTAAAGCTATTGAAGATGACGGGTACGATAGTTCATTGTGGAAAGATAAATTTAGCTATGACGAGCTTTTGGGTAAAAAATTTGTTTGGTACCCTAATGACACTGTTTATAACATTGCATTTAACCCGCAAAAACCGCTTGAAACCAAGTGTACTTATAATCCTTATGCAGATGAAAGTTGGAAAAACGGTAAGGAACTTAAAATCACTGCGATATTAAGACCTAAGGAGGGTACTTCTTACGGCTCGTTAAAAAGCGGATTTTACTATACTCAAGCTTTGGCGGAGGAAATTATTGCCGATGGTATGAAATCTCAAATCGTAACAGGTTTAAATGCTATGGGAATGGATACCATTACTAGCATGAAAACAGAGACAGGCTATCAAGGTATGGCTATTACATATAACTTTTCCTATTGGATAAAAGGTCAGGAATTTAAAGGTAATACAGGTATAATCGGCTCGGAGCAAAGTTTAAGTTCTATCATAGGCAATATGACAGGTCAAAATGTTCCAAAAGTTTATACTTTAACTAAAAGGGAATTGGGCGGCGTAAATCTGCCAAGCTCCATAAAGATATATCCGACAAACTTTGATTGTAAGGATGATGTAACTGCCTATCTTAAAGAGTGGAACAGCGACAAAAACCTTGATATAGGCGACAGAGTAATACTTGCAAGCAATAGGGAAAAAATCACTTATACCGATAACTTGGCTTTGGTAATAAATATGGTCAATGAAATGATAGACATAGTAACTGCTGCATTGATTGCCTTTACTGCTTTGTCACTTGTGGTATCTACAGTTATGATTGCTATAATTACCTATGTATCTGTTATTGAAAGAATTAAGGAAATCGGTGTCATACGTTCGCTTGGTGGCAGAAAGAAAGATGTATCCGCTTTGTTTAATGCCGAAACATTTATAATCGGTAGTACATCGGGATTGATAGGCATAGGAATAACTTATTTGCTATCTTTGATTATAAATCAAATTGTAGGACATTTGTTTGGAGTATTTACTATTGCATCTTTGCCGATTTTAAGTGCATTTATTATGCTAGCGTTGAGCATAGGTCTTACAATGCTTGCGGGAATAATTCCGGCAAGTATGGCAGCAAGGAAAGACCCTGTAAACGCATTGCGAAGTGAATAAACTTAATTAACAACATTAAGCAGCTGAAATTTAAAATAAAATTTCAGCTGCTTTTTAATCGATAAAGACTTTAGCATTTTATAATTAAAGCGTTATATTATATAGGTAAAAAATAGTAAATTTTTTGGTATTAAAAAAAATTATACGGGGGGTCACGAAAAGTTAGGATAAAAATTTAATTTGCTCGCATTTTAATTTGATATATATTAAAAAATATGTTAGAATAAATATGTAATTTGTTTAATTTATAAATTATATGGTTTTTGGTTATATTACAACCTTATATCTAAATTGGTTTTTATTGTTAAAATCAATAAGCAGTGCCAAAAACATAATGATTTTTTTTGAGGTACATTAACGGAGGACAGTATGGTAAAATGCTTTAAAAATTGCTTTATCCTATTAAACTCAAGCTGTTTTGGGCAATCTACCATTAGTATAAAATCATAAAGTATTATTACGCCATAGCGCAATTTTTGTGCTGTGGCAATTATTTTTCAGGAGGGTTTATGGCGAAAGTTGGTATTGTTATGGGTAGTATAAGCGACTTAAGTGTTGTTACACCTGCAGTAGATATTTTAAAGGAGTTTGGTGTTGAAGTTGAAGTTCGCGTAATGAGTGCACATCGTACACCTAACGAGGCACACGATTTTGCACAAAACGCAATCGCAAACGGTATGGAGGTTTTGATTTCCGCAGCAGGAAAAGCTGCTCATCTTGGCGGAGTTTTGGCAAGTTTTACAACTTTGCCTGTTATAGGACTTCCTATTAAAAGCAGTACTATGGACGGGTTGGACAGCCTGCTTTCGACAGTGCAAATGCCTGCAGGCGTTCCTGTTGCGACAGTTGCCATAAACGGCGGACAAAATGCAGGATTGCTTGCAATTCAAATTCTTGCAATCAAATATCCTGAGCTTGCAGCAAAACTTGCAACATATAAGCTTGATATGGCTAAAAAAGTAAATGAAGCAGATAAAAAGTTGCAGGAAGAGTTAAATAAGTAATAAATTTGTTTTATCATAACAGCAATTATGGTTGCAAATTTTATATACATTTTTATAAAATTTTGGTTGTAGCAACTACAGTGGAAGTGTAAACTTCATTTTTAAAATTGTTGGCATTTTGCCAAAAAGGGATTTTAACTATGTGTATGAAAAATTGTGAATGTGGCTTGGATAAACCACAGGATGAGTGTGGAGTATTTGGTATTTATTCTAATGACAGCAGCGATTTGGCAAGGGTTATGTATTACGGCTTGTATGCTTTGCAACACAGAGGACAAGAAAGTTGCGGTATTGCCGTAACCCACGGTATGGAAATTTCATACTACAAAAATTTAGGACTTGTAAACGAGGTGTTTAACGAGGACATTATGCAAGGTTTGCCACAAGGCGATATCGCTTTGGGTCATGTAAGATATTCTAGCAAAGGTTTAAAAAATGCTGTAAATGCACAACCTGTTGTGTATACAGGCAGATTCGGAATGTTTGCAATAGCTATGAACGGCAAAATTACAAATGCTAAAATGTTGCGTGAAAAGCTTATTGAGCAAGGCGTTACTTTTCAAACAAATATCGATTGTGAGATAATTGCAAATTTGCTTAATGTAAATACCGTTAACGGCGAGTGCGACATTGCAAAAGCGGTAAATGAGCTTGAGGGCAGCTTTGCACTTGGTATTATGACGGCTACTAAACTTTATGCAATAAGGGACAGATATGGTTTAAGACCAATGGTCGTAGGACAAGGCACGGACGGATATTACATTTCAAGCGAGTCTTGCGGACTTGATGCAATCGGTGTAGATTTGATAAGAGACGTTTTGCCTGGCGAAATTTTAAGCATATCTTCCAAAGGATTGGAGAGTGAGTTTTTCGCAAAGGCGGAAAGAAGACCTTGTATTTTTGAGTATGTTTATACTGCAAGAGCGGACAGCTTTATCGATAACAGGAGTGTTTATGAGGCAAGGTACGAGTGCGGAAGAAGACTTGCAAGAAAGCTTAACTTAAAAGCGGATATAGTTGCGGGTGTTCCCGATAGTGCAAACGTTGCCGCTCGCGGATATGCAGCAGAAAGCGGTATTCCTTATATTGACGTTTTGGAAAAAAACAGATATGTAGGAAGAACTTTTATTCAACCTAACCAATTTATGAGGGAGAACAGCGTTAAAATAAAATTAAATCCTCATAAACACAATATACAAAACAAGGAAATTATTTTGATAGACGACTCGATAGTAAGGGGTACAACTTCTAAAAAGATAGTCGATTTGTTAAAAAAGAATGGTGCAAAAGCAGTACACATGGTTATTGCATCGCCTATCGTTAAACATCCTTGCTATACAGGTATAGATATCGAGACTTATGAAGAGTTAATCGGCGCAACAAGAAATGCGGAAGAGATTGGCAAGATAATAGGTGCGGACAGTTTGCACTTTATGGATGTGGAAGATTTGATAGCAAGTTGCTCTGCGGGAGAGTACAATACATTTTGTGCAGCTTGCTTTGACGGAAAATATCCCGATGATATAGAAAATAAATTAAGGAACAGAAAGGAGATTTGAGATGGCTATTGATTACAAATCGGCAGGCGTTGATGTGGAAGCCGGTTATGAAGCGGTAAAATTGATGAAAGAGTATGTAAAAACTACTTATAACAGCAGTGTATTGGGTGATTTGGGTAGTTTTGGCGGCTTTTATGCCTTGGATGACAAGGAAGACGGAGACTGCTTGGTTGCAGGTACTGATGGTGTAGGTACTAAATTGAAATATGCTTTTATTTTGGATAAACATGATACAATCGGTATAGATGCGGTTGCAATGTGTGTTAACGATATCGTATGCCAAGGTGCAAAGCCTTTACTTTTCCTTGATTATATCGCCCAAGGTAAATTGATACCTCAAAGAGTTGCGGAAATAGTAAAAGGTGTTTCAAAGGGCTGCGTTGAAAGCGGATGTGCTTTGATTGGCGGAGAAACTGCGGAAATGCCCGGATTTTATCCTGAAGACGAGTATGATATCGCAGGTTTTGCAGTAGGCATTGTTAAACGTAACAAAATAATCAACGGCAAAACTATCAAAGAAGGAGATACACTTATCGGTATTCGCTCAAGCGGTGTACACAGCAATGGATATTCTTTGGTAAGAAAGTTGTTTGGCGAGGACAAAGCTAAACTAAATGAGTACAATGCTACTTTGGGCTGCACCCCTGCAGAGGTAGTGCTTACCCCTACCAAACTTTATGTAAAGCCTATCCTTGCTTTGATTGAAAAGTTTGAAATAAAAGGTATCGCACATATCACAGGCGGCGGATTTATCGAAAATATTCCAAGAATTTTACCTAAAGGCTTGGCTGCAAAAATCGACAGGGCTAACTATGAGGTACCTAAGTTGTTCAAAGCTCTTCAAGAAATTGCGGAAATTTCCGACGAGAAAATGTACAATACATTTAATATGGGTACAGGTATGGTGCTTGCAGTTGATAGCAATATTGCAAACGATGTTATAAAAATGCTTAAAACTTTGGGCGAAGAAGCTTATGTTTTGGGCGAAGTTGTTAAAGGTAATGGTGTAATACTATGAAAAATATAGCGATTTTCGCAAGTGGCTCGGGGTCGGATATGCAGTCTGTTATAGACGGCGTGAAGGATGGAAGAATAGATGGTAAAGTTAAACTTATCATAACTAACAAAAACGGTATTTATGCGATAGAGCGTGCAAAGCTTGAAAATATACCTTGCAAAACTTTTACTCTTAAGCAATACGGCAGTCATGAAGTACGCGATATGGCAATCTTAAAAGAGCTTAAAGATAATTGTATAGATTTGGTAGTGCTTGCAGGTTATTTGAGTATTGTTACTCCCGTTATTGTAAATGAGTATGAAAGAAGAATAATCAATATTCATCCGTCATTGATACCTAGGCATTGCGGGGTTGGATATTATGGTATAAAAGTACATGAGTCTGTTATAGCAAGCGGAGATAAAGTAAGCGGTGCGACTGTACACTTTGTGGATAGCGGTGCGGATACGGGCGAAATAATAGAACAGGTAAAGGTTGAAGTTTTAAGTGACGATACACCCGAAAGTTTGCAAAAGAGGGTGCTTGAGAAAGAACATATATTGTTGCCGAGCGTTGTGGCAAAATTATGCAGAGAGGAGATAAAATAATGAAAAAAAGAGCGTTAATAAGTGTTTCAGACAAAACAGGTATTGTAGAACTAGCAAAAGAAATAGTAAGTTGCGGATATGAAATTATTAGTACAGGAGGTACTGCCGTAACTTTGAAAAATGCTGGTATAGATGTTATCGGTATAAGTGATATCACAGGTTTTCCGGAGTGCCTTGATGGCAGGGTAAAAACTTTGCATCCAAATGTTCATGCAGGTCTTTTGGCTATGAGAGCAAATAAAGAGCACATGGAACAACTTGAAAAATTGAATATCAATACTATAGATATGGTTGTAGTAAACTTATATCCGTTTAAACAAACTATTATGAAACCTGGTGTAGATTTGCAAACTTGTATCGAAAATATCGATATCGGCGGTCCTACTATGCTTAGAAGTGCTGCTAAAAACTATCAAGACGTTACAGTTTTGGTTGACCCAAGCGACTATGCAAAAGTTATTGACGAGATGAAAAACGGTGGAGTAAGTATTGATACAAAATTCTACTTAATGTACAAAGTTTATCAACACACTGCAGTTTACGATACTATGATTTCAACTTTCTTAAGAGAAAAATTGAATATCAAATTCCCTGAAATCGTAAGCTATGCTTATGAAAAAGTTCAAGATATGAGATATGGCGAAAACCCTAATCAATCGGCTGTATTTTATAAGGAATGTTTGCCTGTTGCAGGCAGTATTGCAGAGGCAAAACAATTACATGGTAAGGAATTATCTTATAATAATATCAATGATACAAACGGTGCATTGGATTTGTTAAGAGAGTTTACCGAGCCTACAATCGTTGCTGTAAAACACGCAAATCCTTGCGGTGTTGCAACCAGCAATACAATTTCAAAAGCATTTGAGCTTGCATATAATTCCGACCCTGTTTCTATTTTCGGTGGAATTATTGCCGCAAATAGAGAGATTGACAAAGCTACAGCAGAACAAATCAATAAGATTTTTATCGAGATAGTTATTGCTCCGTCTTTCTCAAAGGAAGCACTTGAAATTTTGGAACAAAAGAAAAACATTCGCCTACTTGCGTTGGATAGCATTAATGCACCTGTAAAAAGCACAAGCTACGATATGAAAAAGGTTTTGGGCGGTCTTTTGGTACAAGATTACGATACTATTGTTATCGAGGATGAAAAATGCCAAGTAGTAACCGAAACAAAACCGACTAAAGAGCAAATCAGCGATATGCAATTTTTGATGAGAGTTTGCAAACACACTAAATCAAACGCTATCGTTATAGGTAAGGATAACACTACTTATGGTATAGGTGCAGGACAAGTTAACAGAATTTGGGCTGCTAAACAAGCAATCGAGCACAGTTTGAAAGATACAAACGGTGCAGTGCTTGCAAGTGATGCTTTCTTCCCATTCGGAGATGTTGTGGAAGAGGCACATAAAGCAGGTATCAAAGCTATCGTACAACCGGGCGGTAGTATAAGAGACCAAGAAAGTATAGACCTTTGCAATAAATATGGTATTGCAATGATATTTACAGGCGACAGACATTTTAAACACTAAGGGGGAGTTTAATGGATATTTTGGTAATAGGCAGTGGCGGAAGAGAGCATGCTATTTGCTACAGCTTGGCAAAAAGTGACAAGGTTGGCAAAATTTACTGTGCACCCGGCAATGCAGGCATAAGTGAAATTGCGGAGTGCGTAAATATAAGCGTTATGGATGCAAAAGGCATTATCGCCTTTTTGGACGAGCATAAAAACATCGGTATGACAGTAGTTGCACCAGATGACCCTCTTGCTATGGGACTTGTAGATATGCTTACAGCGGCAGGACACAGAGCTTTTGGTCCAACTAAGGATGCTGCACTTATCGAGGCAAGCAAGGCATTCAGTAAATGGCTTATGAAAAATTACAATATTCCTACTGCAAATTATGAGGAGTTTACCGATTATGAGCAAGCTTTGAGTTATGTGCAAAAACAAGATTATCCGCTTGTTGTAAAAGCAGACGGGCTAGCACTTGGCAAAGGCGTTATCATTTGCAATAGCGTTGAGGAAGGCGAGCAAGCGGTTAAGGAAATGATGATAGACGGCAAATTTAAAGCCGCAGGCAGCAAGATTATCGTAGAAGAGTTTTTGATTGGACGTGAGGTAAGTGTACTTTGCTTTACTGACGGAAAAACTATCGTTCCTATGGTTTCAAGCCAAGACCACAAAAGAGCGTTTGACAATGACTTAGGCTTAAATACAGGCGGTATGGGTACATTTAGTCCGTCTAAAATATATACCAAAGATATTGCGGACAGCGTTTATACCGATATCATTATCCCTACAATGAATGCCATGAACAGCGAAAACAGAAAGTTTAAAGGCGTTTTGTACTTTGGGCTAATGCTTACTGACAAAGGCGTAAAAGTTTTGGAGTACAATGCAAGGTTTGGCGACCCTGAAACTCAAGTAGTTTTGCCTAGACTAAAAACCGACTTGTACGAGATATTCGATGCCATTATCGATGAAAGACTTAGCGAAGTTAAAATCGAATGGAAAGAAGAAGCCGCTGTTTGCGTAATTTTGGCAAGCGGAGGATACCCTGAGGCTTACGAAAAAGGATTGCCTATTACTATCGGCGATTTGGATAAAGATATTATTTTGTTCCACGCAGGCACAAGTTTTAAAGATGGAAAGCTTGTAACTAACGGCGGTAGAGTAATCGGCGTAACCGCTTTGGGTAAAGACATAGAAGAGGCACGTGAAAAAGCTTATAGCAATGTGCCTAAAGTTAAATTTGACAAAGTACATTACAGAAAGGATATAGGTATAAAATTATAATGATTAAAAGATTATTTGTGAATAAAAAAGACGGTTACAATGTAGCTGAAAAAAAGCTTTTTAACGATATAACAAATGTGCTTGGTGCAAAAGTTGCTAATGTAAAAATATTTATTCGCTATGACATTCAAGGTTTGAGCGATGACGATATGCAATCTGCAAAAAATACGATTTTCGGCGAAAACCCTGTAGATACCGTTTATGATAACAATTTGCCTGAATTAGCAGGCAGCAAATTGCTTGCAGTTGAGTATTTACCGGGACAATATGACCAAAGGGCAGATAGTGCAATGCAATGTGTACAACTTTTGACAATGGGTGCAAGACCTATTATCAAATGTGCGACTGTTTACGCATTTAAAGATTGCTCGGATAAGGACTTTGAGATTATAAAAAATTACATTATCAATCCTGTGGAATCAAGGGAAGGAAGTATGGATATTCCTGAGTCTTTGGAAGATGTCTCAGCAGAAGTTAAGGAAGTTCCGACTATCGACGGGTTTATAAAAATGAGCGATAGCGATATTCAAAATTACCACGCTAAAATAGGTTATGCCATGAGTGTGGAAGATTTGAAATTTGTTCGCGATTATTTTATTGGCGAAAAACGTGACCCAAGTGAAACCGAGCTTAAAGTTATCGATACATATTGGTCTGACCATTGCCGTCACACTACTTTTAGTACAGAAATTACAAGCGTTAAAATCAACAGCAACAATCCTCATATTCAAAAAGCATTGGATATGTATAATGATTTGTTTGCAGAGTTTAACGGCAAAAGAGCAGATAAGTATAAATGTTTGATGGATATAGCCGTAATAGGCGTTAAAAAATTAAAACAAATAGGTTTGCTTAACAATTTGGATACTTCGGATGAAATAAATGCTTGCTCCATAGTAGTAAATGTGGATGTGGACGGTAAGGACGAAGAGTGGCTTATTATGTTTAAAAACGAAACACATAACCACCCTACAGAAATCGAGCCATTTGGTGGTGCTGCAACTTGTTTGGGCGGTGCTATTCGTGACCCGCTTTCCGGCAGAACTTATGTTTATCAAGCAATGCGTGTTACAGGTGCAGGCGATATAAAAGCAGATTTTAAGGATACTTTAAAAGGTAAACTTCCTCAAAGGGTAATAAGCAAAACAGCTGCAAGCGGATACAGCAGTTATGGTAACCAAATTGGTTTGGCTACAGGTTTAGTACACGAAATGTACCATGACAATTACAAGGCAAAAAGGTTGGAAACAGGTTTTGTTATTGCAGGTGCTCCTAGGGAGAATATCGTTCGTAGAAAACCTATTGAAGGAGATATAATTGTACTTGTCGGTGGAGATACCGGACGTGACGGTTGCGGCGGTGCTACAGGCTCAAGTAAGGCACATACCGAAAAATCGGTAGAAGTTTGCGGTGCAGAAGTTCAAAAAGGTAACCCTCCTACAGAACGTAAAATTCAAAGACTTTTCCGCAAAAAGGAAGTTGCCAATTTGATAGTAAAATGTAACGACTTTGGTGCGGGCGGTGTGTCCGTTGCAATCGGCGAGCTTGCAGATAGTTTGGATATTTCTTTGGATAGCGTACCTAAAAAATATGATGGTTTGACAGGTACCGAACTTGCGATTTCCGAGTCACAAGAGAGAATGGCTGTCGTACTTGCAAAGGAGACTGTCGAGCAGTTTATTGCTTATGCAAAAGAGGAAAATTTGAACGCTACAATCGTTGCTAAAGTAACAGATAACGGCAGAATGAGAATGATGTTCGGCGGCAAGACTATAGTAGATTTAAAGCGTGCTTTCCTTGATACAAACGGTGTTAAACAAATGCAAGACGTTGTGATAAATGACAATGTTGCTACTTATATGGATAGCGTTAACTGTAATGTAAAAGATTTGGTAAAAGCTGGCAAGTTTGCCGACGGATTGATTAAGGAACTTGCAAGACCAAATGTTTGCTCTACAAAAGGCCTTGGCGAAATGTTTGACTCTACAATCGGCGCAAGTAGCGTGCTTATGCCTTTCGGCGGTAAAAATCAACTTACTCCAAGCATTGTTATGGCTGCAAAACCTCCTGTAAACGGCAGGACTGACTGTGCGACTGTTTCAAGCTTTGCATGCTCTCCTTATTTGATGGAAAATTCGCCTTTCACAGGTGCTATTTACAGCATTGTTGCAAGTATTTCTAAATTGATAGCAAGCGGCGTAAACAAATCAACTATTCGTTTGACTTTGCAAGAGTTTTTTAAAAAGTTAGGTAAGGATAGTGAGCGTTGGGGCGAGCCTACTTCTGCTTTGTTAGGCGCATTGTATGCACAAATCGGTACAGGCTGCGGTGCAATCGGCGGTAAAGACAGCATGAGCGGTACTTTTGAAAATATAGATGTTCCGCCTACTTTGATAAGCTTTGCTGTAGGTATTACAAAAGCAAGCAAGCTTATTCACAATACTTTTGATTATTTTGACGGCAATAAAATGTATTTGGTTAAATTGCCGATGGATAAAGATTTTATTCCGCAATTTGACAAATTGAATCTTCTTTACGATACAATCAATCGTGAAATCGAAAACGGCAATATCCGTTATGCAACAGTTGTAGATGAGGGCGGCGCTATTTGTGCAGTTGCTAAATCTTGTGTAGGTAATAAGGTTGGCTTTGATATCGAAAATACAAGCGATGATATTTTTAAACCTTATTTCGGCTCATTTGTAATAGTTGCAAACGATAAATTGCAACTTGACGGATTGGACAATATTTATTTGGGGGCAATAAATCAGACTTGTACTGCAAACATAAACGGCGAAAAAGTTAAAATGGATGCTATAATTTCCGCATTTACAAATACTTTTGAAAGCGTTTATCCGACTGTTGCCGAGGCTACAGGAGAGGCAAAAGACGTAATTTGTGCGGCTATTAAAAAGACAAGACAACAACCTCAAATTGTTACTCCTAAAGTGTTTATCCCTGTATTCCCGGGCACTAACTGCGAATATGACACTGCAAGAGCTTTTGAACGTGCAGGTGCTAAAGCGGATATTTTTGTAATTAAAAACCAATCTGCAAAAGATATTGAGCAAGCAGTTAATGAAATTGTCAAGAGATTGAATAACAGCCAAATTATCGCATTCCCTGGTGGTTTTTCGGGCGGAGACGAGCCGGACGGCTCAGGTAAGTTTATTGCAACTACCTTTAAAAATCCTAAAATCGCTGATGCGGTTATGGAATTGCTTTATAAGCGCGACGGTTTGGCATTGGGTATTTGTAATGGTTTCCAAGCGTTGATAAAACTTGGACTTGTACCTTATGGCGATATTCGCGAACAGGTAGCAGATGCTCCTACATTGACTTTCAATAATATAAACAGACATATTAGTACTATTGCACAAATAAGAGTTGCTACAAACAAATCGCCTTGGTTAAATGCTTGCAAACTTTCCGAAGTTTATAATGTTGCATTGTCACACGGCGAGGGAAGATTTGTATCAAGCGATGCAGAGTTGCAAAAGATTATCAAAAACGGACAAATTGCAACTCAATATGTTAACAATACTATGAACGCTACAATGCAATCTCCATATAATCCAAACGGCTCTATGTACGGTATTGAGGGTATTATAAGCCCTGATGGCAGAGTATTGGGTAAAATGGGACACAGCGAGCGTATCGACGATAACCTTTACAAAAATGTGGAAGGCAATTACGATATGAAAATATTCGAAAGCGGTGTAAAATATTTTAAATAATTTATTAGTACACAAATTAAAAACTGTCTATTGTAAAATAGGCAGTTTTTGTTTTACCCCCGATTTTCGTTAGGTTTTTGTGCGATAAATGTTTTAATTGATAATTTATTTTAATATTTTATATTAAATGCTTTTAATTATTGTTTTTTTATGGTACAATTATTTGTAAATACAAATAGTTTTTTAAACAAATTAACAAAAAATTGTAAAAACAAATTGGCAATAAAGGGGTATATGAAAGTAATTGTAATTGGTGGCGGGCCAAGCGGTATGATGGCGGCGATAACTGCCGCACAAAAGGGCGATGAAGTTATTTTGCTTGAAAAAAACGAAAAGCTTGGCAAAAAATTATACATAACGGGTAAAGGTAGATGCAACATTACCAATGACTGCGATAACAAAACTTTTATTGCAAATTTAGTAAATAACCCCAAATTTATGCTAGGTGCGATAAACAAATTTGATACCCAAGCTACTCAAAAGTTTTGCACTGACAATGGCTTGAAAATTAAAGTGGAAAGAGGAAAAAGAGTTTTTCCTGAGTCTGACAAAGCATCGGATGTTATAAAAGTTTTTCAAAAGGCTTTGGATAAAAATAATGTAGATATTAGGCTTAATACTGAAGTTAGCGGAATAGAGATACAAGAGGATAAGGTTTGCGGAGTAAGGGTGCAAAATGATTTGTTGCAATGTGACAAAGTAATTGTAGCAACAGGCGGTATGTCTTATCCGGGCACAGGCTCTACAGGAGACGGATATAAATTTGCAAAAATCGCAGGTCATAGTGTCACTCCATTATTGCCCGCTTTGGTAGGCATTAATCTTTGCGAAGATGTATCCAGCCTAGCAGGCGTTACCTTGAAAAATGTAGCCTGCAAAATAGTCAGAGAGGGTAAAGTTGTAGCGGAAGAAGTAGGAGAAATGCTTTTTACTCATGCAGGCGTTTCGGGACCAATAGTGCTCACTTTATCTAGTAAAATAAACAAATTGCAAGGTAAACTTAATTTGGTTATAGATTTAAAACCCGCACTTGACGAAAGCACTTTGGATAGCAGATTATTGCGTGATTTTGAGAATAATATTAATAAGGAATTTAAAAATGTTATAAGTGATTTGACCGTAAAAGCTTTGATACCTGTTATCATAAAAAACAGCAAAATCAATGCAGATAAAAAGGTAAACCAAATTACAAAAGCTGAAAGATTAAATTTGGTTAAAACTGTTAAAGGGATAACATACGAAATAAAAGGATTATGCGGTTTATCAGGTGCTATTGTTACTTGCGGCGGTGTGGATGTAAAACAAATAAACCCTAAAGATATGCAGTCTAAGCTGGTTAAAGGTTTGTTTTTTGCCGGCGAAGTTTTGGATATTGACGGTTTGACAGGTGGTTTTAATATTCAAATTGCAATGTCTACAGGATATGTAGCGGGAAACAGTGATATATAAAAAAGAATAAATAAACGAAAATAAACAAAAGTAAGAGGTGGAATATGTTAAATATTGCTATTGACGGACCTTCCGGTGCAGGCAAAAGTACTATTGCAAAAGAAATTGCAAAAAGATTGAATATTATTTATTTAGATACAGGTGCAATGTACAGGGCAATCGGTTTGAAAGCGGTTAGGCTTGGTATAGATACGGAAGATGTTCAAGGTGTAACAGGTATATTGGACAGCACACAAATAGAAATCAAATATGAAGATGGCGTACAAATCATATATTTGGACGGCGAGGACGTAAGCACTGCTATACGTGAACACCATATTTCAAAGGCAGCATCCAATGTAAGCAAAATACCTGCCGTAAGATTAAAATTGGTTGCAATGCAAAGGGAAATTGCCGCTAAAAATAATGTTGTTTTGGATGGCAGAGATATTACAAGTTATGTGCTAAAGGATGCAAATAACAAGTTTTATTTGACTGCAACACCTGAAGAACGTGCAAAAAGACGTTATAAGGAATTGGTTGAAAAAGGACAAAATGTTGATTATGAAACAATCCTAGCCGATATAAATGACCGTGATTACAACGACACTCACAGGGATTTTGCTCCGCTTACACGTACGGAGGACAGCGTGTTCATCGACTCGACCGAACTTACTATCGAACAAGCGATTGAAAAGATATTGTCTTATATCAAAATGTAATTTAAGTACGATTTTCAAAGGATAATTTCAGTTTTTATAAAGGAAAGTTTTATGGAAAACAACAAGTTTTATAAGTTCATAAGAAAGGCTATAAGACCTATTACCAATTTGTTATGGCCTGTTAAAATAATAAATCAAAATAAATTTAAAGAGGGTAAAGGTATTTATGTTTGTAACCATTACAGTATGTTAGACCCTGTACCTTTTGTGACTGAACTTTTTGAAAATGACTTTAACGCACTTATGAAAGAGGAATCTATGAGTATTCCTGTATTAGGAAAAATTTTGCCTAAAATCGGTGTAATACCTATAAAGAGAGAAGAGACGGATTTACGTGCCATAAAAAGCTGCCTACAGGTATTAAAGAATGACGGGCCGCTTATAGTGTTCCCCGAGGGTACGCGTAACAAGTCGGGAAATCGTGAATTGTTGGAGTTTAAGGACGGCGTTGCAATGTTTGCGCTAAAGACAAAGTCTTCTATTATACCAATGGTTTACTCCAGACCGATAAAAACATTCAGAAAGACATATTTGTATATAGGCGAGCCAATTTATTTAGACGAGTATTTTGGTGAAAATATAAAAGAATCAAGAGGTGTTGTGACTGACAAATTAAAGCTTACAATGCAAAATATGTTTGTTGAGATGGATAGCTTGCTTTGTGATAAAAAGGGATTAAAAAAATTACTTAAATCTCAAAAGATTGAACTAAAACAAATAAAACGTCAAAATAAACTTGAGTATAAACAAAAAATGTTGTTGCAAGAGCCTAATTCAGACGATAAAAAAGAAGATTGATAATAAGTTTATTGATTTACTGCTATGCGAAAATACTCAATATCTATGGGAGTGCTATGGAAATTATAATTGCAAAAACAGCCGGCTTTTGTTTCGGGGTGCAAAATGCAATAAATAAAGCCTTATCCGCTAAAGGAAAAATAGTTACATTGGGGGAAATTATTCACAATGAACTTGTTGTAAATAATCTAATGGATAAAGGCATTTATCCGATTAACAATTTGGATGAATATGAGGATGGTCGGGTTGTTATTCGTTCTCACGGAGTGGGCGAGCAAGTTTACAAACAAATGCAAGAGAGGAATATTGAATATATAGATGCAACTTGCCCGTTTGTGGAAAAAATTCATAAGCTTGTCAATAGTGCGTATAATCAAGGCAAACAAGTCATTATTACAGGCGAGGCTGCACATGCGGAAGTAGTAGGTATAAACGGTTGGTGCGGTAATAGCGCTATTGTTATAAGTGACGAAAAACAGGCTCAAGAGCTTGACTTTATACCCAAAGAGTGCGTTTTGGTATCGCAAACTACCTTTTCTGCCGAAAAATTCAAAAATATTGAAAAAATAATAAAAAACAAGTGTAAAATAGTTGAAATTTTTGATACTATTTGTTATACTACAAGGGATAGACAGCGAGAAGTGGTCGAAATAGCAAAAAAAGTAGATACAATGCTTGTAATTGGTGGAAGACATAGTAGCAACACGCTTAAACTTTACGAACTTGCAAAGCAACACTGCAATAAGAGTTATTTGATTTCTGGTATCCAAGATTTATCAAAAGTAGTAAAAAATAGCACCACAATAGGAGTAACTGCTGGTGCGTCAACTCCGAAAGAGTTGATTATGGAGGTAATTAATATAATGAGTGATACTCAAGTAAAAAGCAATGAAATGCTTAATGAGGAAGTTGCAGTTGATGCAAAAAATGAAGCAAGCAATGTGTTTATCAGTGCTATGAAAGCAGAAAGCACTGAGGTAAAGCCTAAGGAAGGCAAGAGAGCAAGAGTTATAGTCGTAAGTGCAACCGAAGAGGGTATTGTGGTTAATTTCCATGGTAAGACCGATGCTTTTATTGATAGAACTGAGGTTGAAATTGATGAGAAAGACTATGACCCATCAAATTATGTTGAAGGTCAAGAATTTGATGCTGTCTTTATTGCTAAAAAAGGCAAAGAAGATATGATTGCTATGAGCAAAAAAATTATTCAACAAAAAGAGTTGGATGATAAAAAATTCCAAGAGGTTATCAACGGCAACGAATTCACTATAAAAATAGATAAAGCTGTAAAAGGCGGATTAATCGCTAAATTGGGTAGTTATACAATTTTTGTGCCTCAATCTGAAATCCGTATCGGCTTTGAAAAGAAACCTGAAAATTATGTAGGCAAAGATTTACGCGTTCGTAAAATTGAAGCTAAAAACGGCGATAACACATCTAAAAAGAAGATTATTGCTTCTCATAAAATAATCGCTGAGGAAGAAAAACAAGCAAAAGAAGATGCTTTTTGGAATCAAATGATTCCTAACACCATTGTAAAAGGTGTTGTAAAAAGATTTGCAAAATTCGGTGCTTTTGTAAGCGTTAATAAAAACGATTGCTTGGCACATATCAGTGACTTGAGCTGGACAAAAGTTCAAGACCCTGCAGAAGTTTTGGAGCTTAACAAAACTTATGAATTTTTGATTTTGGATGCAAACCGCGAGACAGGTAAAGTAAGCCTTGGATATAAGCAACTTCAAAAGAAACCTTATGAAGAAGCACAAGAAAAATACCCTGTAGGTTGTGTTGTAAAAGGTATTGTGGAAAGAATTTTCTCTTACGGTGCATTTGTATCAATCGATAAAGGTATTGATGGTTTGATTCCTGTATCCGAAATTAGCTATAACTTTGTTAAAGATGCTAACGAGGCATTTAAGGAAGGACAAGAAATCGAGGCGAAAGTTATCAAGTTCGAGGGTAACAAAATTACCTTGTCTATAAAAGCTTTGCTTGACCCACCTGCTCCTAAGGAAGTAGAAATCACAAGCGAAGATATTAAAGAGAATAACGAAAAGAGAGCTAAAGCAAACGCAAAGAAATTTGAGAACGTTGCTGCTCAAGCTAAAAAGCCAAAGGCTAAAAAGGCTACAGCTGCTCCTGTTCAAGAGGAAGCTAAGTCTTGGACATCGGAGTCTACAGGGGCTACAATGGCAGATTTGTTTAAAGGTTTAAACTTGAACTTTGATAATAAAGACGCTGAATAATTAAAAAATTTAAAAACTCCCTATCAAATGGTAGGGAGTTTTTTATTGGTTTTCACAAACCAATAAAAACCGCCACTTCAGTGGCGATTGGTAACGATATGCAGTTGGCTAATTTTAAGAGGGCGGTTAGCCCTGCCTGTAATAAAGCCTTATAGGCTAAGTGCAAGCCATCAGCTAAGCTGGTGGTCTTGACTTATAAATCTTGAGTTTATATATAATCAACACTATAAATTTTAAGATTGCTTTGAAATGTATTTATTAATTAAAAAATATACTTTTTAATTTTATAACAAAACGGTTTTGTAAAGTAAGAAAAAATACGGCTATTTTTGAAAAAAGGACAAAAAAATACTACCTTTCGGTAGGTCTCATAAATTCCCCTGAATTAGTTAAAAAAATTGAAGTCTTTTCTGTACCTCATTTGCATTTTAACTGATTCAACATACGCATGGTATATTTTCCTTAGCATATACAAACACCTCCTATTTAATTGTCCTGTGATAAAATCGATACCCTTATCTTTATCTCTTTTATCAGCCATAATATACTACTAATTTTTCCCGTTGTCAAGCATTTTATGATATAATTTTAAAAAATTTTTATATATTTTTTACCTTTTGAATTTTGATTGAAAATTGCAATAAAATATGCTACAATAAGTGTGATAAAACAATAAATTAGAGGTAAAAATGATTAAAATATTAGCATTAAACAGCAAATATGTACACACATTGCTATCTCCGTATTATTTAAAGGAAAATTGCACATATAAGGATGCCATACAAATTATTCAAAGCAATGTAAATCAAGATATAAACTTGTTGTACGATATTGCGGTTTCAGATAGTCCCGATGCAATAGCTTTTCCTTGCTATATATTCAATATAGATTGCGTATTAAAATTGGCACAATTAATAAAAGCTAGAAATCCTAATATAAAAATAATTTTCGGCGGTCCGGAAGTTAGTTATGAGTACGAAGATATTTTACCTAAATGTGATTTTTTGATTACGGGCGAGGGCGAAATTGCGTTTAACGATTTGATTTGCGATTTGGTAAAATCGAATTATGAATTTTCGGATAAAAAAGTATATGTAGGATTGCCTATTAGCTTTTCAAAATTAAAATCTCCATATAGCGAGGATTATTTTTGTGATGTTGCTGGCAAAATCGCCTATTTTGAGGCGTCGAGAGGTTGTCCGTATTCCTGTGCTTATTGCATGAGTGGCAACGATGGATTGAGATGCTTTGATTTGGATAGAGTGTTTAGCGAATTAGATAAATTTAAAGGTAAAGATATTCGTGTGCTAAAATTTGTGGATAGGACATTTAATGCGAAAAAAACTTTTGCCAAGGAAATTTTAAAATATATAATTTCCAATAAAGATTGTTTTTCCTTTTCCTTTCACTTTGAAATCGCGGCAGATATATTGGATGATGAATTTATAGAAATTGTTGCAAAATCTCCTAAAGGGTTGTTTCAATTTGAAGTCGGTGTGCAAAGCTTTAATGAAAAAACTTTAAAAGAAGTAGTAAGAAAAACAAATATAGATAAAGTTGTCGATAACTTAACTAAGCTTATCACAACAGGCAAATCGCATATACATACCGATTTGATTGCAGGCTTGCCTTATGAAGATTACAATAGCTTTGTAGACGGCTTTAACAGGTTATACAATTTAAAAAGTCAAATGTTACAACTTGGATTTTTAAAAGTACTAAAAGGCAGTAAATTAAAATCACTGTTGGATGACGGATATAAATATAGCGACACGCCGCCTTACGAGATAATAAGCACTCCGTTTATAAATGCAGATGAGTTGCTTAAATTGAAATATGCCGAAGAAGGCTGTGATAAATACTATAACAGCGGAATATTTACAAAAACGATGGAATATTTTGTAAAAAACAATCCGTTTGAATTTTACTTGCAAATAGGTAGTCTTATTTATGGTAAAAATTTGAGTTTATTTGATAGAGTTCAAATACTTTATGATTTTTTATGTAAGGATAATAATAAGCATTTGGTAAAAGGCATTATGACTATAGATTATTTGAAACATAATAATTCACGGGTTTTGCCACCTTGTTTAAAATTTGATTACGATAAAAATTTTGCAAAACTTTTAAAAGAGCTGAATATAGATAAAAAGAAATATTTTGCTGTAAAAATAAAAGTAAATCCAATGGATTATAAATTTGAAGATTATCTACTTTATGTGGACTATGGCAAAGGATATGATATAAAATTTATGAGTTTAAATAATAGGAGCGTTAATGAAAATTAAAGTAATAGGAAAATACGGAAGATATGCACCATTTAATGCTGCGACAAATTGTTATCTTATACAAAGCGATAGCGGTAAAAACATTGTTCTTGATTTAGGCAGTGGCGGTTTGAGCGGTTTACAAAAATATATTGATATAAAAGATATTGACATTGTTATAATTACTCATTTGCATTTTGACCATGCAAGTGACTTGGGTGTACTTGCATATAGTTTAGGCTATTTGGGTTTAAATAAATTAAAAGTTTATATGCCTGAGACCCCCGAAATTTTAAAAGAGTGCTTTGCAACTAATCAATTTGATATTGCTTATATAAATGATAAATTGCGTTTTAATGTGGATAATATTGATTTTAATTTTGCGAAATCTCCACATCCTGTAGAGACGTATTCGGTAATAATGACGGAAAATAATAAAAAACTCGTTTATACAAGCGATTGCTCGATGGCCGGCATAATTAAAGCAAACACGGCGGGTGCGGATATAGTTATTGGCGACAGTTGTATTTTGCAGGAAAATCATAAAATCGGTGCACCACATATAAGTGTAAAAGAACTTGCCGAAAATGTTCCTGAAGATTGCAAACTTTACCTTGCCCATTTAACATACGGACAGGAAAATGAAATTTTGCTAGAAGCAAAAACCTTTCATCCTAATGCCGAGATTGTAAAAGATTTTGAACTTTGACTTTAACCCAAATCCAAAAAGCACTTAAAGAGCAATAAAAAGTATTAAGTAGTAGAAAAATGTTATAAATATCAACACAATAGAAAATAAGTGAAAAATATAAAATAAAAAATAAAATATAATTAGAAATAGGAAAATATAAACTAAAAAAGCAAAAAATAAAAAGTAAACAACAGAATATAAACAATAAACAGCAACACAATAAACATTAAAAAGCTAGCAATACACTTAATACAACAAAAAAAGTTAAAGTAAAGATAGCATAAGGGTTGAAAAACAGGTAGTAATATGTTAAAATAGAGGGAGAAAGATAGGTATACAAAAGAGAAAGAGAT
>CANSGN010000002.1 GCA_947646415.1 uncultured Clostridia bacterium | reverse complement strand
CATTTTTTCTCTCCTAATAATCGATGATTATCTTTACCAAATTATACCACAATATGATATAATTTGCAATATATATCGACAAAAAAGGAGTTACTTTTATGGAAATACTTGAAAATTATATACATTTTCTTAAAACAACAAAAAATTTAACTAACAAGACATTAAATGCATATTCTATTGACATAAGGCAATTTATGCAAAATAATCCAGATTATTTCTCACCTGATATCTGTAGATATGTTGATTTTTTATCAGCTGAACTAAAACTTAAGGACACCTCTATAAAACGCAAAATTATTAGTTTACACGCATTTTATGAATATCTTGTTATGCAAGGACTTATTGTCTCTTCACCATTTGACAAACTTAAATTCAAATTTAAACAAGAATCAAAATTGCCTAAAACATTATCAATAAATGAAGTCAAACAACTACTTAACTGTTTTGAAATAGATTCATCCGAATTGTCAACTTTCAAAAAGATACAATATATTCGAGATTCTGCTCTAATTGATATTTTAGTTTCAACTGGTATCAGAATTGCAGAAGCCGCTGCAATAACTTTTGATGACATAATAATTCATCAACACACAATTTTAATTCATGGTAAAGGAAGAAAACAAAGACTAATTTACATATCTTCCCCTATAACTTGGGGACGAATTACTACTCTTCTAAAATATCAAAAATCGCTTAAGACTACAAAGTATTTGTTTACGAACAGATACAACCAACAAATTTCAACTCAATCTATTGAAAACATTTATGCTAAGTATGTTAAACAAGCAAAAATCAACACGAAATCCACCCCTCACTACCTTAGGCACACTTTCGCAACTTACTTACTATCTAATGGCGCTGACTTACGTTCGGTGCAAGAAATACTCGGTCATGCTAGTGTTTCTACCACTCAAATTTATACCGAAGTAAGTTCTCAAAGAAAAAAGCAAGTTCTCCGTAAATACAATTATCGAAATAAATTATAAAATCTGTATTTCATCAAAAAAAAAAGCCGACCACGGTTTTTAATTCGTAGTCGGCTTTTTATTTATTTTTGTATTGTAACTTTTTCTGTTATTCCTACTTTTAGTTTAAATTCCAATGTATTCTCCTTCACTATTACTGCATCTACAATATTCTTGAACAACTCTCCATTGAATTGCTTTGTAATATCTACCATGTCTATTAATTTAATTATTTCATCTATTCGTTTATTTGTCATTTGAGCGGAATAACATTTTTGTTCTAGCACTTCTTTTTTTGCAGTAAGCTCATTTATTAATTGTTCAATTTCTCTTCCCTTTTGATTATACTCAGTTTCAGTCAGTTGTCCTGTTCTTTTAGCTCGTATCAGTTCAAACATCATTTCTTGGTTATGCTCTATGGCTCCCAAAGTCGCGCCTAAATCCGCCGAATCTGTGTTTTCGAGTGATGTTATTATGTTCTCTCTTAAGGTCTCCTTAACTGCTTGGAAATCGCCTGAAAGCATTTGTATCATTTCCAAGAATGCATCTTCTATATCTCTTTCTCTTATATAAATTTGATTGCATTTTTCGTTTCCCTCAAGTTTATGTGTTGCACATACCCAAGTTCGTGTATATTCTCCTTTTATGTATTGTGCATGTCTTCTAAAATAATCCCCACATACACCGCATAGTATTTTTTTACTGAATGGGTATTTGCTACTGAATCTGCCGAAATTATTATTCGAATGTCCTCGTATTTCTTCACGCCTTTTAATTTCGTTTTGCACCATATCAAACTCTTCTTTACTTATTATTGCTGGATGGCTATTTTCGATATAATATCTTTCGGCTTGTCCTTTATTCTTATATCGTTTTTTACTCAATACATCTGGTTTATATGTTTTTCCTAAAATTAACCCCCCATAATATTTTTCATTCTTCAATATACTCATTATGACTGATGAGCACCATGTTGTCTTGCCAGATGGTGTACTATATCCATCATCTGTTAATCTTCTAGCTATGTTTGAGGCTGAATATCCATACATATATTCTCTATATATTCTTTTTACTATTTCAGCTTGTTCTGGAACTATAACAAAATTATGATTTTCATCCCTTGTATATCCTAGAAATCGCTTATAATTCACCTGAATATCTCCATTTTGGAACTTCTTTTGATATGCCCATTTAACATTGGTTGAAATCGTTCTTGATTCTTGTTCTGCCATAGCCGCAAGTATTGTAATAAGCACTTCTCCACCAGGAGATAATGTGTCAATGTTTTCGTTTTCAAAATATACGCTTATACCTAATTCTTTTAGCTCTCGTATACAATTTAGTGCATCAACGGTATTTCGTGCAAATCTCGCTATTGATTTAACTAGTATTTTATCTAATTTTCTATTGCGGCAATCATTTAACATGCGTTGAAAATCTGTTCGCTTATCTGCTCTTGTTCCTGTTATACCTTCATCCGCATAAATTCCTGCAAATTCCCACCCCTCATGATTTTGTATGTATTTGTTATAATACGATACTTGTCTTTCATAACTATCTTCTTGTTCCTCTTTTCTCGTGCTTACTCTCGCATATGCTCCTACGCGAATAAGATTAATTATAGTTGTTGAAGTTGTCTTAATGAATGATGCTGGTATTGTTTTTACCACTCTTGGTTTATCATACATTGCCTTGTTCCCTCCTTAATTTTTGTTTTCTTTGCCAATCTCTTATATCTCCATGTTTGCCATTGGTATATTTTCTAGATAGTTTCACTCCATTATAAAATTCAAAAGTCACTATCCAATCTAGAACAGTGACTCTTTTAATAAATCTATGTAGTTTATTTTCATCAAACTTGTTAATTGTTTTGAAATCATTATCTCCAACTTTAAAATACCGTAGTTCTTGCATTTTTATTTGTAAGTCTCTAATCTCTGCAAGTATTGATTCCCTTTCTTCTTCATATTGTAATTGACTAATAATCCCCTTTACTCGTACTTTTGCTAACTCATTATCAATATTGTATAAATATTGCAGTTTTTCATCTATAGTTTTTTCTTCTCCAGATTTATTCATATACCCTTTAGTTACAAAATCGTTATAGCATTCTATAAATAAATCGTTCATTATACTTTCTTTGATACCAGGATTAGAGCAAACCTTTGCTCCATTTAATATTGAATTATGACATTTCCAATAATTTGTTTGAAAAGGTGTTCCGCTATTAGTAACTCTATGCGTTAAATGTGCCCCGCATTTTTCACAAACTATTAAACCTGTAAATGGATATATTTTATTCTTCTGCCCTACTAGTTTCTCATTTCTCCTTTTTAGTAATACTGCTTGTGCTTTATTCCACAACTCTTTACTGACTATCGGCTCGTGATTATTTTCGATTACAAACGCATCTCTTTCACCATTATTAGTTTTGCGTACTCCATTCTCAGTATACTGTTTCTGCATTATAACATCACCATAATACTTTTCATTACGAATCATTGAACGTATTTGCGTATCATTCCACTTCCCTCCAAGTGGTGCAACAATTCCTTTTTCATTAAGCCATCTAGCGATTTTTAAAGATCCCCATTCGTCTATTGCTAATTTTTCAAATATTGTTTTTACTATCTTAGCTTCTTCATTGTTCACGATTAATTTTTTTTCTTTTGTAATAAAATAACCATACAATCTATATCCCGTTTTATATTCGCCTCTTTGGTATTTATCTCGCAAAGTCCACATTACATTTCCGCTATATCTTCTCAAATCATCTTCTGCTACTGCCGCCGCAATTGTTAAAAACAACTCACTATCAGGCTTAAGTGTATTTATGTTTTCTTTTTCAAAAATTACTGCTACACCGATTTCTCGTAATTCTCGCACTAATTTTAGCAACTCTTCAGTATTTCTAGCAAAGCGCTGTACTGATTTAGTAAATACTATATCTATAGCCCCATTTCTACAAGCTTCTATTAAAGCCATGAATTGCGGTCTGCGTTCAGCAAATTTTCCACTAATACCATTATCTGCGAATAATCCAACATAATCATACTTATCGGATTTCCCTAGTTGTTCATTCCAATATCTGCTTTGAAAATCATAACTGTGTGCTTGAGTACGGCTTTTTGTTGAGACTCTAGCATATGCAGCAACTTTTTTCTTTCTCATTTCTGTCACCTCCTTTTAAGACTTTATGTAATTTCTATATTGCCGTATGTGGGAACTTGACAAATTTAAAAAAATTTGTCCTGCCATTGTCGGGCAGGACAAACAATACCGTATAAATTCTATAAAGTCCAGCGAAATCTAGCATATTTAGCAAAGAAAACTCATTTTGTTTTTTTCTATAATTTTATCTTTTTCTTCTGTAGAAATTAAGTTTTTAACCCATAGTTGAATTACTATTGCGTTTGCGATTTCACACTTGATTAAATTACTTTTTTCCATCTTCACCCCCCTTACTTAATTGCTTAATAATTTGATTTGTACCTGTTGCAGTCAAGCCACTTGCTCCACCTATAAGTATTGCTATACATACATTTGGTGCTGGGATTATGCTTGGCACTGCGTAAAATGCTATAATACCTAATACCGCACCTAACAATGCTGATAAAAGCGGAATCAAACGCTTAAAAATTTCATTATCCTTAACTGCATATTTTATTAGGTTCATAATCCAATACACAATTGTTGCAATCGCTGGCACACTTATTAATTCCAAATATTCCATATTATCCCTCCATTACTTTTTTGAATTTTGTTCAAGAAGATAGTTATACATCTCTTCTTTTGATTCACTATAACTCTCCAATGCTTCGTGCATTTCGCCGTTGGTCTTTCCATCTCTAATCGCAATTGCATTTGCATATGTCAATTTACCTACTGCATCGATGCTTTTCAAAATAAGCATATTTTCTTTTGCTTTTGCGGCATCACGAATTTCATCTTTTTTTGATTTATTCTTGAAAAATCTTTGCAAGAAAAAAAGCACCATTCCACTGATGATGCCTGATACAACACTTATAATAACTGCTACCATATTACCTCCTACTCAACTCTTACCCAATATCTCATTTCTGTTATGGCAATAACTTTTGTCTCTCTCCAAACCCCACCAAGTATTTCCCCTGGATTTGTGTCACCTACTGTTACTACAACAAAATTGATTGGATAAATATAATCAATAAGTTCTTGTTTACTTATGCCAATCGTAAAAAAATAATTCAAATCTACCCACGGTGTTTTACCATCTCCTATTTTTACTCTTCTTGTATCTTCCTCCAAACCAAGTTCGCCATTAAGTAAAATAGGATTTGCTGCTTTCCAATTCTCCCCGTTATCAGAGCGAATACAAAGTTTTGTGTTTAATGTTCTCTCTGCCACTTTTCACCTCGCACTAAGCATTACCGCCATTAATAATAAAATCATCCGTTTCCAATAAAATGTCTTTACCATCACTCAAATCTTTTGATTGTTTATTTGCAAAATTGCTTTCAAAATTTTCATTTGCTCTTTCTTCAGTAAAATATAGATTACTCCCCTCATCAATATCTGTAGTTGACAAGACAACATCACCTTGTTTTCCATTTACTGAAAACACTGTACACTCTGGCGATTTCAATTCAAGCCAATTTGCTTTATTTTTTGCAGGTTCTTGTTTCAATATGTAAGTTCTATTTTCATCTGAACGAATTGCAACATCGCCCTTTTGAGCAGTTAATGAAAGCATTGCGTTTTCCGAAGTTACCACATGTGTATCTGTTATTGCAATTGGTGGCAAGAGTGTTTTGCTAATTTTTCCATTAGCGCTTATTTCTACTAAGTTCCCAGCTGATGTACCAACATCTCTTTTTGCGGCAGTTCCAGCATCAGTAATTTTTTCAAGTGTCAATGCTGGGATATCCTCTGCTGTTAACAATTCAGTTTTTGTAATTAGTCCTTTCTCATTTACTGTTACTTTGGTAAAAGTTCCCTCTGTTGCTCCTGTATTTTTCATAACAACTGTGATTGCCACATCTTCGCTACCATCAAATGCAGTTGCACCCATTACATCTCCCAAAAGAGAAATTGTTCTTGCTGTTTTAAGTTTTTGTGCCACTTGTGCCTCTAATACAACTACTATCTCATCTGCACTTACTAGTCTTGTCCATACTGCTGTGGTTTCACTTGTTGCTATAAGGATATATACTGATTTGTCTGACTGATTTATCCACAATTCACCAATATCATAATTTGTGTCATCTGGACTTGGGTTTGTATTAGCAACAATTAAATCATCACTAATATATTTAAGTCCTGACCACGGACTGATACCATCACCTATTTTAAGTTTTCGAGTATCTATTTCAATACCCAATTCTCCCTTAAGCAAGACTGGATTAGCAGCTTTCCAATTTGCTGAGGTGTCATTCCTTAATTGAATTTTTGTTTCCAAAACTCTTTCATTTGCCATAATTTGCTGAACCTCCATTAATTATTTTTACTTGATGCCAATCTGTTCCAATACAGATATAGTTCCCGGATTTTTCATCCCATCGATATGCTTCATTTTCAACAATATCAATATACACCACCGCTGGATCTCCTTGATTTGGGAAAGCATATTTACTTGGATATTGTTGCGATTTTAGTTTTATCTCAATAGTTCGTGATTTGTTTTTGACAATTGTTTCTGTTACATCATTTTCAATTCCCTGATACTTCTGAGAAATAGACCTTAATGCTTCAACCGAAACACAACCACAATTATCTTGATTGCAACATCTATGTCCACATTGCTCTGGTGTGTTGTTATAATCATTCACTTTGCTATCACCTCCAATTCTTGATTTATAAGCATGTATATCTCTTCTCCCATATTTTCAACATCCAATGTCAACTTCATTTGATACAAAAGGCAAGGCAAATCTTTTGTTTCTTGTGGAGATAGTGTAACCACAAATGTATTTTTAACTTCTTTATGAAAGTCTCGTGGAAATTCTTTTGTAATTATTGGTTTTCTATTCTCTCTAAAAATAGAAAATATAACCTTATCTTTCTCCGTAATCTTATATTTCTCATTATCATTAAGTGGTACTACAACATTGAAAAAGGCGAAGCTTACTGCCTCGCCTTGTCTTATTATTTTTCTATTCATAGACACCTCTCTTTCAATATGCTTTACCTAGTTCAACAATTTTTTTAATAACTGGACAACTTTGCCCATCAATTTCCATATATCCTTCCCTATCTATGACACCTTTTGAAATATCTATTTTCCCTTCAATATAAAATTTTCCACCACCTTCATAACTAGGTCCATTATCATATCCAATAATGGTGATAATATACATAGACAATGTTCTATCAGTTCCATAGCAATATCCTGGTATTAATACATTTAGTATTGGATGATCATTTGGAGCCTTCTTTGATGAAATTCCTATACCATAGCCATTCCCGATTTCTACTAGATAACGATATTCACCTTTCATATCAAAGTTAAATCTATATGTGTAATAGTTCGCATTTCCTTCAAATACAACTTTAGGATTATCTCCACCACTCATCTCTGGTTTGTCTTTTAAATCGTTATAGCTACCGCTAGTTGCCACTTTATGTAGCCCCGTTACTTTACTTGCAGATACTGAATTAATCTTTGCATCTGTAACTGCTAAATCTTTTATTTTACTAGTTTCTATAGCATTAGTACCGATTTTTGACGCATTGATTGCAGAATTATCTATATCTGAAGTTCCAATAGTAGCCTTAAATGCCAATGCTTTAAGGTCAGCTAACCATTTTCTAATTTTACCAATTAATCCTTTCACGCTTTCTTTATCCTCTAAATTCTCTCTATTAGCATTCTGTGTACTATTAATTTCCGCATCTTGCACTTGCTCTGTGGTTATCTTATTTTCTTGTAAATACTTTTCATTTTCTCCAAGCCTATTGAATATCTCAGGCACTACTTGATCTTCTGCATTATAATTGATTCTAGGATCTTTCCAATTCGCCATTATTTCCTCCATATAATTTTCTACCACGTGTTTCTTGTTTTAATCCACCATCATAAGTAAACTTATTGTATTCACACAATAGTTTCTCATTGTCTCCAAATCGGTCAGTTAAGTCAAAAGCGAGTCCTATTTCAAGTGCTGGATTACCTCGCCATTCTGCTGTTATACTGCCTTCACCTGCTTTCGTTTTAGCAAGCAATGTTGTTGCAATGTATTCTGCTTGCTCATAGCATTGTACAAGTTCACTTGCTGTATGTGAACATTCAACTAATCCATAAGTCAATATGCTATCTTCATCCTTTATTGTGATTGTTCTTGAATCAATATTAATAGCATTACCTGATATAGTTATAACAGCTGTTTGCTCAACATCTGAATTATTATCAAACTCACACAAACAAGAATTGACTCCACTAGTAAAAGAAGTTATTTTTACTATTGCGTTGTTACTTATTGCTATTGGATTTGCAACTTCCGAAGTGTAATCAAAAGTTAAAGTCTTATTTTCTTTTGGCTCAAGTGTAATTTCTATTTCAACTACATCAATTATGTCATCCGACACACTTATATCAAAATACTCTATCGTTACACTATTTGAAAAATCTGTTAACGATATATTTGACATATATGAAAATGCATTACTAGGATTAATTTCAACTGCACTATCCAAAGGGGCATCTTTCTCGCTCATTATCACAATTCTGTTGTATCTATCCACAAAAATTTTGCATAGAGCTGCATTTGCAATCTCTTGTAAAGCATCCCAAATTGTCGTCTTGGGTAACAATGCCATTCCAATTACAATATCTTTTAGGTTATCTGAAATTATATATTCTTCTGCTATCAGTCCTGCTTTTTGTAAAACATCTTCAGCTATTTCATATAGTGAAACATTTTCAACTAAAGGAAACCCCACATACATTTTTTTCTGCAATCTTAATAATCTATCAGTTGCCATACATTTTACCCATTGGCTGTCTTGTGAAATATCCCATGTATCCGAATAAAAAATGCCAAGTTGTGTATACTCTATTTCTCCATTATTCTCAACTCCTATATATGGTATCAGTTTTCGATCCAAAAGCATCAATGACCGCAAATAACCTTTATCAAACTTACGATTCTCGTTATAAATACTAACTGACATGCTATCTGAATTAATATTATAGTTAGCTTCTGCTGAACAAAGTTCTTCACCAACTTCAAATGATTGCAAATCTTGTCCTTCGTATGTTTCATATACTTTTTCAAAAAATCTAAGTATTTTGGCACATGCATTTGGTGTATTCCATTTGTTAATTGTCATACGAATTGATGTAATATCTGCAACTCTAGGCTGGAGTATGATATCAAGATTAGTGTTGTCCGTTACATTTTCAGTTTTTATCACAACACCATTTCTCTTGTACTCTAACACAAAATCCACTGGGTATTGATTAAGTTTAGAATCTCCTAATATACGCCAATATATTATTGGTCGCATTACAAAAGATAACTCAATATAAGGTTTTTGAGCAAATTCTCCTTTGCTGTCTGCGAGTCTACCACCCCACCAACCAACAATATGCTTGTTGCTCATCATTTGAAATGTGCCATCCATTGTTGAATTTCCATCCATAGTACATGCTTTCACTGTTGGTTCGTAAGGATTTTTATATACATCAGTTGGATTGCTAATTTCTGAATTGCCACTTACATCAATTCTTGCATCACGAGTAAGTTCTTCATCAGCATAAATGATTTCTACCTTACCATAAACATTTCGTGGATTACTTGAGTACTTCATTGCCTACCTCTCTGAAAAACTTATGGAAACTGCTTTCCACATTATTTTTGATTTCGCCCAGTTATAATATGGTTGGTAAGTCATCCCTTCTGCCCGTGCAATCATTGTTACCAATTCGCCGGTACTATTATCATGAAAAGATATTTCCAAAAACTTGTCTTTGCCAATTTGATTTACAATTGTAGTCATTTCTTCTTTTGATAAATATTCCCAAGACACATCAACCTTGCGTTTTTTTGCTATGATATCTACAACCATTGTTCCATCAACTGTTCTTTCAACTTTATCAAGTATCTCTGGCGAAATGGTAATTTCAGTTGGTGATTTTACTATGTAGCCATTGACTTTGAAAAAATCCATATTTTATACCTCCTGCAAAATAACACCATGTCGCTTATATTCTTTAGTAAGTTTCGGCATCATTATTCGTGCAAAAGTCTGTCCATCAATTTGCAATACGAGTTCTCTATTTGTTTCTCCACTCATTCCATTCATTGCCGACATTCCTTGCAATAACCCGTTCACAAGGTCACCATTCGGACTGCTTCCTGTACCTACCATTGCTCTGTTTGTCATTGATGTAGGATTAAGAACATTTGCAACTTGAATAGCGGCTCTTTGCATCATAGGTATATTCGTATACATGTCAGTTGCCATCATATCCATTAAGTTTGGAATCCACTCATCAGCAGTATGCCCTGGTCCTTTCTTTGTTGGAGAACCAAAACCTAGAAAATCTTTGATTGATTGTCCAACGGATTTTACTCCATCAACAACCCAATCCCATCCTTTTTTTATTCCATCGCCTATGTTAGATATTAGATTTTTTCCCCAATTAAAAGCATCTTTAAAAAGATTGCCAAAGAAATCACCTATTTTTCCAAATAATCCTGTCAATGTATCCCATATCCAACCACACATTGATTTGATACCACTCCATATATTTGAGAAAAAACCACTCACTCCTTCCCAAACACTTTTGAAAATATTTCCGATATTATCGCCACAACCACCAAAGAATGACACAATATTCTGACCAAAACCCTTTATAAATTCCCATATACCTAGGAAGATATTTTTAATTCCCGACCAAATATTGCCTGTAAAGTCCTGCATATATTCCCATGCTGAAGACCAATCTCCACGCAATACAGCACATATTATCTTTATAATATCAAGGATAGCATTTGCAACATCTATAACTGCAGATATGAATGGTCCTAGTGCCTCAATAATCGCACCAAGAACACTTGAAACTACTCCCCATAATGTCATAACTATTCCACCTATAAGTTCAAAAATAGGTTTCAAAGTCTTATAAAGTTCAACAATAGTATCCCATAGAGATGCAAATAATGTCTTTAACTTTTCCCAGATTGGGCGGACATATGTAAAAAATTTATCTAATGAGTTTTTTATAATTGAAAAAGCACTTTTTACACATTTCCATATGTTTGTAAATACTGTCTTTACTATTTTCCATATTTTTGCACCATTGTCTTTCCAAAACTTTTTTATAGTGCTAACCGTATCTGTTACAATAAATTTTACAAAATTCCAAATTTTTTCTGCATAAGGTTTGATTGCTCCAAACACTGATTTCACTATATTCCATAGTTTCTTCAATGCAAAAACTACACTTTCAATTATCTTTTGTCCGTTGTTTGTCCACCAAGCCTTAACTGCATTTACTGCTTTTAGTATTGCTGTCTTGATTTTATCCCAAATTCGTATAACTGCGTTTTTAAACCCTTCATTTGTTTTCCACAAATATGTTACAACACCAACTATTGCTCCTACTGCTGCAATTATCAAACCCACTTTAGAAAATAACAATGAACCAATTTTGATAATTGTTCCTACACTGCCTATTAATTTTCCAATAATTAATAACAGCGGACCTATAGTCGCTGCTAATAGCGCTATGGTTACAATATTCTTTTTAGTTCCCATTGATAATCCCATCAATTTCGCTGTCAATGGTGAGATATATTTTTGAATAAACTGCCTAATAATAGGTATCAACACATCTCCAAAAGATATAGCAATTTCTTCAAGTTCGGATTTTAAGATTTTCACTTGTCCCTGCAAAGTATTAAGCTGTGTTGCTGCCATTTCCGATGCCTTATCAGTGCCTGTGATTGACTCAGTCATTTCTCTAACTGCATCACCACCAGCCGACAATAATGCTAGCATTCCTGGACCTGCTCTTGCACCAAACACTTTCATTGCTTGCGATGTATCCATACCTGCTTCGCTTAGTTTATCTAAAATCGTAGCAAAATCATTAGTTGCTGGGTTCACATCATCAAAGGACAACCCTAATTCTTCAAACACACCTAATGCAGCGGATGTAGGATTCATAAGCGAAACAAGTGCTTGACGAAGTGCTGTTCCTGCCGTTGAACCATCATATCCTGCATTATACAAAACAGCTAATGCACCCGTTACTTCTTCTATCTCATACCCTAAACTGTTAGCAACAGGTCCGACATAGCCCATTGAATTTGAAAGTTTTTCCATAGTTGCCATTGAATTACCAATAGCTGATGCAAAAACATTTGTTACTCTTTCCGCTTGGTTAGCCTCTAACTCAAACTGATTTAAAGTCGAAATAACTGTATCCGTTGTAAAAGCAAGATCACTTTGAGTTGCTGATGCAAGATTAAGTGTTGCTTGTATCGAATCTGCCATTTGGTCAACTTTATAACCTGCTGAAGCCATATAATAAAGTGCATCAGCGGCATCACTTGCAGAAAACACTGTCTTACTACCCATTTCTCTAGCAAGTGCTGTCATTCGTGCAAGTTCATCTCCCGTAGCACCTGCAACGGATGCTGCATTAGCCATTGATTGCTCAAACTTTTGCGATACATTTACTGCTGTACTACCTAGTGCAATTAATGGTGCAGTTATACTTGCTGTTAATTTTGTACCTGCTTTGGTAAATGTCGAAGACACTTTTTGAATATGCTTTTGTGCTGATTGTAAGCCTTTAGAAAGTGAGGATATATCTGCCGATATCTTAACAACCAAGTTTCGAATAACTGCCATATCTCCCCTCCTTATAAAGAAAAAATCGAGGCATATACCCCGATTTTCATCGCATTATTATAAAAAAACTAAGCAACACTGCTATTGCTTAGTTTTTTAATTTTATACCAAAATAATCTAAAACTTTAATGTATTTGGCAAATTATTTAAAGTATACTTTAATTTATTTGGTATATTATTTAAAATATACTTTCAATTTTTAGTAACACTATGTTTAATATTTTCTTAGTATATCATGATGTCCAACATCAACAAGAATAATCATAGTATCACCTTCATAATACCAAATTATACGAATATCCATATTCACACTGCACTCAAACAAACTATCTGTTCCTTGAATTCTTTTTGTTCTTAGTGATGGATGTAATGGATTTTCTGACAATATAGTCAATTTGTTTCGCAATTGTTTTTTCTCGACTTCATTTAAACCTTTAAAATGTTTTTGAAATCTATCAGTAAAAGTTATTTTAAATGCCATTAGTTATTCTCCAATTTGTCAAACATTGAGTCAATATTATCAAATAACGGCTGTTTGCCATTTTTAATATTTGATTTCAACTCCTTAATTTCTTCACGCAAAGTATCAACATAATTTTTTGGATATATAGTTACTGGCATAAGACAAATCACACCATCTTTCTCATAAATTTCTAGTTTATCTCCTGCAGATAATCCCAATTGTGAAACTATTTCTTTTGGTATTGTAATTTGTGATTTTGTTCTCAATTCTGCTAACATATTACACCTCCATATTTTTTTTGTAAGATTTTCTTACTTTCCTACTATTATTATATCCATAAAATTGCAATATGTCAATAGTTTTTTGAAAATTTCTTAAATTATTATTGTACATTACGTAAGATTTTCTAAAACTATGAAGAAATCAATAGTATTTGGAATTAATTCCAAATACTTTATTGCTATTTGTTAATTTTTAAATTTGAACTCCCTTTTCCGCCGCCATCGCTTTAAGTATTGCATCGCCTTTGTTACTCGTTTTTTGATTAGGTTTATTGCGAGCTTCCTTTAATAATTTATTTAGTCTTGGAAGTTTTTTCTGTCTCGCAAGAGCCTCTGTATGCCATGCTAAAGTCAACATATTCTCAAAGTCAAGTTGTTCTTGTCGCTTTTTATATTTTGCTATTAACCCTAACTCAAAAGGCGTATACTCTCCTACTATAAGTGGATCTATTCCCCATACTGCAACTGCTTGTTCGGTCAATACAAATAAGTCAAAGGTGGCGGCTAAATTTCCCCCGTTTCAGATTCTTGTTCTGTCTTGTCTTCACCAAATGCCATACTCAATGCTTTACCAAGTTTTTCTGCGATTTCAACAATGTTTGAGTGTTCATCAATAAGATTACCTACTTTTTCAATTGTGAGTGATTTATCTTCATGATATAATCCACCATAAGCAATAGCAAGTAGGTCTCTTACGCCTAACTTATCCATTTCTAACGAAAGCACAGACTTACCTGTTATTGCTTCAATTTTTGCTAGTGCATTCATACCATATCTCAAAGTTCTTGGTTTATCCAAATTGATTGTTATTCCTTGTTTCATCTTAATTACCTCCTACTTCACTTGTTTCAAAAGACAAAGCACCATTTCCTGTAAATTCAATGCTTATAGACACAACATCATCAACTGGGTCTTCAATTGAAAGACTATTAATGTATGCCTCTCCTGTGTAATAATTTTTCTCATCCACATACAATTTTACCACTACGGTTAATCCACTAAGAAATGCTGTTTGCAATGCTCCTTGCCCCTCTTTGTCAACAGGAACTTCATAATCTCCTTCGCTAGATGCTGACCATTCTTTCAGTCCTGTGATGTATTTCTTCCAATCATCTCCAAGTGATGTTGTTTCAAGAGGATCCAAAGATAATTCTAGTGACCAATTCTTAATTCCTACAACTTTTTTACTTTCATCAGTACCAATGACAACTTTACCATTTTTTCCTGCAACTGCCATAGTTACCTCCTTATTTTTCGTTATATAAAAATTCTAACTCAATACTAGACATATACTCATTAGTATCGAATTTCAGCGCAGTATTTCCGTTATATTCATAATCCGACTTAATAAATACTGCTTGTATAAACAATCCATTCATATCTCCATAGTAGTCTTGAAAAATGCTTTTTACTATGCGAGATAGTTCTCTAGATTTTTTATATGTTGTATCATGACAAACAAACTGGATTGTTTGTCTAACAAAGCCTGTATCACCTTGCAATGCCGAATAATAGTTCGCCAAAACAGGTGTATATACTATTGCAGGCAATGGTGCATCTTCTGGCAAAATAATTGGATAAATGCGATTAGAAAGATACCTTGATAACTTAATATCTTGACATAATTTTTCATAAACTGCCTGACATATATCCTTCATAATTTTCTCCCTACTGCCCTTGAAATCTCTGCAATAATTGCATTGTTAATTTGGTTTTGATTATCATCTACAGCATTCCTTAAAAACGGATTTGCTGGTCTTCCTCTTGCACCCAATTCAACATGTGTACCATATTTCAACGACTTGTCATAGTCAACTTGCACTGTTGCCTTTACCGATGTTGCCTTCCCTTCACTTAGATGTAAACTTTGTTTCAACGCTCCGCTATCAACTGGGCAATTTCTTTTCGCATCTTCAAGTGCTATCTTCCCACCTGCTTTTGCTCCTGCCATCATTACATTTACTGCCGCATCTTCCATTGCTTTCAAATCTTTTACAATCCTGTTCGCACCTTCTATCTCAGTTTTCACTTTCCTTTGTTTTGCGCTGTAACCCATCTGACACCAACTCCTTTGCACTTAATATTGTAGTTGAATGTGCAGTTTTGACATCTATCTCTCCAACTATTTCATATACTTTGCTACCATATTTAATTCGATGAAGAACAGTAAGCCATGGGCAATATCGCATTGTAATTTTAACAACTTTTTCTGCTGTTACTTGTTGTGCCAATATCTGCTCTGTTCCACTCACTGGTGTTATTTCAACCCATGCTTTTGCTACCGCTTTCCATTCTCCTACTTCTCCACCATACGCATCTCTACTTTTTAAAAACTGCAGTATTTCTACACGGCGATTCAACTTTCCTATATCCATCAAAACATCTCCTTCCGATAAGCGAAAAGCATTCTACGAACAAGTTCAAGTGTTTCTTTTATATCCACACCTGACTTATCTTTAGAAACTTGCCGTTCTTCATATAACGTTGCCGTTACTATCAGCATCGCCTGATATATTGGTTCTGGAATTTCTTCAAATTCAGTCAACTTTCGCCGAATAGTTTCTTCAACCAATTCCTTTGCAGTAAAAATTAAAGAAGATACGAGTGCATCTTCTTCATCTCCATCCAATCGCAGAAATTCTTTTGTTTCTTGTAAAGTCAACACACTCGCTCATCTCCCTATTATTAATTTGTTTCTCTTTTTGCTAGTGTTACAAATGGTGACACTGTTGCTTTGCCTTTATATGGGGTAAGAGCCTTATTCCAAATCGGTTTTCCATCTGCTCTATAAATAAAGCGAAACACATTCTCATCATAAAGAAATCTAACATGAATAGAACTTGTTGCCTTAATGCCACCTTTATCAATAAGCAAATATTGACCAATATCAGCAAGCACAATATCACCAATTTCACCTTGAGCATTACATTGCTCTAATGGAATTACAGGTCTACCAAAAATTGTACCATATGGCTTCTCAGAAATTCCGCCTGCTGGGACATAAACTGGTTTGTCACCAAGTTTCAATGTGTACAAATGTGGTTCAATTTCTTGGTTGATATACCAAACTGCATTTGCTCTTGATTTTGACCATAAACGATTCCACATTTTTATCAAATTGTTGACTGTGATAATCTCTTTTTGGTCTTTTTCAATTTCAACTTTAATTAAAGCACCGCTTTTCAAAATTCCCAAAGGCTCGCCTTCTCCACTGCCATCTAAAATTGCATCATCCATCTTGAACCCAAACTCTTCTGCAAATGCTTGTCGAATAACCGCTTCAAGAGCCACAGCATCTTGTAATAATTCATCTGTGGCATAACACAAGCCTGTTAACTTCTTTAGTGACAATTCAATTTGTCTAAACTTTGGTTTGCTACCTGTATGTTCATCCGCTTCTGCCTCCCAATAAGTTTGTACACCGCCCCAACGAGAGCCATTTGCTCGGCTATCTTCATCAATAGCATTGATTTTCATACCATTAGCATTAGTGCTAATAGGAATTTTCTTGGCACGACTTGCAAGAATTCCTGTTTCATAGGTGCGTTTCAGTAAATCTTTGACAAAATCCTGTTGCACAAGAAAACCACCATCTGATGGTGTAGTTTCATTCAGTCCGCTTGCGGCTCTTGTTGAAAGCCTTTCATCTACTCTTCCACCTGGTGTTGCTGCACGATAAGCCGCAATAAGTTGTTCACCAAATGAATTGAATCTTTTTTCATCTTTAGGAGCAGGAACAGGTTTTGTCTCTGGCTTTTCAGTAGTGCGAGACTCTGGCTCAATTGCCAACATTTTTTCTGCTCGGCTTATACTTTCATCCCATGCACGAATCTCTGTTTCAAAACCATCAATTGCCTTTTTTTCATCTTCTGTCAAAAAACGGTCCTCTGCATCGGCATTATTCAAAACTGCCATTGCTTTCAGTCTTGCATCCTCTCTTTTTGCTTTCATTTCCAATATTTTCTTTATTGTCATTATTCAATTCTCCTTATAAATTTTTGAATTTTATCTGCAAGTTTTTAAGTCTTGCCTTTTCTTTAGCTTTCTTTGCTGCATCATCAGCCGCTTTCTCTTTACTGCGTTGTTCCGCTTTATATCCGTTGTACTCTTCCATTGCTCGCACTCCAACATCTGTTGCGGTATAAGCAGGGAATGTTACAGGACTGACATCAAACAATTGCACTTTCTTGATTTCACGAATGTCCATTTCTTTGTCAGTAGACCATTTATCTTCTTTTACAATAAAGCCTATAGACATTTGTGTTATATCACCTCTTCGTATACTTGTTTGAATATCTCTTGCCCAGCTTGTATCTGGTGGCATAATCCTAACTTTCAACCCAACTTCATCTTCAACAAGTTCTAGTGTTCCAGCACGATTTCTTCCTAACACATAGTTAGGGTCATGGTTGAATAATGCTCGGATATCATCCTTACCTATGCTCTCATTAAACGCACCTTTTCTAACAATTTCTTTAAATGGAAATATACTCCCTAAAGTTTCACTCCAGCTGTCAAAAACAGCTGCGTGTCCTTCTATAACTGAACCGCTCTCGCTATCTGCTATTCGTAATTCAGTTAATGGAAGCATACGGATTTCTTTTTTATTTTCCTTCACTTTCTCCTCCTTCTTTTTTAATTGGCGTACTTGCCGATATCATATTGCCATTGACCAAATAATCATCTCCACCTTTTTCAGCTGGTACAAGTGGCATATCTTCTAATCTGCGTATGTCATTGATAGATAGCCATCCATTTTGTCTACCTACCGCATAACCTTCCATTCTTGATTTATAATCACCACGCATTAAACCATCCACATTAAACTTGCAAAAATACAAAAGTCGCTCGGACTCATTGAGTAACGAACGACTTATTGATTGCTCCCATCGTACCAGCCATGGCCTTATAGTATGTTGCACAAACTCTATTGATTGATGTTCTATATTGCTGAATGTGGCTCTCTCTAAATCTCCAACAAGGTGTGGTGGCACACGAAATATTCTACATATCTCATTAACTTGATACTTTCTAGTTTCAAGAAATTGTGCATCTTCTGGTGCTATTCCGATGGTATGGTATTTCATTCCTTCTTCAAGAACTGCAACTTTATGACTATTTCGAGTTCCTTGATATACTTGATTCCAAGACTCTCTTAACTTTTTAGGGTCTTTTAGTATACCTGGATGTTCTAATACTCCTCCCGGTCTTGCACCATTTCCAAAGAACTTTGCACCATATTCCTCAGTCGCAAGAGATAATCCAATTGCTTCTCTTGCTTGAGCTATAGGACTTAATCCCATTACACCATCAAGTGACAAACTTTTGATGTGAAAAACTTGGTCAGGCTTATACACAATTGTTTGATTAGTTATATCATCCGAGTAAATGTATTTCAGCACACCTGTTTGCATATCTCGTTCTATGGTCATTAAATTTGGCTTTAAATACCATAGTTCAGTAACATGTCCATTCTTACATATTTTCCTAGCATATGCATTACCCCATAAAAGAAGAGATGTCATCATCATTTCTCTAAATTCAAAACTTGTCATCTCTTCATTTGGCATTTCGTATAGGCAAGAATATAATGGATGCTGTTCCGCCGTTTCATTTTTTCCATTCTTACCTTTTTTGTATAAATGCAATGGCAAACTTGCCACTGTCTCCGCTAAGATTTTAACACAAGCATAAACGGCAGATGTTTGTAGAGCTCTAAGTTCATCTACCTGTACTCCACTATTGCTATTGCCTAAAAAATCCACATCTATGCCGCGTATAAATTCTTGCATTTCCTTACTTGGTGCATTTCTATGTTCTTTTCGTGGGGCATCTCTACTTCGCCCAAATATTCCCATTCATACCTCCCGTTCAAATAAAAAAAACCACCGTTTTGGTGGTTAATTAGTTTTTAGTATTTTATTTGCAGTTTGCTGGATTTTTAAAGTATTTTAGCAATTCATTTACTATTGCTTTATGTTCTGGTGTCTTTGCTCTTAACTCCCAACCTCTATCATAAGTTGCTATACCCGTTATCCATAGCTTAGATACATTACCGCCTCTTATTCCGAACTCACTTGGCTCTTCATAAACTTTAGCGGTAAATTTAATACCATCTATTAATCCGATTTTCCAATTACCATCTGTCTTTGTTACTTGTATTGTGTGCATTATTTACTCCTTTTGGCGATTTGCCCATGTTTGTTTCTCTATTACAAACATACCGTAAAAAGCAGAAAGAGCCCAGCGAAATTGCGTAGAAAAACACATTTTTTCAAACAAAAAAACCGCTTTTTTTCAGGCGGCTTTTAGGTTTTATGTTGTCAGCTACCGAATAAGATTTTACCTGTTTCCAAGGTCTCGTGATCGTGTAGCACCTCGATTATACTTGTTATGTCATAATAATCTTCTTCATCTTGATTGCTTAATGCATCCCACCAGCATGCTCTTAACACTTCGCGTCTTTTTGTATCTCCGACTGAGCCTAATTTGCTATTGTATGCAGTTGGTACATATGTTTTAGCTTCTGCATTGAATTCTTCTTTAAGTTTTAACCATAACTCATGTGCTTTGCGATAGGTGTTCTCATCAGTTACACCAGTAATTTTTGCAAGTGTTCCTGTGCCGAAGGTTGGGAAGTTTACTTCCGTATTCATATTATTAATAATCTCTTCTGCTGTCTTCCATTCGTAGTTATAATCCTTTGGGATTGCTATTCTTTTTTGTGCCATTTTGTACTCCTTTGGGTTGTTTAACCTTGTTTGTTTTTCTAGTACAACTATACCGTAAAAAGCAAAAAGAGCCCAGCAAAATCGCGCAGAAAAACACATTTTTTTCAAAGTTTTTTTCAATTTTACTCCCGATTTTCGAAAGTTTTTTTGCAAATTTAGTCAAAAATTTCTATACCATCTCGGATGTGTTTTATTTCCGATTCAGGACACAATTCACGATATCTGCGCACAATTACATCACAATATTTAGGTTCAAGTTCAATAACTCTACATTTGCGATTCAATTGTTCTGATGCTATTAATGTAGAACCGCTACCACCAAATGGCTCATACACTATGTCATCTTCATGGCTACTATTATATATTAGTCTTGCACACAAAGTAATTGGTTTCATAGTAGGATGGTCTGGAGATTTGCTTGGCTTATTATCTTCTATAACTGTATTAGGTATGCCAAGTATTTTTTCAACCAATTCAACTAGTTCCGCTTTATTCATTTTTCGAAGATTTTCTGGTATTCCTTCTAAAATAGTTGATATTGTTCTATCATCAATAAAATAGTGTCCTGCCCCCTCTTTCCAGCCATAAAGTATTGGTTCATGCTTCCACTGATAATCCTGCCTACCTAAAGTGAAATGATTTTTTAACCATATCAAAGTTTGTGAATATTTAAAACCTGCATCAATCATCCCTTTTGTAAAATTCATTGTTTCTTTTGTGCTATGAAAAACATATAGTGGAGCACCTTTTTTCATTATGTTTTCAGCCGATTTGTAAAATGCTAGTAGAAACTGATAAAATTCATTATCTGACAAATTGTCATTTGCAATGGTACTACCATTGCGAGATTTTGAACAATTCTTGCCTGATATTGTCGAGCCATAATCCACATTGTATGGTGGATCAGTAACCATTAAATCTGCTTGTTTACCATCCATCAATCGCTCAACATCTTCTTTTTGTGTGCAATCGCCACATAGTAGCCTATGTTTTCCCAATATCCATAAATCGCCTGTTTTGGTCTTTGGTTCGCTTATTTCATTAACTGCAGACTCTGCATCAAAGTCATCTTCTTGCACATTCTCCATACTGCCACTACCAAAAAGTTCTTGAGCCTCAGCAAGGTCAAAACCTGTTATAGTAATATCAAAACCGCTACTATCCAAATCTTTCAAAAGAGTTGCTAATAGATTATTATCCCACTCACCACTTATCTTGTTTAAAGCAATGTTTAATGCCTTCTCTTTTGATTCATCCAATTCAACTACAACACAATCTACCTCTTTGTATCCAAGGTCTTTCATAACTTTTAATCTTTGATGACCTCCGACTACAACTCCTGTTTGCTTATTCCAAATTACAGGTTCAACAAAGCCAAACTCTTGAATACTTCGTTTTAACTTTTCGTATTCTTCATCGCCTGGTTTTAAGTCCTTTCTTGGATTGTAAGTTGCCGATTTCAGTTCCTCCACTCCTATCTTTTCTATTTGCATATTCACTCCTCCCATATTTTTTGCATAAAAAAACCACTCGGTTTCCACCAAGTGGTTAAATTTGTTGTTTAATACTGTTAATTCCTTTGTAATCTTTCAATAGAATTGTATCACAATTTTCATTTTCTCAATAGCCTATTATAAATCATCTCTCAAGCCTTTCCATACTGGTTGTCTCATACCGCCACTTTCTGTTTCATGCATAAAATGTGCCGTCCCTATAAGTTTAGGCTCAAGCCATACTGCTTTTTTATATTTATCAAACCAAGGCTTTTGTACTGTATTTGTTTTTGCAAACTCCTCTATAATTTTTTGTTCTGCTTTTGATACACCAAGATAAACTTTACCTCTGCAATTAAGTTTGCCTTTTTCATCATAAAACCCCAATATCAAATCTTTAACTTTGCCTTTTTCATCTGGCTCATATCCTAGCACGATCAAATCTTCATCTTGCATCACTTTTATTTTTATCCAATCAGAGGTCCTTTTGCCTATATGATATAAACCATCTTTTTTCTTGGCTACTATGCCTTCAAGCTCTTTCTTTTTCGCTAGTTCAAAAAACTCTATGCCTTTTTCTTCTATATATCTAGATATGCTTAAATTATACCCTTCGGTTACTTGCTTAGAGAGTATTTCTTTTCTTTCCATTAGAGATTTATCGGTAATATCTTTGCTGTTACAATAAATTATATCATAAGCTACGAACTGTACAGGATTCTTTTTGGCGGCAAGTTTTATCTTAAAACTATCCGCCATTAAACTTCGCCTTTGCAAAGAATAAAAATCTGGTTTACCATCAGTTAAAAGTACTAGTTCACCATCAAGAATCACTTTCTTTTTCACACATTTAAAAATATTAGAAAGTTCTGGGTAAACGCTAGTCAAATCTTTGTATCTTTTATTCTGCAATACTACGGACTTAGTGTCTACATACGCTACACAGCGAATGCCATCAAGCTTCAATTCATAGATATATTCATCGCTATTAAAAGGTTCTTTTACCTCATGCAATAGCATAGGTGAGATATTCTTCTCTTCAAACAAATCCGACATTTATGCTTTCTTCCTTGTAGATTTTTTTGCGCTAAGTTTATCTTTAGTTTTTTGCGTTAGCTCAAGCGATTTTGTTAACGCATCCATCAAGTTTGCTACACTACATTGCTCCTTCTCTTTAGGTGCTACTATTTCTTTCCCAGCAATCTTTTGCTCAATTGCATCTTGCAATTTCTTTCGGTATTCATCCTTATACTCTTCTGGATTAAATGCTCCCTTCATACTTTCAATTATGGCTTTTGCCATTTTCAGTTCTGCATCACTGCCCTTTTCACTGATTTCTTTAGCTGGATTCTTAGTTACTTCTTCCTCATAGAAAAGTGTATTTAGTAACATTTGCCCATCTTTCGATCTTATAAGTATAAGCGTTTCTTTAGTGCCAAGCACTGTTTTTGCAATAGCAGCTTTACCTTCTTCTTCCATAGCAGTAAGTAGTACAGAAAATGCCTTTTCTGCACCAGTCGGAGCAACATAATATGGTTTGTCAAAGTATAGAGGATCCACATCGGATAGTTCAACGAATTTTTCAATAGTTATATTCTTATCTTTCTTTGACTTGATTTTTTCAAAGTCTTTTTCTTCAAATATAACATATTTGCCTTCTTCGTATTCAAAGCCTTTTACGATGTCTTCCTGTTTTACTTCTCTACCATCGCAATCTGCACAAGTCTTCTTATACTTTACTCGGCTCATTGTCTTTTTGTCTATCATATTAAAACCGATATCGTTTTCTTTTATTGTATTGTGTAATGTTACGGGTATATATACAAGCCCAAAACTAATACTTCCCTTAAATGAATATGCCATAACCTTATTATTTACTGCTCAATAAAAATATATACCCATATAATGAAAACCATTAATATGGGTATATTTATTCAATTTAATGCAATCTATATTTATTATAAACATCATTTACCGTTTCAACATAAACAACAAATGAAGAATGATTATAATCTCTTCGTTGTAAATACATATTCTTTTTATTTTTATATGTTTCTCTAACTTCTCCCCAACAACCATATTCTTTTAGTTTTTTAACTTTAATATTTAAATCTCTAGTTGATGGTATTTCATTCCAAGTAAATTGACCTAACTGCTTATTATGTATTAATCTACAAAGATTTCCATTATCCATTTTTGCAATAATAGCGATATCAAAACTGAAGTTTTTTTTCGTTCTATCATTTTTCAAAAATAGATTTGAAGTTATAACCGATCTTGAATCTTGTCCATCAGAAAAAAATGTATCACCGACTATTTCGTTCAAAGTGTTTCTCACGATGTTTTTCAACAATTTTAAATCATTCCAATATTTTTTTGACATAGACAATATTCGTAGATTGTAGTCTAAATCAAATGGACCATTGCCATCTTGTGTGACCAAATTATTTGCTCCACTGCCAACCAAATAAAACTCTGTTTTTATATCGTACTTTTCATTTAATGAATCACGCAAAGATGTTAATACTTTAGTACAATACTCTCGGTAAGGTTTTACTTGGTTCTTATTTACCAAATTATACATATTATATCTCCTTTTCGCCCATGCCTCCATTTAATGTTCATCACTAAATCGTATCATTATATTAGACAAAAAACACTTTGTCAAGTATTTTATGACAAAAATTTTAATAAATTTCATAATATTTACTAAATAATAATGATTCCCCTATCGTTATAAATGCTTTCACTTATTGTTCCCTGATTACGGATTGCTCGGTCAAGTGCCATTACTAAGGCGACTGCACCATCAATTCGCTCTGTAGATTTTTCTTTATCCATTTTTATATTTCCTGCTGGGTCTGTTCTTACAAACACATTGTCCATCATCCACCGTAATGGAATATTTCCACCATGTGCTATCTTTTGCTCAAGCACGAGTTTCATTAATTCTTTTGTTGGTGGACTCATATCCTTGAAACCTTGACCGAATGGAACAACCGTGAACCCCATCCCTTCAAGATTTTGTGTCATCTGGACAGCACCCCATCTATCAAATGCTATCTCCTTTATGTTATATTTAGTTCCTAGTTCTTCAATAAATTTTTCAATATAATCATAATGGATTACATTGCCTTCGGTAGTTATTACTTGCCCTTTTGTCTCCCACACATCGTAAGGAACGTGGTCGCGTCTAACTCTCAAAGCAATTGTATCTTCTGGCAACCAAAAATATGGCAACACTATGTACTTATCTTCATCATTTATTGGTGGAAATACAAGCACAAATGCTGTTATGTCAGTACTTGAAGACAAGTCAAGTCCTCCATAACATTCCCTTCCAACTAGTTCTTCTTCGTCTACATCAAATGCACATTTATCCCATGTATCCATTGGCATCCATCGTACACTTTGTTTTACCCACTGGTTAAGCCGCAGTTGGCGAAACAAGTTTTCCTCAGCCGGGTTATCCTTAGCAGACTCATAGGCAGTTCGAATTTTATCAATATCAACTGTATATCCAAGTGATGGGTTTGCCTTTGCCCATACTTTTTCATCTCCCCAATCATCATCGTCATCTGCGCCATAAATTATAGGATAAAATGAACGGTCAATTTTTCTGCCTGCAATTATATCTTTTGCTTTTTGATGCACTTCCCAACAAATTGAGTTACGATCAGTTCCAGCCGTAGTAATCAAAAAGAACAAAGGTTGTTTTCTTGCATCCCCTGAACCATGAGTCATTACATCATATAGTGCTCGATTTGGCTGTGCATGGAGTTCATCGAACACAACCCCGTGTACATTCAGTCCGTGTTTGGTGTAAGATTCAGCCGACAACACCTGATAAAATGAATTAAGTGGTAAGTACACCAATCTTTTTTGGCTCATTATAGGCTTGATTCTCTTCTTTAAAGCGGGGCATTGTTCAACCATATTACAAGCGACATCAAACACGATACTGGCTTGTTGGCGGTCAGCTGCACAGCCATAAACCTCTGCTCCCCACTCTCCATCTCCTGCTAAAAGATAAAGTGCTATTGCTGCCGCAATTTCGCTTTTTCCTTGCTTTTTCGGTATCTCTACATAAGCAGTATTGTATTGCCTATATCCATTGTCCTTTACCATGCCAAATATGTCTCGAATTACCTTGTCTTGCCATGGCAATAAATCAAAAGGAACACCATGCCAACTGCCTTTTGTATGTTTCAAGGAGTTAATAAAGGCTACTGCACGGTCTGCAAGTTGCTTGTTATAAGTCACTTTTATGCTCCTTTGTGTAAAGATAAAGGAGAGCCGAAGCTCTCCCTTTGAACACGCTTATTTTTTAATTATCTGTTTGCTATTATTCTTTTATTTGTATCATCAAGTGCGGCTTGTAGATATTTTACATCAAGTCCGACATCATTGTAGCCTTGCTCAATCACTCTATAATATTGATTGTATGGCATTTGTGGTTCGCCACTATTCATGATGTACACCATTGCTTCCAACTCAGTTCCATCATGCATTACCACTTTTATATTTTCTTTGCGATACAAGTGTGGATATCCCTCATAATAATCTAATGCTTTTTCATCGGCTGGTGTTATCTCCCACACTCCAACTTGTGTTATTGCACCTTGTTGTGGTTCTATAGTTGCCACTCTTCTAAATGTCAACTGATAATCTTTTAGCTCGCCTATTCCAATCACTTTGGAATTTGGGCATCTTCTTGCCATTTGAGCAAGGTTTAAGTTACTGCCATATGCTATGTAAAGTTTGTTCATATGTTTTTCTCCTTTATTTTAAGGTAGCGGTTAAGCCGCTACCCTTGTTCTTCCGTTTTTGAAGGCTATGTCGCCATCTAGGTTTTCTAGTAAAAATTTTCTTGCTGTTTCGAACTCTTCCCCTATCATTCCTAGTCTTAATAGCCATGTTCTGAAGGTGTATTTTTCGTTTGTTGTTATTGTCTTTTTCGCACTCGCTCCGTTTTGTGTTAGTGCTTGATTGCTTATTGCTAGGCATAGTTGTATGTATGTTTTAATTTTTCCAGCATGTGTTGTTCCATTGAAGCATCTAAACTCTATGCCCTTACCTTGCCATAGGCTGTGTAGGTTTAATGCATGGTATCTGCTACTATCATAGTGATGGTAGCGTTGTGTTCTGCCTCCATACCATATTTGTTCTACACTATCTGTGCTAGTAGGCTTTGTCTTGTTCATTCTCTCTACGAACTCTTGTCTTACCTTTTTACACCATCTATCTGCTCTTGTTTGGCTTACCCCTAAGGCTTTAAAGATTAGGTCTTCTTTGCTTGCCATTATGTTCACTAGGTTTCTTAGTGTCTTTGCTGTGTGCCTTTCTGCTCCGATGTGTACATGTATTCCACAGCTACTGTTTGCTATCGCACCCTTGTGTCTTAGTTGCCTTACGATTTCCTGTATGTCTTCTATGTCTTCCCATCTGCATATAGGTGTTACGATTTCACAGCTATATGCACTGCCTACTTGTGTTCCATCTTTTTTCTCGGTTCTTATGCTACCATCGCTCATTGCTGTCCATTTTCTGCCTTTGTTGTCCATGACCTCATACTTATCATAGCTCCCACCTTCGTGTATTGAGCTTGTGTTAAAGTATTTTGCGATAATGCTTGCTGCTTGGCATCTTGTTATGCCTGTTAGTTCGATTTCTACTCCGAATGTTTGGTTTTTCATTTGCGTGTTCTCCTTTGTGTCGAGGATTGTTTTCTTCTCCCTTTCTACAACACAACAATACCGTAAAAACACACAAGAGCCCAGCGAAATTGCGTAGAATTTTAAACTTTTTTAAATATTTTTTTTAAGGCTTGTATCCTATTCCAGAATAGTTTTTTACACCCTTTTCAACTGCCTTTTTCTCTTCTTCACAAGCCAATTTATAGTCCTTTCGTTCCATTTCTGCTTGCTTACATTTCTTACATATGCAATCTGTATTAAACATTGACATTGTTCTTCCATCTGCTAAGTCACCACCACAACGGTCACAATATTTCTGAGTAAAAAATTTATCCATAACACCTCTCAATAAATTCCATCATCATCTATAAGGTTTACCTTTTCTCTTATAGTTGCAAGTGCTTCATCGTAATTTCCTTGTCTTACTTTATTCCATATCACATTAAATGCATCATTGTTATTCAATGCGTTCTTAACTCTTGCGAGAATGACAAAAATATTTCCGCTCTCTCCTGTTGAGTTAAAATGCACAACAGGTTTTACAACTGATTTTTTGTTTTGCAAATAATTTATTGCTAGAGATACTTTCTTGCATTCGTAACACTGCTCATCTTCCATTCTATAAAGAACATCAAGTAATTGGTCAGCAGTTTCCTTTCTTATTCTATCTAACCCTAACTCATTTGCTATTTTTTGACTATTCATCATTTAACCTCCACTATCACAAACCATAGCGTATAAAAATATAAAAGTCCAGTGAAAATCGGGACTAATTGCATAATTTATAATTCAACTTGAATTTCTTTTTCAGTTTCGCCAATCTTCTTGAAACAGTTGGTTGTTTGATTCTCATAGCTTGTGAAATCTCTCGTTGGCTATATCCCTTACAAAGTGCCTCAACCATTTTTCTATCTTCCAAACTTTGTTTACTAATAAATTCTTTAAACATATTTTTATCTATTTCAATTTCAAATTTATCAATATCTTCTCCGATAATATCTATCAAACAAATCTCATTATCATCTTTGTCTTTATGTATTGGTGTATACAATGAAATCTCATTAGCTCCTTGCCTATTTAATGTACGCAAAAACATTAACATTTCATTTCGAATGCATCGAGCTGCAAAAGTAGTGAATTTATATCCTTTGCTTTCATCAAAATATTTTGATGCTTTTACCAACCCTACCATACCTTCCGATATGATATCTTCTTTGTTCTGGATTGTTATATCGTTTTTTATTAATTTTTCATATACATAATAAACAAGATTTATGTTTTCTGTAACAAGGTCATTTCTTTTTAATTGCTCCATTTAGTGCCTCCACTTTGTCTGTTAATTCCCAAGCAAAACAATCTCTACCGAAATGACCGCCAACTGCCGTTTGAGAATATATTGGGCAACATAGGTCTAATTTATCTATACTACCTGCAACTGATAAATCAAACACTTTCTCCACAGCTTCTAATATAATTTTCTCATTTATTGTTGCAGTATAAAATGTATTGATATCTATTGATGTTGGTTTAGGCACACCTATTGCATATGAAAGTGCTACCTCACACTTTTCGGCAAGTCCAGCCGCAACAATATTCTTTGCTATATATCTAGCCAAATATGCTCCGCTACGGTCAACTTTGCTAGCATCTTTTCCACACATTGCACCGCCACCATGATGAGCAATGCCACCATATGTGTCAACCATCAATTTTCTTCCAGTCAGTCCAGTGTCTGCTTCAAATCCTCCAAGTACAAACCTGCCAGATGGATTCACAAGTATTTCGGTATTAGATAAGTCATACCCAGCTAGTTCCTTAACAATAACATTTTCCTTAATTTCTTTAGTTAATTTATCAAGGTCTTTCATTTCATCGTGCTGTGCGGATACTATTACCGAAGTGAGTTTATCAAATCGATCTCCTTTATATTGCACAGTTACTTGACTTTTACCATCTGGACCAAGTCCTTTGATTATTCCGCTCTTTCTACATATCTCCAATCGATTAGTCAACCTATGTGCAAGGTCAATTGTCAACGGCATAAAATTAGGTGCTTCATCTGTTGCATAACCGTACACTATTCCTTGATCACCAGCACCTTGTTCTTCTTTACTTACCGCTTGAGCAATGTCTTGGCTTTGATTATGAATTTTAATTTCAACATCTATGTTCTTAATATAATAGCCAACTTGTGCAATAACTGAACGCACGATATATTCATAATCTACATTTGCTTTAGTTGTAATTTCTCCACTTATGAAAGCCTTATTATGAGAAAGCATTACTTCACATGCTACTCTGCTATCTTTGTCTTGTTCTAGGCATTCATCAAGAATGCTGTCTGCTATTAAATCTGCTAATTTATCTGGATGACCACTAGTCACCGATTCTGCTGTATATGCTCTTACCAACATTTTATTTTCCTCCAAAAATTTCCATCTAAAAGTCCTATCCATTGGGACTAATGCTTGCTGTTCTAATTTAAATCTTTTATCGAAATCATGTATTGTGTGTCCATCTGCTCTGAAAGAAACGGGGCTGTCTTTATCCCACTTTAATAGCAATGCCCATAATTTCGGATAATTCTTTCGTAATTTGCGTAATTGATTAATGCTTTGGTTATGACAAAACCAACAACCTCCTCGCAATGTATCCGTATAGATTGGTGAAAGTAAATCATGTTTCTTGCACCATTCTCGACACATACTTTCTGTCCAACCATATTCCACAAGTGGACTTCGCTTTGCCTCCGATAAAGTATGAAATCTTGATGGCTCATCAAATGCTATTCCTATATAAGTCACAGCTCCTTTTTGTACCTTCTCTAGTACATCAACCTTTAAACGTGAATTGCACCAGTTACCTTTTTGCAACGGAAACCCATATATCTTACCTGCATTTTTGCTTTTCTTTCCATTACAAATATAATAAAAATAATCCTCATAAGTTTTTTGTGCTGTTATATGTTCAACTTTTATTCCATATCTTTCTTGAATTATTAAATCCGCTTTTTCTTTAAATAGTAACATTGGCGGTAAATCTGCACTTATTGTTTCCGTTGCCATAACATCCACTGTAATTATTCGGTCTAATGGCAAGTCGTTTTGCTTTATCACCTCAAGCATTGCAAGACTATCTTTGCCATAACTAATGCTTGCAATATATTCCATATATGCTCCTTTTTAATTTTAATCAGCAAAATAATGCACTGAAAATCGCCATTAAAACTTGAATTACAATTCCATTTCCTGCCTGACGATACTGCTGCGTGCCGCTAATTTTTGCTGCTTGTATCTTGTCGATTTGTTCATCTTTCCACCCCATCAGACACAAGCATTCTCTAGGTGTAAGTTTTCGAATACGAATATTTTCTGTTATTACTGCATTCCCATCACCGCATGTCAAAGTATGTGCCACACCTTTTCCTACTCTTCCTCTCTTACTTGTACTTCCTGGATAGGTTATATTCACAAAGTCTCCTTTCTCTGCCTCTTCATATCCTTTTTTAGTGCCAACTTTTATTTGTACTGGTTCTTCCAACATAAGAACAGCCGAACTTCCACTCATACAAGCACAATGGCAAGTCAATGTCGGTGCGATATCTTTAATTTCGGTTTTGTTATATGCAACAAAACTCTTTGGAATATATCCCTTTTCTTCAATGAATTCCTTATATCTCCGTGCAACATACCCCTTTGAACCTTTTTCAACCACAAGATTATCTTTTTGAACTGTTGTCAATGTGTTGCTCACCCCGTTATCATTGATTTCAAGTCTTTGTTCTGTATGGATTCCTGGAGTTCTATCTGATGGATTATCAGGATTACGACCTCTCATTGCTGCGATACAAACACAATTTTTTCTATCACCTGTGAGTATTGCATTGCTTACATCATCAGTTCTACACTCAAATTGCTCTTCTCGTTGACTTCCTTTGCTTTTATAATTTCTACCAACTGGTTGAAATTGCCCTGCAACAACATCTTCTACAATAGGCAATATTGCTGTTTTAAATCCTTCTGGTCTTGTAGTAATGGTTGGGCAAACTCCACTATGATTGATTTTTTTATTAAATGCATCAACGGTATCTCCCACACTGCACTCATTTTCTCGTACTGTTTCAAATGCTTGTTTGAAGAATCTCTCTGCATCAGTATTTTTTGCGTCAATTATAATTGGTGTTTGACCACCACCTTTCCCCATTGCCTCGGTAAGCGCTGGGCTGATTCCGTCCGTTCTCGGCGTTTGATGTGCTTGCAGTCCGCCAAGCACAAAGTTCTCTGCTATTTTTAATTCAGTATTTCCGCCTTGTTGACAATGTACGGTTGGTGAAATTCCATCAGGCTCATAAACTCTTCGAGAAATGTCATGCATCTTATCCCATTTTTCGCCTACTACTTCACCGACCTGCACACATTGTGGGCCTCTCCAATCCCTTGCTAGCAGTGTGTTTGCTAGTTGGTCACCGCTTCTTATACTATCCCGCCTAGAATTAAAAGTAGAATTGACAATACTCTTTATCGTGCTTTCTTTTAGATAATATTTTTCATCAACTACTTTATCTAGCATATCTTTCAAACGAAGTTTCAATTCTTGTTTATCTGGAAATACAAATGGCCCATGTTCGCCTCGTATAGAAACGCAAAATACTCTTTCTCGATTCTGCGGAATTCCATAGTCTTTGGCATTGAGTATTTTCCAATAATTTATGTATCCTAGGGAAGATAAAAAATTAAGCCAACTATCAAAGTCGGCTTTAAATTTTTTGCTAACTAAATTCTTAACATTTTCTAGCAACAAATATTTAGGTAATGTACCATTTTCATTGGCAACTTTCAGCAATCTTTCAACCTCAAACAACAATCCGCTACGCGTTCCCTCTTTTATTCCTGCACCTTTCCCGGCTACTGAAATATCTTGGCAAGGAAAAGAATATGTCCAAAAGTCTGCCTCTGGCAATTTTGCAATCTCTCGGATATCTCCTAGGTTATTTGTTTCACCATGCAATGCTTCATAACTTTTAATTGCATATTTGTCAATTTCTGATATCGCAACTACTTTATGTGATACACCTATGTTTTTTAACGCCTGTGTTTGGCTACCTATTCCTGCGAACAACTCAATAAGTCGCAATGGTTTTTGTTCTGTATATTGATTCAATTTCCACCTCCCAAAAGTTTTTCCATAATGTCATCATTAGGATTTTTTTCATCCCATTTTGTTAGTTTACTTTCCCTGACCACTAGATAAATCTTTGACCAAACATCATTGGTTTGCTTTAGGTATTGTTGTGCCATTGCCACAAATGGTGATGGCATTGCTTTCCCGTTTGTTGGGTCTTTCATTAGCAAGCCATGTTTAGTATTCATTTCTTCACACTCTAACCACCTTGCCTTGCAAAATGCGTACTCTTCAAGGTTGTATGGAAGTATTCCTGTTGTGCAACCAACACCTTTTAACCACCCATAAACCGTTCGATATATTTCTTTTGCTTTAGCCGATAAGTATATAGGCGGTTCACTTGGCAGTTCAACTCCATCCCCACCAAAATCCACAATTTCAATGGGTCTTCTGCTAGGATTACCTTCTAGCATTTTTTGTGTAGCAGATTTTTTTGGTCTACCTGCTCCCGCTCTTGCTCCTCCGCTCGCCATACTTACCTCCCTTTGATTTTTTGATTATTTGATTTATTTTGATTTTGCTTTGAATTCAAAAAAGAGCGGTCTCCCGCTCCTTTAACTTTAGTTAAAGATTTTGAATTTTTGATTTTTTCGTTTGATTTTTGATTATGCGAAAATTCGCGTTAGACTGCGCCCCCGCTCTTAAGGTAAAAACCTGTAGAGATTTGACTCCCCCTGCCACTAGAAAAAGTGAGAGCGGACTCTCATCCGCTCTCACTACCTTCTTATTAGCATTTGGCTATACATAGTTTTCATCTTGCAATAATGCATAGAGTATATCTTCTGTGCAGTTGTCAAAAAATCGCCTGTTTGTCACTTTCATTTTATTGCATATCTCTTTTATTTTTTCTTCACTAGCATTATCCCTTTTTGCGATTTCATATTCCTTTACCAACTCGGATTCTATATCCAATTCATCTCTTGGTATTAATCCATATTTTTGAAGACACTCTAATATCTCCGCTATATATGGATCATCATCGTCCATATGATAATATGCCTTTTCTAATTCTTCAAGGGCCTCATTAAGTTCGCTTTCTGCGAACCTAAAGTTTTTTAATGTTATAGCTACATTTTGTTTTTCCATTTTTATTTTCTCCTATAATAATTACAGCGGACTTTCGTCCGCTGTTTTGCTTTTTAATCTTCGTAGTTTAATTCTTCGCCTCTGCTTTCGATTGCCATTTGGCATCTCTCGCATAAGTAACCCATTTGTTCTTCTTTTCTCATTTCGCTCGCTAGCATTAGCTCGCCGCACCATTCGCAGTATTCTAGTTCTTCGCCGTTCATTGTCACACTCTTGATTTCGATTGTTTCGTTTTCTTCATCAGCTGGTGCTGTGTGGATTTCGATTTCGTTTCCATCTTTTTGTGCTGTGAACCAGTAGTTTCCTTTGTGCTTTAGTGTTCCTGCATCTAATCCTAGCTCGTTAATTAATCCCTTTCCATCGTTTGTTACTATCTTGTTCATTCTTTACTCCTTTTGGGGTTTTCCCCTTTCTTATTTTCTAACTCAATTATACCGTAAAGAACTGAAAGAGCCCAGTGAAATTGCGTAGAAAAACACATTTTTTTAATAATTTTTTGTTATTTTTTTCAGCTATTTTCTTCTAATATTTCGCACAAAATTCCGTTGTAATTATCAGACAATAATCGCCTTAGTACCACTTGAATTTTATGTAGTATCCAATCAATATTATCCTTGCTTGCATTATCCTGTTTTGCCTTATAATATTCATATTCTAGCTTTTCTTCTATTGAAGAATCACATATTTGTATACGATTATACTCTTCAAGGCATTTTGTTGCTTCATCTAAAAAAATACTATCATCTTCCATTCGGTAGTATTCATTTTCTAGTTCATCAAGAATCGTGTTCATACTTTCTTGAGCGAACTTAAACTTTTTTAGTAGTGATTTCATCTATTACTCCTTTATGCAGTTGTCATTTTACTTTTGTAATACAACAATACTACAATTTATTAAAAGAGCCCAGCGAAATTGCAAAGAAAACTTAAGCATTTTGATATTGACAAAATATATTTTGATATGATATAATTAAATAAAAAAGAGGTATATTTATGTTTCGTTTTCTTTTAGAAAAAATTCGTTTTGCCTACAAACCTTATGGTAAACCTTGTCCTAGTTGTGGATGTACAAATACACATTATGATGCAGAATCTGGAATTCATTGGTGTGGCAATTGCGATTATGAATGGTAAAAATATACTCCCTTTATGGGGTATATTTTTTTTGTCCAAATCTGCTACCTTCTTCCACAGATTTTCTGCTGTGACAACTCCAACAAAGTGATTGCAGATTACTTGGTGCAAACTTATCTCCACCTTGCTTAATAGGAAGAATATGGTCAACCATAGTTGCCTTCGTTCGTTTTCCGTGTTTTAGGCATTCCTCGCAGAACGGATGAGTTTGCAATTGTCTTTTTCTTGCGAATTGCCACTCAGGTGTCTTATAAAAACTCTTAGTGAAGTTGTCCCTTCCATATTTGTTGTATTGTTTATCCACAAGTTTCTTGTGTTCTTCACAATATTGTCCATCAACTAATTTTGGGCAACCAGGATAACTACATGGTCGCTTTGGTTTCATTGGCATAGTTTTTCCTCCTGCTTATTCTTATTATACACCCGTTCACCGACTTTTTCGTTCACTTTTGTTCACGAATCGTTCACCAATCGTCAACTTTTTTCTATTCTCTACTCTCATACAAAATTTCTAGTATTTGCAAAGCCCTATTTCGCTTTTTATGTATAGCCGATTTGCAATATCCGAATACTCTTCCAACCTTACTTAGAGATAGACCTTGGACATATACAAAGATTATTATTGCCTTAGATTCTTCATCAAGTTGCTCAATGCATTTATCAATAAAGTCCATTTCTTCCTTTAGTGCTATAATTTCCTTACCATTTCCCACTGCAATTTTTGATTTATTTATTTTGTAGTTTTTCAAAATATTTAAGATTTCTTGCATATAACTTTCCACATCCTCTCCAAATTGTTCCGACAACTCTTTTCGTTGTATTACTTTTGCTATTCTCAAATCCCACACCCAGTCAGTTGATTCGTTTGGTTCAATTTTAGATTTTAACCAACAACGGATATTCCCATCATCCTCTAACTCGTTTGTCCAATCTTCCTCTTTACATATCCCTCGAACTTCCCACATTTGCATACAACCAAAGGTGTCTCCCTTGTAAACAAATAAAATAAGCATTTCGTTAGTAAATTCATCATAAAATTTTACCCTAAAATAATAACCATTAAAGTTTTTCAATCTTATGCTTATGTAATCTTCAATTTCTTGTTTCAGTTGCAATTTCTGCAATCTGCACTTGAACTCGCTTTCATAGTCGAATTCTGCATCAGTGGTTATCACAACTTTATTGATTATCTTTTTCTTATCCATTTCACACCTTTTTAAATGTTGCTATTATTTGCTTTACTATATATATCTGTCATTACTGTCATACTGTCATAAAATGACAATATTACACTATGACATTAACCCCTTCTTGTGGATTTATGTGGTTTTTAATGTTTATCAGTGTTTTTTCTAGTGACGGAATGACAGTAATGACAGTAGTATATATATGGGAGTGACATTTATTCTTCATCGTCATCATCATAAATGGTTTTTTGATAACCAAACGGCTGTTTTGGTAGTTTTCGAATAAACGTGTGTTTTCTCTCTTTAGATGTTCTTGTCACTTTGTGCTCTATTTCATCGCAGTATAATCTGTATTCGAACTTTTCTATTGCTCTGCCTAAAGCAGCATTGCTTTCTGCTATTTGTTTTCCTGTAATATCGTAGATATGTTTCTTAATATCATCAATTGTTCCACACCATCCACTCATAGGATTTCGTTTCACAATTTCTTTTATTGTTTGAACAAGTGGACTATTTTCATATTCTTCTCGTTCTTTTCGGTATGCTACTTCTTCAGCAGTTCCCTCAACAACCCATTTAAAGTCTACTTTGCTAAAAGTTATGACAATATCGTTTTGCTGAATATCTCGACCTGTCATTGATAAAATCGCATTATCATCATTTCTCTTTTTCTTGGCAATTATGAACACTGAGTCAGCAGCTCCCATCAATGCAGTACTTCCGCTTATCATATTGAACACATCAGTTTCATCTGTCATTTTTCGCAAGTGATGAACAAAAAGCATACAAATTTTATGTTTGTCAGCATATTCTTTGAGTTTACCCATTTCCCTATAATCTCCGCTATATATTGATTCGTTCTTGATTACCTTTCCACGAACCTTTTGCAAAGTATCAATAATTATGAGCTTTATGCCAGAAAATGTTTTCAACTCTTCTTCTATCTTTTCTAACAAGCCACCATCAACAGTGTCTGCTTGTGTTACGAAACGAAGATTTGTAGGAGCACGTTTCCCTTTTAATATTTTGTTGAGACGGTCTTTCAATCTTGCTTTGCTATCTTCCAAAGCATAGTACAGCACACCACTTGTATTTGTTTTAAAGTCTAGGAATTCTTTGCCTTCTGATACTGCTAGTCCAAGCTGCATCATCATCCAAGACTTTCCTATTTTCGATGGAGCACATAGCATAGCGAGTCCTGTTGGCAATACATCTCGTACTATCCATGTCGGTGGCTCTACATCTTCATCTTGTAGTTCGGATGCTGTAAAACTATCTTTTGAAGTTGCGTACTGCTTTCTCAGTCGCATCTTAGCCGACTTGATATACTCTTCTAGTTTCTTATGATTTGACATTAGTAGTTCGTTAGGATCTTTGCAGTCACCCGCTATGTTATACTCTATAACTTGAACTCCTAGATTTGATAGTTCATAGTACATTGAACTGCTTGCTTTCTTCCCTGGCTCATCGTTATCAAAACACAGAATGAATCCACCGAGCGGTCTCTTTTTCTTGACTTCTTCTACTACTTTCTTCCAACCACTTGTGCCACATGTTGCTATAGCATTACCACCACTTTGATATACCGACATTGCACATATAGGACTTTCAACTACAAATATAGGTTCTTTGTTCGGAAGTTTCAATGCATTAATATTGAAGATTGGCTCTGTTCCAGCATCTTCAGTTTTCGGTTTGAAAAATGCTTTTTCACCTATGCTCCGGGATTGATAGTAAGTAAGTTTTGAAGAGTATGGTATGACAGCCGAATTATGATATGTATCGTATCCTAAACAAAATTTTCTTATTGTTGATTTGTTCAAACATCGCAACTCAAAGTAATCTGTCTTGCTGACATCTGCCATACAACGCTTTAAGTAATCAGTGATTGTAGAATTCTTTGAGTATTTTTTGTCTTCAATTTCAATGTGATATTTCTCCGCTAGTTCTCTTGCCGCATCTATAGGCTCTATGCCTTTTAACTTTGCCACAAAAGTTATAGCATCACCCGATTCGCCACAACCAAAGCACTTAAAAATATTATCTTCTTTCTTCACTGAAAATGATGGTGTTTTTTCATTGTGAAAAGGACACAAACCTTGACCTTGTGCATTGAGTTGAACTCCATAATCTTGCACAATAGTATCGATTTTCACATTATTTTTTACATTTTCAAAAATATCTCCCACCATCGTTAATCTCCTTGCTGATTAATTTTCGCATTCTTCAACTATGCAATAAGCGGCGGCTTATGCCACCGCCATCACATCCTATCACTCTTCATCTAGCACTGTTACTTTCATTGCCAATGCTTTGACTTGGTCGCTCATTTTCTTTATGTTCTCAAGTTCTACCAAACTCAACTCTCTATCAACTGCAAACATTGCTTGAGAATAATTTATTCCGCCTGCATTTTGGGCTTTCTTCAAAGTAAACTTTGTTACAACACTGTTTGTCTTTTTGCCTTTTGATAGCAATCTCATTACATACTTTGAGAATTCAGATAGGCTACCTGTTGGCAATGACAAGATTGTTGGCAGTGCTTCGCCTTGTTTCATTATGTAGATTCTGCGTTTTTGTTTACATGCTTTTGCACCATTCTTGCCAGTTCCAAACTTATTGAACTCACATTCTGCACATTGTTTAATCTCGCCTGTTTCTACATCAATTCCGACATGTCCATCCATAGAGCCACAGTCTGGTGGATTGTTACCGCCTGTGTACTCTTCTTTGTAGTAGCAGTTGATTGGATGATGATACAAAATAACTGCTTTCAGTTCCTTGACTAAGTCTGGACTTTCCGGGTCATCCCCTGGAACTTCGAATGCTACACCACCGCCTGCGGGAATCTTTATTCTTTCAAATGATGGAGTCAAGCCGTCCATCTCTTCTGCCAATATGTCACTCAAACTTACACCATTGCCATATTGGTCAACAACACCATCTTCTTTTTTTATTAAATCATTTGCCATAATTTTTACCTCCACATTAATATTTCTTTGTTTTTACCATTCGGATTGTGTTCTTTTCCGATACTTTAATAAGTCCTTCTAACCAGTTTGGTAATGCACCTTCGTTTTCGCTGATAAGTTCTGTTACCGTTGCAGCTAAGGTTTTACTATTGATAGTGAAAAGGTCTTCATACCCATTCTCTTTCATTACTTGCCACAAATCACTCTTGCGGTCTTGTTCTGGCGATGGGTATTCCTGAGTTACTAACGAGAATGTTACTCCATCTCGTTTAAATGATGATAGTTCTTCAGTTAACATCAAGTCTATCATCTGGTTGATAACACCATCAATTTCTTCGTTTGTCGCTTTGCTTTGTTTGTCCAAATCACTCTTTGTTTCTTTTAATTCCTTGAGTTTGTCAGACAATTCCAATAATTTATTATCCAAATTAATACCTCCGTATCTTTATTGCTAATTTAAAAGTTGTTGCCAATTATCTACCATAATGTTTGCTATATCTGCCTTGTGTTTTAGAGCATTTATAATCTTTTCATCCACTGTGTTTTTACAGACAAGGTGAATATACAAACACTTTTCTTTCTGACCGATGCGATGTATCCTTGCTCGGCTCTGTTCATAATTCGCATATGAAAAATCTAACGAATAAAAGACTGCGACATTTGCTGCTGTCAAAGTAAGTCCCATACCTGTTGTTTGCAACTGCCCAACAAACACTTTGACATCTGGGTTTTCTTGAAATCTTTTGACTTGCTCTGCCCTGTCTTTGGTTGCTCCGCATATAAGCGAATACTCTATTTTCATTCCTTCAAGCAAATTTTTAATTGCCTCTATTTCTGGGATAAATCTTGCAAACACTACAACCTTACGGCCTTCTTCCATACAAGCTTCCAATATCTCTTCAAGAGCCTCTAGTTTGGCATTACTAACTTGTTCCGCCTTACCACTTATATCATCTCGTATAAAGCCACCTGAACATTGCGACAATCTCAATAGTTGTGTTAAAACGTTTCGTGCAGACACTTCTCCATGACTCAATTCTGCATAACAATCTTTTTCCAACTGCTTATATACTGATTGTGCTTTGGGCTCCAATGGTATTACTCTTGTTTCATCAATGAAAGGTGGCAAGTCAACAGCATCTTCTATCTTGATTCTAAATGCGATGCTATGCACTTTTTGCACGAGTTCTACCATATTTCTATAACCAGTTATCATGCGATTCTGAAATCCACCCATAATAGCATATCTGCTTCTGAAAAGGTAGAAACTACTTCCGAATATTTCTTCATTAACAAATTTATATTGTGAATAAATATCTAACGGACTACCTGTGATTGGTGTTCCTGTGAGTATCATATTATACTTTGTGTTTCGTCCAAGCCTATGTAATGCCTTAGCCTGCGATGCCATTGGGGTCTTTATTTTTGATGATTCATCACAAACGATTAAGTCTGGTTTCCATTCTGCAATTTCTTCTTCCAACCGCCAACAACTTTCATAATTTACGACTATGATTTGAAGTGCTTTTCCCTGCATAAAACCAAATGCTGAGCGTTTCTTTTTCATTGTGCCATCAAGCACCGTTATTGCATATTTGTAATCTGCGAACTTTCGAAACTCTTCTTCCCAAACACCAACTATTGACTTCGGACAAACTATAAGCATTCTCTTGACATCTTTTTCAATCTCGAGTGTTCCAGTTATTGCTATTGTCATCATTGACTTTCCTGTTCCCATATCCGCAAGCAGGGCAACTCCCTTACTCTTTTCAAAAGTGTTTAGTGCAAAGTCATATGCATTCTGTTGATGAGAAAATAGTTTGACTTTTACTCTAGGTGTTCGGTGTTGATATTCGCCCACAAACGCCTTATTTTGGTTCTTCAACATTGTCCTAAGCTCTTCATTGAGATTTGCTCCAATGAGCGACAAAGTGGCAACGTTCTCTTCACAAAGCGGTACTATCCAACATTTATCTTCAGCATCATACATCCTACCGTCAATTTCTTTGATACTCTCTCTATATAGATAGGAGTCATAGATTCTTATGGTTTCATCTTTACGAACTGCTCTCATGCAGCACCTCGTGTTGGCATCTTGTATCTGTTGATAATTTTTTGCATTTTAGTTGCTTTATCAACATCTAATTGTGCCACGATACTTTCCAAAAACTTTATTTCTTCATTTGCCAAGTATCTGAATCCGTATCTATATCCATCCACAATATGTACTCCTCCACCTGTCCCTTGTGTCGTATATATTGGGTAGTAGCATGTTAATTTTTCTATATCATAACGAATTGTTCTTTCGGACACATTAAACTCAAATGCTAGATTGCTTATTGTGTCATGCCTTCGCTCACACATTGTCTCAAACAATTTCGTTCTTCTCTCATATGCTGTCAATGTACTCAACCCCCTTTTGTATATTCAAATTGTATCTTTCCAATAGGCAAGTTTTTTGCCTGTTGAAAATTAAAATAAAAAAATTCTCGACAGCATATGCCACCGAGAATAAAAAAGCCGAACAAAGCTGATTCAACCTACTTTAGGTAGGCGCTCATTACTTTGTTCGGCTCATAATTAAATAATTTCTTCTAGCTTAACATTATGACTATGCCACTAGTTTATGTATAATAATATCTTTTGCTCACCTATGACGGCTAATACATATATTATACCTTCTTTATGACAACTAATTTTGACAAATTTTAGCGAATATTGTCTAATTATAAAAGCACTCGCTATTAAACGAGTGCTTTTGTCATTATTATTTTCTTGTTGCGATACGCCTTCTTTTTGCTGCTTCTTTTCTTTTCTCTGATGGTCTTTTAACTAAAGTGACATTTAATTGATTGCTAATTTTTATTTGTCCATCATTAGTGGTAAAAGTTGCTGATTTTGCTCGCTTGTTAGGTTGTTCACTTGGGGTCAAGCCATTCGCCTCGCATGCTTCCAAACACGCTTTTATATCTATTTTTTTGTCTGTTATTTTTACCATAGCTTACTCCTTAAATAATTTTTTTATTTATTATTATATTTTGTTTATCTTTTGCTATGCATACCTGTTCTTCAAAATATTCCAAATTAAATTGTTTAAATTGATCATTTGAATGCTGCGATATGTAGGGTTGATTTGGTAAATAGAAATTGCCAATAATCATTTGTATATCTTTAGATAAAAATAGATAATCAAAAAATGCGCTTCGCATTGATTCAATAGAGTTTGTCTGCCCCGCAAAATACACCACATAGAAGTCTTTATAGAACACTTGAAATTCTTTGATACACCACTGATAATCTTTCAAAAGCCCTAAATCCAATACTTTTGACTCATCCACTTGAATTTCAACCTGCACTATTACTGGATTTGGCATATTACAACTATATTTTGAAGACGGTCTTGTTTTCCACCAATTTGCTAAGCTAATATCCCTATAAAAATATATACCATTCCCAAGCCAATGTTCAGTATTTTTCTTTACTATAAACTTATCTTGTAATATCTTTTTGGCAACGCTTTCATCTGTTGCATGATATAAAGTCATTTCTCTCATTTGTAATTCCTTCCGTATAATAATTATACACTATATTTCATTTAATTTCAATTCAATTTTAAAAAAACTATCTAACTACTAATTTAATAAGCTAATATGTTATGGTTTGATTTTTGAATTATCTTTTAACAAAGTTTTAATCTACTGACATATTTTTCCGTCTATGATGGTAACTATCCTATCCATTTTTTGTGCGACATTTATGTCGTGCGTTACAACTATTATTGTTTTCCCCTTCTTTTTTAAATTCTTTAAAATATCAATTATTTCTGTTGCAGTCGTGCTATCTAATGCAGAAGTTGGCTCATCTGCCAAAATTATGTCCGGATCATTCACCATTGCTCTTGCTATTGCTACCCTTTGCTTTTGCCCACCAGAAAGCTCACGAACTTTTACATTTTTCAAATTTGCTATTTTTAGCCTATATAACACGGTATCTATATGGTCATTTTGTTCATTAGGTTTATATTTTTTGCTAAACAAGAGTGGAAGTCGCACATTGTTTACTACTTTATCGCTATCAATTAGTCCATATGACTGTAGCACAAAACCGAATGTTGAGTTTCTAATTTCTGCAAGCTCGGTTGCGTTCTTTGTGTTTATGTTTTCGCCATTCAACAAATAGTTACCATCTGTCATCTTGTCAAGACAGCCGATAATATTGAGCAAAGTCGATTTACCGCTACCAGAGACTCCCATAATCGCAACACTTTCGCCCTTGTTAATTACAAGGTCTACACCACACAAAGCATGCACTTCATTCGGTTTATCTTTATTATATTTTTTATGAATGTTCATTAAATTTATTATTTCCATAATACTCTCTTAAAATTAATTGATTTTTGACTTTAATGCCGATTTTTGATTGGTAGTTTATTTTTTTGATTTAAAAACTTATTGCACTTGCAAATTATTTAATTTTTGTTGCTTCTATTCTATATTGTTATTTGACAATGCTTTGAGCGGTTTAAAACGCAACAGCTTTATTAGTCCCAATGAAATGCTAGCAAGGTATGCTGCAAACATTATGCCTACGCAAGTAAAATGCGTTTTCCAGTCAACATAATCACTCGCTAAAGTTTCTCCTGACAAACTTGGATAACTAGTTTCTGCAATTACAATCCCAATTATCATAGTTGCAATTAGCATTGCTATAAAAAACAAAAGTAGCATTTTGACTATTTCTGTACAAATAATTGTTGAACGTTTGCCACCATATATGTACATAACGCCACTGCGTTTAATCAATTTGTCACTTGCAAAATAGTAATTCGCCATAACAACAATCACTATCAAAATAATTGCACTAATGCACCAGTAAAGAAAAAAATCGTTGACTTCAGAAGTTTTCCTATCAATATTCATTTCCCTTACTACTCTAGCATATGCACCCAAGTTGCTGTAATACTCTGACGATTTATCACTCATCATAAGTCCGCTTTCTATTTTTGCATAAGTTGGAATATCATCGAATATTAAAAAATTAGACCACATGTCTTTTAAAAAACTTTCTGTATAATATGCTGGATAAAAGTCATAATAAGGATTTTCGCAATATCCCAAAATTTTAATCGTCCACTCTTTATAGTAAACCCCTTCATAGCAACTAATTGTGTAAATTTCACCTACTTTGTAAACATTCTTCAAATTAGTAGGAGCATATGCCTCTCTGTAATTTTTTGGCTTTGTTTTTGAAAAATTGTAGCCCTGTAGCGCTGGCAATTCATTTGCCGCCTTTTCGCTAACAAATAATAGTTCATATACCTGAGGAGAGTCTAGTTCATCAGGCGATTTATACTCAACATAGCCATAACTTGCAGTACCTGCAAAATTTTCCATATCAAATGTTTTGCAAAGATTATAGTATTGATGATTTTCAAGTGATGCGAAAGATACTGCACTATAGTCTGCAATATCTTCACTATAGCCCGCTATATCGTCATCTGAAATTCTTGCAAATGACTGATAATAAGCAAGCGGAAATACTACCATAATAAACGATGTCGCAATCAAAATCACAATGGAAAGCAAAGCAGTAGAAAATAAACTTGATTTTAAAATTCTAAGTTTGTTCATACTTCCCTTCTCCTTTAATTGTATTTTGTATTTGCTGGCATAGCAATCGCTCGTTTTGTCACCGCGATTATGGTCATTATGGTCGCACTAACAAGTGGTGCAACTGTCAAAATCAAATAATGCAACCATGCAAAGGCCCCTAAAGGAACTTCAATTTGCATTACAAGTCCAATTATAAAGTCAACAATCAAGCCACCCCCGATAGCAACCATTGCAATTAACACTGTTTCAATAATTATTGCAAAAGAAAGCATTGCTGGACTACACCCGAGTGTTTTGTAAGTTGCATATTTTTTGCTGTTGCATTTAAGCCAATACAGCATGATTGAAATTGAAGAAAGAACACAAATAGCAAGCATGCCCAAAACTAATATTACGCCAACAAATAAACTGGCATCAAAATATGAGGTAAAGATACAATTCAATTTTTCCAAACCATTTTCAAGTCTCTTTTTTCCTTCGTATGTGATATTATGAATTTCACCATAAACATAACGATCCGTAGTCAAATCGCCTTCAATCTCACCAGATGATGGAGTACAAGAATACCAATCTTTAATTTGCAAGTTGTATGGAATAGCAAAATCATAATAATCATCAAACAAATTTTGAACAAGCAATTCATTTCCATACAAATTTATTTTGTCACCAACTTGTATACCATATTGTAACGCAATAATATCTCTAACCGCAACAACATTTTTTTTGTTTAAAATATCGTTTTCGGCTATACCATATTTTTGCGTTAAGGCAAAAACCACTTTAACGCTTTCAAATTTTATAGGATTGTCATTAGCAGAAATTTTCACATTATAATGATAAGCTATTAAATCACCAGAAAAGCCTTTTTCATCATAAGCAATATTGCTACTATTCCCCTTAACATAATCACCAATTGCAATATTGTTTTGAGCAAAATCTTGCGGTGCAACCTTAAACGACATTGACATTGCTGTTGAGTACTCTTCATTTATGCCACCCGCTAACCAACGTGATGGGATACTACAACAAATGGTAGTTGCAAAAAATATAAGAAATAGCAAAGCAAAAGCAAATGGTTTGCTTGTTATTGATTGTTTTATACTGTTAATTAAAAAATGTAACTTATTTTTCATAGTCTATCAATAATAAAAAATATTAAGAAAGCATATTTATAGCAATATTTATTTTTGTGGGTGTCCGCAATAATTATTATCGAATACAAAGTACACACATTTACTTATAGAATTATATCCATCATGGAATGAATACCAAACTTCTACATCGACTCTGTATGTTTTTGTTCCACCTTGAATAGTGAATCCTGCTGATGATTTATCACTACAACTCCTTTCTTTCGGAATAGTAGTGCCTTTTTCGCCATAGAATTTTGTATTGATATACAATGAATCTACTTTCATAGATTTTTTCAAGCCTAATGTGCCTTCTTGATAATAAAACTTAAATTCAACAATTACGTCATCGTTGAAAGGCCATGCAATATCTCGCACATCAACATTAAGTTCAAGTGAATATTGTCTGCCAGAATAATTTCTAGAAGCAGTTGAATCTAGACACATTATTCTTCCATTCCAAGGTGCCTCATGATAAGGATTATCCTTTGTTCCTGTTTGTTTGCACCATATACATCCTTTGTCATTAATAATACCATATGGTTCAACAAAAGACAACTCATTTGTTGTAGATACATCGCTAACTGTTGATGCTGACAAATTGATTTCATCATTAGGTTTTGCAATCTGCATTGCTACAAAGCCTATACTTAAACTTACTATTAGCATCAATATGATTGATACAATAGACTTACTAATTTTTCTTTCTTTAATCATAAAAACCTCCGTTTTGTTTTTTTTGTAAATATGCTTTCTTTTTACCAATATAATTTTTTATAATTTATGTTCTCTGGTTACTTGCTGATATTTCTTTCAATAAAATTTCAGATTTATCCGTTTTTTCCCAAGGATAATCCTCAAAACCAAAATGTCCATTTTGAGCAGTTTGTGTATAATTGAAATCTAGTAGATTGAATTGTTCTATAATTGCTTTTGGTCTAAAATCAAAAACTTTTCTAACTGCACATAACAAAGCTTCATTTGTAACATTACATGTGTTAAAAGTGTTTATATTCAATGATATAATATCTGCTTGTCCAATAGCATAAGCAATTTGAATTTCACATTTATCTGCTAGTTTTGCTGCAACAATATTTTTTGCTATATATCTTGTAAGATATGCTCCTGACCTATCTACTTTTGTTGGGTCTTTTCCACTAAATGCTCCGCCACCATGCGGACAAGCACCACCATATGTATCTACAATTATCTTCCTACCAGTTACCCCGCTATCTCCTTTAGGTCCACCTATTACAAATCGTCCTGTAGGATTAATCAAAATTTTTGTAGAATTATCTATTAAATTTGAAGGAATAACTTTATCAATAATCAATTCTTTCAAATCTTTTCTTAAATCTTCAATTTTAACAATGGAATTATGCTGAGCAGATATAATAATTGTATCTATTCGTACAACTTTATTATTTTCATATTCAACTGTTACTTGAGCTTTGCCATCTGGGAACAAATAATTCAAAACTCCATTTTCTCTTAAATCTGTTAAACTATTTGTAATTTTTCTTGACAATGCTAGTGATAGTGGTAACAACTCTTCACTTTCATTACAAGCATAGCCAAACATCATTCCTTGATCGCCCGCACCAATTTCATCTAAATAATCTTTAGATTTACAATATTCTAAAGAATTATTCACTCCCATAGCGATGTCTTGTGATTGCTGATGTATAGATACCATAACTGAACAATTATTTGGGTCAAAACCGCTTTCTTCACTATGATAGCCTATATTTTGAATTGTACTTCTTATAATTTGTTCATAGTTAACTTTTGTTTTTGATGTTATTTCACCCATGACATGTACAATTCCATTTGTAATCGCTGTTTCACATGCCACTCGAGCCTTTTTATCTTCTCTCAATACTGCATCAAGTATTGCATCTGAAATTTGATCGCATACTTTATCTGGATGCCCTTTTGTTACACTTTCAGATGTAAATAAGTATTTCATAATTTTCTCCTTATCCTTAATTATTGTTAACACAATTATTTTTCAAATCTATAACCTTATCAACTATTTGTTCTATTCTAGCATCATGACTTATAATTATAATTGTACTATTTGTTTCTTTGTTATATTGAAGTAAAACTTGTTGAATATCTTCAACTGATGCTACATCAATATGAGCTAATGGTTCATCAAGTATTAATATGTTTGGTTTCCTTATTAATACTCTAGCTAACGCTATTTTTTGGATTTCACCTTGTGATAATCCTGTTTCTCCTAGCCCTAACTTTGTCTCAATACCTTGCGGCAATCTATCTACTACATTCATTAGACAACATTTATTTAATATTGAAAATATTTCTTCATCCGAAAAGTTTTCATTAGCACAAATGTTTTCTCTTAAAGTTCCATTTAATATTAATGGTATACTACTTAATGAAATAATATGTTTTCGATAGTCATTAAAATCGTATTCATTTATATTTTTATCGGAAATAATTATGTTTCCATTCATAGGTCTTAATGAACGAGTTAAAAGTCTCATTAAAGTTGTTTTTCCTGAACCATTAGGACCTTTTAATAATGTAATTTGATTTTTATTTATTATCGTATTGAAATTTTGAAAAACTATTTTGTTGCCATACATATAAAATAAATTTTCAATTTTAATATCGCCATTCTCAAACATAATATCGTTTTGCACACGATTTATGTCTATTTGATTATTGAATTCATAAAACCTTTTATAACTTACAATTGTTGACTGATAGGAAATAACTGTTTTGAAAAAATCATTAATTGGTTGATAAATATATCCTGCCAACATCGAAATGCCCATTAGCATTCCAATTGTTATAATTTCTTTTGATACAAAGAATATTCCTATCAATAACAAACATATGTTAATAATTTGACTTGTCAATCCAACTATAGAAGAATATAACAAAGATATTTTTGATGATTTTAATCGATTCTTTCTACTTTCGTCAAAATAACTTGTGATATTATTCAAATTATACTCTTCTAACGCTAAACTCCTACACAAATCGCTCTTTATAACATCCTCATTAATTTTTGCAATCAGCTTTTGATCAGATGCTAATGCTATTTCAGCTCTTTTTCGTATCGGTTTTCTAAAAATTAGCATTATTACCATTTGAAGAAGAACCAGACCAATTATAGCCAATGTTAATTGGTATGACCAAACAAACATTATTGATGCTGCTACTATAAAAACAATTACTTTAATTGGAATAGTTATACACAGATTCAAATAAAAATCGACCATTATGCCAATATCAGTAAACATTCTATAGTAAACATCACTTGAACTTAAATTTGAAAAGAACACGAACTCTGACTTTTGCATATTGTCATAAAAAGCCAATTGCAATTTCATTTTGTATTTATCAATTATATATTTCTCAAAATACGATGTAAAAAATCCTAAAATAGCACCGACAACATAAGCTGATATAGATATCAAAATTACCTTAACAATAACATTATTGTTCATTGTTAAAAGGTTATCAATCAATTGTTTTCCTATTAATGCTATAAAAATCGACAATATAGAGAAACATAATGAACATACAAATATCAAAGGAATATATTTGCGATACCCCTTTGAATTTGTATGCATATAGGATAGATAGTGTTTTAATCTTAATTTTTCCATTATTCACCTTATGCAAAATCTTATTTATCAATTATTGTTTTGCATTTTCTCTTTTTCTTCACTTTCAAACTCTTTACTCAACTCTCTTTCCATTTGTATGGCTTTTTTGATTTTTTTGTTAAAATTAAAGCACAATAATCCAAAAATAGCTTCAGCAAATGTTACTCCAATAAAAATATAGCTTACTATATTATAGCCTAGCAATCCACAAACTGTACCTATATGTACTGTTGCAATTAACATCAAAAACCATAAGCCAATTCTTCTCATCACATATTTATGATAGACTTTTGCTTTGTCGCCTTTAGGTTCAAAGTGATAACCTGCAATCAAAATACCACATTTTCCAAAAGAGAACAAAACACCAATTATATACATAAATACAAAAAGTGTTGCACTAAGCACAATTGCCAATAAAACATTTAATTCCATAAAAAGTCTCCTATAATTACAATAAAAATTTATATGCTTTTGTTGTTTAATTTTAATCATGCGAATTTTTGCCATCTAATTTATTGTCAAGTACTATTTTTAATTTTTCTTTCATTTTTTTTCTGTTTAGAATCAACAACATTGCAACTATCCACACAGCAAAAACACCAATCATTATGCACCCCCATACAATTAGTTTAATTACGAAAAGTATCAATATTGAATGGATAATTAACAATAAAATGAATATACATATACCAGCTGTTCTTAAGATGTATTTATGTTCTTGTTTCGCTGAAGTATTTTTAGTTGACATATTATAACCTGCTAATAAAGATCCTCCTATGCCAAACATTAACAATATCGCATACAAATACATAGGCATTAATATTGGACAAAATATTAATATAATAATAGTTTCTATATCCATATTACCTCCTTAAGTGCAATTATGGAAATTAACAATACAAATATATTTAGTTTTTTCTATATGAAATCACTCTCTAAATATTGCATAATTTAACAAATCGACATTAATCGAAATCTCATCTTTTAAAATTGCTTCTAATTTAAATCCTAGATATTCTGCATTTTTAAATGCTTTTTTAGGAGTATCAGAATTCAAAGATAAACAAATTTTATTTAATTTTGGTGTAACTAAAAAAGCATAATTTATTAGTTCTTTTACTTTGTCCAAATTATTTGTATCAGCAAAAGCATTAAGAAGTGTAAAAGTACTATTTGTTATTACACCCAATGATATTTGTGCTATTATTTCTTTTCGATTATTAAAATAAATAAAATTATATTCTTTATTATTAAATTGTCTAGCTCTAATTGAGTAATGAGAATAATAATTCAAATCCTTACCTAAAAAAAATAAAACATTCTTTTTTTGTTTAAAGCTATTAACTATAAATTGACTGATTTTTTTATAATCGCTTTCCCCTGCTACATAACAACCTTCAACTACACTATTATCATTATCATCATCTATAGTCAACAATTCTAAAGCACTCATAATATATAATGCATTAATACAATCCTGTTGAACTTTTTCTACTGATGGAACTTCGAAACGTTCAATCAATTTATCAACCAATGCCTCTAATGTATTAATTTCATTATGCAAATAAATAAAACTAGCAACTTTGTTTAAAAAAACTATTTTACCAGTTGTGCTATTCATAAAACTATAAGTACCGTTTTCTTCTTCTCTGTATTTGATTTTGTCATAATTTATTGTGTATTTCATAATTTTCTCCTTCTATTATATCTATATCAATTTTTTTTAAATTGGCTATTTTATTAAAATCATTTATATTTTCAATATTTTTTACCATTTCTTTTATTTTTCTGTTTTGCCATATTTTTTTATATCCAGCGTCCCAGTATTCTTTTAATGTATGTCTTTTCACATTACCTACAGAAATAGGAAAATACGCAGAAACTCCAATATCGCCATTGCTTTTAACATCCATACTATATGTTTCTAAACCTAAACTTGCATTTTCAGGCATTCGATACATATGATCAATTGGATCACCCCACTCAATTTCTATATTAGTAAAATCATTTTTTGCTTGTTGCATTAATAGGCAAAACTCATATTGTTCTTTAGAATCCAACAATAAATTACTTCCCAAATCTCCTTTCCCACCACGTCCCATAGGTAAAAACGGCATGCTTCTTGCTTGCTTTACTTCAAGTTTGCTACACATTTCAAAAAACTTATATGCATCTCTATAATTTAATTTGTTTGGAACTAAGGATACCATGACATTAATACCTTCATCTTTTAAATTTTTTATTGCCTCCATTGCCTTATTGAAAGCACCATATTTGCCTCGAAAAGTATCATGTTGTTCAGCATTAATTCCATCTACACTTATTTGCACATTATTAATATCAGCTTCTTTTAATTTTTTTGCAACTTCTTTAGTTATAAGATACCCATTAGAAACCATATTAACGGTTGGAACAACTTTCTTAAGCCTACTAATTATTTTAATTAATTCTTCACAGCAAGTTGTCTCTCCTCCACATAGGCATACTATATATGGTTTTAATTGAATTATTTGATCAACTACATCCAATTTGCCTTCATTATTTAATTCATCGCTAAAAATATCTTCACCACTATGATTAAAACAATGTAAACATCTAAAATTACATTTATTCGTCACATCAAAGGCCACCATTATTGGAGCCCCTAATTCGGTTTTAAAATTCGTGCTAGTGCTAACTGCACTAGCACTTATTACATCGCCTTTAATTTCTATATCCATAATTTTCTCCTTTTAACTTACTGTTGTATATGTATCTACATTAACAACGCCGTGAACCTGTGTTGCGCCAGCAAGTGCAACAACACCAGCGGCAGCTACAGCTACTAAAAGATTTGCAGCAGCAATAACAAATGCTGCGACAATAAGCAATGGTGGTAAAGCAATACCAAGTGGTTGAATACCATATTCATCACCACTTAAAACAACTAAATTTGGCTCTTCATATTTTTCTTTTTCCATAAGATTATCTCCTCTTTATTTTTTATAATTTTTCTGCTTTTAATAAATTTTATGTTGTGGATATATCAATCAAGGCGATATAAACTTATAGACTTATTAAAAGCTATTCTTTTTATTAAGTACATATTTTTGATTGCCAACAATTATATATCCTTTTTCATACTTGATGGCACTTTTGGTTGATGAGCAAGCCAAAAGCAAGTATCTGAAACAGATTTTTCTCCAACTTTGCGAGCAATTTTTGGAATAATGCTCATAACACCATTATTTTTCTGCATGTCTTTCATATATTTTCCTCCTTAACATTTTCTACCTACATATTACAAAATTCTCCATATTAATTCAATACTTTTGTATTTTTGGAAGACTTTTTTGCATTTTTGGAAGATTTACAGAAAAAAATCAGATATTTTTAGCTCTTAGATTAATTGAAGTCTAAATAGAATTTTAATTAATTTTTACAACTCAACATAATTTTTATATAGATAGTTATTATGAAATAAACACCCATTAATAAATGAGTGTTTAATCAATGCCATATTCTTTATATATTTTAAATAATAAAATTAGCTTCAGTCTTTTTTCATGCTTGCTGGCACTTTAGGTTGATGTGCAAGCCAAAAGCAAGTGTCTGAAACAGATTTTTCTCCAATTTTACGAGCGATTTTTGGAATAATGCTCATAACACCATTGTTTTTCTCTTTTTTCATAAACTATCCTCCTTTTGTAGTTTTACAACTAAATACTACAAAATTTATTACATAATTTCAATACTTTTGTAATTTTGGAAGACTTTTTTGCATTTTTGGAAACAAAGTAAAAAAATAAGCCCTTTCGTGGCTTATTTTTATTATTCTTCTACTATTTGAAATTTTTGTTCTTTCGAATTCTGAATTAAATTTTTTATATATCCTACTATTAACATAATTGCAACTGCAATCAATGGATAAGTTAAGCAAAAAGAAAAATATCTAGTTTTTTGAAAAATCAATAATATAATTGAAATACCTATATAAAAACTTAATAACACAATAGACTTTTTCTTATTCTTCTTATATTCTTTTATTGTTAAAGGCTTTGCTACACTATCAATTGGTGCTAACAAACAAATAATTATACTTGCTAATACTAAACAGCCAATAGAAATATAAAATAAATAAATTACATTAATAAGTTTCAGCATAGTTATAAATGCACCAAAAACAATCATTAATGTTAGAAAACATGTCAGATGGGTATTTGCATGATAACCACCGCATATCCCACGCATTGACATAAACACAATTGTAAATATAAAAGATTCTAAATACAATTGTGTTGCCACCGCTATAACTAACATTACCAATAAATTAACAATTGTTGCAATTAATAACTCAAAACAATAAATATATGTCTCTTGTTCATCTTCTTTAACAATATTTTTTCTAATGAAATAGTTTGTAACTTTTGTTGCTAAATACTTCATGATAATCTCCTACATTGAACATTATAAATATAATCAATGAAATTATCAAGTATTTTGCATTTTTGGAAGACTTTTTTGCATTTTTGGATATAAATATTTAATCTCCCATCACAATAGTAACTTTAAATTTATTATCTTGAATATTGATGTCTAAAACCCCGTTATATTTATCAATAATCTCTTTAATATTATTTATTCCGAAGCCGTGATGAATTTGATCTTGTTTACTTGTTCTTTTGGGATCAACATTGTTCTCACAAGGATTTTCAATTGAAATAATTAAATATTGTAACTCTTGTTTAAATTGAATATTTATATATTTAGCAATGTTTTCGTCTAATTTATTACATGCTTCAATGCTATTATCCAATAAATTCCCCAAAATTACACATAAATCTATATTATCAAACTTATCTACATTGCTTATACAACTAATAGCATCTATTTCAATGCCCAGTTCTTTTGCTTGCATTATTTTATGATTTAATAATGCATCTATACCTACATCACCTGTTATTTTTATCTTTTTCACCTGCTCAAAAACATTTACTATGCTGTCCAATTCCTTTTTTGCTTTTTTTACATCTTTATCCATTAAAGAATGAATCGCATAATACTTGCTTTTTAAATCATGAGTTATCTTATCACTCTGTGTTTGCTTTTCATATAAATCACTATAATATTGTCTCTCGTATTCTAATTGCTGAGCCTTTATTTCAACATTTTTTTCTTTGTCTTTTTGTTTAGAGATATAATCAAATATTAAAAAAACTATCATATTAGCTGCAATTAATAGCATTGCTAAGATAAATAATATAATTTGAGCTACAATATCACTATTTGTGTAAACATATTCAAATGTAAAATATAATATTGCAAAAGTTGTCAAAGGTAGCACAATAAATGCAGCCATTATAACTTTAGGTATACTGTTATTTTTACAAGTTACTTTTGATGATATTAATCTTATAATTACATAAAATATTACTTTTGCAACAATTGCAGCTTGCATATATGCTAAAATATTCCCTTGTAATTGTGCAATAGTTAAGCTCGATATCAAACTTAATATTAAAAACACACCTGTTTCACTGAATATAAATACAACATATATTAATAATGTTGAATATATTCGCTTTACAACTTTAACTTCAAAAACCAAAGAATAAGCAACAATTAACAAAAACATTAATAAGGCATAAACTATTTGAATTTGATTAAATATATTAATAATTGTTCCCAATATTACAAAAGCTATTGCACATAACAATTTTTTCCATTTTTGTTTCCATCTGTTTTTGCCGAAAATCAAAAAATAAGAATTGAGGATTAGCACTCCTATAATTAATGATACAATATCACATAAAATAAACATCCAACTTTTCATTATATTAAAATCCCCGCTAAGTATTTTGCAAAAGATTCTTTGATTGTAGTTAAATATCTTTTACTTATAGGCAATATATCACCATTAAATAAATATACATTATATCCTTTAATTTGAGAAACATATCGCAAATTTAATAAATAACTGACATGACATTGTTCAAATCCATATGGTAATAACCTATCTTTTAAATCTTTTATTTTTCCTGAAGTATAAATTGTTTTATCTTGCAAATGAAATTCTAATTTTCTATTTAAACATTCAATAAATTGAATAGACTGTACTTTAATAATTTCATTTCCATTATTTGTTGTTACATTTATAACATTCCTTTCTTTTAATAATTTTTTTAATCCTCTGTTAAATTCTTCAATAAATAATTTTTCTTTTTCTTTCAAAGGCTTTAATATAAATTGAAATGGTGTTTGCCTTAATGCTTCTGATATATAGTTAGCATGATTAGTCACATAAAATAATATAGCTGTTTTGTTTACTTTCTTCAATTCATTACCAACATCTATTCCACACATGTCACCTAGTTCAATGTCCAAAAATACCATATCATACAACTTTAAATCTGACAATAGTAAATCATTGCCATTGTCATAAATAAAGAACTCATATTTTTCTTGGTTTCCGTGTTTGCATATTAAATCATGCAATTCATTTGCTATTGATATCTCATCATCACATATAGCAACTTTTATCATTTTGCTCATACTCCTATATTATCATATTGTACTTTTAAAGTCAACAACCTTTACCTTTTATATAACTATCAATGTGTACTTTTACAGCATTTCTCTGTATAGGTGTTAGCCTTTGCCATTTATGATAAATTTCCTTCATATCATCTTTACATGGTAGCATCACATCATTCTCAGAAGCAAATAGTTCCGCCATAGAAATGCCAAACACCTCACATATTTTTTCTAATGCTGAAATACTAGGCTCATAATTTAACTTATTGAACCAATTAGCTATACTAGTCTGAGATAAATCAGTTGCTTTTGATAAAGAATATATTGTATATCCTTGTTGTTTCATAATTTCTTTTATTTTAGTTTTTAGATCCATTTTTTTCTCCAATAATAGTTGTTTTATATATTATATAACATTATCAAAATAATTATAAACAACTATAGTTATATGAAATTAACATCTTGACTTAGTATGAAAAAAGAGTTAAACTAAATAAAAACAAGCATTTATGGAGAAAAATATGAAAATTGAAGACATTTATGAAATTATTAGCGGAAAATTAATGGAATTGCTAGAAAACCAACCCAATGAAGTTACTTCATGTCAAAACAAATTAGATATAGCTTTAAAAGAATTGCAATCAACTCTTTCCACGAATCAATTGCAACAACTTGAACAGGTTATGAATATTTATACTCAATTAATTACTTTAAGTGACAACTTTCACTTTGAATGTGGTATAAATATAGGAGCAAAAATTGCTAAAGTGTTTGGTATATAAAATTAACCCCCTTTCGATATTCAATCGAGAGGGGGTTTGTTCATTAGTTCTTCTGCTGCTTTTCCTATTCTTTCATAAAAATAATACAGCTTTTTTCTTTCAATTTGCTTATTTAACATATCAAATGTTATTAAATCATAATACGCTAAAACATGTATCACATCAAATTTTCTTTCTCCTTGGTTTATTTCTTCTAATTTTTCCAACACATCAAATTGTTCTCCAAATTCACTAATTGGCACTGCAGAATTAATAAACAATTCATAACTATCTAATTCTTCATAATTTAAACATTTATTTAATTTATCTACTTTATTTCTGACACAGTCAAATATTTCTTTTAAATATGTATCTTCTACTCCATTTGCAAAATTGCCATGGTATTCATATTCATAGTTGTCATTTTTATGTTTTTTGTGTATTGTATCTAATTTTTTTTGTAATTTTACTTTTCTATTTTCATCTATACAACAAGATATTTGTCTTTGCAAAAACAGAGCTTCTGACCTATCTTGTTCCATACTATAAACGACCTCTATCCCTATATTGTGTTCTATATCTCTTAAATCTGGTTTATCTAAAATTTGCAAATTTGAATATTTATCTTTATAACAATATTTCAAAATCAATTTTGCAAAGTACTCATTAAATCTTTTTTGTCCGTTCAATGTTATCTACTCCATAAATTCAAATTACTTTTTAATTATATCATTTTCATTATATTTATTCAATATTTTTTACTATATTTAACTGTAAAAATGTCAATATGTTCCCACAGTCTTAGGTTATGTTTAGTCATCTGCTAGGTTCAAGACTTCAAAAGGTTTATGTATTTTGAGTAAAAAAATTAAGCATCAAGTAAAAATTTATGTTACTGATGCTTAAAATGTGTTATTTTACCCTTATTTTGTTCAATTTTTCGTTATTTTTGATACTTTCTCTCGAGACAAACCAGAGTTTCGATATGGGAGGTTTGGGGGAACATGTCGTATGGTTGGACCAGGGATAGTTGGTAGTTTTGTTTTAGTATTGCGACATCGCGGGCAAGGGTTGCGGGATTGCATGATATGTATATTATTTTGTTTGGTTTAGCTTTTAGCAAGCTTTCTAATACTTGTGTATCGCAACCTTTTCGAGGCGGGTCAAGAACTACTGTGAAACCGTCATTCAGTTGTATTGAATTTATGGATGAAGTAGTCTGTCCATTATTTTGAACATTCATCAAGTCGCCGCGAATTTTTTCTGCCAATTTTGGAAGTTCGACTGCGCTATCTCCGCAAATGTTGACAATTTTGTTTTGATTTCCGTTTATTTTGGCAAGCTGGTCAGCATTTTGCACCGCTTGCGGAACAATTTCTATGCCGTATACTTTATCCGCACATTGAGCTAGTATGTTTGTTAACACGCCTACACCTGAATACGCATCTATGACGATTTTACTATTGCTGTCCAACACCAATTCGCTAACTTTTGTATATATTTTATCCCTTATATAATCGTTAATTTGCATAAATGACATTGGATTTACAAAAGTAGTAATACCTAGAATATCCGTTTTTATATCTTTATCTCCATACAAATTATAGGCATTAGACATAATCAAATTAGTTTTATCGGTATTGTGTGACACATAAAATGAAAATTTAATACCGATTTTTGATAGTTCTTTTACAAATTTATCCGTATAATTAAACTTTTTGCTATTGACAACGACTGTCACACTTACAACGTCATTTAACTTTCTTAAAACCAAATGCCTTAGCAAACCGCTATGCGTTTTTTCGTTATAACAGCTAAGCTTTAATTCGTTTGCCACTTTTAAAAAAGATTGTGTAAATTTATCACACCAATCGGATAATAAATAACACTTATCAATTTTAACAAATTCGTGAGTTTTCTCCTTATAAAAGCCCAAGCAAACTTTGCCGTCTTTTTCAAACAACGGGAACTGCGCTTTGTTCCTATAATAAAAAACATTATCGGACGGAATAACATCATTTACTTGCACTTGCTCCCCTGCATACTTTTTAAAGCAGTTTTTCACGTTTTCACCTTTTATAGCAAGTTGCTTTAAGTATGTAATATGCTGCATATCGCAACCGCCACACTTCCTAAAATGAGGACACAACGGCTGAACTCTATCTTCCGCTCCTTTGATAAGCTTGATTACTTTTGCTTTTGCAAAAGATTTTTTAACAAAAGTCACTTCGCATTTTACAACTTCGCCTACAAGAGTAAAAGGGACGAAAATTACCATTCCGTCCTGTTTTGCAACACCCTCGCCGTCCATACCGACGCTTTCGATTGTAAGTTCTAAAACATCCCCTTTTTGCATAGTACATCCTTTAAAATTTCTTCCATTCTGTCTTTTTCCTGTTGAGATATCCCGACAATATCTCTTATTTTTACAAATGTGGTTTTAAGCACAAACTTATTAAGAGGTGCGTTTTCAAAAACTTCCTCCACCTCGTCCTTAAACTCCTCATAGGCTTTTGAAAGTAGCCATGATACTGCCATATCCACATAATAATCGCCGTAAGAAACATTATATAACCCGTCGAAAATCGTATGTATATGCTCTTTATCCAAAAACAACCACAGAAGTGAAGTGATAGCAAATCTGCCACGCCAACCGCTTTCTTTCATCATTTCCATAAGATATTCGAAGTAGTAGTCACTCCTATCTTTTATTGTGCTTATAATGGTGTCGCTCGTCGACCAATTATCGTTTATGCTTATAAAATAGTCTATTGCCTCAAACTTTTCCCTTATATCATCGGCGGGATAATATGCTATAATCAAACCTAGAGTTGTAAGTTCTTCCAAAAAACTAGGCTTATATCCTATAAGGTCTGAAAGCTTTATTTCCTGAGCAAGTTGTTTTGCACAAGCCCTTAAATGCACCATACGTATACCTTGCTTGGGATATTTGGAGCAAGTTATTTTTTGTTGATATTTTTTATACTTAGGCTCTCTTATTGCATCTTTCAAGCTATCGGCAATAAATCCACTCACTTATCTGTTCTCCTTTTTAAAAAGTTCTTTAAACTTACGAATCAATTCGGTATCAAAGTAAACTTTTCCTTTTTCATCGAGTTTAAATTGGTCTGCAATAAAGTTGCAAACTTTTATCGTATATATGCTTATTAATAATAGCGACATTATCATAAATATAGTTGTAATATCTGTTATCGAAGCAAGCTTAAACAAATTCAAATTGCCATTCCAAAATCCGTTTACCATAGGCATAAATACTATACAAATCATTGCAAGTCCAAACATAATGCCATACAAAATCACACGCATATAATTGAATGGTTTGCAAACGTTAAACAGTATTATAGAGAATGTCAAATATACACTTATCAAAACTGCTGTGTTTAATTGCTCAATAGGTATTTGTACAATACCTGTAACTTGAGACAAAATCATAAGCAAAAATACATTGACGGCGACACCTATACCGGCAGGAATAACTCGTTTGCTTACATTGACGATAAACCGTCCTTCTATCTTCCTGTTGTTAGGCTCAAGTGCCAAGAAGAATGACGGTACGCCTATGCTGAAAAAGCTTATAAATGAAAGATGAATTGGCTCTAACGGCATTTCAATTCCCATAAAAATAAGCATTATTTGGAAAAGCATTGAGAATACGGTTTTTGTTAAAAACAATGCACTTGCTCTTTCAATATTGTTAACAACACGTCTGCCCTCGCCTACTACTTTAGGCATACTTGCAAAATTGCTATCAAGCAAAACTATTTGTGCTATATTTCTTGTAGCTTCCGAGCCGTTTGCCATAGCTATTGAACAGTTTGCTTCCTTTAGTGCAAGAATATCGTTGATACCATCTCCCGTCATTGCAACTGTATGATTGTTTTCCTTAAAAATTTGTACAAGCAACTTTTTTTGTGCTGGATTAACCCTGCCGAAAACAGTATAATCCATTGCTATCTCACGGATTTCCTCATCCGACATATTGTGCAAATTAATGTATTTATCGGCATTATTTATTCCAACACGCCTTGCAACCTCACTTACGGTTACAGGATTGTCACCGCTTATAACCCTTACGTCGACCCCGTTTTGTTTGAAATAGTCGATTATCTCAGGTGCATCTTCCTTAATATTATCCTCAATTACTATTATAGCAATCGGTGTATTACGTGTAGGGATACTGTCTATTTCATCCGCTACTGCACCGTTTTTGCAAAGCAATAAGCACCTAAATCCTAGTTTAGAATTATCTTCAATCACTTGTTGCAAGTTTTTATTTAACATATCGGTAGCATATTCCGGTGCACCTAAAACATACAATGCCTCATCCTTAAACTTAACGGCAGTACATTTCCTTTCGGAAGAAAAATGTATGACTCCTGTCGCTTGCAAATATTCTTCCTTACCGAAATATTTAATCAAAGCATCGGCCGTTTGGTTATTTTCGCCCAAAGCAAATTGCATACTTGATATTATCTTTTTTATATCTTCTTCCGCAATTTTTGCACACTCTATTTTACGAACGCTCATTGTACCGTCCGTGATTGTACCCGTTTTGTCAAGGCACAACATATCCACCCTTGCAAGTGTTTCTATCGAATATAGCTGTTGTACCAAAGCCTTATGTTTTGCAAGTCTTACTACGCCCACTGCCAAAGCAACGGATGTCAACAAAAACAATCCCGCAGGTATCATACCTATGATTGCAGTACTTGTAGGTGTTACGGCAAGCCTATAAGCAGAATACAACTCCGCCCCGCTGAACTCGCCCAAATGTCCTATGGCATAAAACAATGTATCTTTGAAATCCAAGCCTTTTCCCACAGCGATTTCCATAAGTGCATCGTTCCAATTTGTAAAAAACGCCCCAATAACAATAGGGAAAATTATAATTGAAATAATTTTGAATATGAATTTTAATGAATGCAATAATTCGGAATCGACCTTTTTAAATTGCTTAGCATCCATAGCTAATTTTTGAATATAGTTATCTTCCGCGATATGGTCAACTTCCGCAACGCAACTGCCGCTAACTATAAAACTACCCGAAAGCAAAATATCCCCGATACCTTTTTTGATTGCTTGAGATTCGCCCGTAAGCAAAGCTTCGTTTACTTCCACTTCTCCCTCGCGAATCACGCTGTCCGAACAAACTTGAGCACCTGCTTTTAGTTTTATTATTTCGCCAAGCAATATTTCGTTTAGCTTTATGGAAACTTCGCTGCCGTTCCTAAACGCCTTTACATCGGGCGATGACAACAAAGAAAGTTTATCCATGGTCAATTTTGCCCTTATTTCCTGCGCTATTCCGATTATGATATTAGCAGCGATTATTACCATAAAGGCAAGATTTTTAACCCCGTTAAAATCTTCGATTACAGTGATAAGCCATATAAAAACCAAAAAACAAATCAAGTTGAAAAAAGTAAAAATATTTCCAACAAAAATACTAAAATAGGACTTTGACGAGCCTATTTTAACGCTGTTTATGTATCCCTTTTGTTTTCTCTCCGCAATTTGAGCATCTGTCAAACCTGTGGCAATATCCACGTCGACAGACGATAAAGGTTGTCGTTCTTTTTGTTTTTTCATAAACCACCACTATATTTTTTATAATTATATTTTAATATAACAATACATATTATTTAAACATGTTTTTATTTATTATAAAATTTATCTTCCTATTAATATAAAATTAAAAACATTAATCTATCAAATAACATAAAATCAGCCGTGACAAAAGTAACTTGCCTCGGCTAAGATTTTATTTTAAGATTTCAATAATCATTTCCGCCGCTTTTTCATAACTCGGTATGCTTATATCCTCAATATTACCATCATCGCACGCTTTTGCTATACTTGGATTTATCGGAGTTTTAGCAAGCAATTTTACGCCAAGTTCCTGTGCAACTCTGTCTGCTTTGCCCTCTCCAAACGGATATATCCTCTTTCCGCAATCGCTACACTCGATATAGCTCATATTTTCCACAATGCCTAAGATTGGTATGTTCATAAGCTTTGCCATATTGTATGCTTTTTTTACTATCATAGATACCAAATCTTGCGGAGATGTTACAATAACAATTCCGTCGATTGGCAACGACTGAAATGCAGTAAGCGGAATATCGCCTGTTCCAGGAGGCATATCAATAAACATATAGTCTATTTCGTCCCATCTTACATCTGTCCAAAATTGTTTTAAAACATTGGATAGCATAGAGCCACGCCATACTACAGGGCTGTCGGGAGTTTCTAGCAACAAGTTTATGCTTATCGCTTTGATACCTGTTTTTGTAACTGCGGGAATCATATACTCCCCGTCACTTGCAATACCGCTATCAAGCCCGAAAATGTTAGGGATAGAAGCACCCGTAATATCTCCGTCGATTATACCTGTTTTAAAACCTTTTGATTGAAATACGGTTGCAAGGCAAGCTGTAGTCAAAGATTTACCTACGCCGCCTTTACCGCTTACAATACCTATAACTTTTTTTATATTGCTGTTTTTGTTTTGCTCAAGCTTTTTTAAAGGGCTGTCACAACCGCCTTTTTGACCGCAACTTGAACAATTTCCATTACATTCGCTCATAAAGCGCTCCTTATTTTACTGTTACGTGAATAGGCAATACCAATTTTAATGCACTATCCCCTTCTCCTAATGTTACAGTGTAAATATCCACTTTCTTACCTGTTTTTGTTAAATCGGACTTCCAAGCGTCGTCTATATTGCAAACAATTTGATTATCTTTTCCGTTGCCAAGCATTGCATATACCACCAAATTACGATTTGCGTTTTTGGAGTACTCAACTTCATAACCACTTGGCTTTACATAAAGCATATTTTTCAAAATAGGTTGTTCTGCATAGTCCTCCTTGAACACTGCAAATCCGTCAATTTCCGTGTTAATCAAATCGCCACGCTCAATTTGCTTGTCCGCTGCAATGTTGTTGAAGTTTGCGTCTCTTGAAATATCCATTTTAACTGCATAAACATTATTGCATTTTACACCCTCGGTATCCGTCAAAACCATTGCTCTATCGCTTGCATTAAGTCTTATTCTGAACACATAGCTGTTTTGGATAGTTATTGCATTGGAATTAGTCTTTCTGCCAACCATACCCGATGCTCTTGTGTTTGAATAAATACGTGCGGAAGAAACATAACAATGGTTAATGTTTCCGTTAATCATTTCGCCAATAATACCGCCTGCAACCGAATCTCTTACAGCCGTCGCACCCGAAAGTATGCCGCTGTTAGCCTGTACTGCTGTGCTTTCGCTTGACTCATGAGTCACATAACATTCGCTGACTGTACCCTCATTTTGTGCCACTATACCGCCTGAAATTGCAGATACTGCATTTGAGCCAATTATAGTGTCCGAATTAATAAAAGACTTTCTTACAAATGAATTTGTTATCTTGCTGTTTGTACCATTATTAAATACTGCTACACCACCTGCTTTAACATTTGCAAGTCTAGAAACAGCATTTACTTTCGCCTTAAAAATACTTGCATTGAAAATTCTGCCATTATTATTTATTGCAATAGCAGCACTGTTTATTGCTCTGCCTTCGGTTACTGTAGTTTTTTCTTCTTCATCTTCCACATAACCTGTCGCTTGAATGGTTGTGTTCATAAAACCGCAACCGTTTATTTCGCCAAAGTTGCTTATCACTAACCCTGCTGTTGTGCACATAGTTTCAAAGCTGCTTGATATAATATATACATTTTGTATTATTCCATTATTTTCGTTAGCTATAAGCGCTACATTTTGAATATTAGTATCTTCTGTTTTAATGCTAATATTACTGAATGTAACATTTTTAAATTCGGAATTAATCTCTGGAGTATTAGAAATTGTATTAAACAAATTAATAGACTGACTATTTCCGTTTACAACAAAATTGATATTGGAAATAACTCTGTTGCCGCCATCGAAAATACCGATAAATTCGCCTGTTCCTGCCAAGAAATTGCAGTTTACGCTAGATGAGCCACCATCTATATCTTTTGTCAAATAGTATTTGTTGCCTGCACTTGCATTTTGCAACATATATTGGAAATCACCCAAGTTATCAATCTTATAGTAATCTTTATACTCCCCATCTCCGCCAACAAGCTTTAATTCGTTAGGAATATAAGAATATGTCGAATGATTATCTCCCTCGCCGTAATAAGATTCCTCTCCCGACAAAATACCGTTTTCAAAATCTCCCCTTACTGCAATCGCAATTTCAAAAATCTTACCGCGTTGAACTTCGTTATTTTCAAACCTACTTGTCAAATTGTCAGAGTTTTCATCTACATTTGTCTCAAATGCTCTTGCACCATTACTGTAAAATCTTAAGGTATATTTGTTAAATTCCTCGACTTTTTGCCAATGCAATACTTTTGCATCCGTTTGATTCCCCTCTTCGCCAACTTTATCGTCTGTTATTTTAATGTCGCTTGCAAGACCTGGTTTTGAAAATATAATAGGTTTTTTACTTTCACTATCCGAGTCTTTATCATAAATTTTAGTGACTGCTGCCATATCCGAGTCCAAATAAACATCCGAATATTTTGAATGAATAGCTTTGATATAAATCACATATTTACCTGCGATATCCAAGTCCCCGGAATTTGCCGCGTCCCACTTAGTTTTATAAGTTTTTAATGCTTCAGTAACCTGTGTATTGGTGTAAGAACGCGAACTTTGCGAAACAGTTATTACATCTATTGCATGTTCTTTATATTTCTGTACGATTTCGTTAATATTGCTATCATCGTAACTTTCCGTCACTTTTGCAAAAGAAATTGTATAATTTGTGGCAGATGGTACTTCCGACCAAGTTATACTACTGCTGTTAAGTTCCGGTGCTGGTGCAGCCAATTTTTCGGATTTAGTATAAATTGCTTGCACAATGGATAAGCTTGAATCCATAAAATCTTTAGAGCTGTTTTTTGCTTGCACTTTATAGTGATATTTACCTGTAGCTGAAATATTGCTCGATGCAACCACAAAAGAAGTATCCGTAACATTTCTGTACCATTGAGTTCCGCCATTTACAGATTCGATTTGTTGTATATCGTAAGTTTCCGCATTTTCAACTTTATCCCAAGTGATTTTTAGACCTCCGTCAACTTCCGCTACGCTAATTGCTTTAGGAGCTGCCAATCTTAACGGTGCTTTATAACTAACCGCATCACTAAAAGGGCTGCTTACGGTTTTTACATTGTCGCCTGCTGCACGGACTTGTACGCTGACAGTTTTTCCACCGTCAACTTCTGCCAAGCTGTATTGATTGCCGCTTACACCCTCAATTATCCTGTCATCGATTTTTATATCAAACTTGTCATAGTATTTTTTGCCGTTGCCGACTACCACCCAAGATACTATATCGTTTTCGATAGTAACTTTAGGCGCATTAAGCATAAACCTACCTTCGGCATCTTTTTTAAGCGAACAAGCAGTCGCACTCAAAGCCACCAAGATTATTAAGCATATACCAACAAATACTTTTGTAAATTTCTTCATATTTTCTCCTATTTTTAAAGCAAAATTTAAACTTTGCTTTTTTACACCTTATTAAATACAGTTTGCAAACAATTTTATAAGCAACGCATTTGTATCCGTCAAACTAGACATTTTATAAATGCCTTTTGTAAGTTTTTTGATTTTAAAGCCGTCCAAAGTATCGCACTTTACCAAACTTACTCTTTCGCCGTTAACAACAGTTTCCACAAAAATCATTTCAAATGTGCCGATTTTACCTTTGCCGTCCTTAACTTGCATAGTAACCTTACCCACTACACTGTCATTAAAAACATTATCCGCAATTTTATCACTGCATTTTTCAATATCCAAATTGTTAAGTTCTTCTACAATTTTGTCTATCTTTTCGGTTTTAGAAGTTTCCTTATTATCCAAACCATAGTTTACAGTTATCGCAGTGACATTATCTGAGGACAATGCCAAATCTTTAAATTTAAAATTTGTATTACAACCTGTCAAACAAAACAATAAAACAACCATTAATATTGTAATAGGAATTGCTATTTTTTTCATAATTACTACTCTCCATAAGCAAAATAAATAAAAACACTTTTCAAATGCGATATTTTATGCTACAATGTATTTACAATTTGTCTTTACATTTCGTCTTTACAAATTGTCTTTACCGCTTAATATTACTTTTTGCGATTTTGACGATTTTAAACGCTATATAAATAAATATTTAAACAAAAATATTATACAACATAAAAATTTAGTTGTCAAGACAATATTTTGATTAATAGCCTGATTTTTACTGAAAAACCGACTGTTTTGACGAAAAATCCGACTTTGATATACGGAGAGTGATTATATGCCATTTTCTTCACTTAGCAGAGATGCTTTGATAAACAACAGCACAATTATAGACAATATGTTTATAACCGATTTTATGCCTAATGCAGACGAAATCGCCGTAAAAGTTTACTTATACGGTCTTGTTCAATGTGCGGATAAAATAGCAAATAACAACTCACTAGATTCTGCTTGCCTTGCACTTGGGGTTGAGCGCAAGCAAATTGTAGACAGCTTGAGATATTGGGAACAAGTTGGCGCAATTAGGATAACAAAGGAAAATCCTTTGGAATTTGAATATCTTCCTCTTAAAACTATAACTCAAAAACCACGTAAATACAATGCGGATAAATATCAAGATTTTGTAAGTCAAATAGAAAATATGATTTTATCCCGTGCTCTTACCCCAAACGAACTGCTAAAATATATCGAAGTTGTGGAAGACTACAAAATTTCCACCGATGGTTTGCTGTTAATCGCAAAATACTGCGTAGATACAAAAGGGCAAAATATTCACACCAACTACATTTTGACAGTTGCGAAAGCTTGGGCAAACGAGGGCGTTAAAAGCGTGGAACAAGTGGAAGAAAAACTTAAGGAAATGGAAGCTCAAACGGAAGTTATGCGTCAAGTATTTCTTGCATTGGGGCTTAAAACCACCCCCGATTTTGAAGATAAACAATACTATATTAAGTGGACTACCTCTTGGGGCTATGATTTGGAAAGTATACTTTACGCTGCCAAACTTTGCAAAAAAAGAGGCGGCATAAAAAAACTTGACAGCATACTTGACAATTTTTACAAACTAGGCTTGTTTACTCTTGCAGATATTCAAAAACAAAGCGAATATATCGAATATACACGTAATCTTGCAATTAACATAAACAAAGCATTGGGTGTATACTACGAAAATATAGATACTGTCGTTGAGCAATACATAACCGAATGGCTTAACAAAGGATATGATGCAAACGGACTTAAAATGATTGCAACATTTTGTTTAAAAAGGAATTTCAAAAGTTTGGAATATATGAACGGCGTAATTACGGAATTGTATTCCAAAGGCATAATTTCCTCAAACAGTTTGCAAAGCTATTTTGAGGCACAAAAACAAACGGACGATAAAATTAAAAATATACTACATACTTTGGGAACTTCAAGGATGGTCACAAATACCGACCGCGACTATTACAACACTTGGTCGGATATTTGGGGTATGAGCGACGAAATTATTTTTTACGCAGCTAAGTGCGGCGTTGGCAAATCTTTTAGTTTTGCATACATAAACAGTCTATTAGCAAATTACAAGCAAAACAATGTAAAAAGTGTGGAAGACTGCCAAAAAATTACAAATATTCCGTCGAAAATCGCTACTAATTCCAATAATTCACAAATAATTAGCGATAAACACATTTACTCTAAAGAAGAATTGGACAACCTATTTAACAAGGAGGACGAGTCAAATTTTGACTTTTGATTTATGGATATAAAAGCATTAAACGAAGCAAAAAAAATTCTTGAAGAAAGAAAAACTCACTCTCTTGAAAAAATAGAAAATGCTAAGCAAAAGCTAATGCAAAATCAACAATATTCCGATTTGATAAAGCAAATTAAATTGAACACTTTGCAATTAAGCAGGGCTTTGGCAACTGATAACAACTATGCGGAGTTTGAGGAAAAGGACATCCTATTAAACAAAAAATTACAAGCATTGGAAAAGGAATTTTTAGGAGAAACCGATTTTTACTACTGCCCTAAATGCAAAGATAGCGGTATATTAAATGACAAATACTGTGACTGTTTAATGACAGTTTACAAGCAAGTTTTAAGGAATAAGTCAGGCGTAAACGCATTGCCGACTTTTACTTTTAAAGACAATAAAATCGCAAATATTAATTGCTTGCAATCTACTAATTTATCCAAACTTTACTCCTCCATGCAAAGCTATTGCAATGACTTTCCTGTCAATAAATATAAAAACATTATGTTGTGCGGTAAAGTTGGTGTGGGTAAAAGTTGTTTGCTAAGTGCTACTTTAAACGAGCTTCTGGATAAAGGAATTGATTGCATATATCTTACGGCATTTCACTTAAATTCGTTATTTTTAAAATATCACACAACCAATATAAAAGAACGCGAGCATATATTAAATAACTTGATTAATGCGGATGTACTTATAATCGACGATTTAGGAATAGAGCCGCTTATAAAAAACGTTACAATCGAATATTTGACTGTGCTTTTATCCGAACGAGTAAATAAACACAATATAATCGCGACAAACTTGACTTTTAACGAAATACAGGACAAATACGGGGACAGAGTTTTTTCAAGACTTACAAATCAAAACAACACAAAGGTTTTGTATTTGGATGGGGATGATTTAAGACATATCAATAAAAACTAATAAGTTAAAAATATTAGTAGTAACACTATAAAAGTATAATTCATTATTATTTTTAACATTTAATAGCATACGAGGTTTATATGAATAAATTACATTATATATCTATGTTGGTTTCAAACAATGCGGGTGTTTTGACACGTATATCTGGGCTTATCTCCAGACGTGGTTACAATATCGAAAGTCTTTCCGTTTGCAAAACGGAAGACGAAAATTTATCCAGAATGACAATATCATTGTTTGGAGACGAAAAGCAAATCACTGCCCTAAAACATCAACTGCTAAAGCAAATAGAAGTAAACGGAGTTACCGAACTTGAGGAAAATGATTCCATTTTGCGAGAGTTACTTTTGATTAAATTGGAAGTAAGTGCAGAAAAACGCTCGGAAATTATAGAAATATCATCTATATTTAAAGCAAAAACTATCGATTTAAGTCAAAATGCGATGGTTTTGGAGCTTACGGGTAACCCTCGCAAAATCGATGCTTTTATCGATGTACTTCGCCCTTACGAAATCATAGAACTTGCCCGCTCGGGAACAAGTGCCCTACACAGAGGACAAACTATTATAAAGGATTTTTGCCTATAAAAGCAACTTTTTATAAAAATTGCATAAAATATATTGACATATCAATTTATTGCAGTTATAATAAAATCATAAAATCGCACAATACAAGAGATATTGTGGATAGTTTAGAAAAGTTTAGATTAGAGGAGATTTATATTTATGGAAATTTTATCCAAACGATGGCGACATCGTATGTATTAACGCAAATACTTAGCAAATGGTATTATGCGTTTTTTTGTTGCAAAACATAAATAATACCGATTTTTGATTGGTTTTAAAGCAAAATATATGATAAAACAATAATTAGTACAAATTTAAGGATAATATTTTATCCAAAATAAATATAAAATACGAGGTAATAAAAATGAAATTTAACGGAATAGATTTTGATACATATCACAGAGAGTACCCTAATGAAGCAGGATATTTTGGCAAATATGGCGGTGCTTATTTGACGCCGGAACTAAAGCAAGCAATGCAAGAGATTACGGATGCGTATTTTACAATTTGCAAATCATCCAAATTTATAAATGAACTTAGAAGGATTCGCAGAGAATTTCAAGGCAGACCAACACCTATCTCACACTGCGAAAGACTATCAAACAAATACGGCAATGTTCAAATATATGTTAAGCGTGAGGATTTGAATCACAGCGGTGCGCACAAACTTAATCACTGTATGGGCGAAGCCCTTCTTGCAAAATATATGGGCAAAAAGAAGATTATCGCCGAAACAGGTGCAGGACAACATGGTGTTGCACTTGCAACAGCTGCGGCATATTTCGGTTTGGAATGTGATATTTACATGGGTGCGGTGGACATTAAAAAGCAAGCACCTAATGTTGCAAGAATGAAAATTTTGGGTGCAAGAGTTGTGGAAGTTACAGATGGTTTGCAAACACTAAAAGAAGCTGTTGATGCCGCATTTGCCGCATATAGTAAGGAATATAAAGATTGCATATATTGCATAGGCTCTGCCTTGGGACCTCATCCGTTCCCTACTATGGTACGCGATTTCCAAAGCGTTGTAGGCATTGAAGCAAGAGAGCAATTTTTGCAAATGACAGGCGAATTGCCTGATAATGTTGTTGCATGTGTAGGCGGCGGAAGCAATTCAATAGGTATGTTTACAGCATTTTTAAATGACCCTGTTGACATTTATGGTGTTGAGCCATTGGGACGCGGAACTAAATTGGGCGACCATGCAGCAAGTTTGACTTACGGCGAAGAAGGTGTAATGCACGGATTTAACAGCATTATGTTAAAAGACGAAAATGGCGAGCCTGCCCCTGTTTATTCGGTTGCAAGCGGACTTGACTACCCTTCAAGTGGTCCGGAACACGCATTTTTAAAAGATATTGGAAGAATTAAATATGGTACTTGTGACGATAATGAAGCTATTGATGCCTTTTTTGAGCTATCAAGATTAGAAGGTATTATTCCTGCAATAGAGTCAAGCCACGCTGTTGCTTATGCAATCAAACTTGCAAAACAAACGGAAAAAGGTAGCATACTTGTAAACCTATCAGGCAGAGGCGATAAAGATTTGGAATATGTTATTGAGCATTACGGCACAAGGGAAAATAAATAATAAAATACAACAATTTAAGCGGGTTTTAAAAACCCGCTTTTAGTTTGCCGCAAAAAGGGCATAATGTTGACACTATTATATATTTATGGTATAATTTTTCTATGAGCAATAAAGAAAAAAACAAGTATAGCTTTAAAAGTATTTTAAACAAAATTATATTGGGACTTGCAATCACAATATTAATTTTGCTGTTGATAATTTTTTTAACAACGGATATAAATGCTATTAAAGCGGCTTTTGCCAATATTCATATCGGATATTTATTTGCAGCAATAGGCTTGACTGTTTTATACTTTTTACTCTCCCCTATCACTACGTGCATACTGACAAAAGCAAAAAAATGCGATATCAGTATGGTAGATACCTTTTTGATTGGAAATACCGAGCACTTTTTTAACGGTATTACCCCGTTTGCTACAGGCGGACAGCCATTTCAAGTTTACTCTTACTCAAGATTAGGTATTAAAGCCTCAAGTTCTACAGGAATATTGATGATGAATTTTATAATTCACATGGCTGTTACTAACCTATTTGCATTACTATCTATTGCAATTTATCCGCAACTTATAACGGCAGTAGGCAATTTATTGCCAATGATAATAATCGGTTTTACCATGAACTTTTTATCTTTTGGCATAATAATTTTGCTTGCTTGCAGTAAAAAAACAGCAAATTTCTTAGTTTATCTTTTAAATTTGCTAGGTAAAATCAAGTTTTTATCCAAGTTTATCAAACCTGCCGTTCCCGCTTTTCAAAAATACTGCGAGGATACTCAATCCGCTTTTAAGGAGTTATGGAAACATAAAGGAGCCGCACTGCTTTGCTTTTTTATAAGAGCAATTACAATGTTTGTATATTATGCAATCACATTTTATATATTGCGTTCGTTTAACATAAATTGCAGTTATACCGATTTGTTTTTTGTAATTTGCGGTACTTCATTTGCAATAACAACTTGCGTTTTTATACCTACACCCGGTGGTAGCGGTGGTATTGAATTTGCATTTACATCGATATTCGTATTTATTGCAAGCGGAATCACTAAAGATTTAGGCGCAAGCGGTATGCTATTATGGCGTATACTTACCTATTACGGATTAATGCTGATAAGTTTTATAGATTATCTAATTTTAGAAAAACGCACATTAAAGTACGAAAAATCTCATAAAGTAATTGCCATACATGAAGATTTGCTTAATGATGATAGCTCAAATATTTGTGGTAGTACCGCTCAAGATAGTGACAATACACAAACGCCACCTAGCTTCGTAATTGAAGCTGTAACTAATGAAAACAACACAGCATCTCAAGACGAGTACACAAACACTAAAACAGAAGATTAAAATAACAATTATTTAATTAAGGAGTGAGTATGGTAAACATAATGTTTTCGGGCAATAAAAGTATTTTTAAAGGGATAGTGCTTGCTACTTTATCCATTTTAAAACACTATAAAAACCCATTGACTATTTATTTAACAACTTTGGACTATACTGAAATAAAACCGAATTTTTGTTGCATAACCCCTGAACAAGCAGACTTTTTGGATAATTTAGTTAAACAAACAAATGCTCAAAGTCAAGTAAAATTGATAGATACCACAATAATGTTTAAGCAATTACTTTATGGTAAAAACCACAATAACGATTACTCCCCTTATACGCTTATAAGGTTATTAATCGACAAAATCGATTTGCCTGACAAGATACTTTATTTGGACGCGGATATTATGGCATGCGACGACATATCCCTTTTGTACGATATTGACATAAGTGAATATGAGTTTGCCTCTGCACTTGACTATATGGGCAAATTTTGGATAGCAAAAGATTATTTTAATGCAGGAGTAACGCTGTTTAATCGCAAACTTGCTATCAAAAACGAATTATTCGAAAAGTGCAGATACTTAGTAAATACAAAATGGTTTAAAATGCCCGACCAATCTGCCCTATATCGCAGTAAAACCTCTATGTTAATTTTAGACGGACGTTTTAACGAACAAAGAATGCCTAAACAAAACACCGTTGTTAAACACTTTAACAAGGGTATAAAATGGTTGCCTTTCTTTCATATTTATAATGTAAAACAATGGCAATTTGATAAAGTGCATAACAAATTGAAAATCTTTTGTTTTGACGATATTTTTGAGCAATACACTGAACTTTTAAAAGACCATAAGCAATTAATAGAAAATTGAACAGATAACAAACTTGCATTATTATTTATTTTTTATATTGATTGTACCTAAATAAATATATTTAATTATGAATATCATAACTTAAAAATTAATTTCAAATATTTATCATTATTATTTATACAAACAAAAAATGCTCTGGTATAACCAGAGCATTTCTTTGCTTAAAATCATATTATAACTAGTTAAATTCGCTTAGACGTTTGATTAAGATTACTTAATAATCTTAGCAACTACGCCTGAACCTACAGTTCTACCACCTTCACGGATAGCGAAACGTAGACCTTCTTCTATAGCGATTGGAGTGATAAGCTCGATATCCATATCGATGTTATCGCCAGGCATTACCATTTCTACGCCTGCAGGCAATTTGATTGAACCTGTAACGTCAGTTGTTCTGAAGTAGAATTGTGGACGGTAACCGTTGAAGAATGGAGTATGACGACCACCCTCTTCCTTTGTCAATACGTAAACTTGAGATGAGAAAGAAGTGTGAGGGTTGATTGAACCTGGTTTAGCAAGTACTTGACCACGCTCGATATCAGTTCTTTGGATACCACGTAGCAATAGACCAACGTTATCTCCAGCGAATGCCTCGTCAAGAAGCTTTCTGAACATTTCGATACCTGTACAAGTTGTCTTAACAGTATCTTTAATACCAACGATTTCGATTTGGTCTTGCATTTTGATGCAACCACGCTCTACTCTACCTGTAGCAACAGTACCACGACCTGTGATAGTAAATACGTCCTCAACAGGCATCAAGAAAGGCTTATCAGTATCACGTTCTGGAGCTGGGATGTAAGCATCAACAGCGTCAAGAAGTTCAGCGATGCAAGCGCAAGCAGGGTCATCAGCATGTCCGTTAGAAGCAGCTTCAAGAGCCTTGAATGCAGAACCTTTAACGATTGGAGTATCATCGCCAGGGAAACCATACTCAGAAAGTAGGTCACGGATTTCCATTTCAACTAGCTCTAGCAACTCTTCGTCGTCAACTAGGTCAGTTTTGTTCATAAATACAACGATGTAAGGAACGCCTACTTGACGAGCAAGCAAGATGTGCTCACGAGTTTGAGGCATTGGACCATCAGTTGAAGCAACAACTAGGATTGCACCGTCCATTTGAGCAGCACCTGTAATCATGTTTTTAACATAGTCTGCGTGTCCTGGGCAGTCAACGTGTGCATAGTGACGAGTAGCAGTTTGATACTCTACGTGTGCTGTATTAATTGTAATACCACGCTCTCTCTCTTCCGGTGCCTTATCAATTTCATCATATTTCATTGCATCAGCAAATCCCTTAGCAGCACTATACATTGTGATAGCAGCAGTAAGAGTAGTTTTACCATGGTCAACGTGACCGATAGTACCAATGTTTACGTGGGTCTTGTTTCTTTCAAATTTAGCTTTAGCCATATTTGTAATCCTCCTAAAAAATTCAATTTATAATGTTTATATTTTTTGTACAATAATAAATATTGATTATTGTTTATTTTATCCCGTAAATGTTATTAACTTTAAACGCTAAATAACTATTTAAGGAGATATATTTTATATTGAAAAATCAAAACGCATTCCCCAATATAATAAGTATAACATTTTATTTTACAAATGTAAATACCTAATTTTATTTATCTTTGTTTCTCTCGCCGATAATTTTCTCGGATACGCTTCTTGGAACTTCAGCGTAGTGAGAGAATTGCATTGAGAAACCTGCTCTACCTTGAGATGTCGAACGAAGAACAGTTGCATAACCGAACATTTCGCTTAATGGAACTTCTGCAGAAATAGCTTGGTCACCACCTCTCATTTCCATTGTCTTAATGCTACCGCGACGGCCGTTGATAGTACCGATAACATCGCCCAAATACTCATCCGGTGTAACAACGTCTACAGCCATAATAGGCTCTAACAAAACAGGATTTGCCTTTTTAGCACCCTCTTTCAAAGCCATACTACCTGCAATTTTGAACGCCATTTCGGAAGAGTCAACTTCGTGGTAAGAACCATCGTTTATAGTAACTTTAAAGTCAACCAACTCGTATCCTGCAAGAATACCGCTCAAAGCAGCCTCACGGATACCTTTGTCAACAGCAGGGATATATTCCTTAGGAATAGAGCCGCCGACAGTCTTATCCTCAATAACAACACCTGACCCAGGCTCGCCCGGCATAAGTGTAACGCGGCAGTGACCATATTGACCGGAACCACCTGACTGACGGATAAATTTACCCTCTGCATCAACAGTGTTACGGATAGTCTCACGATAAGCAACTTGTGGTTGTCCTACGTTTGCCTCAACCTTGAACTCACGCAACAATCTGTCAACGATAATCTCTAGGTGCAACTCACCCATACCTGCAATGATAGTTTGACCTGTCTCTTGGTCGGTATAAGTTTTGAAAGTTGGGTCTTCTTCGGCAAGTTTAACCAATGCCATACCCATTTTTTCTTGTCCAGCTTTAGTTTTTGGCTCGATAGCAACTTTAATAACCGGCTCTGGGAAATCCATACTTTCCAAATGAATTGGATGGTCTGGGTCACACAAAGTATCGCCTGTTGTAGTATCTTTTAGACCTACGATAGCAACGATATCGCCTGCAAAAACTTCGTCAACTTCTGTTCTTGAGTTAGAGTGCATACGAACGATACGTCCGATACGCTCCTTTTTGCCTTTTGATGCATTGTATACATAAGAACCACTGCTCAATTTACCACTGTAAAGTCTGAAGAATGCAAGTTTACCATAAGGGTCTGCAACAATCTTAAATGCAAGACCTGCCATTGGCTCGTCATCGGAAGAAATTCTTTCCTCTTCTTCGCCATTGTCAGGGTTAGTTCCTTTAATGTGAGGAACATCAAGCGGAGATGGTAGGAAATCAACGATTGCATCCATCAAAGCTTGTACACCCTTGTTACGATATGCACTACCGCAGAATACAGGAGTGATTGCCATATCGATAGTAGCTTTACGCAAAGCAGCTTTGATTTCGTCAGCCGAAATTTCTTCGCCCTCAAGGAACTTCATCATAATTTCCTCATCGTAATCGGAAATCGACTCGATAAGAAGTTCTCTTGCAGCAGCTGCCTCGTCTAACATATCGCTTGGAATATCAGTTATTTCAAATTTAGTACCATCTTTATCATCCTTATCGTAAATAACTGCTTTCATTTCGATTACGTCAACTTGACCGACAAAATAGTCTTCTTTACCGATAGGTAATTGTACAGGAACTGCATTAGCTTTCAAACGATCTTTCATCATTTTAACTACGTTTGCAAAATCTGCACCTTGACGGTCCATTTTGTTAACGAAAGCAATTCTTGGAACACCGTATTTTGTAGCTTGTCTCCAAACTGTTTCAGATTGTGGCTCAACACCGGATTTTGCACAGAAAAGAGCTACCGCACCGTCAAGTACACGCAAACTTCTTTCTACCTCAACGGTAAAGTCAACGTGTCCCGGAGTGTCGATAAGGTTGATACGAGTGCCTCTCCATTGAGTTGAAGTAGCAGCAGATGTGATAGTAATACCACGCTCTTGCTCTTGTACCATCCAGTCCATTGTAGCACTACCGTCATGTGTTTCACCAATTTTGTGAACCCTTCCTGTATAGTACAAAATACGCTCGGATGTAGTAGTCTTACCCGCATCGATGTGCGCCATAATACCTATATTTCTTGTATTTTCTAACGAAAATTCTCTTGGCATAACGCCCTCCTAAAAATCAAATTAAACTATGGAAGTAAATTTTAACTACTTTTAAAATTTATATGCTAATGCAAAAAACTAATAATTCAACTACTTCCGATTTCAATTAATCTCAGTTACAGCAAAATATCCGCGAAAGATAGCTTGCAATAAATTAAGATAAAAGATAAGATTACCAACGGTAATGTGCAAATGCTTTGTTAGCCTCGGCCATTCTGTGCATATCGTCTTTCTTCTTCACAGAGTTACCTGAGTTGTTATAAGCATCCATTAGTTCGCCGGCAAGTTTCTCTACTGTTGTTTTCTCGTTTCTCTTTCTTGCGAAAAGAACAATCCAACGAATAGCAAGAGTTTGTCTTCTGTCAGCCCTGATTTCCATTGGAACTTGGTAAGTTGAACCACCCACTCTGCGAGCTTTAACTTCCAAAACAGGTTTAACATTTTCTAGTGCTTGTTCAAAAACCTCCATTGGGTCTTGATTCATTTTGTTTTTAATAATATCAAAAGCACCATAAACTATATTTTGAGCTGTTCCTCTTTTACCATCAAGCATAACTTGGTTAATCAACTTAGTGATTACCTTGCTGCCGTACATTGGGTCAGGTAGAACGTCTCTTTTTATAACACCACTTCTTCTTGGCATAATTTATTACCTCCATTTGAATTTTGACTGCTTGAAAATCACAAAAGCAAAGCAGTCATAGTTGCTTTAAACATCCGATTACAAGGCTTATTTAGGGCGTTTTGCACCGTACTTAGACCTTGCTTGTCTACGGTTAGCTACACCTGAAGCATCCAATGTACCACGGATAATGTGATATCTGACACCCGGTAAATCTCTAACCCTACCACCACGAATTAAAACTACGCTATGCTCTTGTAGGTTATGTCCAATACCTGGAATATAAATTGTACCTTCTTGACCGTTTACAAGACGAACTCTTGCAATTTTACGCAATGCGGAGTTTGGCTTTTTAGGAGAAGTTGTTGTAACAGAAAGGCATACACCACGTTTTTGAGGATTTGCATCCATAATAGGTGAATTGCTTTTTGAAACTTTGTCTTTTCTACCTTGCCTAATTAATTGGTTAATAGTTGGCATTCTATTTTACCTCCTTAAAAAATATAAAATCGGATGAGTAATTCCCGCAACCCTTGAAGGACACTCATAACTTGCTGTGCGATATTCAAAATTACTGTTACCTTACAAAAAACTTCAACAAATAAAAACTTAATAGCATTTTATACTAAAAGTAAACAAATGTGCAAAGCTTTTACCCGATTGACGGTTTTTTCTAAGATAACCATCCTTAAAAAATCTCGCTTCAATAAGGCATAAAGCACACCTACCTATGCCATTTATTGATACCGCTAAAGCTTATTTCAACCTAAATAAACTCTTACGGTTTTTGATAAATTTTTATACAAATCGTCCTTAATTTTTGGCATAATTTGCCTAAGTCCGACCATATATTTGATATTCTAACAAATATAATATAGAATGTCAAACATTTTAAACAATTTTAGTTAATTAACAAAATTTTTAAATCACAGGTTAAATTTTAGAAATTTTATCTCTAATGATTTGATTTTATTTTAGTTTAAATTAAAACAGTTAAATAAACGTTAGTTATAACACTCAAACAAGTATGTACTAGTTTTATAAACAAGCAAATTTTCAATCGCCATTATACAATTAACTATAACTACGAAAATTCAATACACATATAATGATAAATAATAAAATATTTATATTATGTATATTAATTATTTTTAATTAATCGAATATCCTTACATTTGCCGAGCCGTCAAGGTCAATGTTTGCACATTGAGCCCCGCTTTCAATCAAAATTCTTGTTTCGCTTGCAATCATTGCAGCGTTATCCGTACACAAATTTAGCGGAGGATATATAACCTTTATATTATGCTTTTTGCCTTCTTCACTCATTTTGGAACGCAATAATTTATTTGCACCTACGCCACCCGCAATCACTATTGTTTTGTAACCATATTTCAAAGTAGCCCTTATTGTGTTATCCACTAGCATACCTATTGCACGGTTTTGAAAGCTTGCTGCAACATCTGCTTTGCTGTACTCTTCCCCTTTTTGTTCTTTGTTGTGAATATAATTTAACACTGCGGTTTTAAGTCCGCTGTAACTCAAATTAAAATGTTCTTCTCCTTTAAACGGTAAAGGCATTTCAATATTACAATTACCATCTAATGCAAGTTTTTCAATTTCCACACCACCAGGGTATGGCAATCCCAAACACCTTGCAACTTTATCAAAAGCCTCTCCGCAAGCATCGTCGACAGTACTTCCGATTATTTCAATTTCATTGAAGTCTTGAACTTTGCAAATTGCAGTATGCCCGCCACTTGCAATCAAACAAATATAAGGAGGGGCAAGCTCGGGACAAGCAATATAATTTGCTGCCACATGTCCTTTTATATGGTTTACCGCTATTAAAGGGATATCCAAGCTATAAGCAAGGCTTTTAGCATAACTTACCCCCACAAGCAAAGCACCCAACAAACCTGCACCATAAGTCACTCCGATAACTTCTATGTCTTTTAAAGTCATATTTGCTTTGGCAAGGGCTTCCTTTACCACATTTTCCACAGCTAATGTATGGTTGCGGGATGCTATTTCAGGCACAACCCCACCAAAACGTCTATGTATTTCTATTTGTGTTGCAACCACATTTGAAAGCAACTGCTTACCGCGCATTATCGCACAAGCAGTTTCGTCGCAAGATGATTCTATCGCAAGGATAACTATATCTCCGCGTTTTTTCAACGCCTTTAATTTTTCATTTGAAGTATCCAAATATGACATTGCAAATTCCTTTTTTTAAGTATTTTAATACCGATTTTCAATAGGTTATCAGTTTGTTATCTTGTTTACACACTGCGATTGCAGCCTCAAACTCAGGATTGTAGCAACCTTGAATATAGCAGTATGTTGGTACTACGGGTCTCATAATTTTCCCCCTTAAATTTTAAAAGCGAAAAACAACTAAATTAGTTTTTCCCTTTTAATTTTTACATTTTCTTAAGGTATTCCTCAATAAACTCTTCTATTTCCCCATCCATTACAGCGGAAATATTGCCCGTTTCAAAGTTTGTCCTATGGTCTTTTACCATTGTGTAAGGACAAAATACATACGAACGAATTTGCGAGCCCCATTCGATTTTTTTCAAGTCTCCTTTAAGCTCTTGGTCTTGCTCTAACCTTTCCTGCTCTTGCCTTTCGATAAGCTTACTTTTTAACATTTTTAAAGCTTGCTCTCTATTTTGAATTTGGCTACGCTCGTTTTGGCACTGTACGACAATACCCGTAGGAATATGTGTCATACGCACAGCGGAATCTGTTTTGTTAACGTGCTGACCGCCTGCACCGCCACTTCGGTAAGTATCTACACGCACCTCATCCATATTAATTACTATCGCATTGTCATTTTCGATTTCCGGCATAACTTCCAAGGAAGAAAAGCTTGTATGCCTACGACTTTGCGAGTCGAAAGGACTTATTCTTACCAAACGGTGTACGCCTTTTTCCGCCTTAAGGTAGCCATAAGCGTTATCGCCCGATACCATAAAAGTAACCGCTTTTATACCTGCCTCATCGCCGTCAAGTCTGTCCAATTCTTTAACGGCAAATCCCTCACGCTCTGCATATCTCAAATACATCCTGTAAAGCATACTTGCCCAATCTTGAGCTTCTGTACCGCCTGCACCTGCATGCAAAGTCAAAATCGCATTGTTTGCATCATACTTGCCTTTTAACAAAGTTTCAAGCCTTAGCTGTTCTATTTCATGAGAAAGTTTTTTAATTTCACTCAAAATATTTTCGTCTTCGCTGTCGTCTTGCATTTCAATGCACATATCAATAAGCACATCGGTATCTTCAAGTCTGGACATCAAGCCTGCATACTTGTTAAGCTTGTTTTCAATACTCTTACACTCTTTATTAACCACCTGTGCTTTTGACATATCATTCCAAAAGTCCGGCTCGTTTTGCATTTTTTCAAGTTCGGCTTTTCTTGCATTAAGCTTATTCAAATCCAAAGCATCACCCACGCTCACAAGCAATTCTTTAATTTTTTGAACTTCTAGTTTTGTCTCTTCCAATAAAATCATATTTATTACCTTATACCTATTATTTCACTTTTAAAAAGTATATTTCAATTTATTTTGCCTAATTAACCACGATTTTTGATAGTTTTTTCCTTTACTGACCGAAATATTTTAATTTAACAAACTTTTTATTTTCCACAGCAGTTCTTATATTTTCTGCCCGAGCCGCAAGGACACATGTCATTTCTTCCTATCTTTTTGTCCTTGTTTACTACAGTACTGTTTTGGTTTGTTCCGGACTCCTCTGCCACTTGCTTTCTTTCCACATTTGCTCTTAGTACACCTTTGCAAAGTGTAGTAACGGTATCGCGGTTGATTGCATCAATCATTTCGTCAAACATATCTATAGCGTTATTCTTATATGCGATTACAGGGTCTTTTTGACCGTATGCCATAAGTCCGATACCTTTTCTTAACCTATGCAAACTGTCAATGTGGTCCATCCATTTTGTATCGACATTTCTAAGCAATACCGCTCTTTCAACTTCTTGGAAATCAAAGCCGTTTTCTTGTGCATCCGCAACTTTTTTATCATATTGTTTAAACACTTCGTCCAAAATCGCGTCTCTGATTTTTACCGCATTGTATACCGAGCACAATTCTTCGGTAATTATATTTGTACCGTCTGCAAGTACTCTTTGCTCTAACGCATTGTTAAAGCCCTCGTAATCCCAAGACATATAGCCTACTGTCATATCGATATAATTGTTACAAATCAATTCCACTTGCTCGATTATCATTTTTTCAATTTGATTTGACATATCAAGGCCGTCAAGCACTTTGTTTCTTTGTTCGTATATCAAATTTCTTTGAACGTTCATAACATCGTCATAGGCAAGCACGCTTTTACGTATGCTAAAGTCTCTGCTTTCGATTCTTGCTTGAGCGTGTTCGATTTGCTTGGTTAACATATTAAGTACTATCGCTTGGTCTTCCTCAAAACTGAATTTATTCGCGATATTTTGCATTGTTTCCCCACCGAAAACTCTAAGCATATCGTCTTCCATACTCAAATAGAATACGCTTGAGCCCGGGTCGCCCTGCCTACCACTTCTACCACGAAGCTGGTCGTCTATACGTCTGCTGTCATTACGGCAAGTACCTACGATTCGAAGTCCGCCCAAAGCTTTTACTTCTTCCTTTTCCTTGTCGGTTATTTGCTTAAATTGCTCATAATATCTTTGATACTCTTCCCTTGCTTTTAATATTTCAGGGTCAGTTATAGTTGCATACGAGGTTGCCTCTGCAATAATCTCCTCGCTGTAACCATTTTTCTCCATACGCTCTTTTGCAGAATATTCCGCATTACCGCCAAGCATAATATCTGTACCACGACCTGCCATATTTGTCGCGATTGTAACAGCACCGACCTTACCCGCTTGGGCAATGATTTCTGCCTCACTTTTATGGTTTTTAGCATTCAAAACATTGTGGTTTATTTTATGAGCTTTTAATATTTTAGACAACGCTTCGGAATCCTCCACATTGGAAGTACCCACCAAAATAGGTTGCCCTGTTTTGTGGTGCTCCTCGATATCCGCAATCAAAGCTCTCATTTTTCCGTTTTTGGTTGTGTATAGTTTATCATTTTCATCAACCCTTAAAATTGGTTTGTTTGTTGGCAATACTACAACATCCAAATTGTAAATATCGTTAAACTCTTTTTCTTCGGTTTTTGCAGTACCTGTCATACCCGACAACTTTTTGTAAAGCCTAAAAAAGTTTTGAAAAGTAATAGTGGCAAGTGTTTTAGACTCTGCTTTGATTGAAACTTTTTCCTTTGCCTCGATAGCTTGGTGCAAACCCTCGCTATATCTTCTGCCCTCCATAAGACGTCCTGTAAACTCGTCAACGATTACGACCTCGCCGTCTTTTACCACATAGTCTACATCGCGTTTCATAATAACATTAGCACGCAAAGCATTGTTTACGTAATGTGCCAAGTCTTGGTTTTCGATATCCGCATAGTTTTCAAGCCCGAAATATCTTTCCGCCTTTGCTACCCCCTCGTCGGACAAACGAACGGTCTTTTCCTTTTCTTCAACTATATAGTCATCCTCTTGCAAAGATTTTGCAAAAGCATTTGCCTTTGTGTATGTGTCGCTTGATTTTTCGCCCATACCGCTAATGATTAAAGGAGTTCTAGCCTCGTCGATAAGGATACTATCCACCTCGTCCACTATTGCAAAGGCAAGTTGTCTTTGCATTTTTTGCCTTATATCAACTATCATATTGTCACGCAAATAGTCAAACCCCAACTCGTTGTTTGTGGCATAAATTATATCCGAATTGTATGCGGCCTGTTTTGCATCCTGGCTCATTTGCGGCACAACAACGCCTACAGTCAAGCCCAAATATTTGTATACCTTGCCCATCCACTCTGCGTCACGTTTTGCAAGATAGTCATTGACAGTTACGATATGCATACCCTCGCCGTTTAACGCATTTAAATATGCAGGCAAAGTCGCAACCAAAGTTTTACCTTCACCTGTTGCCATTTGTGCGATACGTCCTTGGTGCAAAGCGATACCACCCATTAGCTGAACATGGAAATGTCTTAAACCAAGCACCCTGTCACTTGCCTCGCGAACAGTCGCATAAGCCTCTACCAAAATATCGTCCAGGCTTTCCCCTTTGGAAAGTCTATCTCTAAATTCTAACGTTTTTGCTTTTAATTGTTCTTCACTTAAAGCTTTGTATTCATCTCCCAAAGCTTCAATATCATTTGCGATTTTATCTAATTTTGCAATTTCCCTATCATTTGCTTTAGGGAACAATTTAGCGAATAATCCCATATTTTATCTCTTTTTAATGTTGTTGGATTTAGCATTTTTGCTAGCAACACTAACATTTAATTAATTTGTTAAAAATTTCCTATACTTTTTTATTGTACACTAAATTTTTATATATGTCAATTACCATAATATTATAATATTTTAAATACAAAAGATTTTAAGGCAAAAAAATATGCAATTTGACAATTTAAGATAATTTTCCTTAAAATGTATCAAATTACATAATTCTCCGTCTGCAACATATATTTAGGACTTGCAACGACCAATCCATAAACATTGGTTGCTCCCGCAATTTTTAGTTGTCTTGCAACTTCGCTTATCGTACTTCCTGTGGTAAGTATATCATCCACCACCAAAACCTTTTTACCTTTAACTTTTTCCCTGTTAAATATCCCGTATGTTCCGACCACATTTTCACGCCGTTCGCTTACACTCAAAGCTGCTTGTTGCCTATTATCTTTTATTTTTATCAAAACATCCGATACTATAGGCAAACCCAATTTTCGCGAAAGTACTTTTGCAAGTAGCATAGACTGATTGTAACCTCTTGACTTTTCTCTTTCGTATGATATGGGAACAGGCACTATTACCTGTGCATCTATCACGTTTTGCAAATAGGTTTCTGTTAGCATTTCGCCAAAATATTTTGCAAGCCAACGCTTCCCGTAAAACTTAAATTGTATTAGTAATCGTTTTGCTACTCCCTCATATTTCAAACTACTTCTTACAAAATCAAAATTTTTATTATGGTTTTGGCACTCCAAACAATAACAAGCTTCCGTCCCTACAGGTACCCCGCACCTAACACAAATTCTACCATTATTAAAAGGGAAATCTCTTGTACAATCCTCGCACATGCAATACTTGCTGCCTTTGGGTATTTCCTTATCACAAACTATACAGCGACAATCGTCAGGGAAAACCGCTCCCGCAAGTATAATTTTAATCCTGTCGTATAACAACTTCAATTTGCCTCTCAGCCTTGTATTTTTTTGCATTTACATACGATTTTTGCACGTTTTTTTGATTTTTTATCCTTTTATAAAATTATTTTCCTGTGTTAATTGCTATATTAAGATACTTAATCACAGTATTTCAAAATCAAGATTATCTTGAGTATATTCACTTGGAACAATATATTTAGGGCTTGCGACAACCAACCCGTAAACTTTGGTTGCACCTACTATTTTAAGTCTTCTGCTAATCTCTCCAAGAGTGCTACCCGTTGTCAAAATATCATCTACTACCAAAACCGTTTGCCCCTTTACAGCATTTCTGTCGGTAACGCGATAAACATCTAATACATTTTCACGTCTTTCCCTTAAGCTCAACGAGGCTTGCTGTTTGTTTTCCTTAACTTTTTCTATCACATTTGTAAGTAAAGGTAAATTCAGCCTTTCCGCAAGAGGCTTTGCAATCAACAATGATTGATTATACCCTCTGGCTTTTTGTCTTTTATGCGAAATAGGTACAGGAATAATCACATCCGCATCCATACCGTTTTGCATATAAGTATCGTATAACATATCGGCAAAATACTTTGCAAGCCAACGGTTGTTATAAAATTTAAAGTTAAGCACCAATCGCTTGGCATCTCCCTCATACTTTAAACTGCTTCTTGCAAAATCAAATCCCTTTTCATAGTTTTGGCACTCTAGGCAATAACATGCCTCGTTTTCGATAGGTGCACCGCACTTAACACATATCCTACCATTGTTAAACAGAAATGTTTTTAAACAATCTTCACATAAACAATATTTACTATCAGTTTGTATTTCCTTATCGCAAACTATACATCTGCAACTATCGGGATAAAAGCACCTTTGTATTAAATCGCAAAGTTTATCTTTAAAACTATTTTTAGTCGATTTGGCAGCATTTTTATTGTTTAGCTGCGATTTTTGACTGTTTTTTATCAAATTATTATCTTTTTCTTTAGTCATAATATATTTTACTCGGCTATATCCGACATTTGTCTTTCATACTCTTCGTTAAGCATTTGAGTAAGCAAAGTATACCGTTTTGCGGTGTAATTATTATGCACCATAAAATACAAATGCTTATCGTCGCCGACTATAACACTCATTTTTTTTGCCCTTGTAACTGCGGTATAAAGCAAATTTCTCGTCATTAGCGTATAACTTCCGCCCATCAAAACAATTACCACAATATCAAACTCACTGCCCTGCGACTTATGCACGCTTATACTGTATGCAAGTAGCAGCTGGTCAAAAATATCACGTGTATAAACAGCTACTCTTTCATCCTCAAACTCGACAGTCAGTTTTCCGTCATTTTCGTCTACGTCGATAATTTTACCTATATCTCCGTTAAAAACTCCTACACCTATTTCGTCCCCGCGAGTCCACTCCAAATCATAGTTGTTCACAATATGAATAACTTTGTCAAACTGCCTATAAACATGCTCTCCCATTCTGATTTCTTTTTTATCATAAGCGGGAGGATTAATTGAATTTTGCAGTATAACATTTAAGTTATTAACACCGCTCACACCCTTTTTTAACGGGCACAAAACTTGTATGTCATAAGGGTCGACTTTTAAATAATTTGGTATCCTACGGCTTACCATATCAACTACGGTATCTGCAATAGCCTCCTGCCCTTTTATGTTGGAAAACAAAAAGTCACTTTCCGCATTTTTGATTATCGGCATTTCTCCGTTATTGATTCTATGAGCGTTTTCAACAATCATACTTTGGTGGTCTTGCCTGTAAATATACGTCAAATAGCTAATAGGCAATTTATTAAAAGCGATTATATCCCCTAAAATATTACCTGCACCAACCGATGGCAGCTGGTCTTTATCGCCGACTACAATTAACCTACCGCCAAACTTTATCGCACTTAACAAACTGCTAAATACATACTCGTCGCACATACTTACTTCGTCCACAATAACAACATCCGCATCCAAAGTAGTATTTTCCGAGTAAGTAAAATATCCTTTACCGTTTTTAAAGTTCAAATCCAGCAGGCGATGAATTGTTTTTGCCTCTTCCGAACAAGCTTCCGCAAGCCTTTTTGCTGCTCTTCCCGTTGGGGCACAGAGCTGTGTGTTAAGGTGCAACTTTTTAAAAATAAATAGTATGCATTTTATGATAGTGGTTTTGCCTGTTCCCGGACCGCCCGTTATCACATTTACGCCATTGCTTACGGCATTTTCGATTGCCAAAATTTGGTTTTCGTGCATTTTAATCCCGTTCAACGCCTCAAACTCGCTTATATCAGCACGAATATCCGTTTGTATTTGTTTTTGCGAATTGTTAAGGGAAATCAACCTTTCCGCAATTTTTCGCTCTAACAAATAATACCTGTTAAACATAATAATTTTTTGGCTTTCGCTTTGCAAAATAACTACTATGCCGCTTATTTCCAAAACTTCGATTACATTGTCAAATAAGTAAGTGTATTCTTCGCTGTTAAGGCAAAGCAATTTAAAAACCATTGTTGCAAGTTCGTCTTTAGGAAGATAAGTATGTCCGTTATTAGCAGCTGCCTGTTTTAAGCAATAAACTATACCTGCCCTTACACGAAACTCACTATTCGATTTTATTCCTATCTCCTGAGCAATTCTATCTGCGGTAACAAAACCTATTCCGTCAACATCCTCTACAAGTTTATAGGGATTGTCATTTAACACACTTAAAGTGCTGTTGCCGTAAGTTTTATAAATTTTTAGTGACAAATTTAAGGATATATCAAGCTTTTGCAAGCCGACCATAGTGTTTTGCATTTCTTTAAGTTCTATAAAAGATTCATGCAGTGCAATAGCTTTGTTAATACTCATCCCTTTAACTTTTGTAAGTCTTGCAGGATATTTTTCAATTATCTCAAAAGTATTTTCGCCAAACTCGTCCACTATATTATCGGCAGTAACCTCTCCTATTCCTTTAAAAAGTCCGCTACTCAAATATCTTGAAATGCTATCCAAACTGTCGGGCAAACAAATTTTTGCACTAGTAATTTTTAACTGCTCGCCATATTTTGCGTTTGTTATCATATCTCCCTCAAGCTCGACTACTTCGCCCTCGCTTATCGGCGGAACAACACCAACAGCAGTGATACTTATTACAGAATCACTGACTGTTAGTACCGAATATCCGTTTTCCGCATTGCGAAAAACCACTTTTTCTACCGTTCCTTTTATTAACATACGCAAAATTTACCCACATTTTTGATGGAAATATTAAATTAGTCAAACAACTCTTTTGCTAACTTTTTAATTTCTTCCGCTTTATTTGTCATCTCCCAACTAAAGCCATCCCTACCAAAATGTCCGTAGTTGGAAGAGTTTGCATAAATAGGATTTCTTAGTTGCAGATAATCAATCAATGCACTTGGTCTTAAATCAAACACTTTATCTATAATTTGAGTTATTTGTTCATTGGTATATTTGCTAGTACCAAAAGTATTTACTTGCATAGAAACAGGCTTTGCAACGCCTATGCTGTAGGCAACATCAAGCTGACATTTTTTTGCAATGCCGCTTGCAACTATATTTTTGCAAATATGTCTTGCCATATAACAAGCCGACCTATCAACTTTAGTAGGGTCTTTACCACTAAACGCACCGCCACCATGAGGGCAATAACCGCCGTAACTATCCACAATAATTTTTCTGCCTGTAAGTCCACTGTCCCCTTGAGGTCCGCCTATAACGAATCTTCCTGTAGGGTTAATAAAATATTTTGTATTTTCATCCACCATATTTGCAGGTATTACTTGGTCTATTATGTATTTCTTTACATCTTTCCTTAATTGCTCCATAGCAATATTTGGGTTATGTTGAGTAGATAGTACTACCGCTTGAATACGTGTAGGAATATCGTCCACATACTCTACAGTCACTTGAGCTTTGCCGTCTGGTCTTAAATATGCAAGTGTGCCGTTTTTTCTTACCTCGGTAAGTTTAGCGGTAAGCTTATGTGCAAGATAAATAGGCATTGGCATAAGACTTTCCGTCTCGTCAGTTGCGTAGCCAAACATCATACCTTGGTCTCCCGCCCCATTCAAATCGTAAGCATCTCCGCCTGCCTTATTTTCCATACTGTTATCTACGCCCATAGCAATATCAGGGGATTGCTTATCAATACTTGTCATAATAGCACAAGTGTTACCGTCAAATCCTATTTCACTGCTTGTATAACCAATGTCGCAAACTGCTTTTCTTACAATCGCAGGGATATCTACTACAGCGGTTGTAGTTATTTCGCCCATTACCATAACAAATCCCGTATTGCAGCAAGTCTCGCATGCTACTCTTGCCATTTTATCTTGTGCCAAAATTGCATCCAAAACGCTGTCGGATATTTTATCGCATACCTTATCGGGATGTCCTTCGGTAACGCTTTCGCTTGTAAACAATCTTTTGTTCATACTTTTTTCTCCTTTTTCGACCATTTAATACCGATTTTTGAACGATTAATTTAAATATATTTAAAATAATTTTACTTATAAAGCATATCTATCAATTAATCATTCTAAATCAATATTAAGGCTAAATGTTAATATTAATCAAAAAAGCTACTCTTTTGACAGAGTAGCTTTTTAAAAAACTTCTATCTGTCAAGACTTTGTCTTGCGGAATTTAGCACCTTACGCTCAGGTTGCTGTGTATTCAACGGGTCCGTTCCCTCCTACAACTCATAATAGAAACTATTAAATTTTAATTTTCATCCCCACCAAGTGAGAACAAGTCGTCATCCTCATCAAAATCGAACTTATCAACATGCTCGCCTGTCTCGAAAATTTCCATTTCTTGACTTTGAGCCAAGTTAGCATCCATATTTTGATAGCACTTCATACCTGTACCTGCAGGAATCAATTTACCCAAAATAACGTTTTCTTTTAGGCCTACTAAGTTATCAACTTTGTTCTTGATAGCTGCGGAAGTCAATACTCTTGAAGTCTCTTGGAAAGATGCTGCAGACAAGAATGACTCTGCTGCCAAACTTGCTTTGGTAATACCTAACAATGTACGTTTTGCAGTTGCAGGTCTGCCACCATTTTGCAATGTCTTTTCGTTGTTTTCTTCATAAGTAAAGATATCGTACAAATCTCCCGGTAACATATTTGTGTCGCCTTGAGTTTCAATCTTAACCTTTTTAAGCATTTGTCTGATAATAATTTCAGTATGCTTATCGTTAATGTGAACACCTGACGAACAGTATGCTGATTGAACTTCCTTAATCAAATACTCTTGAACACCTTTTACACCACGAGTCCTTAGCATATCTTGAGGATATACCGAACCTTTTGTAAGTGAAGTACCTGCCTCCACTTTCTCTCCGTTTTTAACGATTACAGTTTGACCGTAATTGTACTTGTACTCTTTAACATCGTTATTATCGGATGTGATAGTAATGATTCTGTTATCCTTATCGTGAAGCACTGTACCTTGGATATCCGAAAGTATTGCCTCGCCCTTAGGTCTTCTAACCTCAAACAACTCTTCTACACGAGGCAAACCTTGTGTAATATCGTCCGCTGTAGCAACACCACCTGTGTGGAATGTTCTCATTGTAAGCTGTGTACCCGGCTCACCGATTGATTGAGCAGCAATAACACCTACAGCCTCGCCAAGTTTAACAATGTTGCCCGATGCCATATTTGCACCATAACATTTTGCACAAACACCTTGTTTTGACTTACAAGACAATGCACTTCTTATACGAACGGCTTTTACGCCTGCTTGTTCAACCATTTTAGCTTGTTCTGCATTAAGCAAAGTATCTGCTTTTACCAAAACTTCGCCTGTTTCAGGGTGGATAATGTCTTCCATACAATATCTGCCCTTAATTCTGTCGCCAATACCCTCAAGAGGCTTATCGCTGTCCGCACCCAAAATAGCAGAAACGACAAAACCTTTAGTATCGCCACAATCTTCCTCATTTACGATACAATCTTGTGCAACGTCAACCAAACGACGAGTTAAGTAACCGGAGTCAGCTGTCTTAAGCGCTGTATCCGCCAAACCTTTACGTCCACCGTGAGAAGAAATAAAGTACTCTAGTACTGACAAGCCTTCACGGTAGTTAGCTTTTACCGGCAATTCTACTGTTTTACCTGATGGGTCAGCAACCAAACCACGCATACCGCAAAGCTGAGAAATCTGTCTCATACTACCACGGGCGCCGGAGTGTGCCATCATATAGATAGGATTGAATTTACCAAGTCCTGCTTCCAAAATCTTATCGACTTTCTTTTTAGCATCTGTCCAAGCTTGAATAACTTGGTTATATCTATCGTCCTCGGTAAGAAGTCCACGACGGAATTTCTTTTCGATATCCAAAACAACTTGCTCGGTTTCCTTAACGATTTCATATTTCTCAGGAGGAATATGCATATCGAACACGGATGTTGTAATTGCACCGATTGTAGAATATTTATAGCCTTGTGCTTTGATTTTATCCAATACGACAGATGTTTCTGTAGCACCCTTATATTTAAAGCAAGCGTCTACAATCTTTGAAAGTTGGCTCTTTCCAACCAAGAAATCAATTTCCAAATCCAAATTCATTTCCGGACTATTGTCTTGACTTATTGGAAGTTCAGGATTGTATCTATTAACAAAATTCAAATCTTGTGGGATTGCCTCGTTAAAGATAAATCTACCAACTGAAGTTTTAATATTCTTTTGATAGTGTTTTACAACCTTTTCGCCGTTGATTTCAACTTCCATATCCATTGAATGACGAATACTTACCACATCTTGCAAACCGATTTCCTTTAATTGATAAGCCATTAAAGCCTCGTTAAAGCTACGGTAGCATTTCAAATTGTAAGCAGACGGATTTTCCCAATACTTATCTGCATCGATTTTGATTTCTTTATTGTTTTCGTCAACGGTTATAGCATCTTTTTGAATTGTCAAATAGTATGAACCGATAACCATATCTTGTGATGGAGAAACGATTGGGTTACCATCCGACAATTTCAAGATATTGTTTGTTGCAAGCATTAAGAATCTAGCTTCTGCTTGAGCCTCCAAACTTAGTGGCACGTGAACAGCCATTTGGTCTCCGTCAAAGTCAGCGTTGAACGCACCGCAGGCAAGCGGATGCAGTTTGATTGCTCTACCCTCAACCAATACAGGCTCAAATGCTTGTATACCAAGTCTGTGCAATGTAGGAGCACGGTTTAAAAGTACAGGGTGGTCTTTGATAACATCTTCCAAAATGTTCCATACCTCGTCAGTACCTTTCATAATGTACTTTCTTGCAACTCTTATATTTAAGCAGTAGTTTAACTCTACAAGCTTTTTGATAACAAACGGTTTAAATAGCTCAAGTGCCATTTCCTTTGGAAGACCGCACTGATACATTTTCAATTCCGGACCTACTACGATAACCGAACGACCAGAATAGTCAACACGCTTACCAAGCAAGTTTTGACGGAAACGACCTTGTTTACCTTTTAACATACCTGTCAAAGACTTTAACTCACGTCCGCCCGGACCTGTAACAGGTTTGCCTCTTCTGCCGTTGTCAAACAAAGCATCTACAGCTTCTTGCAACATTCTTTTTTCATTTCTGATAATGATATCCGGAGAGCCGTACTCGATAAGTTTTTTCAAACGTTTATTACGAGTAATTACTCTTCTGTACAAATCATTCAAATCGGATGTAGCATATCTGCCACCATCAAGCGGTACCATTGGTCGCAATTCAGGTGGAAGTACAGGGATAACGTCCAAAATCATCCATTCAGGGCGGTTGCCGCTTACTCTGAACGACTCAATAATATCTAGCCTTTTGGAAGATTTAAGTTTTTTAGCACCCTCGCTCTTTGCGATTTCTTTTTTAAGTTTTTCTGCCTCTTTATCCAAATCAAGTTGCTTTAACAATTCTTTGATTGCCTCTGCACCCATCATTGCTTTAAAGCTATCTCTACCAAACTTTTCTTGTGCCTCACGATATTCTTGGTCATTGATAGTTTGTTTGTATGCAAAATCCGTTTGACCAGGGTCAATAACGATAAATCTTGAAAAATACAATACACTATCCAATTCCTTAATACCCAAATCCAAGCATAAGCCGATTGAACTAGGTGTACCTTTGTAATACCAAATGTGAGAAACAGGAGCAGCAAGCTCTATATGTCCCATTCTTTCGCGACGAACTTTGCTATCTGTTACCAAAACGCCGCATCTATCGCAAATAGTGCCCTCGTTTTTCTTTTTATATTTACCGCAAGCACATTCCCAACTGCGAGAAGGTCCGAAGATTACCTCGCAGAAAAGACCGCCTTTTTCGGGTTTTTGTGTTCTATAGTTAATTGTTTCGGCATTAACAACTTCGCCTTTAGACCAACTTCTGATTTTATCCGGAGATGCAACTCCTATTTGGATAGAACTGAAATTATTTAATTCAAACATTTTCTACCTCCGTTACTCTTTATCGTCATTACCGATACCGATGTCAAACAAATCGCCTGCATTTATATCGTTATTTGACTCACTTGCAATATCAAACAATTCCCCTGCGTTGATACCGTCATCGCCTGTAGGATTGTCATTGATACTGAAACCTAACAAATCGTCATCTTCAAATGAGAAATCATCCATATTGTAAGAATTATCATTGTCTATACCGAAAATATCAAGTTCACTGTTACCGCCGCCCACAATATCAATCTCTTTAAGCTCTTTTGGCTCAACATAAGGAGTATTCATGCCCTTAGAGCTATAAGTATCGATACTGATTTCGTCGCCATTATCGTTAAGTGTACGAACATCCAAGCACAATGAGCGGAACTCTCTTACCAACACCTTGAATGCCTCTGGAATACCAGGCTCGCAAATAGCATTGCCCTTAACAATAGAGTTGTAAATATTTGTACGTCCCTCTACGTCATCCGATTTAACAGTCAAAATCTCTTGCAAGATATGTGATGCACCGTAAGCTTCCAATGCCCAAATTTCCATCTCACCAAATCTTTGACCACCGAATTGAGCTTTACCGCCAAGTGGTTGTTGAGTTACAAGTGAGTATGAGCCTGTAGCTCTTGCGTGAATCTTATCGTCAACCAAGTGGATAAGTTTTAACATGTACATGTAACCTACTGTTACAGGGTTTTCAAACGCTTCGCCTGTTCTTCCGTCAAACAACTTGATTTTACCGCTAGGGCTCAAATTATTTTCGATGAATAGTTTTTTGATATCATCCTCGGATGCACCGTCAAATACAGGAGTTTCTACTTTCCAATTCAACATTTTTGCAACATATCCCAAGTGAACTTCAAGCACCTGTCCGATATTCATACGTGAAGGCACGCCCAATGGGTTAAGCACGATTTGAAGTGGTGTACCGTCTTCCATAAATGGCATATCTTCTTTTGGAAGTACTCTTGAAACAACACCCTTGTTTCCGTGACGACCTGCCATCTTATCGCCTACGCCAAGTTTACGTTTTTGAGCAACGTAAACTACAACTTTCATATTTACGCCAGGAGAAAGCTCGTCCTTGTTTGCTCTTGTAAATACTTTTACGTCAACGACGATACCCTTTTGTCCGTGAGGCAATCTTAATGATGTATCTCTTACATCCCTTACCTTTTCGCCGAACATTGCTCTTAGCAATCTATCCTCTGGTGTAAGGTCTGTTTCTCCCTTAGGAGTAACTTTACCAACCAAGATGTCTTCGCTTGAAACTGTGCTACCGATTTGAATAATACCATCCTCGTCAAGGTTTTTAATCATATCGTCGCTCAAGTTAGGAATATCGCGAGTGATTTGCTCTGCACCCAACTTACTGTCACGAGACTCGATTTCGTATTCCTCGATATGAACGGATGTAAATACATCGTCCTTTACCAAATCTTCACTGATAAGTATTGCGTCCTCGTAGTTATAACCCTCCCAAGACATGAAACCGATAAGAATATTCTTACCAAGTGCAAGTTCGCCTTGTGAAGTTGCAGGACCGTCTGCGATTATCTCGCCTTTATTTACTTTTTGTCCCAACGAAACGATAGGTCTTTGGTTAATGCAAGTACCTTGGTTTGACCTTTCAAACTTACGCATATAGTATTCTTTTCTGCCACCATCGTCATTGGTTATTACAACTTTTTCGCCGTCTACATAAGTAACTGTACCGTCAATTTCAGACAAAATACATACGCCGCTGTCATAAGCGATTCTATGTTCGATACCTGTTGCAATGATAGGAGCTTCTGTTTTGATTAGAGGAACTGCCTGACGTTGCATGTTTGAGCCCATTAGTGCACGAGATGTATCGTCGTTCTCAAGGAACGGAATAAGTGATGCAGCAACTGAAACCAACTGCTTAGGGCTAACATCCATATAGTCAACTCTGCTTGCATCCACTTCGCGGATATCTTCACGGATACGGCAAGTAACACGCTTGTTTTTAAAGCTACCATCCTCGTTAAGTTCCACGTTTGCTTGTGCCACAACATATTTATCCTCTTCATCAGCTTGCAAATACTCAACATTTTCAGTAACTATACCATTTACTTTATCAACCTTACGATAAGGTGCCTCGATAAAGCCGTATTTGTTAACCTTTGCATAAGTTGCAAGTGAGGAAATAAGTCCGATATTTTGACCTTCTGGGGTCTCGATAGGACACATTCTACCATAGTGAGAGTGGTGTACGTCACGAACTTCAAAGCCGGCACACTCTCTGTTCAAACCACCAGGTCCCAAAGCAGACAACTTTCTTTTATGAGTAAGCTCTGCGATTGGATTGTGATGGTCCATGAATTGCGACAACTGTGAAGAACAGAAAAACTCTTTAATTACACTTGTTACAGGTTTGATATTGATATAAGATTGTGCTGTTTGCTCATTGTCGTCTTGAGTAACGCTCATTCTTTCCTTGATAACTTTTTCAAGTCTTACCAAACCTACGCGCATTTGATTTTGCAACAACTCGCCTACCGCTCTTACTCTTCTGTTTGCCAAGTGGTCGATATTATCGATTTCGCCAAAGCCGGAAGCGTGAGCCAAGTTGATATTCATAGTTGCAATAATATCATCCATTGTGATATGTTTTACAACCAATTCCTTTGCATTTTCCTTAATAGCGTTGATAAGAGCTTCCCCGCTGTAGTCTTGCATCATTTGCTTTAATACAGGGTAGTAAACTCTTTCATTTATGCCAAGCTCTTCAGCATTGCAATCTACAAACGCATTGATATCAACAGTGTTGTTACCAATCATTTTGAAAACGCCGCCGTCGCCGTTTGCATTGTATAGCAACACTTCGTTAATACCTGCATTTTGAATATTCATTGCAACTTCTTCGGAAATTACTTCTCCTTTAGTTACAAAAATCTCGCCGTCCTCGCTAACGATATCGCTTGCAGCAGTTTGATTTGCAATACGAGTTGCAATGGATAATTTTTTATTGAATTTATATCTTCCGACTCTTTGAGTATCATACCTCTTGCTGTCAAAAAACATATTGTTAATCAATTCGGTAACGCCGTCAATAGTAGGAACTTCGCCACTCTTCAACTTTTTGAAAAGTTCGATTTTTGCATCGTCTACATTGCGTGCGATATCCTTTTCGATTGTATCTTTAAGCATTTGATTGTCGCCGAACAACTCAAAAATTTGCTCGTCGGTACCAAATCCCAAAGCTCTTATAAATGTAGTTGCAGGCAATTTTCTTTTTCTGTCAACCACAACATATAAAATATTGTTTGAATCTTGTTTAAACTCAAGCCAAGCACCTCTGTTAGGGATAACAGTTGTATCAAAACGGTCAATACCGTTCCTATCCTTTTGTGCTGTTGTGTAAACGCCCGGGCTTCTTACAAGCTGCGAAACGATAACACGCTCCGCACCGTTGATAATGAATGAACCGCTGTCAGTCATCAATGGGAACTCGCCCATAAATACTTCGTTATCAATAGCTATAGGCTCGCCATCCGCATTCTTTTTAATTAACCTAACTTTAACTTTCAAAGGTACTGCGTAAGTAGTATCTCTATCTTTACACTCCTTTACGGAATACTTTGGATTCATATCCAAATAGTAATCCAAAAATTGAAGTTCCATTCTGCCCGCATGGTCTTTAACAGGCGAAAAATCTTGCAAAACTTCGCCAATTCCTTTTTCCAAGAAATTTTTGTAAGAGTCCTTTTGCAAAGCGATAAAATATGGTATATCGATGGTCTCTTTTATGTTGCTGAAAGAAACCCTTTCTGTCTTGCCATATTTAACTTTGTGAATATTTGACATATTGCACTCTCCTTCCTAAAAAACTTTTAATGCCTGAAATACTTGCGCATACACCGACATTATAATACTTTACCATTGTACAATAATTAATTTTTTAAGTCAAATATTTTAATTATTTATTTGATTTTTATTTAATAAGTTTTAGCAAGGCACGAAAACTATCGGTTTTATGACAAAAAAGCTAAATATTCCTATTAAATGCGAGAGAATATTTTACCGAAATTTTTCATTGTAATTTTTTGGTAATTGATATTTAGTCATTATCTTTCTTAAATTAAACTTGCATATATTGACCAAAGTCAACAAAATTTGCCTTTTTCACAAAAACTGTTGACTTCCCAATATTTTGGGAATATAATAAAATTACGAAAATAAATTAGCATTAAGCTTAAATTTATCCTTGTATTTAATAAGTTTGCATTAAAGTTAGCCTACTTGATTAATGCTTTGCGATAAACGTGTTTATCCACGATTTGCAACAATATTGATAAAATAATGGTAATTATAAGGAGAACAAAATGTTTTGTAAATATTGCGGAAATGAAATAAACGAAAAAGCTATAGTTTGCCCTAATTGCGGAGTTGCAGTAAACAACACCATTTGCCATAGCTGCGAACAAAAAACCAATGTGCTTGCTATAGTAGGATTGATTATGGCATTTTTTATGCCAATCGCAGGACTTATTTGCTCAATCATCGGGTACAAAAAAGCAGGAGAATACTCTGATAACAGCAAACCTATGGCCCTTGCGGGAATTATTATAAGTTCTATTATTACGGGTATAATTTTTATTATTTTATCAATTTATTTCAGTCTTGTTGTTTTTCTTATTGGTGCATTTTCCGGCATGAAAGCTTTTTAAATCTCAAAGTCTACAACTAAAAATCGGTGTCAAAAAAAGACACCGATTTTTTATATTATTTACAATACTTATCATACTAAATTGAACTGTGTAATTTTATCCTGTAATATGCAAAAAATGCGACATAAAAGCAACAAATTATGCTTTAATCCTCCAAACCCGCAAGATAATCTATAGACACCCCAAAATACTGTGCAATTACTATCAACTTTGATAAAGTTGGTTCACTTTTACCAAGTTCCCAGCAACTGATAATTGATTTGCCTACATCTAAATCTTTTGCCAACTGAATTTGCCCTATCCCTTTTTCTAATCGCAACGCCAATAAGCGCTCTGCAAATATACTTTTCATATTAAAATATTACCACAATATTGGGAAAAATACTTAAATTCCCAATAAATTGGAAAAACCACTTGACTTTCCCAATATATTGGGAGTATAATAAATTTATAAAATTTAGGAGGAATAATTAAATGTTTTGCACTAATTGTGGTAAAGAAATCAATGATAATGCAGCAATTTGTCCATATTGCGGAGTTGTAGCAAACAAAACTGCTCTAAGCAACGCTAGCAACAGTAACAGCAATCAATCAAACACTATGGCTATAGTTGGATTTATATTCTCTTTCTTCTTTGCACTAGTAGGTTTGATTTGCTCTATTATCGGATTTAAAAAAGCAGCAGAATTAGGTGGCAATGGTAAAGGTCTTGCTTTGGCAGGAATCATTATCAGCTCAATCTCAATTATAATTACTATTATAGTTTTCATAGTTGTTATTGGCGGCGCTTTGGCATTTGCCGGTTCTGTGGCATAAAAATAAAATGATTAAAGCCTGTGCAAACAGGCTTTTTTCATACAAAATTTTATATTATATTAAATATATCATTAAAATAGCCCTACTAAATCAAATAATACTAATTTGAAAATAAAAATACCCGCTATAAAGCGGGTTTATTTTTATTATTCGATTATAATATCTGCATCGACATTTGTAACATCTTCAGTTTCATTATATTTTACTTCGCCGTCTTTTTCGTCTGCGACAGTATCTTCACTTTGCTCTTTTTGTTTTTTCAATTCTTCCATATATCTCTTTTCATCACGCATAAGTTTACTACACATAAACAAAGTAGCCCTTGTCATTTTAGAAATATTATGAGCCATAGTAATTAACAATCCCAACAAAAATATACTTATAGCACAATTAATAAACCCTACAAAAAGAGACGAAACCCCGGCTTGAACGCTAAAGCAGAAGTTTATAATCATTGCAATTAAGTTGGCGGCAAGTAAAAGTGTGCATACGACAATAAAAATAATACTGAAAAGTTTTTTCTCTTTCTTTAAATTTTCATTTGGGTCATCTTTAACATGGTCAGGCAAAAACGCTTCAAACAAATCTTTTGTCTTATTGTTATCTTTTTTCATATTCCCCTCCTATTATAACAATATAATTTTATCACTTTTTATATTGTATGTCAATATATAGGTCAAAAATTTTTATAATTATGATATTAGCGCTTTAAAATACTCGCATTATTATAAATGTCAATGTAAAATCTAATATTTTGCAATATATATAATAATTTTATCTATATTTATTATTTATCTTTTTTAAGCAACTCGGGAGATATTTCCATATCTTTAAAATAAAATTTATCGTCACGCTCGCCGATCTCTCGTTGCACTTTGCAAGGAGTACCGTAAGCAACAACATTTGCAGGTATGTCCTTTGTAACCACAGCACCTGCTCCTACTACCGAGTTATCACCTATGCTAACACCCGGCATAATTATGGCATTTGCCCCAATCCAAACATTTTTTCCGATATGTATTGGCAAATTGAACTGATAAATTTTTTTCCTAAGCTCGGCATTTATGGGGTGTCCCGCAGTGCAAACGGTAACGTTAGGCCCAAACATAGTACTGTCGCCAACATAAATATCCGCATCATCCACCAATGTTAAATTAAAGTTCCCGTATACATTTTTTCCGAAATGTACATTTCTGCCACCCCAATTACTATGAAAAGGCGGTTCAATATAACAGTTTTCGCCAATTTCCGCAAACATTTTTTTAAGCAGTCTTTCTCTTTTCTTTTGTTGCAAAGGCTTTGTTTTGTTGTACTTATGCAAAAGTTGCAAGCATTTTAATTGGTCTTGTGTCAACTCCTCATTATCGCAGGAATAAAGTTCTCCCGAGCGTACTTGCATCTTCAATTCTTCCAAAGTCATAAATTTCTCCTTAAAAAACGCAAACTACTCCTTATTTGGGATAGTTTGCCTAAAGTTTGTTTTTTAATCAGTCGCCGTCGCCAAGTCTGCAACCATTGCAACCGCAGTCACAATCATCGTCGCACTCGCCGTCGCAGTCACAAAATCCCTCTTCCTCGGCTTCTTTCAAATACTCGTTAAATACTTCGTTAAGCAAGTTTTCGTCCTCGATAGGGATAAACTTATCATCTCCGTCTTCGTCCACGCCTAACTCATAAATAATCACTTCGTCTTCCGCAATACCATCGATTAATTCAACAGGTTGTAAAAATATATACCACTTATCTTTATAGTCAATAGTTGCTACATGATAAAAATCAACATCTTTACCATCCATATCCACAAGAGTGATAATATCGCACTCCTCTTCCATCATTTCGTCCATAACTTCTGCCATTATATGCCTCCCTTGCATTATTAAATCAATGCTATACCTTAATATTATTATAATTACCAAAAATTGTCAATACCTTTTTTAAAAATAATAACCCGTTTTTGTCATTTTATGTAATCAAAATATTAAACACCGCACATTTAACTCAAATAAAAGCATTTATCTTTTGCAGTCAAGGTACTGTTGCAAAATAATGGTTGCAGCAATTTTATCGATTACGCCTTTGCGTTTTTCTCTTCGCACACCTGCTTCGATAAGCATTCTCTCGCCCGTTACGGTAGTAAGTCTTTCGTCCTGAAATGAAATTTTGACATTCGGGATTAATAGCTGCAATTTATCCGCAAATTCCCTTGTCCTTAAAACTCTGTCTCCCTCCGTACCATCCATATTAATAGGAAGACCAAAAACAATCTCATCCACCGAATTGGGTTTTACAAGCCCTGCAATATATTGCAAATCTTTTTCTTCGGAAACACGTTTGTAGGTCTCGTAACCATTTGCGATTATTTTCATAATATCGCTCATAGCAATTCCTATCCTTGCATCTCCGAAATCCAAAGCCATTACTCTATTCATATTATCTCCTATTAAATCTCCAAACATTCATACTTTTGCAACATTTTAGGATATACACAAACTGCCGCAAACAAAGCATATAACAAAGAACAACCCAAAGTCGGCAACATACTTATAAAATAGTTAAGACTTATATTGTCTCCAAACAAATCAGGCCAAATCGCACCAAAGCAAATTACGCTTATGACTGAAACAAGTAGAAGCGGCAATGCCAACACCAAGGATGCCAAAGACTTAGAATTATTTTTAAACAACTCTTTATTTGTATTCCAAACAAAGTTTGGCGATTTTAAATCAAAATTTATAACAATTACATTTACCGCATTGCCCGCAATAAACACGGAAAGCACAGTCATAATTACAATTACATAATGCACTTTAGCGATAAACATACTAAAAATTAAAACCAAAGTCATTAGCAAAGTATATAAACTTGCTAGTGCGATTTTTTGATTGACAACCATTTTATCGGGAACAGGCAACATTTTAAGTACATCCATTTGTCTGCCCTCGCGTGAAAATGCGACAATGGCAAAATAGTTCATACCGCAGCCGAAAACCATTGCAAGACTTACAGCAATAGTAATCACAGGGGCACTACCGCCCGGTTGATTATCCCCTCCGTAAATCAAACTCATCATTATCATTACTATAGGTACGATAACTAACCCCATCAAATAGTTTATAGCACCGCTTGTCTCCCCAAGGCAACTTTTTAAATCTCTTAACACCAACGATTGCGCAGGAGATTGAACTTGATTGTCCTTTACCTTGCCATTTCCTTTAGAACCGCTTTCTAAACCTCTTCTTGCACTTCCCTTATACAAAAATGCGGAAATAGTTATTGAAATAGCAGCAAGCCCCGCAATTATCGCAAAGAAAATACCGAAATTTTTAAACGCTTCTAGCCCGCTTGTAACCATACTGTTTGCAAGATATGTGTTTGGATAAATTATATACGACATAATTTTCATAGCACTTTGTATGCTTTCCATATTAAGGCTGCCACCTTGTGCCGTATTTTGCATTGCAAAAATCAAATAATAATATCCCGCAAAAAAGCCACCGAACAGAAACAATACAATTATCGTTCCTATAATATTGTTGCGTTTAAAATAACTTATTACGTATCCCAATGGAACAGCGATTATACTAATGATAAACAGCGGTATAAAAGGGGTTAATATACTACCAAGTATTCCTAAAATATAAAATCCCGCACTTTTGATAGCAGCCCCAATACCCATTACAAGTACAACAGGTAGTTGGATAAGTAGAGCAAGTCCCAAATGCAACAAATATACTGTTGTAAGCTTGGACAAAAATATATCCAATCCCGTTACGGGCAACGCCATTAATAGCTCTGTATCCTTTGCGAAAAACAATACCGAAATGGATGACATTACAGCAAAAAACATCACTATTATTTCACTTAAAAACATAATAGATGCTATTGCACTTGCGACCATGTCCATAGTCATATTTCTTGAAAAGTAGTACGCCGCTATGCAAGCAATAATCAAAATAGGCAACATAAGCACACTAAGCGCAACATAAACTGCAATGTCTCTACGCCTTTGTTTAAAATCTTTGCTAAGCCCAAACATTATTTTAAAGTTATTTGCTAAAAGCGGTAAAAAAGCCTTTGTCATAATCAAACTCCTTCATCCACACTTTCAGCAGAGATATTTGTATCGCTATTATCTGCTATAGTATCGATTTTTGACGTGTTTTTATCAATATCTTCGCTTGAATTATCTTGAGTATTTAACTCATTTTCAACTTCGCCACCATTTATATCATTGCTGTTAACTTGCTTGTTTTCGTTAGAATATTTTGCATCTGTAAGCTCAAGAAAAATATCTTCCAAGCTTTTGCCTTGTTGTTTTTGCTCAAGTTCTTCCATTGTAAAGGTTGCTATGATTTCGCCGTCTTTTATTATTGCAATACGGTCACAAAGTTTTTCCACAACTTCCAAAACGTGTGAGGAGAAAAACACCACATTACCTTTTTCGCAATGCTCTCTCATAAGCCCTTTTAATTCTTTTGCGGATTTAGGGTCCAAGCCTGTAAGAGGCTCATCCAATATCCATACTTTAGGCTCGTGTATCAATGCACCTATTACGCAAATTTTTTGTTTCATACCATGTGAGTACGACTTAATAGGGCTGTCAAGTTTGTCTTGCAAATCAAACCTTATTGACAACTCATTTAATCTTTGGTCACGGTCTTGCTTGGAAACACCGTAAATATTGGCTAAAAAGTTAACATACTCCCTACCCGTAAGCTTATCGTAAACACTGTGGTTGTCGGAAACATAGCCAATATTTTTTTTAGCTGAAATACTATCCTTTGCCATATCATAGCCTGCAATTTCTATGCTTCCGTCATTGTAAGGCAGTATACCCGTAATGCACTTGATAGTCGTTGACTTACCTGCACCATTTGCCCCGATAAAGCCAAATACCTCTCCGGTATTTATAGTAAGATTTAAATTTTTTACCGCAAATCTATCGGCGTTTTTGTACATTTTTGACAAACTGTTAATTTTAATCATTTTGTGTCCCCTCAAATTTTTGGATTTTTTAACTTTTTACAATTATCAACCTTTGTTTTTCTTAATTACCTTTGCTCTTACAAGAGTACTTTCCTTTCCGTTTGCGGACGGAATATACAACTTTTCATCCTTTAAACTATCTGGCAAATACTGTTGCTCCACCCAGCCGCCAAAGGAATGAGGATATTTGTACCCCTCCACTTTTTCGACCTTAAAGTTTGCATCACGCAAATATAAAGGTACAATGTCATCTTTTGATTTATTGACAAGTTCGACAGCTTTATCCAAAGCGTTTACAACACTGTTTGACTTGCTTGCTTCGCACACATAAATAATGCTATTTACAAGCGGCAATCTGCCCTCGGGCATACCAATATTTTGAATTGCAAACATTGCCGAGGTTGCCATAAGTTGAGCCATAGGGTCTGCCATACCAACATCCTCTGCACTGTGAGCAATCAATCTTCTTGCAATAAGCATTGGGTCGCAGCCGCTTTCAATTAAACGTATTGCCCAATATACCGCAGCATCCGAATCACTACCACGAAGACTTTTGCAAAATGCACTAAGCATATCGTAATACATGGACTCGTCTATCGAAAGTGCTTTTTTTTGTATAGACTCCTCCGCAATATCTTTATCAATGATTATCTTACCTTGGCTGTCGGGCTGGGTAGTAACAACTGCAAGCTCCAACGCATTGTAAGCAGTACGCAAATCCCCGTCACTTGCCCATACTATATGGTTTAGTGCCTCGTCGGTTATTGTAATTTCATAGTTGCCTAAACCATTTTCCTTATCCAATAAAGCCTTATTTAAAGCTTGCTTAATATCTTGGGAGTTAAGCTTTTTAAACTCGAATATCCTACACCTTGAGACAATAGCCCTTGTCATTGATATAAACGGATTTTCGGTAGTTGAGCCGATAAATACGATATATCCTTGCTCTATCCCCGCAAGCACGGAGTCCGACTGTGCTTTATTCCACCTATGGCACTCGTCAAGCATAAGATAAGTTTTTTTGCCGTACATTTTCAATCTTTCTTTAGCATCTTCTATAACCTTTTTAGCCTCCGCAACACCGCTGGAAACAGCGTTCAATCTTACAAAGTCTGCCTTTGTCGTATTTGCGATTATATTTGCCAAAGTAGTTTTACCGCACCCCGGCGGTCCATAAAATATGATGCTACCAAGGCTGTCCGCCGCAATAGCTCTTCTTAGCAACTTACCTTTGCCCACAATATGAGTTTGTCCAACAAAATCGTCAAGACTTGTCGGTCTCATTCTTTCCGCAAGCGGTGCAAGTTTACTTGTATTATCCATAAAATCAAACAAATTGTCCATATAAACATTTTACACCCAATTATTAGCCGTTGTCAATAGTTATTAAAACTATATTTTTAATAAAAAATAACTAAAATACTTATCGCCTGATAGCTTATGCAGCTTATTTTAAACAAATTTATCCGCAAAATAAAAATATCAAAATCAAGCCTAATTAATTTAACATTGATTAAGTATATCTATGTACAAAATCGCGTTTTTTTTAAGTTTGAATATATAATTTTTGTATGCTTAAAGTAAAGAGTTTACAAAACCTTTATTATAACGTTGACATTATCTTACATTTTAGTTTAAAATATACATATAATATGTACATAGATATACTTATTCCATGTACCCAAACTTTACATTAATGGCAAATTTTTATCCACATTAGTCCCGATTTTTGACAGGATTATTGCAGTGAACGCTACTTTTTGCCTACTTTAAACTTTACACAAAAAGCAACACCCCGAAACACAATGTTTCGGGGTGTATTTTTTATATCGATTATTGATTTAATTGATTAAAATCTAGACATATTTTGTCTTAATTTTAGTTATTATACTCACTTAAAAGTATACTTCCCTTTATAGCTTGCTTTAGCACTTCACTATCTGCTGTAGTTATTCCGCCTTTGTTTAATAGTATTGCGGATAGTAATATACAGTCTTGTACATTTGTAGTATCGCTTGCTGCTATTGCTCTTAAGTAGGATATATCTGCTGCGGTTATTCTTCCGTCTCCTGTCAAGTCGCCTAGTACGGATAAATATGTTTCCTCTCCGCCTACCTCTATCCTCCAGCCTGTTCCTACTATTGCACTATTGTCAGTTACTTCATAGCCTTTCCTGTTGTAGATTGTCATTGCGGATATGTTTATTCCCATTTCTGCTAGTTTTGTCTTAAGATTTTCTACACTTGTATTTACTGATATATTGCCTATTACATTGGTTTTGCTTGTGCTTGTCTTTCGCAACATATTGTCCCTATCCAATGATAAGTAAGTGTAAGCATCACTTGTACTTGCAGTTTCGCTCTCCATAAATTTATCTAAATCTATTTCCTTACCGATATAGTTCCTCAATATCTCACTATCTACTTCGGTTATTCCGCCTTTGTTGTTTATCATACAAGCTAACTGTCTTTCCAATGACATACTTTCTAGCAATGTACTGTCATTTGCTACTTGTCTTAAGTAGGATACGTCACTTGCGTTTATCATACCATCGCCGTTTATATCCCCTAATACGGATAGGTAGATTGTATCAAATGGAGTGGTATCCGTACTATTTGAGTAAAGTTCCACTTTATAGCCTGTACATATTAAAATATTAGATTCATCATAAGTGACATTACCGCGTTTTTCTATACCATTGTAAACCAACGTGCCGTATTGATTGTAGATTTTTATTAAATTACTGTCATTCCTAAAGTTGTCTAAAAATTCCGATAATTGCGTATGTGCTTTTATATTACCCAACACACATTTATCAAAGCTATTGTCATTTATTTTATGATAAATTTTTTGATTATTATAACTTATCTTTTTATTACTTTGTAAATAGATATACTCATACTTGGAACTTTCCTTAACAACTAAACCCGGATGTATTATTTCATACTCAAAATTAATTGCATCGGATGTGTTGTCATTCCATTTGTGGTTGGAGTTAGGTGTAACTTTTGCAGAATATTTCCCGACATTAGTATTTCTATTGTTTGATATAGTCATTTGAGACGAAACATATCCATTAGGCGTATACGTAAATGCAGACGCATTGTATACAAATAAATTGTTTTCATTTGCTGTAGGTTTTTCTATTGGTTTGGGCGTTATTGTCCATGTAAAAGATATTTGGCTTGTCGTTCCATCGCTCCACTGATGATTAGAATTAGGCTCAACATATGAATTATATGTCTTTGCACCTATTCCTGAAATATTGCCACTGATGTTCATTGTAGCTGAATCATAGTTATTTAATTGTAGTGATTGCGAGGAACCGGTATAAACAAAGCTATTGGCTTTTACTGTAGGTTTACTAATTGTTTTTCTAGTAATATAATAATCCATATATATACTTTCCCAATCCTTAGTACCGCTCCAATAATATCCATCTTGCAGTCTTACAGATGTTTGATAATGACCAGCATTTTTTCTAGTATTATAAAAGATTTTCATTGTTGTACTATTGAAACCGTTAGGCATATAAGTTATATTTTGACCTGTATATACAAAACTATTAGTACCAGCTGTTGGCTTTGCCACATATTTAGCGGTAGTAAACGCTAAATTACCATTGCTATCCGAAATAGGCAAATACGCATTTGAGCTATCGCCATCCATATGGAAAAACTGCGCAGGGTTATAACCTTCGTTATATTGCAAATAATTGGTTGCAAAAGTAGAGCCTGTATCATCATATATTCCAACATCGCTATAATAACCACGATAATTTAAACTATAAACGACAACATTACTTCTATGGTCACTACGATATCTTGTAATCATTAGGTTACATTGTGAGGATGACCCTATAATATTATTTTTTATGGTTACGTAATTGCTCATTTCTATTTTATTGCTACTATAACCTGCAAGTCCTGGGCATCTATTATTCATAATCCTTAATCCTTCTCCGCCCACATAAACACTTCCACCAGCTGCACCACCTGCCAAAACAGCTGCATACGGCAAATTATCACTACTATCCTCTATATAATTGTTTGAAACCGCTCCACTATAAATGCTTGCCTTCCCACCTTCAGTTGCGACAATTATACCTCCGCAATTAAAATAACCCTTATAATCTGGACCTACTTGTGCCGTATTTCCGCATACAATAACATTTCTCATTGTAAATTCGCCTAGCACTAGAATCGCTCCACAATAACCACTTGAACCTCCCCCTCTTATCATAGGGTGTTGTCCTAATACAAAGCTATTGTTTTCTATCAATTTCTCCAAATCTTCTACATTAGTATAATTACCAAACATATTAAGTTTACCTTTTACTACAATTACTCCACCATCAGTAAAAGTTCTACCGTTCATGTTTCTATCAATAGACCAATTTTTTAAATCTAAATTTATTTTTGCACCTACAGGCACACAAATCCTTCTATTATCAAATCCTGCTCCACTTAAATTAGAGGGATTGAAATCCGAATATAGTCCATTATTTGATGCTATCCAATTCCCATTTAATTCAACAGTTACCTCAACATCATTATCCTTTGAATACTGTACAGCAGTATTCCATGTTGCTGCCATTTGAGCACACGTTCCACTTAGTATATAAGTATTAGCTGCCGTTGTTTGTACGTTTCCATCGTTGTTTTGTATTTCGGCATTTTTATCTTTAGTTGCACTATTTACAGCGAACACGCAACCTAATATTAATAGAAAGGAAATTACTAGCACAAAAAATACTATTCCAACTCTTTTAATAATCTTTGCCATAATAAAACCTCCGTTTTTACCTTACATAGAATAAGTATATCTATGTACAAAATCGCGGTTTTTCGGAAAAGTTTTTTAAAGTTTTTGTACTCTTTTTGTAAAGCAATTACAAAATGTTTAATTAAACGTTGACAAAAGTTTACTTTTGACCCTATAATATATATATAATATGTACATAGATATACTTATTCCATGTACCCAAACTTTACATTAATGGCAAATTTTTAACTATAATAGTCCCGATTTTTGATAGGATTATTGCAGTGAACGCCACTTTTTGCTTACTTTAAACTTTACACAAAAAGTAACACCCCAAAACACAATATTTCGGGGTGCATTTTTATTTTGGGAATTTATATCTACCTGCATAATTCTAGAAAAAATGTGGCTCATTTAGTGATTATCTGCCTTATCAACATTTATCTTAAATTGCATTATACATTAAATTATCTTTATACCAAAAACTATTTATTGCTATATAAGTTACCAAACAAAAATATCGGGGTGAGATTCACTCCGATATTTTTTGTTAGTTAAATTAAAAACAACACTTGTCGCAATTATTCTAAAAATTATAATCTTAATCAATGGTATTGACTGCTAAATTATTACCTTTTACCCCAATAGTCACTCGCCTTTGTAGTTATAATATGTGTAGGAGTTATTTGACCCGCCTCATCCATAACAATTTTTGTACCGCCAAAAAAGTAGCTTGAGTTCCAAGGCTTAGGGGACGGACCTGCTTTTAAGCCATATCCATACATCACATTGTCATATTCAAATACTATGTCATTTTCGTGGTCGTGACCTACAAACCAACCTTTTAATCCTAAATCTTTCATGCTACCGACCATACCTGTATTATATAGCGCGTGCCCCGGAACATAAGCAAACCTGCCTAAAATTCCCTTTAACTCTTTCCCGTCAACAACAGGATAACTATTATCGCTATCGCTTGCAGGTTTAAACTCTGGAGTGTTACCGCTTGGCGGGTTATAAGCACCGCTAATCGTCCAATACCCCTCACTATCCTGCTTTTGCAAATCATCGCTACTGCTGTTGTCTTGGAGTTGTCCGTCAAGTCTGCCGTTTGCTCCTGCCACATATTTAAGCAATACATTTCCCATTTCGTAAGGCGCACAATGTGTAAAGAATATACTTGGCACAACACTGCCCGATAATTTGTTTATGTTATTAGCTTGCCATTTGCACCACTCAATTTGTGCGTAAGGGAATGGCCTTTCCTTATTGTTTCTGCCCTCTTTTTCGTAAACGGAGTTTTTTAATTCCTTTGAATAGTTTGCATAAGCACTATTATCCAACATATAAAGTGACTGAACTATTTTGTCCCCCTCTTTTACATTTATGACATAGTTGCCAAGCAAATCGCCATACTCGTCGCCCAAATTAGTTGGACCTTTTTGAAAAAGACAATGTCCGCCGTTTTCGTGAGAGACTTTTAAATATTGGTCACCCGACCAATTAGGAGTTGCGCGCATTTCGTTATCGTGATTACCAAAAACAGGCGCCCACAAAAAATCATACTTTACAGCCAGCTCCTCAATTTTGTTAACAAAAGTTTTTAAAAGCTCAGGCACACCCACGCCCGAAACATTATCTCCTGTAAAAACAACCAAATCCGGCTCTGCTTGCATTATAACTTTTTCCGCTGTTTCAAATGCAAAATTATTATCCTTACCGCTACTCCAAAGTTGCATATCGGTCAGTTGAACTATTACAAAATCTTTATTCGCCTCTTTTTGCACAACAACCGAATGTGTGTTTATATCGTACGCAGAGTTAGGGCCAAGCCATAAATTTTCGTACTTTTTGCCTTTAAGAGGTATAAACAATACACATATAGTTACGATTAGACCAATCAAAACAATACTGCAAATACTGCTTACAATGCAAATAAATTTTTTGTTTTTTACAGATAACATTTTTTCTCCCTTAATAGATAATTGCACAAAAAACAATTAAAAATTATATAGATAGAGTATATTTCTGTAATAATTATATATTTAATTTAAAATATTGTCAATATGGAATTAATAAAAAAATTAATTTAAAAAGTTAAAAATTCTATTGCTTTTTAGCAATAAATTATAAAAAATTTAGAAAATTGCGACTCGCCGCTGTCTTTATCCTATCTTACCGTCTTAGTAGTTTTCCTACTCTGTTCATCATTGACGTTTTGTGGTCAAACATCGAGTGTGCATATCTGTTTAGCGTAATTGTAGGATTTGCATGTCCTAAAATTTCCGATAATGTTTTAACATCCATACCGCACTCTAACGCACGTGTTGCGAAAGTATGTCTTAAGGAGTGGAAGCCCTTGTGAGCAATGCCCAAATCCAACAACATTTTTTCAAAAAACCTTTGATATGTCCTTACACCCGAGCCATAGTCTGTCCTACCCGGGATAACATACTTGGACTCTGCATTTCTTCTCATAACTTTAAGATAAGGCACAAGCTGTTTAGGCATTGGTATTATCCTTTGAGAAGTATGTGTTTTAGGGGTATCGATTACTTTTACATAGCCGCTCTCCCCCCAACTATCGTGACAAGACTTGGAAACTTTGATAACGCACTTTCTCATATCCAAATCCGACCACTCAAGTGCCAACAACTCGCCTAAACGAATACCTGTATAAAGTGTCAAAAGCACACCGAAATACTTTGGTTTGTCAATAAAGACGATAAAGTTTTCAAGCTTTCGTTGCTCATAGATAGAAAAACACTCCACACGTTTTAGCTGTTGTTTTGGACGGGTAAGATAGTTTGAATATTCCTTGTCTATGATATCCAATTCCACAGCCTTGACAAGCGACAACTTTAATAGCGAAATCATTCCGTGAATCGTTGCACTTGCATATCCTTGATACATTTTTGTGTTGACAAATTGTTGTAATACAGCTGTCGACAACTCGTTCAAGTGATATTCACCTAGCTCAGGCAAAATATGAGCTTTTGCCAAATGACAATACTTTTCGTATGTCCTTTCCTTTACTTGTGACTTTACATAGCAGTTAAGCCACTCACTGCACCATTGTTTGTAAACCATAATTGGTTCCTCCATAAAAAAATTTATTTCACTTTTAAAAAAGTGATACTTTAATTATAATTCACAATTTGGCAGTTTTAAATATTTTTTCTTTACTTTTTCCGAAAATTTACATATATTTTTAATAATTATTTTACATTGATTTTATTTTAGAGATTTTTTCTCACATATTACTTAAATACTTTTAACTTTTACTATACATTTGTTTTGTTTTGACATATTGCAAAAATTGAGGTATAATACTCATATAAAAAGCTATTTGTAAAAAATATTGTTTATATCTATTAAATAAATATAAATTCCTTTACAAATGCTTACAAATAAATTATTTTATGGGAATTTTACTATGAAAAAACACAAATCACTACTGCTTATGTTGATTATTGCAGTTGCTATACTGACTTTATCGCTTTCCGCTTGTGCAAAAACTCAACCTGCGGAGCTTACGCCCGAAAAAGTTGCTTTTTACAAAAGTTGGATGAGTCATTTAGAGGATAACACCCGCATAAAAAACGTAGCGATACTCGGCTCACACGATAGCGGTATATCCACAACAACAAGCATTATTAAGGATATGACTAAAACTCAAGACCTTACTATTGCAGAGCAATTAAATTACGGTTGCAGATATTTTGATATTAGAGTAAGCAAAAATAAAAAGGGCGATTTGACAATATTTCACAGCATTGATACTACGGGCGAAAAATTTACCGATATAGCAAATGGTGTTGTAGCATTTTTAAAGGAAAATCCAAGCGAGTTTTTAGTGCTGGATTTTCAACACTTTAACAATGACTCCCAACTATCCGTTATAGATGTTATAAATAGTAGCGGACTTATTGATTATGCCATAAAAAACGACACAACAATGTCCAACCTTGATTTTGCAGATAGTTTGACTGTGCAGAATATGCGAGGAAAAGCGATAATCATTTGGGGTAGCAACCAAGCAAATGACAGCACTTACCCTTACCTTTTTAGAAGAAACAACGATAACTGTACTATAGAAAACGCGGTATTGGACTCGCTATACCTTAGTGAAGACAACAAAAAACCAAGCGACAAATTTATTGCGGAAACAATACCTAAGTACTTTGAGCATATCATTACAAAAGAAAAGGGATTGACAGTACTTCAAGCACAACTTACGGCAAAAGGCTTGGATAATCTTAAAAATTTGGAAAACGGTCACAACGAAAATATGAGTAAGTTTATAAGAAGTATTGGGGACAATAAAACTTATCTTAATGCGATAAATATAATTATGCGTGACTTTATCGGCAGTGATTTGGAAAAGACAAACAGCGTACTTTACTTAAATGTACTAAAAAACCATATAAAATCGGACAGCGTAGAATTATTTTCAAGCCATACAAAAAATTAGCAAATAACGACAAATTTATATCGGTTTTTACCATGATTGAAACAGCTTGATAATATTTTGTATTGACATACAATTAAAAAAAATATATACTTTAGTTATAAATAAATTTATTTTACAGGGAAAATTATGTTTAAAGAAAAATTAAAAGAAGTGTTTGACAGCAAACTAAAAATTGCCGCAACTATATGCAGTGTGATTTGGTTTATCCTATATTTTGCACTCGGGGCAATTATTTTTGATAAAATGTGGAATACGTCGCCCGCCCTTCCTTTTATCGGAGGAGTATTTGCACTTATTCCTATAATACTGCAAACGGTAAATTTACTGTTTTGGAAAAACAAGTGGCTTGATATTTGCGTGATTGCGGAAAGCATAGTTTTTAGCTTAGTGCATTTTATCTTTTTTGCTTTTGTGTTATCCAAACTAAGTTATTTTTTAATAACGGGCACTCCTTATTTTATCACTATAGGTCTGCTTGCTTTGATTGCCTTTTTTGTTTTTGTATTTCCTAAACTTCAAAAAATATTAAAACAGATAACCGCTGCAGGGTTGACTGTAATTATTTTGATAATTTGTATAATATGTTTGTTTGATGCAACACCTTTTTATATAAGTTCGGGTGCAACAGTGTTTGCCGTGGAGGACGAGTACCAAATTGCTTTTGCAACCTCGCACAAATCAACGGGGGCTATAGATATAGACGGAACAACTTACTATGACCAAACAGACGGACAAAATAACATATCTACACTACACAAAATTAGTGTACCGACAGACAAATTGGATAGCAACAAAAAATATTCCATAATAACACAAAGCGTGCCTATCAACTCCGCTTATCTTCCATCCAAAGGCAGAGTGATTAAAAACGATTATACTTTTAGACCGATTGATGAGAGTGATGGTATTCAAATTTATAACCTATCCGATACTCACGAATGTATTGGCGGACCTGTAAATGCGGCATCTTACTTTGGCGATAAATTAGATTTGTTGATTTTAAACGGAGATATAATAAACGATATTTCCAGCGAGGCACAAATTGCGATAATATATAAAATAGCAAACAAAATTACAAACGGTAGCAGGCCTGTTATATTTACCCGCGGCAATCACGAATGTAACGGCAAATTGGCAGCAGACCTTGGCAAATATGTCGGCTCTACCAATAACGGAATGTACTATACCTACAGTATCGGAAACACTATTTCCATGTTAGTATTGGACACCAATAACGATATGGCGGACGACAATAAATTGCTTAGCCCTATAGCCAACTTTGATATCGTACGCAAAGAACAAACGGAATGGATAAAACAAAATTCCGATTGGAACAAGGGATATCAATTCAGTTTTGTTGTGGCACACATGGCTTATCCTCTATCCGGCTATATTGCAGATAAAAACTCTTGGAGCAGTTGGGCAAAAGAATTAGTAAGCCTTACAAACGGAAAAACAGATTTGTTGCTAAGCGGACACTCCCATAGGACTGACTTTATAAAAGCAGGTACAGATGACAATAAGATTGCCGATTTCCCTGTACTACGCGGGTCGCTAAGGAGCAACAAGTACAGTAATAAAGAGGGCGTTTCTCCAAACGAGTTCACAGGCACAGCGATTGAAATAATAGGCGGCAAAATAAATGTCAAGTTTACCAATGCTAAGGGCGAAATCAAAAACGAGTTTTGGTTTAATTGAGTATTTTACAAATATATAAATTGATTAAATTACTATTTACATTTATCAACTTTTAAAATTAAAATATAAAAAAACACCGCAATTAAAGCGGTGTTTTTTTATTTAATATCGATTTTTAAATGTTTTTTTACTTAAAAACTATTTTATTCCGCGATTGCTTGCTTTATCGCAGCGTTTATTTTTTCACGGGTTGCAAGTTGCCAATCGTCACAATGAGGATATTGGGCGAATGTAATAGGCTCAATGCCATCCTCCAATATTTGCATTGTTTTTTCCTTTCCTATCAAACTCTCAAGTAGTTGCAATGCCCTCATATCTTGGAAAGCATCGTAAAAAACTTTAAGTCTTAACGAAATCAATGGCGTACCATTATCCCCGGGATATACAACAAACGAATCTCCTGACGGGAAACTACCGCCCGCATCTGTCTCAGTAAACGGGTCAACAGGTCCGGTAGAAAACTGTTTGTACCAAAAGTTATATCCCCAATGCAAAAAACCTTTTACATTAAATTTATACATTTGGTAGCCTAAAACTCTGTTACGTTGAGACGGCATAGAGAAAAACTTGTTCGAAACGCCTTTTACCTGAACACAGCAGTAATATGTCCACAAATCGGGAACATTGCCTATAAACGGCTCGATATGGTCATTTGCGGGAACAGGCAATTTTACAATACCTTTTTTGTAAAATTTATAGTTACTTAAAGCGTCCATAATTTTATACTCGCCAAACAACTCATTTACTATATTGCTTGCTTTGCGATAATGCCTTGCAATGGCAGCAAACGGCTCGTCGGATACATGGAAATACACTTTATCTTGCAAGCCTTTTTCCTTAAGATAAGGTTTAAACACCTCTGCAAAAGCAGCAAGAAAGTTTCGATATGCCTTGCCTGAAGCCTTGGTATCCCAACCGAAAATGCGTTTTTGCACGCCATCTACTTCAGCCATAATTTTAGGACATTTTTTTGCACCCCATTGAGTGAAGAAATGTGATAACTCCAAATATTTTATGCCCACTTCATCGCAAATTGCTATCCATTTATCAAGATTGGTAAAATCAAATTTATACTCTCCGCCTGTAACTTTTACCCCAACTAATTGAACAGTTGGTCGCTCTCCACCAACCTTTGTATCAAGCGGCGGTGTAAATAACGGAGTTAAAACCATATTCATGCCGTGGTCTACGGCAACTTTCAAAAAGTTTTTAACATACTCCCAATATTTATCGGAAAAAACTTCTACATTATAATGTGTTGCGATACAATCTGTATGAAACCAATTTGTATTTATCAATGTTTGAGCAGGTAGTTGCGCATCAATCACATCCAAAGTGAAATCGGCAGTTTGTACATCCTCCCCGCAAGTTAAAGTAATATTTATTTTTTGCTCCCCTGCCACAAGCTTAGGGTTTGGTACAACCTCTAGCCAAATGCTATTCCACTTGTTTGCTTTTGCATTAAAGCTACCCTCAAACGGACGTAACAACTCAGGGAAATAACCGGATTTTTTCCTTAATGTATAGTTATCTTGCAAAGCGTGTACAGGATTTTTAGAATATATCTCCTCCACATAATAAATATTTATGCAATCTTTAAATTTACAATCGACTTTTACATTTACCTCACAATCGGTATCGCTGCAAAAAGCCACTTGGAGTTGCACTCTTTCATTGCTCAAACAGCTTAGCTTTGTAAATGGTTGAGCGGTAGGCTCTTCGTCCGAAAACACTTTTATAAGTGAACTTAAAGGAATAATTTTTAACATAACTTCCTCCTGAAATTACTGATATATTGTAATAATTATACCATATATCTAAAAATATTTCAATACCTTTTTTTATTTCCGTAATTTATCTTATATATCTAATTATTTATATTACCTTAAAACAGCAAAAAATTGCCCGTTTTTATTAAACAGACAATTTAATAACGATTTTTGAACTATTTTTATAATTTTGCATTTTTAGTAGCAGGGTTATTTATCATTTTTCCGTTACTCTCAAACCTTGAGCCATGGCAACTACAATCCCAACTATGTTCCCTTTTGTTATACTTTAATGCACATCCTAAATGCGGACAACGTTTAATTGTCGGGTACAGCATATTTGCCAAAACAGCGCCTATATTAGCAAACAACTGCATTCTTAAAACACGTCTTTTTGTCGCAAAAGTTTTTGCAAATTCATTATCCTTGCCGCAAACAATGTCTTTTAAAATCATAGCTCCTACCATAGAGCCTGTCATTCCCCACAAGTTAAAACCTGTGGTTACAAACACGTTTTTAAGATTGCCGTATCTACCTATATATGGCATATCGTCAAGGGTTACACAATCTTGATTTGCCCACAAATATTTGACTTCCGCATCAGGATAAAACTTGTCCTTAAAGTCTTTCAACTGCTCAAGTGCTTTGGTTTTGCAACCCGTTCTGTGTTCTCCTTTGCCGACTATCAATAAATCATTGTAATTCCTAAAATAGAAGCCCTCTTCCTTATCGTCTATAAAAGTGCCGTTTAATTTACTTTCTACTTGTAAAGCCATAACATACGAACGTTTTTGGTGCATTTTTATAAAAAACCACCCATGTGTATTGATAAACGGAAAGTGACTTGCAACAATAGCCTGTTTAAATTTTATATTACCTTTATCGGTAAATGCTATGTCTCCGTCAATCTTTTTTACAAATGTGTTTTCGTATATTTTTAGTTTTTCGGCAAGTTGGTACAAAAATTTTAACGGATGAAACTGTGCCATATCGTTAAATTTAACAGCACTCCTTATCTCATAAGGCAATTCCGTTTCAAAAACAAGCTCGGCATCATATCCAAGTTTTTTCAATGCCTTTACCTCGTCATTCAAGTTGTAATCTTTGGAATACATGTACGACGGGGTTATTTCAAAATCGCAATCGATTTGCTCATTGTTTATAATTTGTTTAAACTCCTCTACAGCGGATAAATTTGCTCGTAAATAATTTTTAGCCTTTTCCTCTCCGTAATACTTTATCAAATCTTTATACGGAGTGTCATGTTGTGCTGTAATTACGGCAGTGGTGTTTGCCGTCATACCGCTGCCTATTTGCGCACCCTCAACCAAAACAACATTTTTACCCTCACGCATCAAATAATACGCGGTCAATACACCTGCCATTCCGCCACCGATAACCAATATATCGCAGTTTATATCTCTGTTTAACTGTTCAAATTCCTTTTTTTGCGAAAACTCGCTCCATAAACTTTTATCCATATAGTTAGTTTGTACATTTTATTAAAATTATTACTAATTTTATAAAAACAACCCGATTTTCGCAGCGTTTTTTATTTTATAATTAAAAACAAGGTCAAAACTTTGACCTTGTTTTTTTTAGCTGTTAAAAGAATAAGTTTATTGTAAGCAATTTATCTATTATGTTTCTTACAATTTCCGCATCGGCGGTTGTCACATCTCCTTTGTTGACTACCATGCTTGCAAGCTTCTTTTCCGTGCTTAAACTTTCAAATAATGCTTTGTCACTTGCTAGTTGTCTTAAGTATGTCACATCGCTTGCGCTTATCCTGCCGTCTCCGTTCACATCCCCTAATACAGATAAAGTTATTCTTTCCACTTTACTGCCCGATTCGTACTCCATATACCAACCTGTTCCAATAGCCAACTCTTTGCCGTTATTCAGTAAATTTTCATTCACATTAGCATTGCCTTTGTCGTATATTAACATGCCTTTACTGTTGTATATTTGCAACTTGGTTATATCAAACATTAAATTATTGACAAATTCGTTTACACTTGTATTAGGAGCAATATTGCCTAAAATCAATTTGCCGTTGTTATTTGTTGCAACTACTTCGCTATCATTTACCAATCGATAAATACCATTTTCCCTATAACTTTTTCTGACCAATTTGTCTTCGTCCTGTTCCAAATATAAAAAGTCATAAATGCCGTTTTTAATCATACTTTTATCTTCGATTGTGTATGTTAAACTTATCTCTTCTGTTCCGCCTGTTGCCCACTCGTAATTGCTTGTGTCTTTAATAGTTATTTTTGAGGTATAAACACCTGCCGTCTTAGCTTTATTTCCCTCAATTTCCATTTTGTCATCGTCAAAATTATCTGGCGTAAATACGTGTTCTTCGCCATCCAAAATATAGCTTGCACTTCCGCTTGGAGCAGTCAATTTTGCTTTTGAAATACTATAATATTTTGTACTTGAGGAAGCTTTTATCTTATAGTTTGTGTTGCTTAAGGCAATAGCTACAGCTTTATAGCCGCTACCTGCATTTATATTGCCGCCTTGTACGGTAACAGTACACTCGCTGTCCTCCGCTATGCTTGCAGTTGGGCTTTGCACTTTTCCGTTATATACTATATTTTCATTATTCCATACTACATTTACTTCCTTAGGCAAAATGGTAAACATAAATGTAGGATTTTTATAATTACCTGCAGAATAAAAAGCATAACTTCCTGCATCCCTCAATGTACGACTTGTAAATGGAGCACCTTCCCCTTGCATATAAATTTCGCCTGTTGCAGAAATTACATAATCACGCCCCGTATAGTTTACTGTCGCATTAGAGCCGCCGTTTGTTTGACCACCTGTCCACTTCCATGTCAAGTCGGTAGCAGTATTATCTTCATCTTTCAAAATAGCCTCTGTGCCCGAAGTGCCTATTCGTTTATTGCTGTTTGAAAAGAAATATCTGCTTGGAGTGATATCGTAATTGCCACCTGTATAATATCCGTAGGTAAATTCTCCGGTGTAATTGCCACCCAACAAAACACCGACATGTGTTGTACTACTTGAAGTAGCCAATTTTCCTACTACCCTAATCCTCTCGCCTTTTGTCAAAAAAACATCTGCAGCACCGCTTGAGTTTGTATTATTATAAATTTGAGCACCTGCACCGATTGCAATAGTACCGTATGCACCGGTTGAAGCGTGGTGTGTATTTATACCTGCTCCGTCCTTAGCAGAAACATTATTGTAAATTTTGCAGTTTCTTATAATAACATCACTTGACACAATAGTAATAGCTCCGTATGTATCAAAACTATTATTCCTAATTTCGCCGCCATTAAAATTAAATGTACCCACTTGCGTGTAAACTACTCCTGCACCGCTTTTATCAGCCAAATCATTCATAAAATAATTTCTTTCTATTATACCGTCGTCCATATTGAACTCTTTACAAACAACACGCATAGCGCATCCCCATCCATGGGCGGCATTTCTAGATATTAATCCTCCGGTTATATTAACCGTAGATTTGTCATTGTAAGCACTTATGGCTCCACCCGTATCAATGGCAGAATTATTATGTATAATTCCTCCGTTAATTTGCAATTTTTTTGCTTGGAAATTTATTGCCCCACCATCCCCAGAAATTATTCCATTGTGTACACCGGTTGCTTGGTTATTAATTATCATTCCGCTATTAATTGTAATCGAGCTGTTTCTTCCGGAATAAATAGCACCTCCTCCTTGCGATCCTTGTGCAATATTTCCGTAAATCATCCCGCCGTTCATCTCAAAGTAGCCCTCGTAGCTAACAACTAGTGCTCCACCGTCATTTGTAATATATCCGCCTGTTATACCGCCAGCACCGTAACTTTGTAAATTTGATTCGGGATTTTTATTATACGCATCCAAAACTTTTTGCTCGTCGTATTTACTATCCATAAGAATCAAATTGCCCCTTACATACATAACATTACCCCAATTAACCGCGACAGTCAATTTTCTGTCAATTTTAAAACCATTTAAATCCAATGTAATTGTCGCTCCTTCCGGAACAGCAATGCTACCATTGAAAAAGCTATTTTCATAACTACCAAAATAGTTATTATCACTAGTAGGAGCAATCCAATCCCTTGACAATACAACTTTGATATGCACGCCTTCCAAGGACTCGACAATTACGTCATTCCACTCTTCGGCAATCTCTTCGCAAGTAGTTCCTTTAAAAGTTACTTCCTTATCTATTTTACCGACAGTACTTTTTGTGATATTATTTTTGGAGTCTATGCTAACATTATTGATATTACTTGTAGGTGCACTTTCCAAAACATTTTTGTTCGCATTTGCAAAAACTACTATCCCGATTAATAATAGACAAGATATTACTGACACAAAAAATATTATTCCTGCCCTTTTAATAATCTTTGCCATAATAAAACCTCCGTTTTTTACCTTACATAGAATAAGTATATCTATGTACAAAATCGCGGTTTTTCGGAAAAGTTTTTTAAAGTTTTTGTACTCTTTTTGTAAAGCAATTACAAAATGTTTAATTAAACGTTGACAAAAGTTTACTTTTGACCCTATAATATATATATAATATGTACATAGATATACTTATTCCATGTACTCAAACTTTACATTAAAGGCAAAATTTCAAACCCAATAGTCCCGATTTTTGATAGGATTATTGCAGTAAACACCACTTTGTGACTACTTTGAACTTTACACAAAAAGCAACACCCCAAAACACTAAGTTTCGGGGTGTATTTTTATTTTAGTATATTTTAAATTTACTAAAATAATAAGACAAAAAATGGCTTATTTATTGAGTAATCGACGTAAGTCCAACAATAAAAATCGCCTTACACCAAATGCAAGGCATTAAATTTATTGTTTAGCAACAAAATTTTTAACTATTTCAAATATATCATCCGTAATAACATGCTCAATACGGCAAGCATTTTCTTCCGCGCTTTCCTCCTCTGCACCTAGTTTTATCAAAGCTTGCATAAGTACCTTGTGTCTTTCAAAAATATTTTCAGCCTTTTGTCTTCCCACATCGGTAAGCACGAGTTCTCCTTTATTTTTAATTTCTACGAACCCCTTTTTTGCAAGCAGATTGACAGCTTTGGATACACTTGATTTAGCATATCCCAACTCCTCCACAATATCTACCGAGCGGACTAAACTTTTTTTATTTTTTAAATTTAGTATTGTTTCCAAATACATTTCTTCAGACTCATAAACTCTCATACCAATTCCCAAACCTTTGCTATTGTAACATTACATTTATTTTAACATATTTTTGTTTAAAATGCAATAACAAATTTAATTACCGCATATCTGCAAATTTATACTATATTTTTGTCTGTAAAAAAATATCAAAATATTTTAATATCACAGCTAACTGTTTGCATACAAAAAGCAAGCCTAAAATAAGCCTGCTTAATTGTTATTTTTAAAAAGCCACAACCTTTAAACTAGTTAAAAGATAAATGGTATTTAAGCTCAACCAAAGAAAGTTCCTTTTGCTTGCTCTTTAATTTCTCTAGATGCAATAAACGGAATTTTAGTTGTGTAGCCTTGTTTTGCTGCAACGATTTGGTTTGTAGGCCATTTGAAGATAGCCATATTCCAACTGTTGATTAAATCGTTATAAGTATCCCTTGCAGCAGTAACTTCCCTTTGCAAGTAGTTGTTTTGTTGCATAGCACTTTGAATACTTTCGTGTGCTTGCAATTCAGGATAATTTTCCATTGCAAAACGCAAGTTAGCAGCAAATCCGTCTACCTTTTGAGAAATCTCGTTTCTCTCCTCGCCTGTCTCTGGGTGAACGCCCGAACGCAAAGCTGCGATTTGAGTAAATGTATCTTTATCCAAATCGATAGATTTGTTTACAAGTTGTGCACAGTTTTGAAGAACGATAACCCTTTGCTCCAAATAGTTGTCGATAGTAGAAGCTTGCTTGTTAATTTGTTGCTCGATACGCTTTAATTTGTTATCGGCATTCTTTTTCATAATCATAAAAACAACACCCGGAATAATAGCCAAAACCCAAAGCATAATTTCAAATATTTTTGAGCCTAAACCTACTTTCGGCGAAATTTGTTTTGCGATTACATTAACTTCACGTCCTTCTTCCATTGGGACATAGTTCATTTCATCCAATTCATTTGCCATAAAATTTTACCTCCTAAGCATTAACGCCTTTTGTTTTTTATTTTAATTGCATAGCACGCTATACAATATCAACCTATAAATTAAATTATTTGTTATTTGTCAAAATATTTTGCACAGCATTCATAAATTTTTCTCTGCTGCTTTTTACAAAATCTTTATCCCTCTTTTTCAAAATTTCGTTGATTTTTTGGATAAGTTCGTCTTTAGTAGCCTTTTTAGGGATAACCACAACCACACCCGAGCAGTCTGCTATTGCGGAAAATTCTTCCCCTACAATATTATCATATAGCTTTAACATTTCAATTAATTGTGTATAAGTTTCATGACTTAAACCGTTTGCATCAAAAATCAAAGCCTCGGTAGTTTTCATAAGCGGGTTATATTCGTCCCAATTAACAGGTACACTATACATTCTTCCATTACCTGCAACACGAGGCACAAAATCCGTCCTTGTGGTAATGCTGTAAGAATATGCGTAAATCATAATGCAATCTACTTCGCCTATGCTGGATATAAACTTAACTTTAGGGATAACCCTTGTAGCACTGCCTTTTGCACCGATATAATTGTCAGGCAAAATGTTTACTATCATTTCCGCCTCTCTTGCAGCAATGTTAGTTTCACTGCTCAAATCAATATCCATATCATTTGGTTTGAACTGTTGGTAAAGCGGTATGCTAAGCAACGGAGCAAGCATAAAATACATATTTTTAAAGAAATTGCAGTTATAATTGGTAAACATTTGTTTTGCCAAATCCATACTGTAAGACGAAATATTTCTGCCTGCAAGCATATCCCATGTATCCCCGTGATGGGAATATATAGTATTTAGTTTGCCTTGCTTTACAAAATAAAAATCATCTCCGTAAGGGCTGTCCTTAACCAAATCGATAGTATTCCTTTGTGCAAGCGGAGTAAACAACAATCTAAATTGATTTTCGTTGTCTCTGTCAAATGCCCCAAATAACACATCAAACTCGGTATCCGACATTGCAACAAACGAGCCATCGCCGTGTTTCATATCGTCTTCGGCAATTTTGGCAAGTTTTTTCTCGCCGCGTTTTACCATTCGCTCAATCTGCTTGTCGTCTTTACCATGAGCTTGCGGTTTTCTTGAAAAATTCAAGTCAGGCGCAGACTCATTGCAATATACCAAAAATGTTTCGGTATCATAAAAAGGACATGGCTTGGTAACTGTAGCAATCAATGTTTGACTGTGCGTTACGGTATAAGTTTTGCCTTGTGAGTCACGTCTGGTTTCCGTCCAAGTAACAACCAAGCTACCTTCGTATGTCTTCATACCCATTTCCACTTCAAGTTCTCTTGAAATAACAAAAGGGTTACCCGTGATAGTTCCTACTACCATATTAATTGTGGAACTATTGTCATTTGAAAAGTATGGAAATTTATAGTACTTGTGCAGATATACTTCGTGCAAAACACTGTAATATCTATCCACTTGAATTACCGTATCCAACTCATTTACCAAATTATTTGTTATATCGCTATTAAATAATTTGTTAAGCGGTGCCATTTGTTTCCACGCCTCTTCCAATATCAAATCCGCATTTTGTTTTAAAACTTTTACCGTTTCCTTAATTAACTTTATTTTTTTGTTAAGTACTAAAGTGATAATCAATATGGAAGCAATCAAAATAACAGGTGCTATAACTACGGTCAAAATTCCCGCAAGCATAGATGCCCCTATTGTCTTAGCGATATAAATCATAAACCCGCCGATGGCCGTGGCAATTACACATGTACTGCTCAAAAATATAAGAAAACTTCTCCATCCTCTTAAAGTATGTAGTTTCTTCTTTTCCTTTTTATATTCGACATCTGCCTCGTCATACATTTTGACAGTATTTCTGTTTTTTTCTACATCGATATTACTTTTTTTCACTAAGTCTTCAAAAGTTTTATCCACAGAATCGTCAAACTGTTTTTGATACCTTGAATATTCTTTTAATGGCTCTAATATCTCTTTCATTTTCGCCTCGCAAATTTTTAAATAAAGCCTTTATATAATATATTTTATTTTAGCAAATTTATTTGCTTTTGTCAAGAATTGCAATATATTGTAACATTTAAGTGATTTTTCGTCTGCAAAACAACCACTTTTTTACACACAAATAAAGTTTAGTCACGATTTTTGACTGTTTTTTGCAATCTTTCTTCTTTACATTAACTTTATTAATAAACAATAAAAAAAGCCCTAATTTAATAGAGCCTTTTTTATTATTAATTAAAATCCAAAACTAAAGCTTGAAGATACTGTAGAGGTTACAACCGAACATTTTGTTACATTTTCAACATCGCTCTTACTTACAGATAAAAGAGTTTGACGAACTGAATACCACTCTGCTAAATCTTCATTTTCACGATTTCTTGAAAGTTGAAGAGTAAGTTTATCTCCGTCAACAGCAACCTTCTTAATTTCATAAGTTTCGAAATCTATTACACTATGGCTTAAAACTAGCACTGCTCTTTCTTCAAAAAACTCTTCTGTAAATTTTGCTATCTCTTCAATTTCATAGTCTGTTTTTTCTCCAGCCAAGAAAGTTATCAACTCGTCTCTGCTTCTAACAAGTGTTGCAGCTGTATAATCTTCTGCTCTTCCATGATCGTCATTGGAAAAAACAGCAACTTCTTCATCAGTAAATTCGATAGGGGTACCTTTTACACAACCAACTAAGCAAGTCGCTAATATTACTACCAAAATTACTATTGTAAACAAACTAAATTTTTTCATAAAATTAAACTCCTTAAAAAATTGAATTATATTGGATGATTATCATTATACATAATTTATCGAAAATTGTCAAACATTTTGTCTTAATATTTACACATATAACCATTGGTTTGTTAAATTTTAACAATTCTATTTACAAAAATCATATAAAACTATTTTTTTAGTTATTTAAATATTTATTTCAATCTAAGCAATTCAGCATTATTTATTAAGTATTTCTATCGCTTTTTTCACATGTTCCTCTTCTAGTCCAAACCTAAAATACGGCTCGGTTTTAACGTAATTTGCCTGCAAATCTCCCCAACCATATTGGTAATCATCTATTATCACAAAGCTTTCTACTTCGTCCGCATACTCAAGCCAATCTTTTATTTCGTTATATCGCTCTGCCATAATCCCCAAATATGGTGTTTTATCATAAATAGCAAGCCCGTATTTAGCAAAAGTATCAACCATGTACTTTCCAAAGTTGTCGCACAGATTTTCGTCTTTCTCCCAATGAACACGCCATGTAGTGCTTAAAACAATAACTGCACCTGTGCTGTCTACAATTTGCTTAAGCAAAGGCAATCTGCTCTCGTCAATAAAGTCGCTCCTGCCATCCCGCATACGCAATCTGTCAAACTTTATACTATTTAAAACCCCGTCAATATCCAAAAATATAACTTTCATAACCCACCTTTGTTGTATAATAACATTATATAACAAAAACAACTTTTTGTTACAATTATTTTCATAATATTAAAATTACCCCCGATTTTCAGGGGCAAAATTAAAATTTTATTAAATTCTAATCTTGGTCAATTTGTTTATTTATAATTTTAAAAACAGAAGAATGTTTAATAAATCTTCTTAAATTGTTGTATTTTTGAGCATCCTCGTCAATTACATTAGGCGAAGATATTTTCTCTCCATCCAATTTGATAGTAAACATTACCGTAAATATTACATTAAATATGGATGTTATATCCATTGTAATATAAAGTTTATCAGTATGTGCAAGTATATCGCCGATATCACAATCTTTCAATCCTATGTCAAATGACACGCAATTATATCCTCTATCCAATATATTGGAGGCATAATCGGTAGTAACAGGCTTTTCGCTGCTTATGTCAAGCAAAACTTCATTGTTTTTGTCCTTTGCTATTACAGAATAAATGTCCGCCTTATACATAGGCTTATTTATATAGTCACTTACTTTCATCACAAATCTAAAATAATTGTTGCTCTCATTTTGCTTTAAGACATTGGCATAGTCAATACTATCGTCCGAATCAAAAGTGGTAATCCTATTGCCTATATCTATTAGCGAATAGTTGTTTGTAATATAAACATCATCTTTTTTAAACAACGTATCGTTTATCTCATTTTGTCTTTCGCTTTGGCGATAAATCCCCATTGAGAAAAACACGCTTGACATTAAACTTAAAAAAGCAATAATCAATGAAGAAATAGATAACGCATCGTAAACATAGTCTATTTCCTTAAAAAAACTACATACTGTAATTGCAATAATGTTGATAAACAAAACAATTACGGACACAACCGAAAAAGAAATCAACATTTTTTTGTTTTTATCCGGTCTTTTTGCATCATCTTTCCTCTTAAATTTCATTAGCATACCTCATTTGTATTCAATCTATAACTATATGTCTATTTTAATTATAAACTATTTTTTACCTTTGTCAATGTCAATATACAAAATTTTACAATAGGCGCAAATTAATATTATCTGCAATATATACTATAAAATTAAAAAACGCACCCCTATAGATGCGGTTTTTGTAATGTTATTCAGATAAAATCATTAACCGACCTTATTACTCACTACTTCTAAATCATCAATTTTTGCAGCAATACAATCGCCAAAATATTCGCCATTTTCATCAGTCCAAGAAAAAATCTGCCAAAATATAATCAATAACAGCATTAAAATCCATAACACAACCAATAGCACCTTTATGGATTCCATCTTCTGCATATCTTTCTTTTTCAACAATAAGTTCTACTATGTAATAATCATTTATCAAATTAGGCTTAAATTTATCAATGCAATTTGAAAGCAGCTATTTAGCAGGTAATTACAAAAAAATCACGCTTATTAAGGGTAAAATTATTTTACTATAACAAATGTAACTACTTAAAATCTTTATACAAACAACACTTATGCAAAGTGTTGTTTGTTATTGGGGAACATTAGTAACCTAAAACGAAATCTAATTAAGAATTAAGGGTTGATTTATTATAGATATTTTGTTATAATAAACTCATTAAATGTTATATGCAAGGTGCAAATATGAGAGAGTTCGCAGAAATAAGTAAAAACATTAAATCTAATGCAAAATCCGGAGATGTAAATATAATTTATCCGTTTGTGGAAGTACATCCTAATAAAAAACTTTCTATCGTCGGCATATACGATAACAATGAAAGTTCAATAGTAAATGGAAACGGGGAGAATATACCTTTTGTTGAAAGCGACTATTACTATGGTTTAACACCTAAATTCGGTGCTGATGAAATATGCCTAGCATTAAAAAATGGCAATTTCAAAAATAGTGAAGTATTTGAAAAATTTATTGACGATAATGCACTGCTTTTTACAGTTCCATCGACAATGGCTGAATATGCTAGAGCATTATTTGCCAAAACATTAATCAAAATGTCAACGATGTTTGGATATAATTTTGTATGTAATGATTTAGAGTGTTATAATAAATTCTGTGATATTGCGGCAAATATTGCAATAAAAAATATTGATTATGATGTTAATGAGCAAACATTTAGTATTCGTTTGCTTGGACAATTGAGCGAAGAATTTATTAAAGATTTGGATAATAGGTTTTTAATTAATCCGCAAGGGAAATTGATTTTAAAAAGCAATACAGAAAAAGGAAATTTAAATGAAAAATTGTCTGCCGACTGTCTTGCATTAGTACAAGGTAAAAGCTACTATTCTGGAGTACTCCCACGAGTCAAAAATTTTTCCTGGCTTAAACTTGAATACTCAAATGCAGAAGTAATGAGTTTAGGAATTAAGTTTGGTCGCTCAACCTTTGCCACAATGGATGCTTTTGATAGTTCATATATTAAAAATCATAGACTGCTTAAAAAATATAAAGAGCTTCTTGAGAAACTCGATGAGCACGAAGATATTCTTATCAATAATTTGCAAGATTTTATAGGATCAAATGAAGACATTCTGGCTAAAGTAAACAAGTTCCTCGAACAATCGTATTCTGCTCATAATTTAGCTGTATCTGGCAATATTGTAACTGCTGACGGGTATTTGATTTTAGGCAAACGAGGACAAAAAACAATTGATAATAATACTTACTATTGTTCAATAAATGGGCAAAGTGAAATATATGATAAAAATGTCAGCTTTTATAAACAATCTGTTTATGAAGATATGCCAACGTTACATATTGATAATAATTCCCGTATAGACTTTATGGGTGAACTTGAAAGAGAAACAGAAGCCGAGTTAAATATTATTTGTCCTTCAAACCACTGGTCATTGCAAGGAATTTCATTTTTATCAATATTGAATTCGAATAGCGAAGAGGCGTCACGAAGAAGATTCCATTTTAATATTTTGGGAGAGTGCCACACTGAATACAACTTGTCACAAGTAATTAATGCGCAAAAATATTCTACTGAAAAATTTGAAAATAGCAGAATAATCGGTATTAAAATCAAACGACACAAAAATATTTTCTTTCAAATTATGAGTTCTGTTATTTCTTCATTAACTTTGATATTAAAAAGCAAAGATTTGATAACTTCGATTTTTGCTCTTGCAATATTTTTTATGGGATTGAATGAACTAATAAACGCAGAATTTACAATTAATATTTTATCAAGTATTTTTAGCATAATTTTCACTACATTATCTTCAATTGTGCTTCTAATAAATCTTATACGCAATGTAAATTCATCTGTTAAACGGAAAAATTCTCATTTAAAATTAACAATATTAGCAGAATGTAGCGATTTTTACAAAAATGTACATTGCAAGTTAAAGAAAAAACATATTTGTCTTCATCCAATTGCAGATGTAATGATATATGAATATATTAAAAATTTAATACAATATTAAAGTTGTTCTTACTTATGTAAAATAATCGAATTATAGATATTTAGCGTGTAATTTAATATAAAATGTATACGTAAAATTAAAAATCGACAAATGCTAATGCATGTGCCGATTTTTTGGTGGAACTGACGGGAGTTGAACCCGTGTCCAAACGGGGATTGACTATGCTTTCTTCGTGCGCAGTGCAAATTTTGAATTTTTCGCAATGTCGCCTTTTGCACAGGCTACATTTTGATAAGGTGTTAGTTTATCTACCTATCTCACACCAAAAATAGGCATACCTTCCTATCTAAATGATGCCACTTACCTATCCGATAGGACTATAGGAGTGACAAGCTCGCTAATTAAGCAGCGAAAGCTAATTGATTATTATTTTTTGCGTTTATATTTAACGTTCGTTTTTACGTAGTCGAACCTACGGCACGCTTACACAACCTCACACCCACTTGTCGAATCCGTAACAGCCCCAAGAAAGTTTGATTGCAAAAAATATATAAAAGTAACAATATTAGATATGATAATATTGAAAATTATTACCACTTATATTATATTCATAATAACAAAATAAATTCAAAAATATCGATATAATTTCGTTTTGATATTACGAATTTGAGTAATAAAATTTATTATTTAATAAAAAATCGATATTTAAAGTAAGTTATGTAATTTACTTATAATTATTATCAAATAATTATAAAATTATATTTTAAATTCCCGTTGGAATTACAATATTACTATCTGGAATTTCAAGTCCCCATCTTTCCCATCCAGTATACTTATTTCTTGCAAATAATTCAATCTTTTTTTGCATAGGAAACATTTTAGTTATTCCATCAATTACTTGATATGGTTTAACGCTATGAGAACTTCTATGAACAGATACTAGTTGATGAATATTTCTAGCTCCTCTTGGAGTAGGAATTTTTCCTTTTTTAAATGCAAGAACAAATTCTGTTTGCGATAAGGTATATCGTCCTGGATTATGAACCTTTTTATCCCAAACAAAAGCTATTGTCTTATATTCAAATCCCCAAGCATTTCCAAGTTTTATTGCATTTTCCATTTGTGGTCCCGTTGTCCACATAAATAAAATACAATCATCATCTGAAATAGATTTTATGTCTAATTTCATTAAGTCTTTTAATTTTAAAGTAGGATACTTAAATGTTGCGGAGCTAATAAAAATATCTTTTTCAAAATTTTTATTTTCTGATTTTATAGTTGATTTATCATATTGCATTTTTCCACCATAATCCCAAGGTGGGTCTGCATAAATTACTTGAAATTTATCATGTGGTAAAACAGGATAAATTTCCGCAAGTGGATTCGTTTTCGTCTTCGCTTTTGCTTTTAAATTATAAATTGAATATGCTGACACACTCATTTAACTACTCCTTTGTTTTCAACATAAATAATATATCACAATATTAACAATATGTCAAGAAAAAAATATTTATATGTTGTCTATATCCCGTTGTTTTATATCAAGTTATTATTTAAAATATATTTAAGGAGAACAATATGATATTAGAACTTTTTGGAAAAAAATTAAAAGAATTACGTAAAAAGACTGGATTAAGTCAAGAAAAATTTGCTTATAAAATTGACATGGATAGAACTTACTATGCCTCTGTAGAAAGTGGCAAACACAACATTTCATTAAAAAATATTAAAAAAATTGCAGATGGACTAGATATACCACTTTCTGATTTGTTCAAAGGATTATAAGGAGAAATTATGGGAAAACAAGAATTAAGCAAACGTTTAAATTGGGAAAAATTGAGTGGAGAAAAAGCTGCAAATGCTGAACAAAATCTTTATAAAGTATTTGATGCAGCCTTTTCTGGTACAAAATATATTTTACATCGGAAACCAAAGCATTTAAAAAACTTATATGCTAATGTAAGTTTAAATGATAGTATATTAGCTGAAATTTATAATCCTGAAATAGATTTAACTAAAACAAAATGGGGTATTTCGCCCGATTTTGCTATTGAAAATACAGAAACAAAAAAAATTTTGTTTGGAGAAATCAAAAGACAAGATGGTTGGGTAGAAGATAAACAACCAAGTGCAGGAAGAGGCAATGCACACGAACGACTATGTAAACTATTTACACCTGGATTATTAAAAGCTTATCGAGAAGCAGGTAAAATAGATGACCAAAGTATTTTACCTTTTTGGGTAGTTTTTGAAGGTGATATAACTCGAGATCCTAAAAGAGTGCGGGAAATTGCATTTTGGTTTGATGTGTACGATAAAAATTATTTCATGTGGCGACCTAGTCAATCAGGTGCACTATTAGTTGAACACTTTGACCAATTCCTAAAAAAATATTTAGATTAATAAACTTATAATAATATTATTATTGTTATTAAAATTTATTAATTTAAAAAGATAAAACAATAGCAGAGTATCTTGGAATTTATTTTATAACAAAAAATGGACTAAACTAAGTTAGTCCATTTTTTTGTTTAATATCTAATTTTAAAGTTTAATTACTCAAATGATAATCTTAGAAGAATTTAGCGAAGTGCTTAATTGTTCTAACCATTTGGCTTGTATAAGAGTTTTCGTTATCATACCAAGATACAACTTGTACTTGAGAGTAACCATTACCCATATCCATAACCATAGTTTGAGTAGCATCGAACAAGCTACCGAATCTCATACCGATAACGTCGCTAGAAACGATTTCATCCTCAGTATAACCAAAAGACTCGTTAGATTGAGCTTTCATAGCAGCATTGATTTCGTCCTTAGTAGGAGTACCTTTAACAACAGCAACCAAAATAGTTGTAGAACCTGTTGGAGTTGGAACTCTTTGAGCAGAACCGATAAGTTTGCCGTTTAACTCTGGGATAACCAAACCGATAGCTTTAGCAGCACCTGTAGAGTTAGGAACGATGTTAACAGCAGCAGCTCTTGAACGACGAAGGTCGCCCTTTCTTTGAGGTCCGTCCAAAGTCATTTGGTCACCTGTGTAAGCGTGAATAGTGCTCATGATACCAGATTGAACAGCCCAATTATCATTTAGAGCTTTAGCCATAGGAGCTAAGCAGTTAGTTGTGCAAGATGCCGCAGAGATGATGTGGTCATCAGCAGTAATCTTGTCATGGTTAACATTGTAAACGATAGTTGGAAGGTCATTACCTGCAGGAGCAGAAATAACAACTTTCTTAGCACCAGCATCGATGTGAGCTTGAGCTTTTGCTTTAGCAGTATAGAAACCTGTGCACTCTAAAACAACGTCAACACCGATTTCTCCCCAAGGAAGCTCAGCAGCGTTTGCTTTAGCGTAAATTTTAATCTCTTTTCCATCAACAATGATAGAATCCTCAGTAGCAGAAACAGTATCAGCCAAAGCATATTTACCTTGAGATGAATCATACTTCAAAAGGTGAGCAAGCATTTTAGGGCTTGTCAAATCGTTGATTGCTACTACTTCAAAACCCTCAGCACCAAACATTTGTCTGAATGCAAGACGACCGATACGGCCAAAGCCGTTAATAGCTACTTTTACAGTCTTTTTAGCCATTTATTTATCCTCCAAAATTGCCTAATATAGGCATAATTATTATTGTTTGTATTTATTTTACCAAAAATAAGTCGGTTTGTCTAGTCTTTTTTACATTTTAAGTTATCTTTTTTTATAAAACCGACCGTAATTTTTTACAATATTAGTTTTTATTGTAATTACTTGTCATTTATTATAAATTTAAAATAATTTACAACATAAATTTTACTTTAAGTTTTCGGGATTTAGGCACTTTAATTCGTCTAGTACAAACAAACCGTCCTTACGTACCAAAACGTCATCAAAATAAATTTCGCCACCACCGTATTCCGGTGTTTGAACTTGTACCAAATCCCAATGAATAGCGGATTTGTTGCCATTTGGTGCGTCCTCGTAACTTTGTCCCGGAGTAAAGTGAATAGAGCCGCTAATCTTCTCGTCAAACAAAATATCTCCCATAGCTTTTGTTATATAAGGATTTACACCCAAAGCAAACTCGCCTACATATCTTGCACCATCATCGGTATTGAATATTTTGTTTATTGCCTCGGTATTATTTGCAGTAGCATTTACAATCTTGCCGTCCTTAAACTCCAAACGAACATTTTCAAACTTTATCCCCTCTTCCACCGACGGAACATTGTAAGTAATGTAACCGTTTACGCTATTTTTCACAGGTGCGGTATAAACTTCTCCGTCCGGGATATTTCTAAGTCCACTGCATTTGATGGCAGGTATATCTTTTATAGAAAAAGTCAAATCGGTATCTTTGGCAACAATTCTTACCTTGTCCGTTCTGTTCATAAGCTCTACAAGCGGAGTCATAGCCTTATCCATTTTGCTGTAATCCAAAGTACACACATCAAAATAAAAATCTTCAAAAGCCTCTGTACTCATACCCGCTTGCTGACTCATTGACTCGGTAGGATACCTTAAAACAACCCATTTTGTATGGTCCACCCTTTGATTAAGCACAGGTCGCATAATGCGGTTATACTCTGCCAAATCAACATCCGAAAGTTCTTGATTGTTGCCGCCGCCACGGATTGCTATATAAGCTTGCATATCTTTCATACGGTACATTTCCATATCCGCATACTTTTTGGCAAGCTCCGCACTCATTCCTTTCATCCATTCACGCTTGATACGCAAATCGGTTAGATTAACAAACGGATAAGCTCCCTTTGCATAAACTTCCTTAACAAGGCTAGCTACTAGCTGATAATCCACGCCCGTTGCCTCAATAAGCACATTTTCGCCTTTTTGAACATCACAGCTGAAATCTACCAATCCGTGAGCCAATTTTTCTATCCTTTTATCTATCAACATAACTTACTCCTCAATTTATAAAGATAATAAATGAATTATAACCTATTATACTACATTTTTTACAAAAATACAATACTAAAATTATGCAATTTCTTCGGCTTTTTTGCCGTTGTAAAGTTCATAATATCTGCCGCGTTTTGCAATTAGTTGTTCATGATTGCCACGCTCGATAATTTCGCCGTGTTCCAAAACCATAATACAGTCGGAGTTTTGAATGGTCGAAAGCCTGTGTGCAATTACAAAACACGTTCTGCCTTGCATTAAGCTATCCATACCTTTTTGTACTAAAATTTCCGTTCTTGTATCTATACTGCTTGTAGCCTCATCCAAAATCATAAGTGGAGTATCCGCAAGTATCGCACGGCTTATAGAAAGTAACTGTCTTTGACCTTGGGATAGTGACGAGCCGTCGCCGTCAATAATCGTATCGTATTTGTCAGGCAACATCTCTATAAATTCATGAGCGCCGCCACGCTTGCAAGCACTTACCACTTCCTCGTCGGTCGCGTTTGGTCTGCCGTATCTTATATTTTCCGCAATGGTACCGCTAAACAAATTTACATCCTGCAAAACTATGCCCAAAGATTTTCTTAAATCTTCCTTTTTAATCTTGTTTATATTGATGCCGTCATATCTGATTTTGCCGTCGTCAATATCGTAAAACCTGTTAATCAAATTTGTGATAGTGGTTTTACCCGCACCCGTAGAGCCGACCAATGCAATTTTTTCGCCCGGTTGTGCGTTTATTGTTATATCCTTTAGGACTAACTTATCTTCCACGTAACCAAAGTCTACATGGTCTAGTTCCACATTGCCTTCAAGCTTTGCATAAGTCAAAGTACCATCGCCATGAGGATGTTTCCAAGCCCAATCGCCTTCTTCGCACTCTACAAACTCACCGTTTACTTGCTTACCTTTGACAAGGGTAACATAACCGTTATCTACTTCCTCCTCTTCCGAAAGCAGTTGGAAAATACGTTTTGACCCCGCAGTTGCCATAGCAAAGTTGTTGATTTGCTCTGCAAATTGGTTGATTGGCATTGTGAAAGACTTGGATAATGGCAAGAATGTTACAACCGCAGCAAGTGATGTGCCGCCTACGCCTGATATTACCAAAGCACCGCCAATCAAAGCTATCAACACATAAAGCAAATGTCCCATACCCATCATAATAGGCATAATCGTGCAAGCAAGTTTAACTGCCCTAAAGCTGGCGTCACGCCAATTATCGTTGATTTGAGCAAATTCATTTTTGCAAACTTCCTCGTGATTAAATACTTTAACTACTCTTTGACCGCCTATCATTTCCTCTACATAGCTGTTTACTTCGCTAATTGCTTTTTGTTGTCCCGCAAAGTATTTTACCGAGCGTTTGCCGATAAACTGTGCCACAAACAACATTATACCGCCGTAAGCAAGTGTGCAACCTGCCAAAATAGGACTTAATATGAACATGGACACCACAACCGCGATTAAAGTTGTAATCAAATTTATAAGCTGAGGTATACCTTGCGACAATAACTGCATCATAGTATCCGTATCGTTGGAAAAATAGCTCATTATATCGCCGTTATTTTTCCTATCGAAATACTTAACAGGCAATTTTTGCATTTTGATAAACATATCGTTTCTTATAGAACGCATTGTGTTTTGTGAAATGATAATCATTAATTGATTGTATACCAAAGCACTTAACATACCCGCAGCGTAAATGCCCGCCATATAGCAAATTGCAGTTATAACATTGCTAAAGTCAGGGTTTTCCGTCCCGATTAACGGATTGACATAATCGGTAAGCAAGGTTTTGATAAACATCGTTCCCGCAACGGATGCAAGTGCCGAAATCAAAATACCTCCCACCACAAATATAAACAAAGTTCTATACTTTTTGAAGATTGTTTTGAATATCAACGCAATGGTATTAGGTTGTTTTTGAGATGATTTTTTGTTTGTTACTCCCGATTTTCGAAGGGTTTTAGTTGTTGTCATTGTCATCCCCTCCTTTTACTTGTGATTGATAAACCTCTTGATAAATAGTATTTGTAGCCATCAATTCGTCATGAGTGCCTATACCGTTTATCTTACCGTTATCTATAACTATAATTTTATCCGCATCTTGTACGGAAGATATCCTTTGTGCGATTATAAGTTTTGTAGTACTTGCTTTTGTTTCCCGCAAACCTTGTTTTATCTTTCTGTCAGTCGCAGTATCTACCGCACTTGTAGAGTCGTCCAAAATCAAAATTTTAGGGTCTTTGATTAGTGCTCTTGCGATACATAACCTTTGTCTTTGTCCGCCTGACAAGTTTGCACCGCCTTGCTCTATGTGATAATCGTAGCCGTTAGGGAAACCGCATACAAAATCCGTTGCCGATGCAATTTCCAATGCCTCTGCAATCTGCTCATCTGTAACGTCGGGGTTACCCCATTTCATATTGTCGCGTAACGTTCCGCTAAACAAAACATTCTTTTGAAGCACTACGCTTACGCTGTCTCTCAATGATTTTATGTCGTATTCTTTTACATTATGTCCGCCTACAATTACCTCGCCGCTTGTAGCATCGTAAAGCCTTGGAAGCAAGCTTACCAAAGTGGTTTTACCGCTACCCGTACCACCTAAAATACCAATCATTTCGCCCCTTTTTATTGAAAGATTGATATTTTTCATACATTCCTTATTGCTGTCACCAACATAACTGAAACCCACATTTTTAAATTCGATATCTCCGTTTTCCACATTATAAATAGGATTTTCGGGATTTACTATACTAGGCTCTTCCTTTAAAACCTCAACAATACGCTCGGCACTTGCTCTTGAAATTGTTATCAAAACAAACACCATTGAAAACATCATCAAACTCATAAGTATTGACATTGTATAGGACATTAAGGAAGTAAGTGCACCTACGCCCAAAGTTCCGTTAACGATTGATTTTGAACATAGCCAACTGATAAGCAACATACAAGTGTAAATGCAAAACTGCATAAGCGGAGTGTTTAGTGCAAGCAATCTTTCCGCCCTGCTGTAGTTTTTGTAAATTTCGCCTGAGGTGTCTTCAAATTTATCAATCTCCTTACCTTGAGAGTTAAAAGACTTTACCACTCTTACGCCTTTTACATTTTCACGCACAACTTTGTTCATCTTATCGTAGCTTTTAAACACTTTTTCGAAAAGCGGGAATGCAAATCTTATAATAAGTATTAAACCTATTGCAAGTACAGGTGCAACGCCCAAATAAATAAGTGCGATTTTAGGGCTTACGGTAAATGCCATTATAATAGATGCGATAAGCATAATAGGACATCTTGTAGCAAGTCTTGAAACCATTTGATAAGATTGTCTTACATTCATAATATCTGTTGTAAGTCTTGTTATTAAGCTGGAAGTAGAAAACTTATCTATATTAGCAAAAGAAAAGTTTTGTATGTTAGCATACATATCATCCATTAAATTTTTTGCAAAGCCCGTACTGCCCTTGGTTGCCGACCAACCTGATAGTACACCTAATATCATTGCCATAGCTGCAAAAGCCAACAAAATAACACTTGCGATGCCGACATAACGCATATTGCCTTGACTTATTCCGTTATCTATCAAGGCTTGAGTAATATACGGTATCATAACATCGATAATAACCTCCAATGCCACAAGGCACGGCGTTATCAAAGTATATTTTAAAGAGCTTTTTGCATGTTTTAAAAGTTCTTTTATCATTTAAGCCTCCTTTATTCTGTCAGATTTTCTTTTATTCTTTCCAAGTAATTTCTGAATTGTTTTTTTTCGTCTTCGCTAAAACCGCGAATGATAGTTTCCTCTATCATCGTAAATTCTTCCCTTATCAACATTGCAAACCTCATTGACTTTTCGGTAAGCAAAAGTTGTTTTAAGCGCATATCTCCACCGACAGGCACCCTTTTGATAAGGTCATCCCTTTCCATATCTTGTAACATGCTTGTTGCGGTCGAACGCCTGATTTTTAAAATCCTGCTTATATCCTTTTGAAATACAGGCTTGCCTTGATACTCGTCAATAATACCAATTACCGCCGCTTGCCTTCTGGAAATTTCCTTTTGCACAACACTCAATTTTTCCGAACCGTTGATTTTATGCCTAATCAAATTTACAATTACCAAAATATCGTCTTGAAAATACTTTACCATTATTCCGTTTCCTGTTCACAATTTTGTTAGTATGCTAACTGTTAGTATTCTAACATTTTTTGATTTTTATGTCAATCATATTTTGAGATAAAATTAAATTATTTTAAAGTATTTGTCAAATTCAAGTATGATTATTTTAAAATAAAATCTTTATTTATTGTGGATTAAAACAATCTAATAGCTATTATATGTCATTAAAAATTTAATGTCAACGGTTTATTGAAATTTAAAAATTCTGCAAACAAAAAAAACAACAACCGTAAAAGTCGCTGTTTTCTAATATGTATTTTTTACTTTTTTGCTAAAATATCCTGCATATCTTTTGGCAGCGGTGCACAAAATTCCAACTGTTCATTTGTTATAGGATGACGAAATTTGATTTTACTGCTATGAAGTGCAGGTCTTTCAATCATACTTTTGCTACCACCATACAAATCATCGCCTAGCAATGGGTGCCCGATATAGGATAAATGTACCCTTATTTGGTGCGTTCTGCCTGTTGCCAATACAAGTTGTACCAAGCTGTAATCGGGACAAGAGGACAATACTTTATAATGAGTTTTTGCGTATTTGCCGCCCGATTGCACAACCCCGCGTACCAAACTATTACCCGTAGGAATACCTATATCCGCTATTATATCCCCCTCGCCTGTCAAAATATTATCCTTATTATTATGTACTATTGCAAGGTATTCCCTTTGCACATTTTTGACTGCATTTTGTTTATCCTGTGCAATTTGTGCAGACAGTATACTGTGAGCAAGACTATTTTTTGCAACTATCATAAGCCCGCTTGTCCCCTTATCAAGCCTGTTTACAGGATGATAAACAAAATCTCCCCAAACAGCAGCAAGTGCATTCATAAGACTTTTGCCGTAATGTGCATTAGTTGCAAGCACTGCAATATCCGCACTTTTATTTATTACCGCAATATCATAATCTTGATAAACAAAATCAATAGGATAGTCAAATGGGGCGATTTTCGGAGGCTTTTCTTTTAAAATCACTTTTATTTTATCCCCGGCATTAACTTTTGCAACTACAAAAACAGGCTCGCCGTTTACACAAACCAAGCCTAATTCTTTTTTTAGTAAGTTGCAAATCCGCTCGGAAAAGCCTTTACTTTTTAAAAGGTTTTGAACTGTACCATCTTCCGTAGCGGTATACTCGAAAATTCTTTCCATACCAAAACAATAACATATTTTATTTTTTATTGCAAGCCTTGGCAATTAAATTGTTTATATTTTGGCAGTTTGCCGAACGATTAAGTCTGCCGAGTAAATATAAAGACTCCCTGCCTTTTACATAGTTCAAATGCTCATTACAAGTCATAGTCATTTGATACTTCAAATTTTTAAGCACGCTTTCGCTTTCTTTACAGTATTCGCCATAAGGGTAACAATAAGTTTTTGTTTTTACCCCTATGCTTTTTAATTTATCCGTCAACTTTTGAGTATCCGATTTAAAAGTTTGTATATATTTATCGGATGTTTCTCCGTTTTTTATTTTAACGCCTTTTCTACCATTTTTAATATGATGGTAATCGTAAGAGTGTTGAGCAATCTCCACTCGTGGATTTCTTGCAAGTTCTTTTACTTCGTTAGTGTTCATATAACTGCAACGGGTTTTATATTCTATTTTATCCTGCCTGTCCATAAACTCCCCTACTACTGAGACAATACAGCTCATATCGTATTTTTCAAGCAATTTAGGTACATATTTATAAACACCGTAAAACCCGTCGTCAAAAGTAATCATGACATATTTGCCATACTTTTTATTATCCACAACCTCCAAAAGCTTTTTTCTGTTTACGCAGGTATAACCTAATTTTTTAATTTCCGCAAAATCCTGTTCCAACATATTTACTCTTACTTCGTAATCTCCTTGCTTTTGATTATTCCCTACGATATTGTGATACATTAAACACAAAAGTTCTATCTTTCCGCCGTTAGCTTTGACACTTTTGCTTGTATTTTGCACTCTGTCGCTTACTGTTTGTCTATCATAAGCCGTACTCATATTATGCTTATCGGTAAAATTAACTTGTTTGGCTGCATACTCGCATTTATCCATACCGACAATAAAGCAAATTGCAAAAATCAGCATACATAACATTAAAAACAAAGTAAACTTTCCATTATTTTTTGCCATAATACTCTCCTTACTTTTAGTATTTATAATTTTAGGCAAATTATTTGTTTTTAACTAAAAATAAAGTTTATCAACGCCTTTAATGCAATTTATATTGCAAAAAAAACGGCAAAGCAACCACCGATTGTTGCTTAATTCGACAATTTTCCACTATATAACAAAAAATATATCTTTTTATAAAAATAATATGAAATAACTTGAAATAAAAAGTTTTTTATAGTATAATAATCGCTAGAGATTGTTTACACAAAACATTATTTAGTTATAGGAGTTCAAAATGGAATCTAATACTATCAGCACCCTTTACAAACAAGCTGATTTGATACGCAAAATGTGTATTGAATGTATAGCAACATTTGGTGTTGGTCATATCGGCGGCTCTTCAAGTATAATCGAGTTTTTAACTGCACTATACTTTAAGATGGCTAACATTGACCCAAATGACCCGAAAAATCCCGACCGTGACAGGATTGTACTTTCTAAAGGCCACGCTGCACCGGGACTTTACGCTACACTTGCTGCAAGGGGTTATTTTGACAAAAAATTATTGCTTACACTAAATCAAAACGGCACTCAACTTCCATCTCATGCGGATATGTTGAAAGTCAGCGGTGTTGATTTTACTGCGGGCTCGTTGGGACAAGGTATTTCCGCTGCAGTTGGTATGGCAATTAACGCCATTATGGACAGAAGAAAATATCATACTTTTGCTATTGTCGGCGACGGAGAAAGTCAAGAAGGTCAAGTTTGGGAGGCATTAATGCTTGCCGGCTCAAGACATTTGCACAACTTTACAGTAGTTATCGATAACAACAAAATGCAAATTGACGGTATGACAGCAGATGTTTGCAAGGTAGAGCCTTTTGAGTCTAAATTGCGTGCTTTCCGTTTTAAAACATACACTATTGACGGCCACGATATGGAAGCTATTGTCGACACTATCGAAAAATGCAAACGCTCCCGTATGCCAACGGCAATTATTTTAAATACTATCAAAGGCAAAGGTTTAAAATGCTGTGAGGGACACTACAAATCACACAGTGTCAACTTCACTCCTGAAATGTTTGCTGCAGAATGTACGGGAGGAGTTTTAAAATGAGCGAATTACACAATAAAGAAATGCGTCAAGTTTATGTTGACAATTTGATTAAATACTCTAAACTCGACAGAAGAATAGTCGTGCTTGAGGCAGACCTTATGAACTGCATTGGCACCGGAAAGTTTAAGGAAGCTTTTCCAAGACGTTTTATAAACTGCGGAATTGCGGAAAGTAATATGATAGGTGTGGCAGCAGGTCTTGCAAGTTGCGGTAAATTGCCTTTCTGCTCCTCTTTTACACCATTTGCTACAAGAAGATGCTATGACCAAATTGCAGTTAGCGTTGGATATACTAAACAAAATGTAAAAATCGTCGGAACAGACCCCGGCATTATGGCACAAGTAAACGGCGGTACTCACATGAGCTTTGAGGACGTTGCTCTTATGACTCAAGTACCCGATATGATTGTTGTTGAGCCTTGCGATTGTGTTTGCCTTGACAAGCTATTCCCTCAAATTTTAAAATGCGATAAACCAATGTATATCAGATTGCAAAGGAAAAAGACCCCGCCAATCTATGATGACAACGCTAAAATCGACCTTTTTAAAGCTAACACTGTTGTGGACGGAGATAGCCTAACCATTATAGCTTGCGGCATCATGGTACACCGTGCTATAGCAGCATCTATGGCATTGAAAAACCAAGGTATTAATGCAAGAGTAATTGCACTTCACACTTACAAACCTTTGGATAGCGAAACAATACTTAATGCTTGTCGCGAAACAGGTGCCGTAGTAGTTTGCGAAAACCACCATTTGATAGGTGGCTTGGGCTCGGAAGTTGCTGCACTACTTATGCAAAATGACGTACTTATCCCTATGACTAGGGTTGGTATCGGTGACAGATACGGCGAAGTCGGTAAGGAAGCTTACCTTGCGGAAATTATGCACCTAACCGAGCAAGACATTGTGGAAAAAGCACAACAAGCTTACAAAAGGAAACTTGCAAATATATAATTATAAAAACAAAAACTACTGTTTAAACGCAGTAGTTTTTGTTTTTACCCCCGATTTTCAATTAATTTTTATTAATTATGCATTTTTTAATTTTAGACAAAATTAATTTAAGCAAGTAGATGATTAAAGTAAATTTAATGGCACTTTTCAATTATAGTGACAATAAAAAATTTATTATATATAGAAAAACCTAGTTTAACAATATTTTTAACTGTTTTTTTTGTCTATAATTTATGTTTTCTAAATTACTCTTTAGTTTTTTGAAAAGCTTTGCGAAGATTTTTGTCGCTTATTCTACAAATGTTGAAAGTCAGTGCCAATACAGCAGTGGCTGCTGCAATCAATATTGAAATAATTATAGATACTGGTATCAATGGCAACTTAACTATTAATGTCTGACCAATTATAGTAGTCATAAGAAAATTAAACAAGAATATTATTCCTATACCACCCCCTATACCAATAATTAGTTCAATTAAAAGTTGTATTATTGTGAATATTCCATAGATTTTGAAATAATCTAATTTTTTTGCACCAAGTGACTTAAGTATAAGCAAATCGTTTGCCTTTGATGTTATAATAATACCAATAGAATTATATATAAGTACTCCTACAACAGCTGCAAGTATAATACTTGCCACAATGAAAACATAATTACCAATCATTCGCATTTCAGCATATTCACTTGTTATTAGTATGCCATCATCAATAATAAAATCTAACATTGATTGATAATAGTTATCATAACTTTTCCCACCATATAGTTTCTTTGCTTGTGCATTTAATTGTTTAAGTTCGCCTGCACTTAAACTATCCATATTGAAAATGATTTTATTTAATTGTGATTTTTCATATCCACCCATCATCATTTTATAATCTTCTTCATTATACAAAATTCCTAAATTATTTATATCATTTAATCGAGCATCAATTTTAACTTTAAACTTTATGTTCATTCGGATATTTCTGTCAATGGTATATTCTCCACCTAAATCTTGAACATCACCCCTCACTAGCATAGTTGAAAGCAGTATTGCATCACCATCGTTTAAATTTTTAAACATCGCATAATGATTGCTCATTAACACAGTACCTTTTTCCACACTATCAACACCCGTAATATGTGCAGTCAATGAATTAGCAGGTGCTACACCAATGTTATTGTATTTTGCATTATCTGTTGTCATTAAGGTATGTACATATTGTCCTTGATTATTTTTAACTTTTCCAGGGCTTTCAATATACATTGTAGCATCCCACACATCACTCCAAGCAGTTGAAACAATTACTGATTGCGCCAAAATCTTATCTATAACATAAGAATATGCCTCTTGCTCATCCTCACTTTCAAACTCGCTTATTGGTTTTGCAAATTTTTCTGGAACAACAACACCATCATCAAATACACCAACAATATTAATGCCATAAAAGTTATGTTCAAAAATATTCTCTACTGCAACAAATTTATGAGTATCTTTGTCTTGATAACCACCTACAGCATTAAAATATATTAATTTACTTTTAGGAATAGCAATTTCACCTAACTTCTCAGGTTGTCTTCCTTTTATAAGAGAAATACCTAGGCTTTCCAAGTCATTTGTCACTATATATTTATCTATAAATGCATATCCGTATGCTACATCTTGCAAATTAAGCATTTTTTCATTTATATCATAAGTCAGCGTGCCAGTAAACTCAGTATCAATACCAAAAATATCTGTTACATTAGTATATACCTTTGCACTGTTTATCCCCTTTTTATCTTTAAGATATTTACTTATTTCAGTCAAATCATTATGCGTAGTCGCAGTAAAAGTACCATTACCAATTACTCTGGATACTCTTTCATACTTTGAGTATTCAGATATAACCATATTACTTACATTTCTCTGGTCGTAAGTAGCACGAACCATAGTCTCGTAATCAATTGATGCCCAATTACAGCAGAACATAAGTATCATAAGTAGAATAGTTGTCATAACTATAAACGCAATTCGTCTACCTATCTTTGCTTTGTTAAAAGCAATCGCTACTGACATAGTTGTTTTAAAACTCAAACCAATTTTTTTAGCCTTTTGCACGCCGATATTTTGTGTTTTTTCTACATTTTGACAAACTGATAACTCAGTAAGTACTTTATCTTCTACAATTACACCATCTTGTAACCTTAACATTCGATTAGCATAATTTTTTATAGTTTCAACATCATGTGTAACAACAATTATTAGAATATCTTTTGCTAATTCTTGAAGTAAACCAAAGATATTTTTGCTGTTTTTGCTGTCAAGATTGCCTGTAGGCTCATCTGCAAAAATAATTTTTGGCTTTTGTACTAATGCTCTTGCTATAGCAACTCTTTGTTTTTGTCCACCAGACAAACTAAGTACTTTTTCATTTTTACACTCAAAAATGCCAAGTTTATCTAGCAAAGCGTCAATTTGCTCTATACTATAGTCACTAGCAACCAATTCCTTTGCGACCAAAATATTATCTATAACACTAAGGTTTTCAATTAATTTATAGTCTTGATATATTGTAGCAAAAGTTGACTTAATCTCTCTAGGATTGCACTTTTCTCCAAAAATAAATATTTCGCCATCACTTTTTTCATCAATGCCTGACAAAACATTTAGCAAAGTAGACTTTCCACAACCACTACTTCCTACAACTGCTATCATACCATAATTAGGAGTGTCAAAAGACACTCCTCTTAAGGCTTCAACTCCATTTTCATACACTTTTGTCAAATCTTTAACACTAAGCATTATTTGTTGCGCTCCTTATATTTAAATTATTAGTTTTCTCAAATTTATATAATAATACCATCTTGTATTGATACTATTTTATCCATCTTTTTTGCTACATTTATGTCGTGAGTTACAACTATTATTGTTTTTTCTTTCTTTTGCAAATCTAACAATACTTTCATAATTTCATCTGATGTATTGCTATCCAAAGCACTTGTTGGTTCGTCAGCTAGTATTATATCTGGGTCATTTACCATTGCCCTTGCTATTGCAACTCTTTGTTGCTGACCACCTGACATATCTTTCACTTTTTTATTTTCGTTCCCTTCCAACCCCACTTGTTTAATTATGTCTAAAACTCTATTTTTGACTTCTTTACCTTTGTATTTATCACTGAATAACAATGGTAGTTTCACATTTGAATATACCGTGTCGCTTTCAATCAAACCAAAAGACTGAAAAACAAAGCCTATTGTTTGATTTCTAATTTTTGCTAGTTCACTGGCATTTTTATGTGCGACATTATGGTCATTTAATTTATAACTACCTGAAGTTGGTTTATCAAGGCAACCTAAGATATTTAGCAAAGTAGACTTTCCTGAGCCAGAAACACCCATAATAGCCAAGCTATCCCCTTTTTCAATCATTAAATCAATACCACGTAACGCGTGTACTTCATTGTCTCTACCTTCGTTGTATTTTTTATCAATTTGAATAAGTTCAATTATGCTCATAATTTTATTTCCTTTTTCTTAAATTTAACTAAATCAAAGTCACTTTACTACTTTTTCTCAAGGCTAATTACTTTTAATGGCTTTGCCTTAACAAACTTGACAAATCCTATAGTAATCGCTACAATATATAGTCCAAACACTATTAAAGCTGACAGATAAAAATTTTCTCTTGTCATAACAATATTTTGTCTTTCCAATCCAATAAACATTGTGAGTTCTGCGATGCAAATGCTAACCACAAAAGCCATCAAAAATGCAAATAGCATTTTTACACCTTCAATCATTATGCCTGCAACATTTGTATTTCCACACGCATAAAGCAAAGCATTTCGCTTAGTCATATTGTCCACGCTCAATATATAGTTGCACAAAATCGTAACAAAAGTGAATAATATTACAATCATTGCAAAGTACAAATATACCTCATACGGCGAGCCGTCTCTTGAATACTCGTAATACTCTTTCACTGTCAAAGATTTGAACCCTAAATCCTTATAATGAGTCGGCTGCTTATCATTTATAAATATTCCACTTGACAGACTTACAAATGGAGGCAACTCATCGCATACAACCATATCTACATTTGCGTAATAAATATCGCTACCTGAAAAACTATAATATTCTTTGTAATCAAAATATCCTATAACCTTGATTTTTGTATCGTAAACATTGTCATCACAATCAACAGATATGTCGTATATCCGATTTTGTTTATATACATCTTTAAATATAGCCGAAACGTATGCTTCTCTGTAATCGCTATCGCTGTTGAATGAAAATTTCAAGCCTTTGTTATTCAAATTTGTGCACAATGCAGGAGTCGCAATAGTAAGTCTAGGTATACTTTTTCTCCAATCATCATTTACCTGTATTTCACCAATATTAACGGAAGTAACTAAGCTTTTCAAATCATCATTAAGCCATTTGGAAACATTCTCTGCCGTTGAGTTCACTTCCGAACTGAAGTTTTCAAACATTACAAAGCTTTTGTCAGCTATCTTTGCATTATAATAAGAAAACTTGCTGTTAACGCCTAAATAGTTAGTCAAAGCAACGGCTAGCAAACTCATACAAATTATCAGTTCAACAAATATTACTGTCAAAAACAACCACGAGTTTTTGAGATTATATAAAAACAAATGTATTTTTTTCTTCATTTTCTCACCTTTTTATCAGATGGCTGTTCCATTGGCAAAGCTTTTGCAATCTTAACTATCTTGATACCTACCATTATCATTACAACAAACAATGTCGCAAAGAAAAGTATCAAATAATGCAACCACAACATTCTGGAAATTGAACCAATTTCTACTATCAAATTTATGATAAAATCAAACAATAAACCAATAGCCACTGCCAATGCCGAAATAACACCTGTCTCAAAAAACATTATTCCACTGACAACCTTTGGTGACGCCCCCATTGCCTTGTACAATTTATATTTTCGCATATTTACGCTTTGCCAATAGTTAGTGACAGTTATAACAGCTAGTCCTGATGCTACAAGAAAAGCTAATAACATAAAGACTGACTGAAATATAACACTGTTTAAATATTTCTTACCTTTTATTACACCGATTTTTTCTAGGTCATCATATATTTTTTTATTAAAATTTTTCTTCAAACCATAAAAACTTAAATATTCTAATTGAATATTGCTTGAATCTTCAAATTGTACAGAATATGGAATAGTTATTTTGCTTTCCCAACCATCGTCACCACTGCTATCTATACCAACAATCACAAAGTCCGTACCACAAAATGTAATTGTATCACCTTTATGCAAGCCTGTTTTGTCACTGAACAATTTGTTAATATACATAACTTTCTTGCATTTTTTAATATCGTTTTCCGCCAATTTATTTGCAAAAACTTCAAAGTTTATTTCTACCCGCCCCAATTCTTTTTTTTCACCATTTACTTCAATATCTTCGACCATCTTAAATCCTTCAATATTACCCAAGTTATAATAATAATCAAAATATTCGTCTTTTATGTTTCTCATATAGTCGCCAACTTGCACATATTTTGATGTGTCTTGAAAAGTAATATTGGGTTTTTCCGGATAAAATTCCCTTTCAATCTCGCCGACTAAAGTGCGTGAGGAAAACCCACACGCTACTGTCGCCATAATAATCATCAAAATAAACATAGCTAAAGCCGCCGGCTTGTGCAAAGCCGACTGCTTTAGGCTATCCATAAAAACTTCAAATCGCTTTTTCAATGCCTTTTTAGTCCTTTAGTTAGTAAATTTGTAGTAAAAGTCTTTAACTAGACTTGCGCTTGCTGTAACCGTAACTTTTACAGTAACTTGGTCAGCATATAATGTCCCTGAATGTTTTGTAAATCCAGCTTCATTATCATTGGCTTTTGATATATAAATAGGGTCAAAATATTTTATTACACCCTTGTGCGTTTCACGGAATTGAATCTCTGCTTCGAATTTTTGTAACTTAACAGGTTGTCTTTTATTTGAAGAATCAATATAAAAGTATTTATATTCTATTATAATATCATCACCAAACATACTATCCCTAGGGTCAACATTTATTTCTATGTAATAATTGTCATAAATATTTTCTTTTGTTGTAATTCTTCCATGCCATGGTTTCTCATGATAAGGATTTTCATAAGTACCATCCCCCTCAACATCTCCTACTTTTACATCACCATATGGTTGAGCTTCCTCAGCACTAGCTACGTTAGTGAATGCAAAAACACTTATCATTGAAAACTACTGTTTAAACGCAGTAGTTTTTGTTTTTACCCCCGATTTTCAATTAATTTTTATTAATTATGCATTTTTTAATTTTAGACAAAATTAATTTAAGCAAGTAGATGATTAAAGTAAATTTAATGGCACTTTTCAATTATAGTGACAATAAAAAATTTATTATATATAGAAAAACCTAGTTTAACAATATTTTTAACTGTTTTTTTTGTCTATAATTTATGTTTTCTAAATTACTCTTTAGTTTTTTGAAAAGCTTTGCGAAGATTTTTGTCGCTTATTCTACAAATGTTAATTGTCAAAGACATTACACTTGCAACTATAGCAATAGCTATTGTTGTCAGTAGCGCCATAGGTATCAATGGTAATTGAACAATAAATTCCATACTAGCAACTTTTGTTATAAATGCATTAAGCAAGAACACCCCGCCAATACCGAGTCCTATTCCTACAACAAGTTCAATAAATAGCTGCACAATAGTAAATATACCATAGATTTTTAAATAATCAAGTTTTTTCGCTCCTAATGATTTCAAAATAAGTAAATCGTTTGCTTTTGAGTTTATAATTATGCTAATTGAATTATATAACAAGATTGCAATTATACATGCCAAAATAACGCTTGCGATTATCATTACGTAATCGCCAATCATTCTCATTTCAAAATATTTACCTAATAGGTCTCTACTATCATCAATTTCAAAACTTAACATTGAATGCAAAAAGTCCCAATTTGACACCCCAAATATTTTTTGGCATTGTCTATTTAATTCTTTTAATTCACCAGTGCTTAAACCATCTATATTATAAATAATTTGGTTAGCTTGAGGCATCACATTATCCATCATCATTTTGTAATCTTCTTCATTGTACAAAATATCCCAACCACTACTTATTCTGCTATCAACATTAACCTTAAATTTTTTCAGAGACTGAATATTTTTGTCAATAACAAAATTTGTTGACATTGGGTTTATATCACCCCTTACTAAAGCAGTTGATAATATAATTGTATCGCCATCTTTCATATTATGCTGTGTTGCAAACATTTTACTTAATAATACACTACCTTGTTCCACCCTTGAAATACCGGTGTAATATTCTGTCAGTTTATTAGCGGGAGCAACACCGATATTGTTATAGATTTCATCTTTCACTATCATTGATGTGTTAATATATTGTCCTTGACTGCTTTTAGCATTTTGAGTTCCTTTCATATAAAATGCTGCATCCCAAATCTCACTATAACATGTTGGAACAATTACAACTTGTGACAAGACTTTATTACTCACAAAAGATTGTGCCTCTATATATTCTTTATCTTCCCAACTTGTGAAAGGCTTTGCAAATTTTTTTGGCACCTCAACACCATCATCAAAAACACCAACAATCTTGACGCCAAAAAAGTCGTATCCTAATAATTCATCTGGTGCAATTTCTATATATTCCTCTATATTGCTATCATAATATCCACCTAAAGCATTAAAATAAATTTGTTTGCTTTTTGGTATAGCTACCTCACCCAAATATTTTGGGGACCTGCCTTCAAGTAATTTTATACCTAAACTTTCAATGTCATTTATTACAATATAACTGGACGTTCCAGCACTTCCATATGCGATTTCTTGCATTGTCAGTTTGCCTTTTGCCCCTTCTGTATGCAAACTATTAAATTCGTAAGAAAAAGGAATATCAAATATGCTTGGAGCAATACTTTTGTTATAAATTTTTGCACTTGTTATACCCTTTTTAGTTTTTAAATATTCTTGGATAGGAGTCAAATCACAATATGTTCTTACTTGTATTGTACCATCTGATTTCTCAATAGTTTGATATTTTTCGTATTGTGATTTAGCCATATTGCTAGCATTTCTTTTGTCATATGTAGCACTTACCATTGTTTGATAATCAATCATTGCCCAGTTACAACATACCATCATAACTAGCAATAAAAGAGTAGAAATAACCATAAAAGCAATTCGTCTGCCTACCTTTGCTTTATTAAAAGCAATCGCTACTGACATAGATGTTTTAAAACTTAAACCAACTTTTTTAGCCTTTTGCACGCCGATATTCTGTGGTTTTTCTACATTTTTACAAACGGCTACCTCAGTAAGTACTTTATCTTCTACAATTACGCCATCTTGCAACCTTAACATTCGATTAGCATAATTTTTTATAGTTTCAACATCATGTGTAACAACAATTATTAGAATATCTTTTGCTAATTCTTGAAGTAAACCAAAGATATTTTTGCTGTTTTTGCTGTCAAGATTGCCTGTAGGCTCATCTGCAAAAATAATTTTTGGCTTTTGTACTAATGCTCTTGCTATAGCAACTCTTTGTTTTTGTCCACCAGACAAACTAAGTACTTTTTCATTTTTACACTCAAAAATGCCAAGTTTATCTAGCAAAGCGTCAATTTGCTCTATACTATAGTCACTAGCAACCAATTCCTTTGCGACCAAAATATTATCTATAACACTAAGGTTTTCAATTAATTTATAGTCTTGATATATTGTAGCAAAAGTTGACTTAATCTCTCTAGGATTGCACTTTTCTCCAAAAATAAATATTTCGCCATCACTTTTTTCATCAATGCCTGACAAAACATTTAGCAAAGTAGACTTTCCACAACCACTACTTCCTACAACTGCTATCATACCATAATTAGGAGTGTCAAAAGACACTCCTCTTAAGGCTTCAACTCCATTTTCGTAAGTTTTTGTTAAATCTTTAACTCTTAGCATTATTTGTTGCACTCCTTATATTTAGATTAAAAGTCTTACCCAACCTAAAAATTGGTAAACATAAAATATTATCGTACAAATGGAACTGTATCAAAATTTACTAATGATAAAGTATCGTTTGGACTACCATCGTCTTTACCAGTATGTGTAGATGAATTATTTTCTATGCCAAACTCCTTTTTTTCTGTACTATAAAGTCCCCATAAGAATATATTCTCATTATTATTTGCACCATAATCAGGTGCCAAGAATATTCCATCCACTTGAAGATTATACATTTCCGCATAAAAAATAGTCAAATCTTTTGGCTTAGCCTTGAAAAAGAATGCAATTTGATAAGTATATGTCATATCTTTAGCTGGATTTTCTAAAGAAATATAGCTTATTTTATTCAAAGAATAACTATTTGACGGGTCATCTTTATTAAAGACATTCACATTTCTAACCCCATACGAAGATGAAAAGTTTGAGCCAACATTAAATGTCACGCCTCTATTTGAAACTACATTTCCTGAACTATCAACAAGTTTCGCAGAGCTATTATCTTTCCATGAAGTATAGGTTATGCCACCATTATCAGCCCCATAAGCAAGATTTGTATTGAATTGAATTACTTTATAATCATTTGCTCCATCATCAACTCTTGGTGCCACTTCTAGTTGCATAAGTATCATTCCATCACCTGTTTCTCTTAAACAAGTTGAAAGTTTCATTGTTACGGTGCCAATTTGATGTCCACCATTTGCCAAGATATTATAACTTGCAGATGCATATATTCCATATTCCTTGTTCGTTTCGCTTGTAGCTACGGCACCTGCTTCCTCTGCATATACATTGTTAGTTAAAAATATACTGCTTAATGCAATAATTAAAGTCATAATTATCAAAATTGATATTATTGTAATTTTGCTACATAAACTTTTACTTTTGACCATATCTAGTCCTCCCAAATTAATATAAATTTTAATTTTGGAGTAAAACTATATCATAAGCAGTTTTCATCATAAGTATTTTAACATAGTTTTACTCGTTTTTCAATATGAAAAATCAAATTAATTTTTCAATGTTCGCATTTTTTGTTGCTACATTTTTAAAAAACTTTCTTTTACCACCTCCCTAAGATATTAGATTTCCCCCTTTCTACTTTGTATACGAATAACTTGGCAATTTTTATTCAAAAAAAAGAAGAATTTTTGAAAATCTCAAAAATTCTTCTTTTTTCGTTATGTTTTAGCCGTTTTTATGCTAACAACTTACTAATTTTTTCTTGCCAATCCGTTTCTCCTTCCAAATCAAAACAAATTCTGTACACATGATTTTTATAACTAAACTTAGTAAAAGTTTTATACAAATAAATTTCTTCATCAAACTTTGTATCATAATTTATTTTAACACCATTGATTACAATTTCACTAGAAAGTGCTTCATAGTTAGATAAAAATTCAAAAATGTAATTATTTTTTAGTTCCACAAATAATTTAATTTGTTCATAAGTATCAAGTAAAATCAAATCTTGTTCCAATAAAACGTCAGAGCCATTATCTGTATAAATTGTTACAGCCTCATCAATATTTTGATAATTTTTAAAACGCAACAAATCCAAATTTTTATCTTCATTATATTGTTCAACTGAAACATATTTATAAATATTATCTTCAGAATATGAATAATGAATAGGAGGCTCTAATGGATTATTAGGTTTTGATAAAGTTATTCCAAGAAAAATACCAAAACTAATTATAATAAGCAAACAACAAATTGTAGCAGTAATGATTAATTGCTGTTTTCTATTATCAACTGCTTTTACTTCGCATGCATCATTCCAATGAGTTTCTTCCTTAGCTTTGTGCAAAATTTCATAGTTTATCTCTTGCTTATTGTCATCTTGCTTTTCCATAAGTTTTGCTAATTTTCTTTTTGTAAACATTTTAATATATCTCCACTCCTATTACATCATTAACAATCGTGTCTTCCAACCAAATATAACCACTATTAAATTGTCTTAATCCACTGCTAACGCTTAAATATGTATCCGTCCTAATTACATTATTACCATTATAATACCTAACTCTTTTTATGCCATTTGCAATAAGTATATGATTAGCATTATACGCAGTGGTTGTCATAGTTAGGTTTGTATCCCCTATTTCCAAATTGGTTATCAAACTTGACATTGTAATAAACAATGCAACAGGCTTGCCATTTTTAAAACTATTTGCTATGGCGTTGTAGTCAATATTGCTACCTTGCCCATAACCCCTATAGGTTATATTATATCCTTTATCAACTACATATTCATTCAAACCATTTTTAAATTGCTCTTCTGTTGCACCTGCTCCAGTTGTGTTAACTTTCATACGAACAAACAAGTCATTCATAATGTTTTGAATGTTTGAATCGACTGGCTTATAAACAATGTTTCCAGCTCTTATTAAAAAAGAAGCATAATTTGGTATTATATTTTCAAGTTGTATATCATAATAACCAACAACAATTCCACCTGCAACTGCTGCACAACTATTATTCAAGTTAGTATCTCTATCATAATAATGTGGTGTCTTTGGCGACATTGTTGTGTCTATAAGCACTTCTTTTCTTGTATAGTTCAATGTTTCATTTCTAGCAGAAAATAAAGATGGTCGAAGCTCTGAGTTATAATATATTTCTCCTGTTTCTTCTGCAAAAACTTCTAATGGCATAAATGTAAAACCCATTACAAAAGCAATCATAATTGCTACAATACTTAATGTTACTACATATAATTTTTTTGTGTTCATATCCTAGCCTCCACTATATATACGAACAACTTTACAATTTTTATTCAATTTTGATAAAAATTTTTCATTTTTTTATAAATTCGTGTTCTTTGCGTATATATTGTAGCTATAGGGACATTATCCATTTCTGCTATTTCTTTAATTGTATATCCTTCCCAAAACATACGATATAACAATTCTTTTTCTTTATCATTTAGTATTGACATTAATTCTTCAACAATTAGTGTTTTCAACGGCTGAAAACTTTTGTCTTCAATTTCATAATAACTATTACTTATATATTCTACTTTTATATCCTTTTTGTTTTCATCTATTGCTAAATTTTTTATGATTGTATACATCCAATTATATCCATTCTTTTTTATATCGAATCTACTTGCTTTCAACAAAATTTTTTTATATAGTTCAAGCAAAACATCTTCAACACTATTCTTATTCTTCAAATAGTATTTTGCAATGCTTTCCATATTTTTATATGTATATTTAAACAATTTATCAAAGGCATGCTCATTTCCATTTGCAACCTGCTTGATATAATGATTTATTTTTTTATAATCTAATTGTTTCAAAAAAACTTATCCTTTGCCAACGGCTATTAAATATAAAAATATTATATCTTACTTGCCATAGTATGTCAAGATTTTATTAAAAAAGCACAACAAGCTTATAAAAGGAAACTTGCAAATATATAATTATAAAAAACAAAAACTACTGAATAAACTCAGTAGTTTTTGTTTTTACCCACGATTTTCGTACTGATTTTAACAAAAACACTTATTTTAATTAAAAAAACTATCAACTTATTTCATAAGTGTTTTTTATTTTAGCATTGCAACTTTTAAACTGTTTTTTAATACTAATCAATTTCCAATGATTACAAATCAAAATATGTATTTTATAGATTATTTAATAATACCTTGTCAAATGTTAAGTATTTTAAAAGCAGCGTTGCCATATATTCGTTACTTTCATTCATACCGCTATCTACCCATTTGTAAATTACCGACAAAATACCATTGTTTATAAATACTATATCATAGTCGCTAACTTCGAAATTGGTATATAAATATTTGTGACTCAAACGCAACAGCTCGTCATCCAAATTCATTTTGTGCAAAAGCACAAACGCATCGCTGTTTTTGCGAAAATATTCAAATAACCTAACAAAATTATCAAACTCGTAACCAAGCTCCAAATTTAAACTGCTGTGCCAATTTATAATCAAATTATTTACTTTTTGTATTACAATATCTTCCTTAGATGAAAAATGTCTATAAAAAGTACTACGGTTATAGCCGGCTTTTTTGCATATTTGTTTGATATTTATCTCATTAATGTCGCAGGAATTGCTTAAAGAAATCAAAGCATCGTAAAAACACTCCTGAGAAAAATTTTTTGTTGACATTAGCAACACACTCCCTTTATTTGTCGCAAAATATAACCGGCAAATGTATTTTTATAAATTGTACTATTGACTAAAAAAGTAATTTTATGATATTATTTACTCATAGACATTTAGTTTTATTATAATTATTATATCATTTTTATAGCTAAATGTCAAAAATAACAAGTAAAATTTTTGCAAAGGAGAAATCATGAAAATTGCCATGACAGGTGTTAGTGGTAATATGGGCAGTGAGGCACTTAAACAAACGTTTGAACTGCCTAATGTGGAATTTATTCGCATTATATTACGAAACACGAACAAAAACCAAAAACTAGCAAAAAGATTAATAAAACTTTATAAAAATAAAATAGATATAATTTTCAGCTCAATCGACAATCAAGAGGCTTGCGAGCAGTTGGTCACTAATGTAGATTATGTTTTGCACATGGCTGCAGTTATTCCGCCACTATCCGACAACTCCCCTCAACGCAGTTATGATTGCAACAGGTGTGGTACAGTCGCTTTGGTTAAAGCTATCAAAAAGCAAAACCCTATGGTAAAATACATACATATTTCCACCATTGCAGTATATGGTAACCGAAACGAAAAACACCCTTTCGGACGTGTGGGAGACCCGTTGCTTATCAGTCCGTTTGATGCGTATGCTAAAGACAAATTATTTGCAGAGAGATATGTGTTGGAAGCACAACTTGAAAATTGGGTAGTACTTCGCCAAACGGCAATGCTACATCCTAACTTGTTTAAGGACAATATTTCCGACGGTTTAATGTTTCACACTGCATTAAACTCTCCGCTTGAATGGGTTTCTTCGCGAGACAGCGGTTATCTTATCAAAAACATTTTTAAAAGAGACAGTGCCAACGAAATATCCGACTTTTGGCATAAAATTTACAATATCGGCGGCGGCTATAACGGCCGTTGTACCGGTTACGATACAATGAATGACGGATTTGGAATAATAGGCGGCAATATTGAAAAGTTTTTTAAGCCTTACCATTTTTCCGCACGCAACTTTCATGGTATTTGGATGTCGGACGGAGACAAATTGAACGAATTGTTCGGCTATCAACGTGACGGCGGACACAAACAATTTTGGCTTGATGTGGCAAAAGACCACCCTATATTTGTTTTAGGTAAGATTGTCCCTAAATTTTTATTAAATTTATTTTTATTCAATCGCTTGATAAATGACGAAAACTCTCCTACTACTTGGGTTAAAAATCAAGATTTGCCTAAAGTTAAAGCATATTTTAATGGCATGGAGGCAGCAAAAAGTATTTCCGGTAATTGGAATGATATAAAGCTGCTTTGCAAAAATGATTTCGGCGATTTTGACAAATTGCGTGCTGCGACTTCCGAAAATCTTTTATCGCACGGATATGACGAGAGCAAAAAGCTTAGCGAACTTACTCTTGAGGATTTGCAAAAGGCAGCTGAGTTCCGCGGTGGCAAGTGCTTGGCGGATAAAAAGCCTGAAAATGAGTATATTAAAATAAAGTGGCAATGCTCTGAGGGACACATATTTGAAAGTTCAGTTTACACCGTGCTTGGTGGTGGACATTGGTGTCCTGCTTGCACTATGCCGGAAAATCCAATTTGTTGGAGATTTGATATATTAGCTAAAAAAAGTCCGTTTATTGCACAACTATGGTACGATTCACACGATAAAGACGAAGATTGTTTATACTTTATTGACGAACAAGGCAATCAACAGATTAAAAAGGATACAATATGAAAATAGGTTTTTTTGCCTTTACGGGGACAGGCAATACTTTAAGAGTATGCAAAATACTTGCAAAGGAACTTGAGCAAAATGATTTGGTATGCGATATCAAACTTATTAAACAAGTTACCGACTTGCAAGTGATAAATGACTACGATAAAATTATTATCGCCTACCCTGTACACGGCTTTAATACACCAATGCCTATGCTCGACTTTATAAAAAGCTTGCCAAACAGCACTAATAACAAATGTGTATATATTGTAAGAGTTTCAGGCGAGCCATTAAGCATAAACCACGCTGCAAGCATTGTGCCAAAACGAATACTAAAAACTAAAGGCTACAAAGTAATGGGTGAATTTGCCTATGTTATGCCTTACAATATTATTTTTCGTCATACGGATAATATGGCTACCCGTATGGAAAATGCAGCTAGATTAAGAGCTAAAAAAGATGTTCAAACAATAATTAATAATAACGTAAAATTGTTTAAAAACAATATTTTTAACAGATTGGTTTCCTTTATTTGCAAGATTGAACACCCTGCAATGCCAATGTTCGGAAAACACTATAAAGTAACCGACTTATGCACTTCCTGCGGTGTGTGTGAAAAGGTTTGTCCCGTAGGCAATATTACTCTTAAGGATGGAAAACCTGTTTTTGGCAACCAATGTGTAGGTTGTATGGGTTGCTCATTCCACTGCCCACACGATGCCATTCGCATTGCAATGCTTGACGGCTGGAGGGTAAATGGTGCTTACAACTTTAACACTACTCCCGCAACCGATGACGAGATATGCAACTATTGCAAAAAATCATATTTAAAATATTTCCACGAATCCGAGGACACAACTTGCGATAAAAAGTAATCTATAAATGTATAAAGTTTAAAGTTGCACTCAAAAAAATATATATTAAATACTAAACTATTCGGCAGTAGTAATTTGCAAACAATATCTATTAATGACAATATGTAATAAATATGTTATAAAATATTATTTACTATATTAATAACTCATAATAAACAAAAAACACCCAAAAGGGTGTTTTTTTATCTATAAAAGTTGTTTTACTTGTTTGGAGTAAAACCCTTACCATCTGCGGCGTCTTTAATTCTGCCGACTTCGGTGTTATCACACTTTCTGCATTGCAATTCCGATAATGGATTTTTTGCAGTTTCAAAACGATAATCTTCCCCGAACTTTTTGATATACTCGTCAATAACTATATGTGACGGAGTATTGTCAACTGTTGGATTGATAATCGCTTGATATTTAAAGAAGTCGCTATCTTTTGCAAGACCGTTTATATTTTCATACTCCTCCAATACGGAAGTAAATTGAGCGGTATTTTTGATTATATTTCTTACATAATCGATATTCTCGTGTAAAGAAAGCGGCGCAGGGAACTCTGCATTTGGGATAACTTGCTGCCAAGTTTTGTTCTCGTGCTTTTGCAATAGTTTTGCAGCCTCGTGCAAATGCGCGATTTCGATTGCAAGGTTTTCCTCCCATAACGCTTTAATACATTTGTCGGTTTCCGTCATCATACAAGACCAATACAAATAACACTCTACATACTCATGCCACAAATTCATTTCAAACCAACTGCCGTTGGCATCCATCAAATCTTCGTATTGAGTTACGTGCTCCTCTTCCACAAGTGCGATTTCCTCGTACAACTTACGGCTTAAATCGTCTGTTGCCAAAGTAGCTACATTCATATAGTAGTTCATTGTTTGTTGCTCTGCTGCGGTAATAATCATTGTACCCAAAATAGTTTGTAAATCCGCGGTCTTGGAATTAATACAACGTCTTACATTGTCTTTAGGGAATCTGTGATGCGAAATTGTAGGTCTTGCAGGCATAATCTCCGTATACTTACCTACCAATCTTTCGGCAATCACACCTTGATTCATATAAAGTAAATCGGAATATCTGTACAAATGGTCAAAGTCCTCAAGCAACGCAAAATCCAAAGCTTTTTTCACGTAAAAGTCTTTTTCCCTTTTTGCAAGTTCTGCAGTAAGGTCAACTGCAAGTTGCTCGTAACCGATAGTTTGCTCAAGTTGAGTTTCGTCGGCAGGCTTTAGCAAAGAAATTTTTAATTGTTGTTGTTTTTCTTGTGCTCTTACCAAGGCTAAGTCTCTGCGAATATCAGTACAAGCTACATGCCTTGAAAATTGGTGTGAAAACCAATTTGCTTCAAATTCAGTACCGTTCATCAAAATAATACGTGTTTTTGTATAAGGGTCAACATCATTTTTATTGTATGACTTTGGATATAACCCTTTCCAATTTTCAAACGCATTGATTAACGAAATCGGTTTTTCATTAAATGGATTCATATTTATCTCCTTAAAATATTTTTTTAATATACTTATATTTTTCCCAAAATACTTTAATAAATACGATAAACACTTTAATTAATAAAATTTAATCACATTTAGATTTCCCAAAAATACCAAACACCTCCGAAAATCGGGGGTATTTGATTAAATTTACTGATTATTTTTAATTTTTAGATTATTTTTTTTAATCATTAGTTATTTGTTACATAATTAATGCTACAATTATTAAAAATGAGGTATAACTGATAAATAGCACTAAAATACAAAAAACATTTCCACGGAAATTAAGTTAAGCGGAATGTCGCAAATAAAATTGGCAATTTCTTTAATTGTTTCCAAAACAACTATATCAAGATATAAAAACGGAGATTGTTTTCCGTCATTAAATGTTTTTGCTAATTTATGTTACGTTTTGGATTTAGATGCCAACGAAATACTTTGTATCAACAAAAAATAATGCACCTGAAAGTGCATTATTTTTTGTTTTATTACTAAATTTTATTAGCATATTTAATTAAATTTATCCAGGCTTTATTGCAAATTAAAGCTTTTTGATAAGTTTTAAATCAATCCTACCCTTGTCGTCTATTTTGATAACTTTTACCAAAACTTTATCGTCGATATTTACAACGTCGGTAACTTTTTCCACTCTTTCTTTAGCAAGTTTGCTGATATGAATCATACCATCTTTGCCGGGAGCGATTTCAACAAAAGCACCAAAGTCCATAATTCTTACAACAGCACCCTCGATTTCGTCGCCTACTTCAGGGTCTTTTGCAATAGCCAAAACGATTTTCTTAGCTTTTTCTGCCATTTGCTCGTCATTGCTTGCGATAAATACAGTACCGTTATCGCTGATATCGATTTTAACGCCTGTATCCTCGATAATCTTGTTGATTACTTTACCGCCGCTACCGATAACCTCACGAATCTTGTCAGGGTCGATATCAAAAGATATAATCTTTGGAGCGTATTTGGATAGTTTTTCGTTTGCTTTTGGAAGAACTGCAAGCATTTTACCCAAAATTTCAAGTCTTCCCTCTCTAGCTTGAGCCAAAGCAGTACGCAAAATTTGCTCGTTGATACCTTTTATCTTAATATCCATTTGGATTGCTGTAATACCGGCCTCGGTACCTGCAACCTTAAAGTCCATATCTCCAAGGAAATCTTCCAAACCTTGAATATCTGTTAAAATTTTAACATTGCTTTTGTCAGGAGTACTGATTAAGCCCATTGCTACACCTGCTACAGGCGCTTTGATAGGTACCCCTGCATCCATCAATGCCAATGTGCTACCGCAAACGCTTGCTTGAGATGTTGAGCCGTTAGAACTTAAAACCTCGCTTACTGTACGGATAGCGTATGGGAATACCTCCTCACTTGGAAGTACAGGCTCCAAAGCTCTTTCTGCCAATGCACCATGACCGATTTCACGACGGCCAGGACTCTTTGCAGGTTTTGCCTCGCCAACGCTGTATCCCGGGAAGTTATAGTGATGGATATATCTCTTAAATACTTCGTCATCCAAACCTTCCAATTTTTGAACTTCGCTTATAGTGCCCAAAGTTGCTGTAGTCAAAACTTGAGTTTGTCCACGAGTGAACACACCGCTACCGTGTACTCTTGGCAAAATGCCGTGCTCGCACCAAATTGGTCTGATTTCCTTTAAAGTTCTGCCGTCAGGACGAATACCTTGTTCCAAAATTTTAGCACGAACTTTTTCCTTTTTCATATTATAAAGCACTTCTGCAATATCTTTTTTACCATCAGGGAAAATCTCTGCAAAGTGAGCAAATACATCTTGCTCCAAAGCCTCTTCCAATTTTTCGCGTGCTTGTCTGTTAAACTCTTCCAATGCCTTGTCCATCATATCGTTTGCATAAGCTCTTACTTGCTCTTCGATAGCGGACTCTGCATGATAGATGTTAGGAACTATTTTTTCTTTACCGATTTCTGCTTGAATACCCTCGATAAATGCAACGATTTTCTTAATCTCTTCGTGACCGAACAGGATTGCACCAATCATTTCCTCTTCAGTAAGCTCGTTAGCGCCTGCCTCAACCATCAAAATAGCATCCTTTGTACCGCTCAAGCTCAAGTGAAGTCTGCTCTTTTCTCTTTGTTCTGCACTTGGGTTGATAATGTACTCGCCATCAATATACCCAACAACAACAGAGCCTGTAGGTCCTGCAAACGGAATATCCGAAATGGAAAGTGCAACCGAGCTACCAATCATAGCATAAATTTCAGGTGGAACGTCAGGGTTTACCGATAGGCAAGTTGCAACAACGGATACGTCATTGTAAAAGCCCTTAGGGAACAAAGGTCTTAAAGGTCTGTCAATCAAACGGCAAACAAGAATACCTTTATCGCTTGGACGTCCCTCTCTCTTTTTAAAGCCACCTGGTATTTTGCCGACAGAATACATTTTCTCTTCGTAATCAACGTTCAAAGGGAAAAAGTCAACGCCGTCTCTTGGCTCTTTTGACATGGTTGCGTTAACCATCACTACAGTTTCCTCGCACTTTACAAAGCAAGTACCATTTGTCATACCGCAATATGCACCTGTTTCTACCTCAACTTCTCTTCCGCCTATTGAAGTTTTGTAAATTTTTCTATCTATCATTTTCTCCTCCTATATCTTTGGTCATCCAAAGATTTTCAACCAACCGGTTGATGATATATATAAAATGTTTTTGTTACCGAATTTGTTTGTATAATAAAAAATTACCCGAACACTTACTATTCGGGTTATTTTTATTACTTTCTTAGGTTTAATTTAGCGATAACTGCTCTGTATCTTTCGATATCCTTATTTTTTAGATAAGTAAGCAAGTTTCTTCTTTTACCTACCATTTGCAACAAACCGCGACGGCTGTGGTGGTCCTTTTTGTGCACTGCAAAGTGTGCTTTTAAAGTTTCGATTCTTGCAGTTAGCAAAGCAATTTGAACTTCAGGAGAACCTGTGTCACCTTCTGATTGAGCAAATTTCTCAATAATTTCTTGTTTAGTAAGTTTTGTTAAATCTTCCATTTTCAATCTCCTAATAAATATTTATTCCTAAAACCAAGTAAATCATCGGAGTGTTGATAAACATAGTCAAAGGTACTATCTAATCATAGCATAATTTTTTTTTGGTGTAAACTGATTTTTGGTATTTTTATCTAAATTATTTTATATTTTTTGATTTTAATATAAAAGTTTGCCTATTAAGACATTATTTGACTAAAAATAACAACTCAATTTATTTGAAAAAATCTTCCTTATCCGCAAGTATTTTTTCTTCCCTTTCCAAATAAACATCTATGCCTTTAGGGTTTGCTAGCCTTTCCAATCTGTTTTGCTCGCTCCAAACTCTTTTGGATATCGCCCCTGCACCGCATGCAATTATGCTGTGTGTTTCTTCCATAATGTCAATATTGTATATACAAGCTTTATTTTGTTTTGCGTAACCTGTATTGTCCAAATTGCCGCTCATATATTTTTGTCTGTACATATAGTATGGCTCAAAACCGCTTGAAATAATTGCATTTCTTGAGTACTCAATCATTTTTTCGGGCAACAATTCAATTTTGTTGTTATACTCTTGAAGTTTCAAATTGCTGCCTTTTTTGATTGCTAGTGTATGTATAGTAATATTTTCGGGATTAAGTGAGATTGCTTGGTCGACGGAATATTTAAAGTCCTCAAAACTCTCGTTTGGCAACATTGCAATCAAATCCATATTTATATCAAAATCAAACTCCCTCGCCATATCGTAAACTTTAAAAATATCTTGTTTGGTATGATTTCGTCCTATCAAAGCTAGGGTTTTATCGTTAAAAGTTTGTGGGTTAATACTTATTCTTGTAACTCCATTGTCAGACATAATTTTTAGTTTTTCTTTGCTTATCGTGTCTGGTCTGCCTGCCTCTACGGTAAACTCTTTGCATTTGATTTTGCCAAGTTCCACGATTATTTTTTCAAAATCTTGCTCACATAAACTTGTAGGTGTACCTCCGCCAACATAAATCGAACGTACTTGCACCCCTAAACTTTCAACCAAAGCTACACCATGCTTTATCTCCCGTACAACTTGTCCGACATAAGGGGCAATCCATTTTTTTATTTTCCCGAGTTCCGCTGAAATAAACGAACAGTAGCTACACCTTGATACGCAAATAGGTATATTTACAAAAAAATCAACTTGTTTATCATTGTGTGAGTAAATGCCTTTTTGATTACCGCAAATCCTTGCTATCCAATTCGCACCTTGTTGTGGTACACGCAAATACTCTTCAAAATAGCTTTTTGCATCCTTGCCACTCTCCGTAAGTTCGTGATAAAACTTGGTAGGTCTTATACCTGTAAGCGAGCCGTAAGGCAACCTTTTTCCCGTGCACTCCGAAAGCAAATCATAAAGCATTATTTTTGCAAGCCTTTTCAACTCGCTTTTTTGCTTTATCGGAGGCAAATTTTGTATTTCGCACCGATTTTCGACGGTTTTTTGATTGAATTTTAAAGTTACAGTATCATTTTGTATATCAATATAAACAATATTTTTCTGCTCGTTTTCGTCTATTGTGACCAATGGGGAAAACGCCCTTACAACATCCATTAAATCTGGCAAAAACTCGCTGTTTGTAACTATTTTCAGCTCCATAAAATCATATTTCCTTCTCGTTCGTAATCCATAGTAGTACTGTCGCCGTGCCCCGGATAAACAACGTAATCGCCGTTTAATCCAAACAGTTTTACCACTATGGAATTTTTTAAATCGTTAAAAGAACTATCCTCAAAATCATATCTGCCATAGCTACCCAAAAACAGTGTGTCTCCAGAAAATACTACATTTTTTATAACATAGCTTACTCCGCCCGAAGAGTGCCCCGGAGTATGAATTACTTTAACTTGCAAATCATCAAAGTTCAAAACCTCCCCATCCACTACAAAATTGCTGCAAGAGAAAGGCTCTATCCTAAACCTTTTTAACCAATCAAGCATAACTTCGCCTGTGCATTTAGGGTTGTCCGACTTGTGGATATAAATAGGCACTTGCTCATCCATAAATGGACTTACTCCTTTTATGTGGTCAAAGTGTCCGTGAGTCAACAAAACCGCCAAAACTTGCAAACAGTCCTTTTCAACTTCCGCCTTGACTATTTTTGAGGCAGGGTCGATAACAATACATTGACTACCTATTTTTACAATATAGCTGTTGTTTTGCAACCCGCCGTTTACTATTTTTTTTACGCTAAAACCGTCAAATTCTGTGTACATTAAGCACTCCTTCGATACCCTTTAATTTACTTATCATTTCGTCAAGCTCGTTTATATTGGTTATTTGCACCCCAATGGTTATTATCGCTTGTAATTTATCATCCACTTTTGCATTTACTTGGGTTAAAAGCTTTTTTCTGTTTGCAAAAAAAGTTGTTATATCCACAAGTAAATTAGAGCGATTAATACAAAGTATTTCAAGCGTTGCAGTAAAGTTACAAGTCATGTTTTGCGACCAATCCGCTTCGATAATCCTTTCCGCCTCAATATTTTTCATGTTAGGACAATCTGCCCTGTGAATGGAAACACCCCTACCACGGCTGACATATCCCACAATTTTATCCCCTGGAACAGGGTTACAGCAATGGGATAATCTTATCAAAAAGTCGTCATACCCACGAATCAAAACACCGTTGCCTTTTTTGTTGGACATTCTGCTTGCTTTTGTGCTACTGATTATCGGTGTAAGATTATCCGCAGACTTTTTAAAGCAGTCAATCAATTTGAATATTATTTTGTTAGTAGTTATATTACCATAGCCTAACTCGGCATAAATATCTTCCATATTACTTGAAGTGCCGTAGTGGTTTTTAAAGTATTTTATCCACTCCTCATTATTTAAAAGCTCCGACAGGCTATATCCCCTGTGCTTTGCTTCCCTTTCAAGCATTTCTCTGCCACGCTTAATATTTTCCTCGCGCATTTCCTTTTTAAAGTATGCGCGGATTTTATTGCGAGCGCCTGCGGTTGCGACAAATTTAAGCCAATCTCTGCTTGGACCTTTGGATGCGTTGGAAGTTATAACCTCTACAATAGAGTTGTTGGAAAGACGTGTATTTATAGGAACTATTTTGCCATCTACTTTTATGCCTACGCATTTATTTCCTACTTCCGTATGTACGGCATAGGCAAAATCAATGCCTGTAGCACCTTTAGGCAAACTTACTACCTTGCCTTTTGGCGTTATTACAAACACCTCATCAGGATACAAATCGACTTTTAACGACTGCAAAAACTCTGCATTATCCCGCAAGTCCTTTTGAACTTCCATTATACTTCTTATCCATTGCATACGGTCATCCATAATACTTTGGTCGGAAGTCAATCGACCCTCTTTATATTTCCAATGGGCGGCGATACCAAATTCTGCAATATCGTGCATTTCGTGTGTTCTTATTTGAATTTCAAACGGCGAGCCGTATTGCGATATAACAGTTGTATGCAACGATTGATAGTTATTTGCCTTGGGCATAGCGATATAATCTTTAAATCTGCCAGGCAAAGGTTTCCACATTGTATGAATAGCACCTAATACGGCGTAGCAATCTTTTATCGTATCCACGATAATTCTTACTGCTATCAAGTCATAAATTTGTTCGAACTCCTTACCGCTTTGCATTTTTTTGTAAATGCTGTAAAAATGCTTAGGTCTGCCGTTTACTTCCCCCTCCACTTTCATTTCGGCAAGTTTGGCTTGAATATCTTTTACTACATTTTGCACAAACTCTTGTCTTTCCACCTTTTTAGCGGATATCTTTTGTACCAAAGCATAGTAATCGTCTGGGTTTAAATATCGCATTGCCAAGTCTTCAAGCTCGCCTTTGATAGTACCCATACCAAGTCTTTCGGCTATAGGGGCGTATATTTCAAGTGTCTCGCGGGAAATTTCCTTTTGTCTGTCGCTAGACTTGAAAAGCAATGTCCTCATATTATGCAATCTGTCCGCAAGTTTTATGATAATTACCCTTATATCATCGCTCATTGCAAACAGCATTTTTCTTAAATTTTCGGCTTGTTCGTCCACGCTTGACTTAAACTGCAATTTATTAAGCTTGGTAACGCCGTTGACAAGCATAACCACCGTTTTACCAAAAAGATTTTCAAGTTCTTCCCCCGTATGCGGAGTATCCTCGATAACATCATGCAAAAAAGCTGCCATAACTGTTTCACAGTCAAGCCCCATATCAATCAAAATCTCGCTTACTGCTACGGGATGAACAAAATAATCCTCACCCGATTGGCGTTTTTGCCCTGCGTGTGCCTCTTTTGCAAAATCATAAGCTTTTTTTATTATCTCATATTGCTCTTGCGGATATTGGTTTTTTAACTTATCTAGTATTGCGTCCTGCATAAATTAACTCCTTAATCCTTTGATAAATTACACTGTTATCCAAGCTTGTTTTTACTGTGCCGTCCACAAAAAAACCGCCTTTGGATTTTATTATTTTAAGTTCGTAAAAAACAAACATTGCCATATAAAAAGCTATTGTATTGTTGCCGCCTTGCTTTTCATACTCGCCTAAAAGCTCAGCAAAACTTGTAATTTTTGTTTTTACTGCAAGCAATTTTTTGATTTGAGCAAATATCTCCCTCATTCCGTCAATATCAGGAAACTCGCTTTTTACCATTTGCAAATATTCTTGTGCAATTTTGTTTTGCACCATAACTACTTGGGCGTTCATATTAAGCTTATAATAGTCTATTACCCCAAGGCTTGGCAAAGTGTCAAGTATAACAATTTTTTTATAGTAAGCCAAATTTTGACTTATATCCAAATCCAATACCAATCTGTTTAAAGGATTGATACTTGAGGTAACATTGCAATCAATTACTTTTACCTTGTCTTTTAGTATTTCCGAATATTTGTCAAATGTCTCCTTAGAGTAAGCAATAAAACACGTCCCATACAAATCGTTTTCAACCTCGGGCAATACTCCCTCTTCCTCGATATATTTAACATTAAAAACACTGCTGTCGTCATACTTTGCATAGTAGGCATATTTTATTGCAAGATATTTTTCGTTTATGCTGAAATCCGTCCAATCAAAATCAGTATCCTGCACAATGCCTTGAGCGTAAAGCCTATTTGCAAATGTCCTTACGCCAAAATCGCAAATCATATTTATATGCTTGCTGCTATTGATATTTTTCAAGTTGCTAAACCCGTCGAAATATACCATTTCCACTTGATTATTTTTGGCAAATTTAATATGTTTTGAGGTAGAAATCCTTGCGAAATTCGGGGTAGTTATACTAATATTGTATTTTACCTTAGGGTTTTCCATACCATACGGCTCAAGCCTTGAAAGCTCGGAAATACTCTCAAAATCTATATCCTCAAAATCACGACAAAGGTCATATTCCACCTTTGGTACAAACAAGTTTTCGTCCAAATTTCTTGCGTATTCATTTATTGCAAAACAAAAACTTTCCAAACTTTCTTTCTTACAAGTTACACCGCAAGCCATGGCGTGCCCGCCAAAAGCCTCCAAAAAACTCTTGCAAGCATTTACACATTCGTAAATATTTACTCCGCTCACACTCCTTGCAGAGCCCTTGTAAAATTCCCCGTCCCCTGTCATTAAAATAGTAGGTCTATTAAATAAATTTGTAATTTTAGCAGCCGCAATGCCTAGCACGCCTGCCTCCCACTTATCACTTGCAAGCACAATAATGCGGTTATTTACCAAATCGTAACTCTCAAGCATTTGCAAGCAGTTTTCCACCAAATCATCAGTAAACTGCTGCCTTTCGATATTATAACTATTTGCCTGTTCTGCCAAGCTTTTTACGTAAAAATAATCGCTGTCCACAAGCATACTTACCGCTTTTTTACTATCGGACAATCTGCCGATAGCATTTATACGCGGAACAATTTTAAAAGCTACATCAGTGGCTGTAAATTTCTCCTCAGGCTTAACACCTGCAACTTCTAGCAAAAGTTTGACAGCAAGTCTTGCACGGGAATTTAATATTTCCATACCGTAACTCACTATAATACGATTATCCCCTTGCAACGGCACAATATCCCCGATAGTAGCAATGGCACATAAATCCATATAGTACATAAGTGCCTTTCCCCCGCCGACGGCTTCGCAAAGCCTTAAAGCAATGCCTGCACCGCACAACTCGTTGAATGTTTCAGTTTTTCGGTCTACTTTAGGGTTAACCACTATGCAATCCGGTAAATCTTGTGGTGGCTCGTGATGGTCGGTTATCACAAAGTCAATGCCCAACTCGTTTATCGCATACTCTATATCTTCCTTTGCGGTTATACCACAATCCACAGTTATGATAAGGTCGGGATAAAATGTATCGGCAATCTCTTCCAACGCCTCGCGATTAATGCCGTAGCCTTCTTTTTTTCTGTTTGGGATATAGTAATTTACCTCCACACCAAGCGAAGATAAAAACATATACAAAATTGCTGTACTGCAAACTCCGTCACAGTCATAATCGCCATAAATCACAATACTTTCGCCATAGTCTATAGCTTGCTTGATTCTTGCACAAGCCTCACTCATACCGCTATATAAAAAGACAGGAGTCAAATTTTTAATATCCGCTTGTAAAAAGGATTGAATACTTGGCAAATCTTCATATCCGCGAATTGCCAAAACCTCGGCTAAATCTTTACCGCAATTTAATAATTCAGCCAATTTATCTATTAAATTTTTATCCACCTTTTTCTTTTGGACAAAATTGCTCATTAAATATACTCCCTTGCGTTATAAATTTATAAACTATATATTAAATAATACACCAATTTTCACAATTTTTCAATATATATTGCACAAATATTTTTATATTAGTAATTTTTTTTATAAACTTATTACCAAAAGTTGACTTTAAACATATAATAACAAATCTTGAAAATTTATAAAAACCTTGAAAAAACGCCATTTACCCTCGATTTTCGCGAGGGTTTTTGTTGCAAAATAACAAAACAAGGTCAAATATTTGACCTTGTTTTGTTTGTACTGATTATGCTTTTTATTAAAAGAATAAGTCCATTGTAAGCAATTTATCCACAACATTCCTTACTATTTCCGCATCCGCGCTTGTCACGTTGCCTTTATTTATTACCATACTTGCGAGTTTCTTTTCCACACTTAAATTTTCATATATTGTGTTATCACTTGCTATTTGTCTTAAGTAAGAGACATCGCTTGCACTTATCCTACCGTCTCCGTTCACGTCGCCTAATACCGATATATAGATTGTCTCCGTATTTCCGTTGTTTTGGTACTCTACACTCCAGCCTGTTCCTACTGCTAGCTCTTTGCCGTTATCAAACTTACTTGCATCAACAGGGGTTCCGTCCTTAAATATATCCTTTCCCTTGCTATCCTTTATTGTTATTTTGCTTTGTTCAAATCCTAAGGTTTGTATAAAGCTTTTTACACTTGTGTTCGGCTTTACATTGCCTAGTACCAATTTTCCGCCATTAACTCCGCCATCGTTTATACCGTGTACCAAGCCGCCTTGCTTGTATGTCTTTCTTACTTGCTTTCCGTCATCATTATCTATATAGATAAACTTATACTCACTATCATCATCGTCTACAGGTGGGGTCAATGTTACTGAGTATGGTAGTACTATATCTTCCACTCCTCCGTCATTCCACACATAGTTATACTTATCTTTTAGTGATACTGTTGCATTGTAATTACCCACTGCTGTAGCTTTATTACCTGTTATATTCATTGTCACATTATTATAGCCGTTTGGGATATATTCTTTTTCGCTTCCGTCATACTCAAATGTGCCACTGCCCTTTGGCTTTTCCAACTTGGCTTTTGATATGCTAAACATTTTGTTCATTGTTGAAGTATTTATCTTATAGTTTTTGTTACTCAACCCTGTTGCAGTTGCTACATATCCGCTACCGCTGTTTATTTGCTCGCCTATTACTATTACCTTACAGTTAGGGTCTTCGGCTATATATGCTGTCGGTTTTTGACTGCCGCCGTTATATACTAGCTCCGAGTTTTCCCATTTTATATCTACTTCCGCAGGCAATATTGTAAAGGTAAAGGTTTGATGACTTAAATCTATATTTGTTGTAGTAACAGCATAACTTCCTACATCGGTCACGTCATACGACGATGCTTCTATACTTTGTGTAGCATTATTGACAAAATAATGCAATTTACCACTTGGAGTGCTTATTGTATATTTTTCGCCTGTATAAGGTACCGACACACAACTTCCACCATCAACTGTGCCGCTGACTTCCGGAGTATTTCCCGTATATTGCCATATTGAGTTAACAGTTGGTTTATTAGTAGTAGATAAAGTTACTTCTCCGTCAGAGTTCTTCTCAACATTAAAATCTGTGTTTGAAGAAAAAAACAATCTACTTGGATGAATTTGAGAATTAAAAACACTACCCGAATAATTACTTGTAAAAGCTTTTTCGCCATAATTTTCTGCCAATTTTATACCTATGTACAATATTTTATCAACTCTTTGCAATCTATCCGATATATTGATATGTGTATCTTTTCTTAAATAAACATCTGATGCGGTTTCATCCTCAGTATTATCATATACATGTGCAGGACCTTGCAACTCAAATAGGCTGGTTTCGTCACAATTAATACCTCCGCCATAGCTTTTTACTTCGCTATGCGATATGATTTGATTTCCGGTAACGGAACCAGCTTTCAAAAACAAATGACTATGGTTGTCGGCAAAAATACCTGCTCCGTAAGTAGCTTTTGCTAGCTCCTCTACAAAAATATTTTTCGATATCTCGCCGCCGTGCATAACAAACGTTGCCTTATTGCTAACTAAAACTCCGCTACCGCCCGGTCTTGCTGTTGACAAGGTATCAACAGTTTTATTCTCGGAAATAATTCCGCCATACATTTCGCAGTGTCCCGAATTGAAAACAAGTATACCTGCCGAATTTCCGTTGGCGTTGTTATTTATTATGCTACCACCATAAATATAACCTTCGGCATGATAATCCACTGAAACACCTACACCATAGTTGCCATTGTTATTTGCTATAACACCATCGTACATATAAAAATACGCATCTATATTTAAGTTAGTGCTGTCCGAAACATAAATTCCGCCTGCATATTGACCTGCATGATTGTTTATGATATGGCAATTATATACATTTACTTTACTACCCAAAGCATATATGCCCGCACCATTTGTGGACACTTTATTGCCGCAAATTAATCCGCCATAAATGTTTAACTCTCCGCCATTTGCGTAAATACCCGCACCTAAATCGGCATAGTTACCCGTAATCATACCACTATAAAAATTTAAAACACCATTACTTCCTACATGTATAGCGCCACCATTAACATCCCCGCTTGCACCTTTTATTTTGCCAAAAGGCAAGTCATTTAAATTTTCAACATTGCTGCTATCTATAACATTTTCGTCAAAACTGCTATCTACGATATTTAACACGCCTTTATGGATAATTATTACATTACCATCCGAATTGCTATTTTCATCAGCTAATAATTTATCAATAGTAAAACCATTCAAGTCAAGCGTAACATTCGCATAATTAGGTATGTAAATCGTTTTAGTTTGAGTGCCAAACCCAACACCTACTCCAAAAGAATGTTTGCTATCGTTATAGGCAATCCAATCGTTTAATAAAGTTACTTTTACATTTTTGCCTGTATCCAAAGATTTTTGTACCGCACTGTTCCATATATCTTGCATACAGGTGCAAGTTGTTTGCTCTGTACAGTTCGCCTTATGTCCCAATTCAAACTCATAGTCTGACTTTGGCACTTCTGGCATCTCTGCCTTTGGCACAGTATAACTACCGTCCTCATTATTTTGGCTAGTATAAATGTTATTTTGTGTGTCAGCATTTACAATACCATTATTGTTACTTTCCGCAACTTGCATTGTAAGTACACAACCTAAAGCTATTAGACAAGATATTACTGACACAAAAAATACTATTCCAACTCTTTTAATAATCTTTGCCATAATAAAACCTCCG
>CANSGN010000001.1 GCA_947646415.1 uncultured Clostridia bacterium | reverse complement strand
GTTATTTTTATCCATCGGACTGTATCGCTTTCCAAATGATTTGGGTCGCTAGTGTTCGGCGTTCCTCTAAAACATGGAGCATACAATTTTTTAACTATTTCTGTATATGCAGACGACCAACCATTTTTTATCCCCTCATCATCGACCTGTGTTTTCAATGCATTTGTATAGTTTTGAGTAATTTCTAATTTTGCCCAATATTCGTCTGCTTCTTTTACACCTGTCGCACCATTTGAATATGTGACATTGATATAGTTATCTGCATGTTCGTAAATATCTTTGTTATACCAATCTGCTTTTGTTTCCGTCGCAATGCTCTTTACCGTTTGCTCTTTTTCGTTAAAAACACTTGTCAAATCATTTACGTCTTTTATAAAGAAATTTGAATTTTCCAAAATCTCAGTTAAATTTAAGTGGATTGCAGGACGAACACCTCTTTGATTTGTAACATTCGTATTTATAAATTTATGTGGTGTAGGATCTGTAGAATCTATACCTGTATAACAAAATACTCCGTTATAACTTCCATTTGGACCGCTACGCAACCAACTAGTAGGATATGCACCTATATTTTCCCTTTGCTCATTTGACAAATTCCAATACTGATACATTTCTACACCATCAGCACCAGAAAATTTACCACCTGCTTCAATAATACTAGGAATCCAAATATAATCATTTCCCCAAGCAGTATATGAAATACCTTTATATGAATCGCTATAGCTATACTTTCCTGTACGCCAATTTGGACTCCATTCGTCAGTACCATGATGCAATAATAAAGAATCATTAGGATAATCATACGAACATACAGGGTTAACTCTAGCCGATTCAATTTGTTGATACTCGATATCTTTTGGTTGAACTAGATATTTTGTTGCAAAGCTACCACTTACAAACATTGACATCCCATCATCTGTCAAAAGGCTTTGACGCAAATCACTACTGCTGTACATATTACAACCTTTTGTTCCGTTTGCAATGGAAGACTCAAATTGAGAGTTTTTGAAAGCATCCGCAAGATACAATGTCAACACCACATCTTCCTTACCACCAAAAGTCAGACTGTCTGTCACAGTCATTGAAACAGCCATCCACTTTAATCCGCCTAATGTTACAACCAAACCATGGTTAGTTCCAACCTGTCCATTTATTGTAGGAGCATCCACCATATATGTTGTCGCATTTATATCTGGATTAGGATTAAATGGATGATTTTTTACATAATCAATCGGAGCGGTTCCCTTAAACAATTTAGCTAGCATATCCGCTACTGCAACGCCATTAAAAGATTGTGTATTTTTATCATACAAGTCTGTACCATTAGCTACTTGAACAGCAGAACTAGGGTTTGCCAGAGCAAACGCCTTATTTGGAGAAATAAAAATGCCGGCAACCACACTACTAAGCAGTACAATCATTACTGTTAACATTGCTATAAATAGATACGATTTTTTTATGGTTTTCTTCATTTTTATTTTCTCCTAATAGTACACTTTATATCAAATGAAATATTTGTACATAGAATATATATAATCTATGTACTTTTTCAATTATATTATAAGATTAAAAGTAAAGTAATGTCAATATTAAACTAAACATTTTGTAAGAACTTTAACTAATTTATACCAAAACTTTAAATTTGTTGCTATAAAAATGCTCCTAAATGTACATAGATTATATATATTCTATGTACATTTTTTATCCTTTCATTTTATGGTAAATTGCAAATTAATGCCGATTTTCGACACGATTATTGCAGTGAACGACAATTTTTATATACTTCAAACTTTACATAAAAAATAGCAACCCGAAAATTATATAAATAAGGTGCTGTTTTTTTATATTCGAAACTTTCGCTCAATGCAATTAGACATATTTAGGCTTAGAATTAAAGCAAAAAAACTGCTTTTTAAGCAAAATATATATACTACAGACGGCTTTGTTAAATAAAAAAATAAGGCATATACCTTAAAGATATATGCCAAAAACGCAAATAGCGTGTAGTACCGCTCAACCGAAAGAAAACTATTTGAAAACCTCGTTCTTCGAGGTGGGTTAGCTACCTGATACCGCTGTCTTCCCCTGCCATAACCTAAAAGGTCGAGGGCGTGACATTGTGTACCACAACTCGCAGTCCCTTATTATAAATGTGGTTACAAAATGCAATTTCCTTTCAAATCTTGCAGTTATCCTACAATAATAGTATAACACATTTATATGGTCTTTACAATACCCTTTTTAAATTTTAATGTAAAAAATTTCCTAAATTAATGTTTAATAAACTTTACATTAAAAAAGACCTAAAGTTTTACTTTAAGCCTTTTAATTTATTTATATCAATATACTTCTTTTACGGAATGCTTGCTGTCGATAACAGTTTCAGCATCTATATAGTATTTTCTTTCGTTCCTGCGATAGTAAATTACCAACCCGATACTTTGATAGAAAATGTTTAAAAAGCTTGTTGCCATAATAAAGCCGATACCAAAAGTAATAAGCCCGAACAACATAATAAACATATAGGATACAAAATTGATTGCAGTAAACAAGCCCCAATTTTTGATTATCAAATCTTTATTAGTCAATATTGCTTTTTGCAAGCTTTTAAAAATACCAAGTTCCTCATTTATATAAGTTGGCAACCACATTGCAAACACCGAACGTTTTAGTGCAAGCAATACCATAAAAATCGTTAGGCACAGCGTTAATGCAAACACAACCGACAACTTACCAACACCCCAAAATGTCAAATAAATCAATCCGCACAACAATAGCATGTAAGGAATATAAATTAAAGTATCCACAAAGCTGTAAGCAACTGATTTTTTTAAATGTGCAATTAAGTTAGATGTAAAACCAAATTTGCTGTTGCTGTTCATAAAATTATTTAACACGTCTGCAAGCGGATAATGACCGATTGTGATTAAAAATTTTCCTAAAAAAGTAAATGCAAACAATGCACAAACAGCACCTACTACATTATTCCTGTTAGTTGCAAACACTTCCGAAATTTTTGCAAAGTCTTGTCCCAAAATACCAAACGCAGAGTTTTGAACTGCTAAATCGCCACCAAACATAGAGCGGAACGCATCCATACAATGTTCAAAAAAGTGCATATTTTGTACGCCTTGTATGATAGGTCTCATAATGTAGTACATTGAACTTATAGAAACCGCAGCAAATATAAGCATAACAATACTTAAATACAGCAAAAACTTATAAAACAAGGAAAACCTCGAAACGGTTATCGAAAAAGAATGTTTTGCTAACATATTAATCCTCCACCAACTTTAAATATTTATTTTTAAGGTCTTCCCTATCAATATCTTCGATATCCAAATAAGTAGTATACATCAAAGTTATATAATATGAGAAAATATAAACAAATAAAAATATATTAATTATTTTTCGCCACCAAAAACCATAAGCTGCAAAAACTGCCATTAGGATATAAGGTATAATCATTGGTATTACAATAGCAAATAACATCCTAAAGAACTTGCCTTTTAATAGTGTTATTGATTCTGCAATAGCTTTTCTTAAATTTAAACCTGTAATTGACATAATAGGCAAAGTCAAACTTAAAAGCACCATTGCACACAACATTACCAAAAACAATAATACATTTATTGTGATTGTAACTCCCAAAGCAACTGCCACTTTTTTGATTGCTTTAACCCATAAAAAGGTAAACAACGAGCAAACAACAGCGTATAACTCCATAACAAAAATAAACACAAGTACCAATTTAAATACAGGCAAAAAGTTATTGTTTACACGCTTTAACAAATCTTCTCTCGATAATATACCCCAACGCATGTGTTTAGACTCAAGCCCGCACACAATGCTAAAAAATATACTAAAAATCGGCAAAGCAAATAATCCCGCAACTACTGACTTCCAATTTATTTCGCTAATCGCAAAAAATACGTCGCCAAAAGTTACAAGCTTACTTTGGTCAAAGTTTACAAATAACTGAATCATAGTACATGGCTCTGTAAGCAGTCCCATTACAATAGACGGAACTAATGTTACAAGTGCCAAATACCAAAAATTCTTACGCAGGTACTGAAGAGCAAGTCTTGAAAATCGCATAACCTTTCTCCTTTTTTAAATTGATTTCTATCAAAATACCAATATTGTATTTTTTTATTTTTATTGTTTTTTAAATACGTCAATCAAATTGACAGGCTTTTGCACACACAAAATAGTACCGATTTTTGACATATTTTCCACATTTCCAAAGCCATAAGCTACTGCCAAGCAGTCGATACCCACTTGTTTTGCCGCCATTGCATCGTATATGGAATCCCCAATCATAAGGCAATCATGTTTTTTGCCGCCGGATATTCGAACAGCATATTCCAAAATATCTTTTTTGTCAATCCTGCCCTCGCTTTCCACAGTGCCAAACACTCCGTCAAAGCAATCTCTCACGCCAAACTCTTTAAGCATTTCGCTTGCAATATCTTCCCTTTTGCTGGTCGCAATAAACATTTTATATCCAAAGCTTTTTATTGTGTTTAAAATTTGGGGCATATCCTCAAATAGCTTGCACATATTTTGTCCGCCTTGGTTTATATAGTATTCCCTATACAACTCGCGAGCAAACGGCTCTTTATCCGCTCCGAACATATCGGTAAAGGTAACTTTTAACGGAGGTCCTATATATTGTTTTCTGTCCTCGGGCGGGATATTTACACCAAAATGTTCAAAAACTTTGCCAAAAGCAAAACTGCAGCCCTCAAAACTGTCCACTATCGTACCATCGAAATCCCAAAACAAATATTTATATTCACGCATTTTTCAACTCTTCAATTTGACTTTTAATTTTTTCCGCAAGTTGTGTGTAGTTTGCAAGTTTTTCCTTTTCCTTATCAACCAACTGTTTAGGCGCTCTTGCAATAAAACCTTGGTTATTAAGCATTTTGGTTGCACGCTCAATTTCGCTGTTGGTGTCTTCCAAGTCTTTTGTAAGTCTTGCAATTTCTTTCTCGTTGTCTACAAGGTTACCAAGCGGAATCAAAATATCGCCGAAATCGCTTATAATCACACTTACCTTTTCGCTAACTTCCTGTTTGTCTTGAATATATGATACGCTGCCGATATTAGCCATTTTTATAATATACGGCATAATAGTATCCAAAACTTTTATGTCAACGCTAGGTGCAATAATCAAATCGATTTTTTGAGATGGTTTTACATTCATTTCCACCCTTAAGTTACGTATACCTTTTATGATATCCATAACTTTTTCGAATGTTTCCCTTTCCTTTTTGTAATTATACTTTTTGATAACTTGTGGCCAATCGCTAATCATAATGCTAGATTTTGCAGAAGCAGTAAACGAATAAATTTCATCTGTAATGAAAGGTACAAACGGATGCAACAACTTCAAAATTTTGTCAAGAACATAATTTAAAACGGTTACAGTATTTGACTTTTTATCCTCATTATCGCCATACAAAGCAGCCTTTGAAAGCTCTATATACCAATCGCAAAAATCATTCCAAACAAAATCGTAAATACTGCTGCAAGCTAAGCCCAAATCGTATTTTTCCATACATTTAGTGCTTTCCTTAACAGTATTGTTCAATTTTGACAATATCCATTTATCGCTAGGTGTCAAACGGAAACTACCCATTTCCTTTAATTTAACATTTTGGGTATTCATCATAACAAACCTTGATGCGTTCCAAACTTTGTTAAGGAAGTTACGGCAACTTACCACTTTTTCCTCGATAAATCTAGTATCTCCACCCGGAGCAATACCCATAAGCAAGCTAAGTCTTAAGCTGTCCGCACCATAGTTGTCAATAACTTCAAGCGGGTCAATACCATTGCCCAAAGACTTGCTCATTTTTCTGCCTTGGCTGTCACGAACAATACCGTGTATCAAAACTTCAGGGAAAGGTATATCCCCCATGTGTTCCAAACCACTGAAAATCATCCTTGCAACCCAGAAGAAAATTATATCGTAAGCAGTTACAAGCAAACTTGTAGGATAAAAATATTGCAAATCTTTTGTTTGCTCGGGATATCCAAGTGTAGAAAACGGCCACAATGCAGAGGAAAACCAAGTATCCAAAACATCCTCGTCTTGTTTTAAATGCGTACTACCGCACTTGCTACATACTTTAGGTGCATCTTCCTGTACCATCATTTCGCCACAATCTTCGCAGTAGTAAGCAGGTATCCTGTGACCCCACCAAAGCTGACGCGAAATGCACCAATCTTTAATATTTTCCATCCAATTAAAGTATGTTTTGCTAAATCTACCCGGGATAAATTCAATCTTTTTATCCTTAACAACTTTAACTGCAGGTTTTGCAAGTGGTCCCATTTTAACAAACCATTGTTTGCTGACAATAGGCTCAACCACATTGTGACACCTGTAGCAAACACCTACATTGTGTTTGTATGGCTCTTCCTTAACAAGATATCCGCCTGCCTTTAAATCTTCTACAATTTTAGCTCTTGCAACCAACCTATCCAAACCGCAGTACTTGCCTGCAAGTTCGTTCATAGTTCCGTCATCGTTCATAATGCGGATAACATCCAAATTGTGTCTTAAACCCACTTCAAAGTCGTTAGGGTCGTGTGCAGGTGTAATTTTTACCGCACCGCTACCAAAATCAAGCTCTACATATTCATCCGCAATAACGGGAATTTGTTTGTCTGTAAGCGGTAAAATAAGCATTTTGCCGATAATATCTTTATATCTTTCGTCCTTTGGATTGACAGCAACGGCACTATCCCCAAGCATAGTCTCAGGTCTTGTAGTTGCAACTACAAGCTCCCCACTGCCATCTGCAAACGGATACCTAATATGCCATAGGAAAGAGTCCTGCTCTTCATAGTCAACTTCCGCATCGCTCAATGCAGTTTTGCAGGACGGACACCAATTTATAATGCGGTCAGCCTTATAAATCAAACCTTTATTGTATAGCTTAACAAAAACGTGTTTTACTGCTTTTGTAAGATTATCATCCATTGTAAAAGCAAGTCTGCTCCAATCGCATGAGGAACCAAGCCTTTTTAATTGCTCGATAATTCTTCCACCGTATTGTTCTTTCCACTCCCAAGCACGCTCCAAAAAGCCGTCTCTTCCTACATCGGCTTTTGTAAGACCGTCTTGTTTCATTTTTTCAACAATCTTAACCTCGGTTGCAATAGACGCATGGTCTGTACCCGGTAGCCACAAAGTAGCATATCCTTGCATACGTTTAAACCTTACGATTGTATCTTGAATACTATTGTTCAAGGCATGTCCCATGTGTAATTGTCCTGTAATATTAGGAGGTGGAATAACAATGGAAAACGGTTGCTTTTTGCTGTCCGCTTCCGCTCTGAAATACCCCTTTTTCTCCCACTCTTTATATAATTTTTCTTCAAACTCTTTCGGATTATATGTTTTTGACATATCCATAAACCGCACCTTCCTATTTTTCTCAAGCATTTTATATTTTTATCTAAATTTATTTAATGAAAAGCACTGCAAGCAAAGCCCCTATCAAGGTTACTCCAAAAGCAACGCCTTTGAATAACAAGCCCACATTTGCAAGTTTTTTATCGTCAGCATCTTTCATTTTAAGCGTGACGTGATAGGCAATTTTATTGCTGAATATCAACAACATTATACCTATAAACATTACGACTATTCCGCTTATGACAAAAGGATTTTTAAATCTCTCCCAACTCCACGCAAATATTGCGGAAAGACTGTAAGCAAAATTAATCATACTTGTTTATCCCCGTCGCTGACCACAGCACCGCTACTTACGATATCTCCCGATTCTTCTTCCTTGCATAAATCTGCTGCACTGATACCTACGTTTTCTACCGCAACATCGTTTACGACACTTTCCTCGACTTGGGCTTGAAGTATAATATCTTCATTTTTTTGATTGTCCGAATCGACTGCAAATTTCAATCTTTTTTCGGTAAGTTCTCTTTTTCTGAACTTAAAAAACTGAACTGTATAAATAACCGCCGTGACGACTGCAAAAACTGCACCACATGTCAAAATCACATTGACGGCTATGTCGTACGCCATATTGCCCTCTTTTGCGAAAAATCCCAATACTATACCCAATGAATTTAAGCATGTTGCGAATTTGCCGAAGATATTAGATTGCAACACATAATCGCTTTTAAACAACTTGACAATCACACTACCGCCAAGCACCATATATGTTTCCTTAATGAAAAACACTACAGGAAATCCCCAATGTATCTTACCCAAAATAGTAAGACAAAGCAATGTGGAAACCTGCAACATCTTATCTGCAATAGGGTCTGCAACTTTACCGATATCACTAATCAAATGATAATGTCTAGCAATAAAGCCGTCCACCAAATCGGTAATCGAAGCAAATATGAATATTCCAAACGCAATGTAGATATTGTTGGGAATACTTTTATCTAAAATAATCCAAATGAAAAATGGCACACACACAATCCTTATGTATGTCAAAATATTAGGTATGGTAAATATTTCATTTTTGCTAAATTTCATTTTTTTCACCTTCAGTAAATCAGTACTACAAAGTAGTATATCATACTTTTATTTATTTGTAAACATTTTTATTAATTATTAAATTAAACTTTTTAAATAATTATTTTTATTTTTTAGCTTGTCAACAAAACGCGATATACAGTTATACATCAAATTGCAAATTATCAAAATGCACACAGTAAGCCCTATTTCGCCTATTTCCCCATAACAAAAAGCGACCAAACTAGCAAAATCAAGCCCGTCAAAATAACAAGCAAGTGTAAAGAATAGCACAAATACTATCCACTTATGCGGCAAAAATTTTAAAATCATATCCGCAAACGCTCTTCCCGAGCCGATAAGAGTAGTAAAAATTGCAAGATATACGACAACTGCGGCAAGCGCACCCAAACCATAGCTCCTTGCAACCTCAAATACAGGCATACCTGCAGCAGGCGATTGCATACTTATCATATAACAAATACTCATTAAAAGCGTCATTACAAAAGCGACCAATACGCCTGAGCAGACTATTTGTTTGTGTGACAAATCACATCCCTCCTCGCTCATAAAGTATCCGCCCAAAAGCATATTCATACCTGCATATTTCAGCGAGGACGAAAAGTCAAAACCGCTGTACAACTCCCCTCCGCCGATTATCAAAATTACTAACATTATAAGCACAATCAAAGGAACGATAATCAAGTTTAAAAGCTTTATAATTCGCATATCGTAAAGCATAAGAATAGCAACAACAAACCCCGTTATTATGCCGAAATATTTTATACCAAACTGATTGTAAATAAGCTCACTCGTTCCGCTTATCATAATGCAATAAGTGATAATTGAAGATAAAAACACTACGATTTTCGTAAGGTTTTTCATTATTTTATACTTGCTTTGCAACTTTCCGAAATAGCAAAACGCAATGCTTAGCAACCCCATTATAATACCCGATATTACAACGGAAATATACCCGCTGTTTTTAAAGTACAAAACTATTTCGCTACCCGTTGCAAACCCGGCACCGATTACCACCCCAACAAATAAAAACACCAATTTAAAAATATGTCGCATACTAAAGTGTATGCGACGCATTAATTATTAATAATTTTTTTTAGAAATTTGTATTATTCTCCCGGATTTTCGGATTTTAAAATTTTGTTATGGATTCTTTTTAAAACCAATTCAAAAATATCATCGTCTTCCAAATCAAAAAACTCTCCATTCTTTTTTATTGCATAAATATACGATTTTACTCTTTTTTCGTTGCACTCAACAACACGAGAAACAGTTTTTACAATATCGTCATTGACAAGCACATAACTATTGCAAATAATAGCCGCCGCCAAAGCATACTCATCACGGAATTTGCGGTTTGACTCTTTCATTGCATCTAACAACTCAACTGTGGAAGTATATATATTTTTGGCAAAATCCTCAGTGGAAAACGCACAATATGCAAAAGCATAGTAGTAAGCATCACTATAACATTCGGGATAATCTTTTAACTGTTCGATAGGCAAAAATTCTTCCTTATTCAAACCGCCGGCAGTAAAAAATGTAAATTGCGTTATTCCGCACTTTAGCATTGCATATAAAATACCCGCTCTTACAATAGACGGAATTTCTCTTAAATAACTGATAGCCAAAATCTTTTGAGAACACTTTAATGTAAAGCTATCTTTAAAATCAATCATAAAATTTATTATTATATCTTCGTCAGCAGTCATTACGATAAGTTCGAACACATTCCACAATTCATCGTCGTCAATCGGTTGATTTGTTTTTGCCTTGTTGTATACATCCGATAGCATTGTATTTGCAACTTCCCACAATTCATCAGGAATACTATTGTAGTTAACTATTTTAAGAGCGTCCTTATTGCAATCAAACAAATAACCGTAAATACGTCCCAAACCGATAATTCCGTAATAGTTGTTGATTTTTTTAAGCAACTGCTTTGCATTTTGATAATTGCCTATTTTCAAACTTGCAATCATTTGCATCATTAAAATATCATAATTATTTTCGTTTTTTTTACTGTAATTATTTATCAATTCTACGCATTTATCATACTCGCCGCGGGCATCCAAAACTTCGCATATCCTTTTTAGCGATAGTATATTATCTATAGGACTGTTCAACATTTTTTCGGTAAGTTCTTTACCCTCAAAAACACTCAGCTGTCTTTTAGTATAAAGATACATTGCTATTGCCTCGACATTATCGGGGAATCTTTTAAACCTACGCTCACTTACATCTGCAAGTTTTTCCTCGTCAAATAAAGTTAAATAGATACAAATCAGCAGTTCGTACGCAGGTTGGTAATCAGGGTACATTTCAATCAATTTTTCAAGACATTCGCAAGCAACATCAAACTCCCCTTTGCCATAAAGTTCAAAAGCTTTATCAAGCATATCGTTGCTTTTAAAATCGTCATCTACCAAAAACAATTCGTTATCAAGTTGATTTTGACTCAGGCTGTTAAAATACTCCACCAATTCTTCGGCTTTAGAAAGACCTTGATAATCCAAATTGCTAAAAGTAACCAATGCCTCTTTAAAACCGTCAATTTCGCCGCAATTTTTACATGCGTTTGCCAAATCAAGATACGCATTGCTGTTTAAAGGATTGCATTTTATCGCATATTTAAAAGCCCATATAGCTTGTTCAATCGCCTCCCACTTTATATAGACATTACCTAACAGCTCAAGTAATTGCGATTGTATTTCCAATGGGCATTTATCGTATTTGTCTTGCAAAAAATTTGCTACAGCCACATAGTCTTGCTTTTCATAATATTTTGTAGCCAGCTGCAAAATTCTTTCCGGACTCATATATTCTTCAAAACTTATCATTACTAATTCCTTATTTTAACATTTAAATATTTGCAATCTCTTTTATGCGTTTTGCATCAAAAACATAATATTTGTTACAAAAATCGCAATGAATTTCAATTTTATTCTCTTTTGCAAGTATATCTTTTATCTCTTCCTTATCCAATGATTTGATGATATTTATCATTCTTTCCTCGCTGCATTTGCACTTAAACTCAGGATAAACGGGAGGCATAAGTTTACATTCGAAATGTCCGAAATTCTCTTCTATAATCTCTTCCGCAGTTTTGCTTTGTATAAGTTCGCCAAAATTTGTAAAGTTGCGGACAATATCTTGTAAAACAACTACATACTCCTCCTCGCAGTTTGGCATTGGTTGAACGATTATTGCCCCGCAGGATGCAACTTTGCCGTCCTTAATCACTGCACCGCTTGCAACCGCCGTAGGAAGTCCCTCACTAGTTGTAAAGTAATATGCAAAATCGCTGTCAATACTTCCGTTTACAATTTGAGTTTTGCCCACATAAGGATTTTTTAGTCCGAAATCCTTAATAACCGTTATACTTCCCACTTTTCCGATACATTCGGAAACATCGTATGTACCGTTTGCCAACTTTGAAACTTTAGGATTGCGATTTTCCACAAATCCTCTAACTATACCGCCTGTCTCCCCTGCAACAATTATTTTACCGCATTTACCACCGCCGTCAACGGTCACACTCAACCTTATATTAGTTCCTTTGATACCGCAACCCAAAAAAGCACCGATACAAAGTACCCTTGCAAGCACTTCGCTTGCAGCATCATTTGTTTGTTGTTTATCTACGGCAACCTGTGCCAAATCTTTTCCGTTTACTACGCTTACAATAGCTTTTCCGCCAAATAATATAGCTTTTTGTATAATGTCCATTTTTCACCTTTTATTTGATTTTTATTAATTGTACTGCTTATTATAATTTTTTGCAAATAAATAAAAGCCTTAAACTTTCGTCTTTTACACTATCAAACTTTTCGCCGTCAAATGTTTGCACGCCAAAACCTGCATTTTTCAAACAATCTTCCACAAATTGTCTATCATGAATATATTGTATATGACTCTCATCTTCTCTTTTGTACAAATCCCCTGTTTTTTCAAAAACGGTTATATCCATTTGTACAAAATCATTAGTAAGTTTATTTGTCCATAGATATGTCAAATCGTCCCTGTCCTCGTAAAAAATATTATTACCTATAACATTTTTCAATTTATAGCTACTGCTTATATCAAAAATAAAATGTCCGCCGCTTTTCATATACCCGCTTATTTTGTCAAAAGCCTTTTGCAAATCGCAAGTCGTTATGTAATTAAATCCGTCACATACGGCAATAACGTTGTTTGCCTTAAAAGGAGGTACAAAAGTCAAAATATCGTCTTTTACAAATTGAATATATTTTCTGTTTTTAAAATTGTTTTGCACAGCTTTATCCAACATTTCGCTACAATTATCCACAGCAATCACGCTATCACAAACTTTGACTAAATAATCGGTAAAAGCACCACTTCCACATGCAAGTTCTACGACCTTTCCGCTAAAGTAGTGCTTTATAAATTCAAAATATTTTGGGTAATCAAAGTCAGTATTAGCGCTATCATAAAATTTTGCTATAACTGAATATGCATCCATCATCTTTTTCCTTTATTCTTTTTGTTTTTATTTGTTCCTTTGCGATTGACGCTCGCCTGTCTGCGTCTTTCCTTTTCTTGCGTGTACAGCATATTTTGATATAAAACGGTTGTATAATTATCCGCAGCATAAACGCCGAAACATTGGATAGCAGTTGCATACGCTGCAAAACCGAACAAAACAAATGTAACCAACAATATCATTTGTGTTAAACTTGTCCAAATCAAAGCAATCGGCAAACCTATCCACAAAATGCCAAGCATTGTAGAAGGTAACAAAAGCACAACCGCAAGCAAAATGCTGTTTTTGATTTTATCGACCGCTTTAAAGTTATACATATTTATAATCGGCAAGAATGTTATCATAAAGTATACAATCGCAAGTGCAATAAGAACGGCTATAATCATTACTATATACATATACCAAGTGGTCATACCTGCTATGCTCATATACAAGTATCCGTAAATTGAGGCAAGAACTGCATAAACTGCAATACCTATTATGGTAAATGCAAGCATATATTGCCACCAATATTTTTTAACTCCACGGAAAAAGTGACGCAATTTGATTTTTGCACCCCAAGCCACATTTCTGCTTGAGTAAAACAAACCCGACATTCCAAGACCAATCAAACTAAAGCATGGTATAATCAAAGAGTAAAACATCAATCTAAACAAATATATACCTTTAATTGCCATTATAGTATCCGTTGTACTGCCTGTAAATCCAAGTCCCAACTCTCCTACAAAGTTAAAGGCATTTTGCAAAATCCACCTTTGTTCCAAATTAGGCATAATAAAAAATACCAAAGCAATAAACGGCGCTGCAAGCAACATACACAAAATATTTTGTATAACAAGCGAACTATAATTCAATTTAAATGAACGCCACCAATGACGAATCATACTTGTTTCGATTGGTGCTCTGTTTATACTTATATCATTGCCCAAAGTCATGTTATCCAAAACTTTTGCAGCAAATGACGGTTTGTTTGATTTTTGTCGGTTTACTGTTTTTGCCATACTAAAAAACTCCTAATTATCTAAAAACGAAAATATCGCACTAATTAAACTAAAATGTACTGTTAAGAAATTCACAAAAATTTTAAGTTTTACATATCATATTTCAAATAGCAAAATAAAAAAACTCCGCCTACAACTTAATAATTTTTGACATTTTCGCTCAAAATTACACTACTTTTCATTATACTATATTTAACTATACACTAAAATTAAAAAAATATCAATTAAATTATAGCAAATCTTTTGACAAATTAAAAATTTTATGATATCATTTAGTAAATTAAATTTTGATGCTAATAGAGGAGCAATCAGCAATAGTATGTCCGCCAAATGGTATGCAATTACCGACGGCCAGAAAGGGTATGATTGCCGAGGTCTTAATCATATTGCAGTGGTTAAGGTTGGGTATAAGGCTAAATCCTTATAACTGTCATCTTAGATGGAGTACTATTATGCTAGCGGTAAAAATGCTTTTTATTGCAGTACGATAGTCGTACTGCTTTTTTAATATTCAAACATAAATTTCAAGCAAATTATATGTATAAGCAGTTTTACAAGCATGTTACAATCGGATAAAGCAAAAAATTATTTATCCGTTATAAATTAGATTTTTATTTTTATTCATGGAGGCATATATGAAAAAATTTAATGTTGCAGTTGTTGGTGCTACCGGTATGGTAGGCAACAAATTTTTGGAAGTTTTAACTGAAAGAAAACTTCCTGTGGAAAATTACTATCTTTTTGCTTCAAGCAAAAGTGCGGGTAAAGTTATCGATTTTATGGGCAAACCTCACACTGTTATCGAACTTACCAACGAAAATATCGCAAAATACCCTGTAGATTTTGCTTTGTTCTCTGCAGGCGGCTCTACTTCTGCAAAATTCGCACCAGAATTTGTAAAATGCGGTGCTATCGTTGTAGATAACTCTAGCCAATGGCGTATGTATGACAATGTTCCGCTAGTAGTTCCAGAGGTTAATCCGGACGATATAGATTGGAACGAAGGTATTATCGCAAACCCTAATTGCTCTACTATTCAAGCTATGGTTGCCTTAAAACCTCTTCACGATAAATATACTATTAAACGTATTGTTTACAGTACATATCAAGCCGTATCCGGTGCAGGTGTTGCAGGATACAATGATTTGGTTGAGGGTGTAAAAGGTGCAGAGCCTAAAAAATTCCCATACCCTATCTTTAACAACGTGCTACCTCATATAGATGTATTCTTGCCAAACGGCTACACTAAAGAAGAAGAAAAAATGATGAAAGAAACTCAAAAGATTCTTGACAAAAACATCAAAGTTACAGCTACAACTGTAAGAGTGCCTGTATTAAACAGCCACAGCGAATCTATCAATGTAGAGTTTGAAAAACCTTGTACTTTGGAAGGTATTTACGATGCTTTGAGAAATGCAGAAAACGTTGTATTGTATGACGATACTGCTAATTTGAAATACCCTATGCCTATTATCTCTAGCGGACACGACGAGACTTATGTAGGAAGAGTAAGAATTGACGAGACTGTTCCAAGCGGTTGTAACCTATGGGTAGTTGCAGATAATATTCGTAAAGGTGCTGCAACAAATGCCGTTCAAATTATGCAAAAATTAATGGAAAAGAAATCTAAATAATAATCGGAGGTACTATTATGTTTTCAGGCGTTGCTACTGCTCTTATCACACCGTTCAACTTTAAAGGTGTGGATTTTGAAGCTTACGGCAGACTAATAGAAGACCAAATTGCAAACGGAATAGATGCCTTGGTTGTGCTTGGCACAACAGGCGAGGCATCCACAATGTCTCACGACGAAAAAGTGGCTACTATCAAATTTGCAATCGAAAAAATAAACAAAAGAGTACCTGTTATAGTAGGTACAGGTTCCAACTGCACCGCAACTGCTGTTGAAAACAGTATCGAGGCCGAAAAATTGGGCGCAGATATGTTGCTTGTAGTTACACCATACTATAACAAATGCACACAAGAAGGGCTTATTGCACACTATGCACAAATAGCAAGTGCAGTAAACACTCCTATCATCGCATACAATGTTCCCGGCAGAACGGGCGTAAACATTTTGCCAAAGACAATCAAAGCCCTAGCAAACATTCCTAATATTGTCGCAGTAAAGGAAGCAAGCGGTAACATAAGCCAAATTGCAAGCGTTGTTGCTGAAGTACGCGGCAGTGACTTTAAAGTTTACAGCGGCGACGACGGCATCATTTTGCCTGTAATGAGCTTAGGTGCAGATGGTTTAATAAGCGTTGCAAGCAATGTCATCCCTAAACAAATGGTAGATATGGTAAAAGCTGCTAAAGAAGGAGATTTAAAAACAGCACAAGATTTGTTTTTTAAATATCGTCCTTTGATGGAAATTATGTTTTGCGAAACCAATCCTATCCCTGTAAAATTCGCTTGTTCAAAGTTGGGTTACGGCGAAAACTTGCCAAGACTGCCTTTGACACCTATTTCGGAGACAGGAAAAATAAAAGTATTGGACGAAATGTATAACGTCGGATTGATAAAATAACAAAATTACTCTCGGAGGAGTTTATGACTAATGTATTAATATGGGGTATTGGCGGCAGAATGGGTCGAACTTTGCTTGAATGCCTTAACAAAAGCAGCAATGCAAACGCTATAGGCGGCGTAGATAAATTTGCAAATAAAGCAGATTTTAATATCCCAATCTTCAATAGTGTTTCCGAAATCAATGTAAAAGCGGACGTAATTATCGATTTTTCACGTGCGGAAGCAATTTACGATTTTTTGCCATACGCTAAGGAAAACAAAATTCCGGTAGTACTATGTACCACAGGTTATAGTGAGCTTGACTTGGACTATATTTCCGAAATGTCAAAAGAAATACCGCTATTTAAATCCAGCAATATGTCAATAGGTATTAACTTGCTTATTGATTTAGTCAAAAAAGCAACTAACCTTCTTGGCGAAAACTTTGATATCGAACTTATTGAGCAACACCACAATGTAAAAGTTGATAGTCCTTCAGGCACTGCGCTTTCAATCGCTAACGCCATTAATGAAGAAATGAACAACACTTTGGAGTTCAAGTTTGGCAGACACGATAACAACGAAAGACGCAAAAAAAATGAATTGGGTATTCATGCTGTAAGAGGTGGAACAGTTGTCGGCAGACACGAAGTACTATTCCTTGGAAATGACGAAATTATTACAATTAAACACGAGGCAAGCTCAAAAGCAGTTTTTGCCGAAGGTGCTGTAAAGGCAAGTATTTTTATGGCAAGCATAAAAACTCCGGGTATTTACAATATGAATGATTTAATTCAAGCAACTGAAAATTAATTACAAATCAATCACTTTAAAAAAGGGTTTGCAGTTTTTGCAAATCCTTTTTTATTTGAAAATTTTAAATTACAATTTAGGCAAATTTTTAATTATTGGAAAAGCTTAAAAACTTGATATTATTTAAAAGCTTTTTGTAAACTTTACTAATTATTTTATACAAAATAAAAAAACTGCTTTTATAACACTTAATTTGTAATTATAAACTCCATATATAAATATATTTGTTTATTAATAATTAGACTAGATATCTACACAATGTAGATAAATATAAAATATATTAATCAAGCTTTATTGCAAACTTTATTTCAGTTTAAAAATATAAACTTCAAGTCATTAAAATTTTTGATTTGATTTACTTTATTACAAACATTTTAATATTTTAATGCACATGCAATTTTATAAGAAATTAGTTTATTTTTTTTTCTTATTTTATCCACGCTTTGTAGAATATTGCACAAAAATAAATGCAGCTAAAAGCTGCATTTAAGATTTTTAATAGTTTTTAATTAAAATTGATTAAAATAGTTACCTGTATTTACTTCTGCTCTATCATAAGTAAAATAGGTAGTAGCAAGTAAAGACGTTCTGTTTTCAAATCCCAATGCATTTACAATATATGACTCTTCATTTCCGATAGATTTGATTAGACCGTTTTCCCACATTACTACAGTAAGTCTAAGTTTTGTAAAATTAATACCCTTTGGAGTTACACCGCCCTTTTTAGTCTTATATTCCATTACTCTTATATAATCCTTAGTTGCAGTTTCTAAATCTAAAGTAATATTAAATTTATACGTTTTATTCTTTGCATCATAAACTGGTTTTGTTGATGTTTTTAAAGTTTTGCTATTAACAATAAACATGTTAATTTTAGTTAGGTCATCAGGGTATACTTGCAAACCTTGTCCTAAGCTTTCAAAAACCTCGACTGCAGGCCACTTGGATACACTCATTGTCCCATCTTTTTCAACTTTAATGTCTTTTGAATTAGCTGACCTTACTCTATATTTACCATTTTCGTAAATACTTTGGTCACTCATTTTTATTGCCGGGCCACCTTTAATAGTATAGCTGCTAGAGCCCAAATAATATCTATTATCTTCTTTTATTTTTAAACAATCAAGTTTTTGGGTCATATCTCCCGTAAGCTTGTTGTTGGTAGTTATATTTCCTAGTTGACTTGAAGCAACAAAGCTTGCTGCTTTAAAATTTTTAACTCCTGCCTCGTACATTTGAAGTGCTGTCATAGATTTATTAATCTTAAATTGTGCAGTCACATTTTCAGGATACTTTTCACCGAATGGTGCTGTCACTTCAACATCTGTCTCAATATCTTGCGCGCAAGCAACCAAAGTTAAACAAACTAAAACCATTAGAGCTGATACAAAGAAGCTTTTTAATGTTCTTTTCATTATAAACTCCTTTTTTGTGTGGAATACACACATCTCTATACACTTAGCATACTACATAATCTGACAAAAATCAATATTTCAAAGGGCGCTTTGTGTAAATTTTACGTAAACAACGCGTTTTTTCAATGTTTTTACTCAAATTTTAATTGAAAATTGTACGATTTGCAGATATTTTATGCAAAAATTATACACAACTTTACATTGATTTAGCAAAATTTAATTTTTGAAGCTGTCCTTCTCAGTTTTTCAGCCATTAACTTGCTAAATTTTAACCGATATCTGCCTATATGGTCATAATATAAACAATTAAATGGGTTATTTGTTTACTATTATATATTAATTGTAAAATGAAAATGTAAATTTGTTAAATTTTTTGTGTAATAGATTGACATTTATACACATATACCCTAAAATATATACATATATAAATAGTTAAGTTGCATATTTGAGTAAACAACAGTATTTTAATTAAAAATACATTATTTTATTATTATCACTGTAATATGCTACTATATGATATGATTAAATTAAAACAAATATGCTATTTTGATTATTTACATACTAATTAAGAAAAATTAATTCAAGGAGTACTTATGTCTTATTTTATAACCACTGATGCTACTTGCGACTTCCCACAGGAACTATTAAATAATTTTACAAATTTTAAAATCATTCCAATGGCATACACCATTGACGATATAGAATATGGTATCGATAAACAGCTTTCGGGTAAAGAATTTTACGATAAGGTAAGAAATGGAGCAATGCCTACCACATCCCTTATTACTACTTACACAGCAAGCGAGTTTTTTAGACCTATCCTAGAAGACGGCAATGATATTCTTCATATTTGCTTTTCCTCAAATTTAAGCAGCACTTACCAAAGCGTTACTTTGGCTGTTGAGGAACTAAAAAAGGAATTTCCGAACAGGAAAATATTTATGCTAGACTCTAAGGCTGCATGCTCTGGCGAAGCTTTACTTGTTTACTATTCACTAAAGGCACGCGATAACGGTATGGATATTGAAAGCAACTTTAACGAAACAGTTGAAAGGCGCGACCATATTTGCCATTACTTTACACCAAACGACTTATATCATTTAATGCGTGGCGGCAGAGTAAGCAAAACAGCTGCTGTTGCAGGTACTTTACTTCAAATTAAACCTATGCTTTATGCAAATGTAGACGGAAAACTTTCTACAATAGGCAAAGTTAAAGGCAGGAAAAAAGCTCTTTTGGGACTTGTTGAATATATGCAAGACAAAATGATAGCGGATAAAAACGAAATTATTTTTATTGCTCACGCAGACTGCCTTGAAGATGCGGAATTTGTTAAAGAAAAAATAATCGAAAAAACAGGACTTACTAATATTATAATCGATTATATCGGTCCGGTTATCGGCTCACACACAGGACAAGGCACAGTAGCGCTATTCTTTGTCGGAAAAGACAAAATCGAAGCTACTGACGATTTATTAAAATAATAAAAAACAGACACAACGGAGGGATTATGTCTTATTACATTACAACCGATGCGACTTGCGATTTTCCGCAAGAATGGTCGTATTTTGAAAACTTTAAAATTATACCAATGACATACACAATCGGAGATACCGAGTATGGTATTGATAAAAATCTTTCAGGCAAGGAATTTTTTGATGCGATAAGAAATGGCGCAATGCCAACAACCTCGCTTATCACAAGCTATTTTGCCGAAGAATTTTTTAGACCGATATTAAAAGCAGGAAACGATATATTGCATATTTGTTTTTCCTCAAGCTTAAGCAGCACTTATCAAAATGTGCTTGCCGCAGTGGAAGAATTGAAGCAAGAATTTCCTGAGCGTAAATTTTATATGCTTGACTCAAAATGTGCAACAACAGGCGAAGGTTTACTTGCCTATTATGCTTTAAAAGCCCGTGATAATGGTATGAGCATTGAAGATAATTACAACGAGACTCTTATTCGTCGCGATAAAATTTGTGTTTATTTTACTCCTGACGACCTTTTCCACTTGATGAGAGGCGGCAGAGTAAGCAAAACGGCTGCTATAGCCGGCTCATTGCTTAAAATCAAACCAATGCTTTATGTCAATAAAGACGGCAAGCTTTCAACAATAGATAAAATAAAAGGTAGAAAAAAAGCTATTTTGGAGCTAATCGACCATTTGCAAGACAAAATTATTCTTGAAGAAAATGATGTAATTATTATTCTTCACGCAGACTGCCCGGACGATGCAGAATTTTTAAAGGAAAAAATAATAGAAAAAACAGGTATTACAAATATACTTACAAATTATGTAGGACCTATTATCGGCTCACACACAGGCGCAGGCACAATAGCTGTAGGCTTTGTTGGAAAAGACAAGATAGAGCCAAACGACGAATTGTTAGAAAAATAAATATCGGACAAGTTTTACAGGACAAGTCATTATTTTAAATTTTATAGCATATATTTACTTATAAAGATAAACAAAGGAGTAATTATATGCTATTATCATTTTTATACAACAAAACCATTATAGACTGCAACCAAGCACAAAATTTAGGTACAATAAGCAAGATACATGTCAATTACAAAAAAATCGATTATATCGAAACTAGCAGAAATGTAAAAATTGACGTAAAAAACATTTATCAAATTAATGATGCTATTATGTACAAGTCCGAATACAGGAACTACCCTAATTTTAAATTTTTTAGAGTAGGCGGACAACTTGTCACAGACGACAAAGGTAAAATACACGGCAGATTGGTTGACCTTATGATAACCAAAGATTTTGATATAAAAAAGATAATTACTGACAACAAAAATCTTCTTAATGTAGAAATTATTTCTATTTCCGATGACGGGCTAGTATTTAAACGTATGCCAAAAGCAAAAAAGAAAGAAGTAAAAACAGATAAAATAGCAACCGTCGCTCCCGTAGGGCTTGTTACCACAATATGCAATTACGGTTTTTTGATAGGCAGAATAACTCAAAAAAATATAACCGCAGGTAGCACCATAATAGTTCCCGCCGGTAAAAAAATAACCAAGCAAGATATAGATAATGTTCAAAAACACGGCAAACTTATCGACTTGACGGTATATTCCAAATTTTATAATATAGAAAATTTATAAGCATATTAAGCGTTATTTTAAGGAAAAAAGTATACATATAACTATAGCAGTTCTCCACTCAAATAGGACTTATAAAAACAAACACTCTCTTTAATTCTACATCAAAGAGAGTGTTTGTTTTTGAGTTTGCTAAATGCTAATATACTTTATTTGCAATTAGAACAATTTGAGCAATTTTTTGCACCGGATTTACTTACGCTTTTAGTTTGAGTTGATTTCTTAGACTTAGTTGCAGTCTTGTTTCCGGCACTGTTTTGTTGACTTCTTGCCATAATTTTCTCCTCTGTAGCATCTACTGCTACAATAATATTTTAAGCAAGAGTAAACATAATATACAAAACTAAAATTATTTATTTACCATTTAATTCCTACAATTTGTCAGGATGCACAAACGGCAAAACTTGTGCATCTCCGTCTATAATGCAATTTAGCAAAAGAGGCTCTTTAAAGTCGCGATGTTTTTCAATTATTTCCGTCAATTTGCTAGCACAGTCTATCGTATAGCTGTGTTTAACGCCATAAGCTTTTGCAAGCATTTCAAAGTCTACCCTGCCGCTTATGTTTACTCCCTCGTAATGTTTTTTATAAAACTCCGTTTGCCATTGTTTAACCATACCCAAAGCACCGTTATTCATGACTACAATCATAATTGGCAATTTATTTTCCACGGCAACCGCAAGCTCATTATTGTTCATCAAAAAACTTCCGTCGCCTGTTATAAGCACTCCTCTTTTGTTTGTAGCAATAACACCGCCAATACAACTACCCAAGCCGTACCCCATTGCGCCAAGCCCGCAAGAAGTTAAAAATGTCCTTGGCTTTTTAAACGGATATGTTTGAGCAGTCCATAATTGATGCTGCCCCACATCGGTAGAAATTATGTCATCCTCACGCAAACCATTTGCCAATAATTTTATAATATTATTAGGCGAAAAACCTTGATTATCGTACACATAGTCTTTTTGCTTTTGACTATTAATAAAATCCCACCAATCACTATTATGACGTTTTTTAACCATAGGCAAAATTTGCCCTAAAAATTCGGTCACTGAGCTTTTTATCAAGCAGTCGCACTCGACATTTTTATTAAGCTCCACCAAATCGATATCAACTTGCACTATTTTTTGACTGCAAAGTTTTTCCTGTACATTTGCCCTATCATTAAACCTAACACCCAACGCCAACACCAAATCGGCATCATTTTTTATTGAATTTGCACAAACATTACCATGCATACCCGTCATACCGATATTATATTGTGAATCATAAGGAATTGCAGTTTTTCCCATCATTGTACATGCAACAGGTGCATCGATAAGTTTTGCAAGTTCCAACACCTTTTCCCCTGCATTGTCACTTACCACACCCCCACCACAATAAATAAGCGGTTTTTGGCTACTATTTATAAGTTCAGCCACCTTTTCGTAGTCAGGTTTATAGTTTAGCACTTTTTTATGAATTTTGGCAGTAAGATTGCCGATATATTCACATTTTTTGGTAAGGATATCTTTTGGCATATCTATAAGCACAGGTCCTGGTCTGCCGCTTTTTGCAATCTCGAACGCATCCACGATAGTTTGTTCCAAATCTTCCACATTTCTGCACAAATAGCTGTATTTAACTACAGGCATTGTAATACCGTAAATATCTACTTCCTGAAAGCTGTCCTGTCCAAGTTTGCTGTTTGAAACATTACCTGTAAAAACTACTATAGGTACGGAATCCAAAAAACTGTTTGCTATCCCCGTTACCAAATTGGTTGCCCCGGGACCCGAAGTTGCAAGCACGACTCCTACTTTTCCGCTTGACCTAGCATATCCGTCTGCTGCAAAAGTCGCGCCTTGTTCAGACGACATAAGGTAATGCTTAACCTTTCCGCGAGCTTTATATATTTCCTCATAAATATCCAAAATGCTACCGCCCGGATATCCGAATATACATTCGACACCAAGTCTTTGTAAGCTTTCCAATATTATTTTTGCACCGGTATATCTCATAACAACACCACTAATTATTTTATTAAAGTTATTTTAACACATTAAACAAAAATATACAAGATTTTAATGTAATTTTTAAAAAAAATACTCATTCTTTAATTTGTATCAAACAAGATAGACTACGAAATATTAATTTGCATTCTTTTTATCAAAACTTAGCTAAAACTATACTATCATTTTTTATTGCAAACTTTAAATATTCTAGTAGAATATAACGTAAGGAGACTGATTATGACATACAAAAATTGGCTAGAAGAATGGCTAAATAATTTCATTAAAATTTCAAACAAACAACGAACTTTTGAGCGTTACAAAAACATTATATCTTTGCATATCTTGCCACATTTAGGCGATTACAATATAGAAGATTTATCCCCTATAATACTGCAAAAGTTTATCAGCAATCTTTCGCAAAACGGAAACAAACGAACAAACAAAGGTTTATCATCAAATTATATCAATGGCATTGTTTCTATCATTCAAAGCTCACTTAAAAAAGCTCATATTTTGGGATTAGTTACTGACTACAACGCTGACAAGATAAAACGCCCAAAACTTGTTGAAAAACAAATAGTATGTTTTACAATTTGCGAACAGAAAAAGATAGAAAAACATATTGCCAATAGCCACCGCCAAAAACTCAAAGGGATTATACTTTGCCTTTATACAGGACTTCGCATTGGGGAACTGCTTGCACTTACTTGGAATGATATTGATTTTGCAAAAAACACATTATCTGTTACAAAATCGTGCCATGATGGTTATATTAATAGCAAACACTGTGTTATAATCGACACCCCAAAAACGCAAAATTCAACAAGACAAATACCACTTTCAAAACCATTAATTAATTTGTTAAAACAATTAAGAAAAAACACCCAAAGCAAATATGTTATTTCGCACAATAACAAACCAATACTTGTAAGAAGTTACCAACGAACTTTCGAGCTGTTACTTAAAAAATTAAATATTCAACATAAAGGCTTTCACGCATTAAGACATACTTTTGCAACAAGAGCGTTAGAGTGTGGTATGGATGTAAAATCATTGTCCGAAATTTTGGGACACAAAAACACAACTATAACATTAAATCGTTACGCCCATTCCCTTTGGGAGCACAAAGCAAATATGATGGACAAATTGGGAAAATTGCTATAAAAATATAAAAAAACAAAAACAAAAAATGTTCATCAATTATTATGATTGATGAACTAATTGCAAGAGTTAAGACCATTATGTTTATAAAAAAGCGTTAAGTTAGAAAAATTGATATATAAATAGCATTTTTATTGACATTATTTTATAAATTTGATATATTAATAATATAAAATGTTCATCAATCATAATATTTGATGAACTAATTGTTTATGATTTGTTCATAAAAATATTAAATATTTAAGGAGTTAAAGGAATGAAAAAATCAAAGATATTACTTGTAGTTTTGGTAGTTTTACTTGCTTGCTTTATGTCTTTGGCTTTGATTGCTTGTTCTGGTGACAACGATAACAGTGACGGCAATGACGGAAACAATGGCAGCGACAATAATGGTGGTAACAATCAAAAAAATATAGTTACTATCGGAGCATTTGAGTTTACCGAATCAACTGACGGCTATATTCTTACTAAGGCCAATTTAACAACCGAAACAGAAATAATAATACCGTCAACATGCAACAATAAACCTGTAATTGAAATAGGAAACGATGTTTTTTATAATTGCGATAGTATAACAAGCATTACAATACCTGACAGTATAATTACTATTTCAAGGTTAGCATTTGGCTATTGCAGCAATCTAACGAGTGTAACAATACCAAATAATGTGGTCTATATTGACCATCAAGCTTTTGAATATTGTAAGAACTTAACAAGTTTGATAATTACAAATGAATTGACAAGTATAGAAAACAATGCATTTTATGGTTGCAATAAAATACAAAGTGTAACACTTTCTGCAGATAAGCTATATTTAATTCCAAAAGAAAGTTTAACCACTGTTATAATAAATGGCGGTACAGAAATTTATCAACATTTATTTGATGGAGAATACAAAATAACTAGTGTAACTATTGGCGATAGCATTAAAAATATAAATTCATACGCCTTTCATAATTGTGGTAATCTTACAAACATTGTAATTCCAAATAGTGTAACATATATTGGGAAAAGAGCATTTGCAAGTTGCCACAGTTTAACAAGCATAACTATCGGCAACAGTGTAACAAAAATAGAAGACTCAGCATTTATGAATTGCGATAATTTAAAAGAGGTTCATATATCTGACATTGCAGCTTGGTGCGATATATTTTTTACTGAAATTGATTCAAACCCACTAACAATAGCTGACAATTTAATTTTAAACGGCGAAAAAATTACTGAATTAGTAATACCCGACAATGTAACCAAAATAGGAAATTATGCATTTAATGGCTGCAATAGCCTAACAAGTGTTACTTTTTCCGACAGTGTAACAGATATTGGTGCATGTGCATTTAGTAATTGTAACGGACTTACTAGTTTAGACCTTAATAAAGTAACAGATATTGGATATGGCGCATTTATGAATTGCAAAGAAATCACCACTGCCATTTTTAATAATGTTAATTATATAAGCAATAATGCTTTTTCTTATTGCCTTGACCTTGCAAGTATATTTATATCAAATAACTTAGGTTATATTGGCAAGTCTGCTTTTGAATCTTGCGTATATCTTGACACAATTAATTTTCAAGGAACAAAATATGAGTGGACAAATCGTATAGCAAAAGATTATTGCTGGAACAATGCCGTTTATGAATACAAAGTAATTTGTACCGATGGCGAACTAGAGGAATATGGTGACCTTGTTGTCAATTAAATAAAATTCAAAAACAACGATTGAAAAACATCAATCGTTGTTTTTATTATTTTTAAGCGCATAACTTAAATACATTTTTTAATAACTAAAGGACAGCGAAACGCTGTCCTTTTTATACTATAATATAAAAATTTAGCAATTATTTAATTAGTCAATACTATAGTTTGTAAAGTAATTTTGAATTAAAATGATTGGAGTACCTTTATCGCCGCTACCGGAAGTCAAATCACAAAGGCTGCCAAGCAAATCGGTAAGTCTTCTTGGAGTTGTACCTTGAGACGATTGGTCTGCAACTAGGTTTGCCTTTTTCTCCTTTATTAGCGCTTTCATAGCTTTTTTAGCCTCTTCTCCAGACAAATCGCCAATAGCATTGTCTGCTAGATATTTAAGTTTCAATTCGTTAGGAGTACCTTCCAAGCCTTTTGTATATGCCGGAGATACAACAGGGTCTGCAAGTTCCCAAATTCCGCCTACAGGGTCTTTAAACGCACCGTCGCCGTAAATCATAACTTCGATATTTTTACCTGTAATGTTTTTTAATTTTTCGGCAATAGCATCAACCAATTTTTGTCCGTCGCGAGGGAACAATTTAACAGAGTTATCTGTTGCCAAGTTGCTACCATACAAACCATATTGATTGTAACCGCTGCCGTCAACACTTTCGTTCATGATATCAGTCAAATTCAAGCAAACTTTAGCACCTGCTTCCTTTAAAATGCGTTTTGTGCGGTTTCTTGTATGAATATCTGCATTGATAACTTTATCGGTATATTTCAAAATTTCCTTTGGATTGTTTGCAAGAATAATTTCGCAATTATCGCCGCCAAAGCTCTTATAAAGTTCAATATAATCAAGACCTGTAAAAGGATGAAGAATTTTACCAAAAGTAGCATAGTATTGCTCTTCAGTAAACACGTCAGTATAAGGATTTACGCCTTTTTCGTCGATAATATCCATTGGGATAAGTGGGTTTCCTACCTCGTCACTTGGATAAGATAATTGAATAATCAATTTGTCAACACCCATTGCAATACCCTTTAAAATCATAGAAAATCTGTTTCTTGACATAATAGGGAATACCAAACCGACAGTACCGCCACCGGTTTTGCGTCTTACATCTTTGGCAATTTGCTCAAGCGTTGCATAGTTACCTTGTGCTCTTGCAACAATAGCCTCGGTCATTGCAACAACATCCTTATCTTGCAATTCAAATTTGCCTTCCTCGCTTGCTGCAAGTACGCTGTCAACAACGATGTCAACCAAATTGTCGCCTTTTTTAATAATAGGTGCTTTAATACCTCTTGAAATTGTACCAATAGTTTTCATAACAAAAACCTCCTGTTTTCCTTGACCTCTCATATTATACAACAAAACAATTTTTTTTGCAATTAATTACAAAAATTTCAATATAATGAAATCTTAATATTGATATAAGTAAAATAATACCGATAAAAATTGTACCGTAAATAAGCTTACGGTACAAACAATTTTTACATTTTTGTAGGACACTTTATGCCAAGCAATGACATGCCGTCTTTTATAATATTTTGTACAATCTTTACAACTGCAAGACGTGCACATTTGTCCTGCTCGTTTGAATTGGAAATATTTTGTTCCAAATAAAATTTATTAAACTGTACAGCCAAATTATAAATATACCTTGTCACGATAGACGGCTCGTACTTTGCACCCGCATCCTCAACTATGTCAGGGTATTTATCTATCAATTTGATTAGTTCATAGCTCTCCGTACTTGTTAAATTATCATAATTGATACTGCCACTGCTTTCGATTTTGTTTAAAAGCGAACAACATCTTGCATAAGTATATTGTACGTAAGGGCCTGTCTCTCCCTCAAAATTTAATACTTTATCGTAACTAAAGCTAATATCTTTTATACGGCTACCGACCAATGCACCAAAAACAACTGCTCCCGTTCCGACCATTTCAGCAACATCCTGCTTATTTTCCAAATCGGGATTTTTTTCGTTAATTATCTCAAGTGCTTTGTCCCTTGCGGTGTTCAAAACATCTTCCAAAAATACCACATTGCCGTCACGGGTGGAAAGTTTTCCTCCCTCAATGCTTACCATACCAAAAGGAACGTGAATCATATCCTTTGCCCAATCATAGCCCATCATTTCAATAACTTTAAAAAGCTGTTTAAAATGCAAATTTTGTTGGTATGCCACTACATAAAGCGATTTATAAAAATCATAAGTGTTTTTCCTGTAAAATGCCGCAGCCATATCACGGGTTGCATACAAAGTAGCTCCATCTGCTTTTTTTATAAGGCACGGCGGCATATCTTCGCTTTGGTCAAACTCTACGATTGTAGCACCATTGCTTATTTTGGTAAGCCCTTTTGCCTCTAGCTCATCAATAACAGGTTGCATTTTGTCATTATAAAAGCTTTCGCCGTTGTAGCTATCAAAATGCACATCCAATCTGTCATATATTTTTTGCACATCGCGAAGTGTAACCTCTTTAAACCAAAGGAATAATTCCATTGCTTCACTGTCGCCGTCTTCTATCTTTTTAAACCAATTTCTCGCAGTATCATTCAGCTCAGGGTTGCTTTCCGCCTCTTTATGAAATTTTACGTAAATTTCAAGCAGAGCGTTTATGCCCCTATTGTTTATATCCTCTTTATCTCCCCACATTTTATAGGCAACAATCAACTTACCAAACTGTGTACCCCAATCGCCCAAATGATTGATACCTACAACCGAATATCCAAGTTTTTTATAAATTCTGTACAAAGCCGCACCGATAACGGTAGTGGATAAATGTCCCATGTGAAAAGGTTTTGCAATATTAATGCTAGAGTAGTCAATGCAAATTGTTTTGCCTGCACCCTCGGTACTCTTACCAAAACTTTCCCCTAAAGCCAATGTCTTATCCACAGTCTCTTTAACGAAATTTAGTTTGGATAATTTGAAGTTTACATATCCGTTTACTGCTTCGATACTCTCGATAAAAGCAGGTTTTTCTATGCTTGATACTATTTCATTTGCGATAATTACAGGCGATTTTCGTAGGGTTTTTGCAAATTTAAAACAAGGAAAAGCAAAATCCGCCAAAGCACTATCTTTTGCCGCCACAACTAGCGACAAAATTTCGTCAAAGCTTACATCATCTATTTTTATTAGTTTTGCTATCTCAACTTTATAATCCATTTTATGCCCCTTAAACATTAAATCTGAACAACACCACATCGCCGTCTTGTACGACATAGTCTTTGCCCTCGCTTCTTACTTTGCCTTTTTCTTTTGCTATAGTATACGAGCCAAGCTCAAGTAAAATTTTGTAGTCAACGATTTCCGCTCTTATAAAACCACGCTCAAAGTCACTGTGTATTTTACCTGCCGCTTGCGGAGCTTTTGTGCCTTTTTCTATTGTCCAAGCACGAGTTTCCTTTTCGCCCGCAGTAAGGTAAGAGATTAATCCCAATAACGAATAACACTCTGTTACCAAAATATCAAGTCCGCTTTCGGATAATCCCAATTCCTCCGCGAACATATTTCTTTCTTCCTCATCGTCTATGGATGCAAGGTCTTCTTCTATCTTTGCGCATAAAACAACTACGCCGGCATTGTCGCCTTTTGCAAATTCCTTAACTTGCTTAACATAGTCATTTTCCGTACCGATTTCCCCCTCACTAATGTTTGCAACATAAATAACGGGTTTTGTCGTAAGCAAAAACATTTCTTTTACGGCAACTGCTTGTTCCTCATCAAACTGCATAGAGCGAACAGGCTTTCCGCTTTCCAAATGAGCATAGATTTTCTCCAAAAACTCAGCTTCGGCAACAAATTTTTTATCCCCGCCCTTTGCACTGCTGCGTGCTTTGGCAATTCTTTTGCTTACCGACTCCATATCCGCAAAAATAAGTTCCAAATTTATTGTTTCTATATCTCTAAGCGGGTTTACGTTTCCGTCCACATGTGTGATATTGTCATCGTCAAAGCACCTTACAACATGGGTTATTGCATCTACCTCACGTATATGCGACAAAAACTTATTTCCCAATCCTTCGCCGCGGGATGCACCTTTAACCAATCCCGCAATATCTACGAACTCAAGATAGGTGGGAGTAATTTTTTTGCTGTTATAAAGTTTAGCAAGTGCATCAAGCCTTTTATCAGGCACGGCAACAACACCAACATTTGGCTCGATAGTGCAGAAAGGGTAGTTTGCACTTTCAGCACCAGCCTTGGTTATTGCATTAAACAATGTACTTTTGCCAACGTTAGGTAAACCTACAACACCTAATTTCATATTTATCTCCTAAAATCCGCAATATTTACTACAGATAACTAATAATTATTTTTACCAAATAATTATAATAAAAAAAATACCAAAAGTCAAGCAATTTAACTTTTGGCAAGCAACATATACAATATATTATATTTTTTGAGCATATCGGCATATTATCATACGTTGATAGGATAGATATCAACTTATGTCAATTTGTTCATAAATGATGGTATTATCATATATTCAAAAGTCCATTTATCAATATATGACAATATGATTATACATTAATTATTTAATAATCGGCATATCTACACGTTTAAATACATTGCAAAAATCGGTACTATTTCATATTTTCATATCTACATATTGTGATATGATGATATATCTATTCTTTTAAAATAACCTTACATAAATCAATTATTTTTGACAAATGCTTGTTTAACATATTCAAAAAATATCTTTTATGTAAAGTCCATTTAGGAGCGACCAAAGTTTTCCTATCCCCGTCCCCTGTCAATCTTTCTATATAAATTTCCTTATCCAAAATAAAAAGTTGCTTAACTAAAATGTCAATGTACTCATCCATTTCCAAAGGTTTGTACTCCACTCTTTCGTACATTTCGTGCAGCTTAGTTCCAAAAGGCACATAAGTGCAATGTATTTTTACCGAATGGGGTTTCATACTACTTACAATTTGAGCTGTTTTTAACATATCGCTTTCTGTCTCGTAAGGCAAGCCATCCATAATATGCACGCAAACTTTGATATTATTTGCCTTAAGCTTGTCAAAACACTCTTTAAACTGCTCAAAAGTATGCCCGCGTCCGATAACCTTAAGTGTTTTGTCAGATACAGACTGCAACCCAAGCTCTACAACCAAATGTGTTGTATTGTTAAGTTGGGTTAAATACTCAAGCATTTCGGCAGATATGCAATCGGGTCTGGTTGCAATGCTTATCCCGCAAATCTCGCTGTCTTGCAACACCTCTTGAGCGCAGTCTTTAAGCTTGGAAACAGGCATATAAGTATTGCTGAACGACTGAAAATAAGCTATGTATTTACCGCACTTTTTATCTTTCAATTTGCTTTTTGCAAAGTCTAATTGCGTAAAAACAGTTGCATAATCCCCGCTGCCTGCGCCGCTGCAATATATGCAACCTCCTATGCCTTTACTTCCGTCTCGGTTTGGGCAAGTCGCCCCTATATCCAATGCAAGTTTATACACTCTGCCGCCGAAAGTTTGTTTATAATATTCGGTTATACTATTATATTTCATTCCGTTATCCATACAATTATTTTAACACATTTAAGTATATTTTGCTATACTTTTTTTGTAAAAAATAAAGATAATTTTTTTTACGGAAAGCATTTTTAAAAGTTGATTAAAAGCAGTCTTAAATACAAATTAGTACCGATTTTTAAAAGTTTTTTACAAAACTTTATGTATTAAAAAGAGTGCTTAAGTCAGCACCCTTAGTTATTTATTTGTTGTCGCCTACAACATATTGCATTGGGTCAACCAATTTGTTGTTTTGGGTTAACTCATAATGGATATGTGCATCTTGCTTACACTCAAATTGAAATTTGCCTACTGTACCAAGCACGGTTTTTTCGTCAACCTTATCGCCTTTGCTAACTTTAACATCATTAATCAATCTGATTGTAGCTACATAACCCTTGCCGTAATCGATAGTTACGCTACCGCCATAGTAAGCATCGGTAGTAACATTTGTTACTGTTCCCTCAAAACCCGCATACACATTAGCACCTTCGCTACCTACGATATCAACAGCCAAGTGTGCGTCGTATCTTGACAAAGTCGGATTATAACTTAAAGCTGTATCCGAAAAAGCTCTACCTTGTACTCCACCCTCAACAGGCATAATCAAAGCAAATTTCTTTTCAACAACAACCGGTTTTTCGTCATCCGGAGCTTCTATTGTCGGCTCACTAGGTTTGTTTACATCGACATCGTTTGTCTTTGTTGTGTTAAGCACTGCAACTACTGTTACCACTACTCCAATCGCTATCACGCATAGAATCATCAGGATATAATGAATATTCTTTTTTAAAAAAGCCATTAATCTGCTGCCGATAGCCTTTGCATCTTTTTTTTGCATATTTACCTCCAAATATTCTTAATAACTCCCCATTATCAAAGGGGTGCCTACTGTGATTACATTATCCCTTATAGCGATTTGAAAATTGATATTCATACCGTTTGCTGAAATCGGCTTGCCACAACTTTCAGATATACCATAAATGATATGTACATTCCCTACAGTTTCCTCGCTTAGGACTGCCACTTTGCACTTTTTGACAACACTTTTCATATCGTCAAAATCGCCGTTAAATGTAGCACTTATCCCAACTATGTTCACTAAATTATCTGCAGTCTTTTGTCCTTCCTTATAGTCGCTCGTAACCATAAAAATGTCATCGTATAGGTATATAGCGTTTTCGCTATATCTACCCTTAGTAAAATAATTGATAGTAATATCCTTGTCCGATTTAGGTAGAATTACGGGCAAAGAATATGTAACAAACAACAATAAACATAATGATAAAACAATCAAAGCTTTCTTCATTTTTCAATCCTCACAATTCTATTCTTGCCACATTATTTCCCATGTATACATGCAATTTCAAATTTTTGATTTAAAAAAATACTTGCATAAATAAATATTTCCTTATAGCAAAAATATATACACGGCAAGTGTAATGTAAATAAAAAATATTTATTTGATATGATTGCTATAAAAAAACATAATTTAATGACATTTATTTTATTTTGCCTTAATATTGATATCTCTCACCGAACAATATTGTATAAAAGGCGAACTTTTGTCCCCCTTTTTATTTTAAATACTACTACAAAACAAAAAAGCACCGTCCGCATTGCAAAGAGTGCTTTCAGTGCATAAAAAAGGCACCTTAAAAGGTGCTTGTCATAGATTTTTTTGTGGATAGATAAAGGGCAAATAAAAAGTCCGCTAACTTCGCAAGCGAAATATAGCGGGCTATGCTTTTTAACATTTATAACGATAAACAAAAATTTGTCAATTAATTATATTGCATCATTTTTTCCACGGACGGCTTTTATTAATCCAACCATTTTCATGCCAATATTGTTTATCAAGTCCTTTATCGCCGTTTTTTTCTAGTTGTTTTTTAATAAAACGGCAAAGCTGAAATTTGATTTTTGTATTAAACTTTGTATGTGCAGGTTTTGCATAATTGATTTTTGCAAACCGACAAGCAAGTCTGTTTATTTTATTAGTTAGATGTTTGCGCTTATTTTCGGGAAGTTTATCCCATATAATATCGCTCATAAGTACACCGTTAAATACACCTATTTTTGAGATACCCCACCACGATAAACTGTGTTTCATATCTTTTGTTGTAGATTTTGCTCTCGAGCCAACACATTGCGTGATTATAACAGCACGTTTCCCAAACATTTCAGGGCAGGTCTATGCGAAAGCCAACGATATGCAAAATGGTCCAACAATGCTTTCATTGCACCCGTTGCGTGCATAACGTATACAGGCGAAGTCATTACAATTAAATCAGCTTGAATAATTGATTGTTCAATTTTACTTATGTAAGCAAAGTCTTTACATTTGTTTTCGCTTTTAAAAAAAGCAATTTGTACAGCCCACGCAAAAAGACGGACAATCTTTGGGCAGATAATACTCAATTATATCCGCACCTTGAAAACGCTGTAAAAAAGTTCTTTCAAACGAAATGTAACGCCTTGTTTTTCAGTACCGTTAATTACTACTATTTTCATAAATACTCCGTTCAATTAATGTTTGCTGTAGCATTAATTATAAAATTTAATTAAAAAACAAGGAAAACATTTGATTAATTCCTTGTTTTTATACCATTGAAATACACCCAAAGGAGGCATTCCATTTTATTATTATTTTTCGCTTATCAATTTTTCAATGCAAGCAATTTTTGTGCTGCATACTAAAATTTTGCAAGCTGTATCCAACTGATTGGTGTTTGTAAAAGTAGGTGCAATACGAATATTGCTGTCATTATCGTCTTTACCATAAGGGAAAGTATCGCCAACCGTAGTGATTACAAGACCTGCGTTTTTGCAAAGTTCGTAAACTTTTTTCGCGCAACCGTTAAGTACATTGTAGCTGATAAAATATCCACCTTTTGGATTGCTCCAATTTGCAATATCACTATCTGTACCAAACTCATCCTCAAGCACATTTAAAATGGTATCAAACTTAGGTCTGATAATAGCTGCGTGTTTTTTCATAATAGCACGTACACCGTCCATATTTTGCAAAAACTTTAAGTGTAAATACTGATTGACTTTATCCGGTCCGATAGTTTGGAACTTTATTGTTTTAAGTGCATCTTTCAAATTTTCTTCAGAGGATGCAAAACATGCAACGCCCGCACCCGGGAAAGTGATTTTCGAAGTACTTGCAAAAATAAACACTCTGTTAGGGTTGCCGTTTGCAAGGCAGGCTGTATAAATATTCTTTAGCGGTACTGTACTGTCATACAAATCATGCACAACGTAAGCATTATCCCAAAAAATTCTAAAATCTTGTGCTTTTGTAGGCATTTTAGCAAGTCTGTCAACTACTTCATCGCTAAACACAATACCTGTAGGGTTTGAATATTTAGGAACACACCAAATACCTTTTATTGCCTCGTCATCTGCAACTAATTTTTCCACAACATCCATAATTGGACCGTTTTCGTCCATTGGGATAGTAATCAATTCGATTCCGAAAACAGCTGTCAAGCTGAAATGTCTGTCATAACCCGGTGCCGGGCACAAAAATTTAACTTTTTCAAGCTTATTCCAAGGAGTACTGCCGTTAACACCAAATTGCATACATCTTTGAATAGTATCATACATCATATTTAAGCTACTGTTGCCGCCTACTAAAACATTTTCCGCTTTAACGCCCAACATTTCGCCAAACAACTGACGTAAACCATAAAGTCCCTCAATACCGCCGTAGTTACGGATATCCGCACCCTCAGCAGGCAAATCGGCTACGCTATTTATCATATTCAACATTTCCATAGAAAGGTCAAGTTGCTCTTTGCAAGGCTTACCTCTGGAAATATCAATCTTCACATTTTGTTTAAGAATTTCTTCATAATTTGCTTTTTCTTTGGCAAGTTCTTTTTCCAAAAAATCTTTTGTTTTATCGCGATAAATCATATACAAACCTCCGTTTTTCCTATTTTATCACATACGCATTAAATTAGTCAATTATATAAATAAATGATTCGATTAAAATTTTTTATATTAATTATAACCTCAATTAATGCAAAATTTATTATCAAACAAAGCTATCATCTTCGTTTTTATTGCGAAATACAAGTCTTATCGGAGTACCTTTAAACTCGAACGATTTTCTCAAACAATTTTCCAAATACCTTTTATACGAAAAATGCAACAATTCACTGTCATTTACAAAAAAGACGAATGTAGGCGGATTACTGCTGTTTTGAGTTGCAAAGAAAACTTTCAATCTCTTGCCGTTGTGTGCAGGTGGCTCTACCAAACTTACCGCATCTTGAATAATATCGTTCAACAATCCTGTAGTTATACGTTTGCTTGCCTCACTGTAAACAAAATTTACCTCACGCATAATCTTATCCGTTCTTTGTCCCGTTTTGGCACTTACATATAAGCTATCGTAATAGTCCATAAATTTCAGTTGCTCGTCAAGCCTTGCATTGTACTTATTTATTGTATGAGTATCCTTTTCGACAATGTCCCACTTATTCATTATAATTACGGATGGTTTACCTTGTTCATGAACATATCCGCAAATGCGAATATCTTGTTCGCTAAGTTCTTCCCCCGCATCGATAACAACAAGGCAGATATCTGCTCTTCGTATTGCAGCAAGGCTTCTCATAACGCTATAGCTTTCCACACTTTCGTCAATACTACGTTTGCGTCTTATACCCGCAGTATCAATCAAATTATACTTTTGTCCCTCGTAAGTAAATGCAGTATCAATAGCATCACGGGTAGTTCCCGCCACATTGCTAACAATTACTCTGTCATAGCCTAACAACCTGTTTACCAAACTGCTTTTACCTGCATTTGGTTTACCTACAACTGCAATATTAATTACATCATTATCCGCATTAGTATCGATTTTCGGCAGATAATTGCATATTGCATCCAACAAATCGCCAATACCTTTACCCTGTTCCCCCGAAACAGCATAAGGCTCGCCAAGTCCCAACTCGTAAAACTCGTAAGTCTTTTCCACCTCGTTATTATCTAGCTTGTTTACAGCCAAAACGATAGGCTTTTTGCTTTTTCTCAAAAAATTTGCAATATCTATATCGTCGGAAATTATTCCTTGTTTTCCGTCCACAAAAAGCACGATAACATCTGCAACCTCCACTGCGATTTCCGCCTGTGCTTTTATATGTTGCCACATTTTATCTTCGCTTTTAAGTTCAATACCGCCTGTATCTATCATTGTAAAATTATATCCGCACCACTCGGCATCAAAATACAATCTATCGCGAGTGACACCAGGTTTATCCTCCACAATAGACACTCTTTTTCCTACTACTTTATTAAAAAATGTCGATTTACCTACATTGGGTCTACCGACAATCGCAACTAACGGCTTTGCCATATATCCACCTACTTTATTGTTTTTTATTTTACTTTGTCTATAACTTAGCGATAATTTGCACTAAATGCTCTCCGTTACGACAAATATGAAGTTTTACTCCAAGCTCTTTTTCCACTTCTTTAACACTCATTCCGTCCAAAAAAGTAGTTGTAAATTCCTTTAGCATTGTGCTTGGTATAATTACATTTTTATAAAGCTTACCTTTGCATTGTTTGATAATATCTCCCGCAGTAATCAATCCCGCAACAGTAACAGTCTCTCCAAAAAACTCGTTTTTGATTTTTATTACTTGTGTTTGCAATCCTTTAAATTTGCTTTCTATCCTACCGCAGTAGTCTTGCAAAAAGTCCCCAAAAGACTCCCCTGTAATCAAACTTACCTTTGCTTTTGACTTGTTTTTCTTAACTTCGTTTAATGCGCAGTCTACTTCGTATTCAAACATTTTCACAAGTCCTACGCCGTTTTCAATTTGCTCAAAATCGCCGTAATCCTCATAATTTGGCAAAGGCAATTCCGCTTTTATATAAAACTCGTCTGACGGATAAACAAACACACCGTATTTTTTATTTATACTATCTATCAAAGTAATTGTTTGTCTTGCTTTTTCCTTATCCACAGGCATTAAAGGATATAATCCCTCCCTATGTTTAGTAAGTCCTACGGGCACGACTGCAACGGATTTTAACAAAGGTCGCAAACTTTGCAAATCTTCTAATGTACGCAACAGCACTTCCCCGTCATTTTCGTTTGGGCACATTACTATCTGCGTATTAACTTGTATGCCGTTATCCGTCAAAAACTTTAATTTTTCAAAAGTTTTGCTACCCTCGGGATTTGTTACAAGTTGATTTTTTATATTATTATCGGTAGTGTGTACCGAAACATACAAAGGAGATAAATGCAACCTTACTATCCTATCAAGCTCTTCCTTGAACACATTTGTTAATGTTATGTAATTGCCCGATACAAAGGACAAACGATAGTCGTCGTCTTTGACATATAAACTTTCCCTCATGCCTTTTGGCAGCTGGTCTACAAAACAAAATTTACATTTGTTTTTACAGCGTAGAGGTGTAAGTTCCATACTTTCGTCAAGTTCAAGTCCCAAACTCTCGTCATAATCTTTTTCAATCTCATAGTCGGTTATTTGTTCTCCGCGGCTTACGGTCATCACAAATTCTTCCATACCATCATAGTAATGATAGTCCAAAATATCTTTTACAGGATTTCCATCAAAGCTAAGCAAAATATCGCCTGACTTAATGCCAAGCTGATAAGATATACTACCCTTATCCACTCCGATAATTTTTGCCATACTTTTAGTACTCCTAATTTATATTTTTCCATTAAAAAAGCGATATAAATCGCTTTTACAATAATTATTCAAACTCCAAAAATTCATTTTCCGCAAGCAAAATAGGTTGTAAATTGTTTTGTTTGATATACTCTTGCCTGCTGCTTTCGTTTGAATGAGGGCAAAAACACCCTTTTATCAAACCATATCCGTCTGCGATTTCGTACTCCTCGCTTATGCCCGCCATTATTTTGTAGTCGGAAACACTTTGCTCAAACATTAGCATTGCTCCTGCACTGTTGCCGACGATTAGTCCGCCTCGTTTATAAAAATCACAGATAAGCTGCTTTAAACCCATTTTTTCAAATTCGTCGCAAAGCACGTCATATCTTCCGCCGCCAATATAAATGCAGTCTACTATATCGAACTTTTGTTTTATATGCTCAAAGTCCATTTCGCCGTTTGCCCACAAAGCACAAGTGGTTTTACATTTTAGTCTTGTACCAAATTCCCTTGTAAAAGAATTTACGTACGGTTTAGACTCAAAGCTTGCCTGTGGCAAAAACATTATTTTTGGTTTTCTGCCCATTTCATGTCTTATATGCTCAAGTTTGGATACTATATAATCATTTACGGCAGTCATTTCCCTCATGCTACCGCCACCGATTGCAATAAACATATTCTTCCTTTTTTGCTTTAAATAATTATAAATTTTACTTACGATTTTCAAATGGTTTTTTATAAATTTATACCATAAGCTTTAACGTAATCTCTTACAGTACTTGCCGGCATAGCATAAGCAATTCCGAATGTGACATTTTGATTAGAATTTGAATTATCGTATTGTCTTAAGGTAACAATTCCTGCAAGCTTACCCGACGCATCAAAAAATCCGCCGCCACTATTACCGGGATTAACAGGTGCATCCAATGTTATAAACTCCGTAGAGTGAGTGGTTTTGATTGAGTGTTGCATTAACCTTTTTGGGTTAGAAACCATTGCATGTGCACACAAAGTACCAAGTTGTTTAGGGTTTCCGATAATTACGCCGTACTCTCCCCATTTAACGTCTTCATCTTTCAATTTAACAGGTTTAAAATCATTTTTGATTCTGTCGGTTATTTTTAAAAGCGTCAAATCCAAACTTGCCAAATTACCCGTATTTTTCTCGGACAAAATAATCGCTTGGCAATACTCGCCATTTGCAAACCTAATATCCGCAGTTTTTGTTGTAGAATCTTTTACAACATGGTTATTTGTCAAAACATATCCATCGGCAGATACCACAACTCCTGCACCGCCCGAAGTTCCGCTACTAGTTGTACAGCTTATTGTAACTGTTGAGTCGATAACTTCTCCAACTACTTTTTCAAATATAAAGTTTGCGGAAGTTAATGTAACTTCCTCTGTCACTTTTTGAGTAAAACAACCGCTTGCGGTGACACAAATCACAACTAAGATTAAAGCTATTAATATAATTATACTTTTCTTTTTCATTATATCACCCTCCTATATAATTTGCTTATTTTGCAAAACAGCTTTTATGTTGCTGCTGCGTACGGCATAACCTATACCCGCTACTATATGTTCGTTTGAATCCGTACCGTCAACCCTTCGTAAGTAGTTGATTCCAACAAATTCTCCCGCAGTATTAAATAACATGTTGTTTGTCAAAACATAGTTCTCGTTTTTATCTATTGCCTCAAAACCATGTTTCAAATCCACCCCTGTAACATAAGTATCGTAATCCGACTTGTTGAAATAGCCTTGTGTAGTAAATGAAGCTGCTATCATTTCATCAGGTATTCCGTTAGGATGATTGCTCATAATGTCCGCACCCGTCATCATAGATTTAGAAGAAACCAAAACAGGAATTGCCTTATAATATTCCTGAGTAGGGATATCTACAGAAGAATTTTTGTTATACACCCTGCTGTCAGGTACAATAACTTCCACCCCAAAAATCATTTGTCCAAGTTTGATAATATCGGTAGTATCGTTATTTTTTGCAAATTTGACAGGTTTTAGTTTTACACTGTTTTTGTCCTTAAGCGTTAATACATTAAAACCATAATCATTATTCCTTGCAAAATTGTTATCTTCAGTCTTGTAGACAAAGTCAAATCTGCCTTTTGTATTATAAACTCTGCCCTTATAATAGTTTGTTTCCGGCAAATTAAGTTTATTTAACGGAATCGTTTGCCTTGGAACAATTATTTTATCTTCGGAAATAGCAACTCCCATTGAATAATAGAATGTAAAATTGCCGGGAACAACTTCCACCACAACACAGGAAGACAAAACATCTTCCATAGCATCGGAAATTACGACACTTCCGATGCCGTCTAAATTATAGTTTCTCTCCTCCGGTTTGCACCCCGTAAAGGCAAGTAAAGCTAGCGTTAATAAAATCGCTAGCGATACAAACAATTTAAACTTAATTTTCATTTATCAATGCCTTTATATCGCCGTATAGTTTATCTGCGATATGTAATTTCCAAATTTCTGTATGAGTGGCAGTCCCTCCGATAGGAATGTTTTGCAACTCTGACAAACTTTCCACTTCAATAAAATCTTTGCAAGTATAAAGCTCTGTAGAAGAAGAATAGTCTGCGTAATTGCCGTCCCTCTTTGCTTTTGGGAAAATCTTTTCCACTAATTTGTCGCCACGAATATAGTAAACAATACCTTCTGTATTTAAAGTTCCTATTTTCATAGGTCCTTTGCAATCAGGGTCTTGCCTCATACTTATGTAATCTTGTTTTATTTGCAACCTATCATCAGCAATATCCGTATATGGCCAAATGACTAAATTGCGGTTTGCAAGAAGTCCCGTATCTTCCTTTGACATAGGGATAACTGCCGTACCGTATTTGTTCATAACGGACAATGCCCATAATGCAACATTAAGCGGTTTGTCTCCGCAATTATAAAAAGCATGCTCAACAGTTACGTCGCCATTTTCTGCCATGGTAACCTTTATTGTCTTTCCGATACCGGTAACTTTATCGTTTCCGCTAAAAAATGCAGCACCGTTATCAAGCAAGGTAACATCTACCTTATTATGGTCGGGTTGATAGCTTGCCTCATCCTCAGGAGATTTCCAAAGTCTGTGACCGCCATAAATTTTCCAAACTTCGCCTTTTTTATAGTTTTTGTCAAGGAACTCGCTTGGACGCTTATTTAATCCAAGGTCATCAGTGTGCATCATGTTATCTTCATCAGTTGTTCCGTAATAAATAATACGCGGACCTAAATCAGTAGTAACACGTAGCACAACAACACCGTTTGAAATTTCCAAACAATTACCAAAAGTGCTGAAATTTACATTTTTAATAGTAACCATATATATCCCCTATCTTTTAATATCTATATTATATTTGTTTAAATAAATATACCATAATGATATATTTAATTTAAAATAGATATGTACAAAATTATTTGCGTTTATCCGAAATGCCAAGCAAATAATCGCTTGTAACATCAAACAAATTCGCTAAATCAATAAGCGCTTGGAAGTTAGGCTCTTTAAACCCTCTTTCCCAATTACTAATGCTAACTTGAGTAACACCCATATAGCCTGCAACATATTGTTGATTAAAACCTCTTTCTTTTCTCAGTTCAGATAATCTCTCACAAAACTTCATACTTTCTCCTATTAATCTAAAAACATTAATACTTAGATGCCCCATCATTTAAAGTCTTTAAGCGGCATTTACCAAATAAATTTACCTTTAGATAAACTCATTTGCTATATGCAACCACCCTTTAAGATAACAATTTTTAAATTTATTATATAATATTATAATACAATATAATTGTAACACAAATATTTTTTTATTTCAATATGTTTACAATTATTTTTGTAAAAATTTCTCATTTTTTTTGTCGTCTATCATCAATAAGTCATTTAAAACACTATCTATATTTATTATTTTTTTACTGTTATTCAAGCAAACTCTCACTTCGTTGATTACATCTATCATTTGATAACGAAAATTGACAAGTATCCTTTTGATAAACGGAAAAGCCGAGTAAATACTGCCTGCACAATTTGTTACTGCATAAGCGATAACGCCAGCAATATCGGTATACTGCATACCTTCTTCCACACTGTCGTAATCAATACCATAACATCTTCCGTCTTTTATAATAAAATTATCAAAAGAAATATCTTTTAAAATGTAATTATCCGCAAGTGTATAAAAGATTTGCAAAAAAATCGAAAGTTCATTGGCAAGTCTTACAAGTCCATCAATATTATCGCTCATAGTATACAATAAAAATTTGTCTTTTAGCAAATCTCCCTCGATATACTCGTAAATGATAAAATCTTCCCCCATTTCAATTATTTTGGGAGCATAGCCAGAAACTGAAAGTTGATTTAAAATAGTAGTTTCAATACTCAAAGTATTTATATCTTGATATTTTTTTACCACTACCGACATACCTTTGTCATTTTTTGCAAGACATACTTTATTACTTGTACGACTTAATTGTTTTATTATTTGTAAATTCATAAGTTCCCTATACTGAATTGTCGTGAAAAATATTATTTCCAACACAATCCGCACTATGTAGTATTCTATCAAATATTTTTTAGTATAGCAAGCAAAAAAGCTATCAATTTTAAAAAATAAACACATTTTAGCTAAAAATACAGCGAATAATTGATAAATAATAGTAAATACTAATATAAACAAAAGATTATTAGGAGGATTTATGAAAGGTTTAAAATGCACTACAAGCAACTGTGAGTTTAATGAGGGATTTCACTGTAAAGCCGGCGTTGTAAACATTGATAAAAGAGGCAACTGCATTACAAGAATAAAAAGAGAAAACGGCGTAATCGAGCAAGAATTTGTCAATATGGAAGTTTCAAGCGAATTTAACTATTCTGACAACGAGGACACTTTAATAAAGTGCAATAGTACAGATTGCAGTTACAATAAATGTTTCAAATGTGCTGCCGATTTTATAAATGTTGGAGAAAAATTGCTTTCTACCAAATGTAAAACAAGAACTAAAGACTAAAAGTAATTTTAAATAATTTGCAAATAAAAGATAAAAAAACAGCAGACAATTTTATGTCTGCTGTTTTTTATTACTTTATATCAATTTTATTTCCAATTCAATAACATCACAAATAGGATAAATATAATTAATTAATTTTTCATCCTCTGTGCTAAACCAATCATTCAAATTATCCAAAAATTTATAAATGTTGTTATTTACATTTCCTCCTACAACCAAGTATACCGTTTGAGTTGTTTGAGTTTGTGTAATATCTACCCCTACAATGTCAAGTATAGTTAAGTTTTCGGTAATTTGATTGTTTAGCATATCAAAATATCTGCCTTCTACACTAGCACCGATTAAAGCATTCACATCCTGAGCTGTCAAATGCTTAAGAGTGCCGTCAGCATTATAGATATCTTTAGTTGTCTTTATTTTAATGATATTTTGCTCATTTAATGTATATTCGATTTTACTATTAATAGGAGCAAAAATTTCTTTTATGCCGTCTGTTTCACTATAGCAAAACTCCCTGTTTTCCAAAAACTTTGCTTTTATATCCCAATCGGTTATATGCTCGTTAGTGTGAACAATAGTGTAATCTATACTATCCACATTAGGAAATACTATATCCATAACTTTTGCGATTGTATCTTTATACTCCGCAAAAATATCTGCTTGTAAAATGCTGTTTACTATTTCAGCAAAATCAATAGTATTGCTTTCGTTTACAACCATAACTTGTGGCAAGATAATATTATCGCTACTACTTACCTCAGCTTTTTTAATATAAGCAGACGGGTCAATACTAAAAATCAAATCTTCCTTTGGCAAAAGGTCTAATATCTCTTGTGCGGAAACCAATGTGCCGTCATTTATCATTTCGGATATTTTTTCTCCAAAATCTGCACTCACACTGCCTCTCATATTCAAAGCAAAATATACTCTATTAGTCCCAAACGAATTAGGGTCATAAGCAATAGTCAATAACGGACGAGAGTCATTGCTCAAATGATTGATTTTGCATGTATTGTCGCAAATGTGTTTTACCTCTATATAAATTTTACCGCACTCGTCCTTAAATAATTTATCTACAATCGGCATTGCACTTTGTTTTACGGCACATTCAAACAAGCTGGAAAGCAACTGTGTTTTGCTAAAATCAAAATTAGCAGTGTATTCATACTTTCCTAAAATATCGCCATTTTTATCTTTCAAATTAAAAGTGCCGTTCAAATTGCTTGGCAATAAAAAGTTGTCAAAATCAATAAATTCCGTAGGAGCGTTGATTGCAGGTATACTGTTTAACAACCTAAATCCACCAACACCGCAATTAACAGTCATTTCACTTGTGCCAACTTTTGCGGTAATTTTCATATCAGTTAATTTGCCGCCGATATAGTTATACTTTGGTGCGCCTTTGGCAGGTTTTGCAACTTTTTCTCTTTGATTACCTGTTGTTTTTATATCAAAATCTATGCTAATATCATTAAGCTCCGCTTTTACACTCTCAAATATTTCTTCAAGGCCTGGGACAAACAACATTAGTTCATCAATCAAACTATTAAGTTTAAAAGCAAATGTGTAATTTACATCATAAGAATTTTTTTCTTTAAGCACAGGTCTTATGGTAATACTGCCGCCATCATTATTGATTGCGTCATTTACCATATTAATTAAAGGCAATTTCAAAAGCCCTGCTATATCCCCTAAGTTAAGCCCCAATGTTTCATCTATAAAAGAGCCTATGCCTTGAAATTTTATTTCATTTATTTTTAACGGTTTATCTTTAAGCCCGTCAGCATAAACAAAAGTGCCGTCGCTATTTGATATAACCTCTGCGACAGTTTTACTTGCTAAATTATTTACTATGGCTAAGCGTAAGCCCTCTTTGACACTTGTATTGCTGGAAATACCGCCTTGCAAAATAAAATTGATATCTTTGCCGTCGCCTTTCAGATTGACATTTACATCAATACCCAACGTATCCGTTGCAGTCTGAAAATTATCAACCGACCAAGCATCCCAAATTTCCTCAAGCACTGTCATATTGTTTACAGCCGAAAATGACTCTGGGTCTTTAGGGTCACATGCAACAAGCACTAAAGCAAGCATACTTACTAGCAGTACAATTACAATAACAAAACTAAATTTCTTTTTCATACTTTCACCTCTATATAAATTAGCGCAAAAATAAACTCTTTCAATGATCAAGTTGCCCCTCAACTTATAACGATTATTTTAGAGAATATACCGCAGATTTATTTATATTATTATATCATATTTAAATTAAATTTGCAATAGCTAATCAAAAATATAACTCTCTTAAAATAAATATCTTTACATTATCATTCTATTGTGATATAATTTAATATATGAAATTTTTTGAATACCTCAAAAATACTTCCCGATTGTCATTGTATACACCTATTTTTCCAATGATTTGCGGGTTTGTCACATTTTTTTGTTGGATGACAGGCAATAGTTTGCTTGGCATGACTATTTTGTTATTAATCACTTGCGTAGTATTGATTATCAACGAAGATATTTTGCCTGTATTGCCTTGTTTGATATATATGATTTTTAACACTTCAAACAACAACATTTTAAACGAAGATAAAACATGGCCTGTTATGTTTGTGTTAGCAATATTATTAATCGGGGCATTTATATCTCATTTAATTAGTTATCCTGTAAAATTTAAAAACTACAAATTGACATTACCGTTTTTTGCGATAACAATAGCGCTTTTTGCAGGAGGTATAGGTTTTTTAAGTTTAAAACAATACTTAAATGGTATAATGTTTATATTAACTCTCGGTCCTGTAATGCTAATACTATATTACTTAATTATGACCTATACAAAACCTCCTAAGGATGTCGATTATAAAAAGTACGTATGCTATATTATGATTACGTTGGGCTTTATAATAGTTGCAGAAATGCTAACTCATTTTTTGCGATCGGATGAGCCGTTTGTGGAAATGCTTCGACTTGACGTAATAAATTTAGGTTGGGGTAACAGAAACGGAATAGCTACACTGCTTGCAATTATTGCTCCTTGCGGTTTTTATTTGGGATATAGCGATAAAAAATTTGCTTGGCTGTTCTATACAATCGGACTGATTTTTTACGGATTTATATTTATTACTTTTTGCCGTAGCGGTATATTATCCATATTGATTACTTTTCCGGTTTTATTAATTTATTCATTTACAAAGGGTGCAAACCGCTCGCAGCTTTTAATTTCAATATGTGTACTTGCTATTTTAATATCTATTTTTGTATTGATAAAAAAAGAGTTTATATTAAAAGCTTTTGAACATATTTCTGACTTATCATTCACTACAAGTGGTCGAAGCAATTTATACGAAGAAGCTTTGGTTTGCTTTATTAAAAATCCTATGTTCGGCGTGGGAATGGGGTATGTTGGCCCTAATTTGCATTTAGCGGATTTTTGTATATATTGGTTTCATAATACACTTTTGCAGGCACTTGCAAGTATGGGTATTATCGGAGTACTTGCCTATTGCTATTATTACTTTGTACGCGGCAAAATAATGTTTAGCAATTTTAAAAGATTTAACATTTCAATCTCACTTGGTATAATAGCGTTTGAAATACAGTCTTTAATGGATGCAGGCAGCTTTTTACCGGTGCCTTATGTTTTGATAGTTGTTATACTTACTGCTATACTTGAGTTTAACAACACTAAGGAAAGTAAAACATTTATGAAATCTATTGACGTAAACAACATTGATGTTTGCTAGGCATAAATACAAAAAATAACAATATATTAATCAACTTTTAATAAAAAAATGCTTTCGGCAAATAACAAAAGCATTTTTTATTTTACATAATTTCAACAAATTTCTATCGAAAATCGCAATTAAATTGCAAAAATTTAAACATATTAAGTATTTATCAGCTATACTTTTCTGTTTTCACCGACCGACTAAACAAAGAAGATAAAGTATCTTTTAAATCGGCTTTTTCAAACAAAACTTTATAAACTGCTTCCGTAATAGGCATATCAACATTCAAAGTTTTTGCTTTTTTATAAACTGCCTCGGATGTTTTGACCCCCTCTGCCAATTTTTCGAAAGGTTGTCCCAAAGCCAATTTTTCGCCAAAATTACGGTTGTTTGAATACTTTGAAAACAAAGTGGTTTCATAGTCCCCTAAATGAGTTAGTCCGTAAGCAGTATATCCGTCGCCGCCCATTGCGGTTATAAATTTGGAAACTTCAAAAGCACCTCTTACCATAAGCGGACCTTTCATTGCGCCGTAACCCAAGCCGTCAAGCACTCCAGCGCAAATTCCCATAATATTTTTACAAGCAGCACCTATCTCGTTACCTATTATGTCGTTTCCATAATAAAATCTGATAAGTTCGCTCGCCAAGTTATCTGCCAAATAACAGGTTAAATCTTTATTGTAGCTATCTATCGTCATGCAATTAGGTATGCCGCGAGTAAAATCTTGTATATGTCCCGGTCCAAGCCAAACTGCCAAATTATTTTTTTCGATACCCTCTTCAATACAAACCTCTGTAAGTCTCTTTCCACTCGGAGTCTCTAGCCCTTTCATACAAAGCACAAATTTTTTATCGCAAATATCATAGTTTGTTTTAATATTTCTTATAAATTCACGTAAATTTTGCGCGGAAATACTAATAATGACTATATCCGCAAAGTTTAAAGCAACGGATAAATCACTTGTTAAAGTTATATTGTCATTTAATTTGACATATTCATTTTGTCTTGTATTTTTAAGTTGCAAATAGTTAGTACTTGTAGCTCTTCCGTAAAGACAAGTATCATACTTCTTTATATCCGATAAATACCAACTTATAAAGGACCCCCATCGTCCACAACCCAATACCGAAAATTTCATACTACAATCCTTTTATAAAATTATTGCTGTTTTTGTCAACAAATTAATCTAAATAATATTATAGCATAAAATAAAGATTTTGGCAAGAGCAAATATTGTCTCAAATTGTATATTTTACACCAATGCCAAATTATAAATTTGCCATAGCAGTGTTTATTTCGGAAAGCTTGCGGATTTTATCCAGCGCTATTTTATCCATATCCGCAATATTATGATGACACTCTATTTGCAGTCTGTCACATCTCATTTTTTCATTGCATATTCTGTCATAATTATCTAGCCATTCTTCAATTTCCATTTTTTCAGTAACCAAATTATTTAAAATAGTACGATTTTTGACGTGTTTCTTATAACTTTTATCATCATATACTATCCTCCCGTCCACATATTTTGCAAAAAGCAATTTATCGGTATCAACCTCAAAATTATCTTCCAAACAACCTGCTTTAAAATTTTCTACTACTTCCGTCAAATTTCCGTCTTTGTCAATTTTTATATACATTTTCATCCCTCCAATAAAATATATCTATAATATCCCGTAGTCCTCTTACCCGATGTTTGGCATTGGCAATAAAACTTTACGGTTGTATTTGCATCCAAATAATCACACAAAACTACACCCATAGCGGCAGGCGATAATGTATGTCCGATATTGCTTACCGCACCCGTTGTATTTCCTGCATTTTTCACAGGCAAAATGCCAACTTTAGACACTGCTGCGCCACTATTACAACTGCCAAAAAACACAACCAAATAACCTTTTGCAGGGGTGGTAATTGTACTAACCTCCGAGTAAGTTGTGGAGGAAGTAAATGTAAATTCTCCAGAATCTTTATGGAATTTTTTCAAATTATTATTAAAATATTGGGTAGAATAGACTTCGCTAGTACTTGAAGAATATTCATTTTTGACAGCTGAGGTACTAAGTTTACCACTTAGCCCGTTTTCCACACTTGTAACATTACCACTTAATTGAGTAATACTGCCACTTAAACTGCTTATATCTCCTTTCAAATCATTTTGCACTTCGGCAATCAAACTTTTATTTTCTTCTATTTTGATTGTATTGCTGCCTATGCTCCCCTCTACTCCAACAAGTTGATTTTTTAAATTATCGGCAACATTTTCGATTTTTCCGTCTATAACAGTTTGATACTCTGCAAGTTTTTCATCTACCGCTTCAAGTTGTTCCTCTACAATGTCGGTAATTTGAGCAGGCACGCTTTCTATCATTTTATCAATAATATCAATTTTATCCGACACACTTGTCACGACATTTTGGGCATATTCAAAAAAATCGCGTCTCTCGCTACTATCCAAAGCATTACTTGCAAGTATTGATTCCTTAATTACAAACAATGGGTTACTTGCTATCAACGAACGGCTGATAAGTGCAGCATCTTCATTAGACATTATTATCATTTGTACATAAACTTCCCCGATATACTCGGATATCCCGCGCGGCAAAATTATCTCATATTCCTTATCGGCAGTACGAGTCAGTTTTTGACTTATATATTTGACATTACGCGGACAAGCAAACTCCAAATAATAATTCGCATCATTTCTCTCTTCCTCTAAAATTACCGAGACTTTAATTTCTCCACAATCTTGCGGCAAATCGAGAGTCTCAACTTCCAAAACACCGTTTTTAAAATATTTTATCATAAAAACTCCTTTTTATTTTTATGCTAACATTGATTTTGCAAATGGCAATATTTTTATGACAAATTAATTAAAATAAACACAAAATTACACCTATGGAATTATACATTTGATTGCAAATTTTGTATTTAATTTCATAGTTGTAAAAAATCCATAACAGTTTCATAACAAAAAAAGTCTGCCGTTTGGCAGACTTTTTCAATCTAATTTAATTTTATTATACAACCGCAGTATCTTTAACTTCTTTTTTCTCTTTTACTTTTTTAGGCTTTGCTACTTTGTTTTTATTTTTAACTGCAGAAACATCGCTTGCATTTTTCATTAAGCAATACAAAGATGGTGCAATGAATATAGAAGAGAAAGTACCTGCAATCAAACCGAACAATACAGGAAGAGCAAACTCTCTAATTGAAGAAACACCTATAATTGCCAAAATAACAATCGCAGCCATAGTTGTAATAGTTGTCAAAATACTTCTAGATAAAGTTTGTGCGATGGATTTGTTTACGACCATATTATTATTTACACTTTCGCCCACAGGCAAAGATTTATAATTTTCTCTCACTCTGTCAAACAATACGATAGTATTATTGATTGAGTACGCAATAATCGTAATAATTGCCGCAATAAATGACGAGTTAATTTGAATATGGAATATAATCGTCAAAGCAAAAACTATCAAAACGTCGTGTATCAATGCAATAACCGCAGACAAACCTGTAAACACATTTCTAAATCTTATTACGATATAAACCAAAATCAACAAGGTCGAAATCAATACTGACAAGAATGCCGTCAAAATCAATTCCTTTTGAACACTTGGACCATTACGTTCTATTGTAATGTTGTTTACAACATCGCTACTAAGTTTCGCATTTAGCGTTTCAACTATCTCATCGGTAATTTGGTTGTTGACTTCCGCATCTTTTGATAGCGAATTAAATCTTACTACCACATCCAATGTTGTATCGCCCGCCATTTGGTCGTAGCTTATTTTTGCATTTTTTTCTGCAAGCACATCTTTAACTACATTTAAAGTCTCGTTGTATTTTGCATTTACGTCACTTGCGTTTGCATCGTACTTTGTTTGAATTGTAATAATGTTACCGCCCGCAAAGTCAATACCTATATTAACACCCAAAGCAGCATCTTTATTAACACCCGCATAAATACCAAAAGCGATTAATGCGATTAAGAAAATAGCCAACGGAACAGATATCCAATACTTCCATTTTTCTACGACTTTTTTACCAGCCAATGTAAAATTAATCTTTTTCATTATGCATTTACCTCCGCTGTTTCAGTCTTATTGTTGTCATTTACAACTGCTTTATCTGCATTTTTATCTTGAACAGGTTCGGCAATTTGTTTAGTATTATTTTTATAATCTATTGAATAATCTACATCCTTAACATTCAAACCATAAAGTTTTGTAGAATTGTCATTGAATGCAAGGAAACATTTAATCATTAAACGGCAAACAAGCAACGAGCTTATCAAAGATATAATGATACCTATTAGCAGTGTAATAGCAAATCCTTTAATTGAGCTGATAGCCACGATTGCAAGTACGATAGCACCAATCAAAGTTGTTACGTTACCGTCGATAATTGCAGATAATGAATTTTTAAAACCTTGAGTCACGCTTGCACGGATATCTCTTTGGTTGTTACCTGCCATAAGTTCTCTTATTCTCTCAAATATAATTACGTTCGCATCTACCGCCATACCTATCGACAGCAAAATACCCGCAATACCGGGAAGTGTCAACTGTACCCATGGGAATATAGATAGGATAAATACATAAGTCAATGCAAAGAAAATCAATGACAATGATGCCGCTAAACCTAACATTCTGTATCTTGCAATCATAATGATAAAGATAATCAAAAGTCCTACGCCGCCGGCAATCAAACCATGATTGATTGCATTTTTACCTAGCGTTGCGGAAATTACATTTGAACTATCCATACTAAGTTTAACACCCAAAGCACCTGATTGAATTTGAATAGCATATTGATTTGCAGTTTCATAGGTATAGTCGCCTGTGATAACTGCTTGTCCATTTGTAATTGCGCTGTTTACTTTAGGAGCCATCAAAGGTCTGCCGTCCAAGAAAATGCCCAAATACTTACCATTTAAGTTGGTAGTTGCCTCCGAGAATTTTTTGGTACCGTTTCTGTTAAATTTAAGTTGAATAACGTATTTACCCTCTTGCATACCGACACTAGCCATTTGAATGTCCGAGCCGCTTACAAGTAAATCATTGTTAGCTTTGGTTATATTACCTTGACTATCGACATTAGCTTCATACATAGTAAGAGTAGCAGGTTTTGCAATCAACGCAAACAATTCGTCAGGGTCGTCAACATCAGGAACTTCTACACGAATTTTTTGATTATCGCCGCTACCATTTACAGTTACTTGAGCCTCTGTGTAGCCTCTGCTAGTCAAAAGGTCAGTCAAACGAGACACCGTACCTTGAACTGCACTGTCAAAAGCATAGTTCACTTCGTCCGTTTTACTTGTATCTCCTTCATATTTATTTTGTATAAAGTCTTCCTTGTCAACATCGAAAACTGCGTACACACCGCCTTTCAAATCCAATCCAAGTTTAATGTTGCTAGCAAAGTTGTTGTAATCAACAATACCAAGCTGTCCGTCTTGAAGTGGAACAAAGGCAAAGACTGCACCTAAAATCACAAGCAAAGCAAAAATAGTCAGAATAGCAATACTCCAACCTTTTGTAAGCCCTTTGGATTTTAATTTACTATTATTTTTCACCGTATGCCTCCTATCATCAACCCACTATAAATATACTTTAAAACAATATATATTATTATAGTCAAAGTTAAATCGCATTTTAACATAAATTATTTATTTTATTTCAATCGCTTTAATATAATTATCATTTTGTGCCTGTAGCTTCAATCGCACTTATTGCAAGCGAAAGTTCAAATCTTTTTTTCATCATTTCACAACTTATGGAATAAGGCGTGCTTATATCCCCGCAAAAATGAATATTATTTGCACAACATCCGCCGCTGCAATAATATTTTGCAGGACAATTTTGACACTGCGGCTTGTTTGTAACGATATTTGTTGCAAACTTTTTACTTATTTCCAAACTGAAATCGTCATTCAAAACATTGCCTAGCTTGTAGTCTGTCTCTCCCGCAAATTGATGACAAGGATAAATATCTCCGTAAGGCGTAACCGCCAAATATTCACACCCTGCACCGCAACCTGTAAGCCTTTTTTTAATGCAAGGACCGCCCTCCAAATCAAGCATAAAATGGAAAAAGTTAAACCATTTTCCGTTTGCTCGTGAATCAAGGTACTCTTTAGCAAGCCTTTCGTACTCTGCCGCAATTTGAGGCAAATGTTCGGGTTTTATAGCCATAGGGCTATCGTCAGGCAATACAACAGGCTCTATACTTATTTGTTCAAAGCCTTGGTCACGCAAATACAATATATCTTGTACGAAATCAAGATTGTATGCGGTAAATGTACCTCTTACGTAATAGGACTTATCTTCACGCTTTTCGGCAAACTTTTTAGCAGCCTTTAAAACCAATGCTTGTGAGCCTTTTCCGTTTGCAGTCTTTCGCAATCTGTCATGCACTTCTTCCCTGCCGTCAATAGATAGCACGACATTGTACATTTCCTTATTAAGCCAATCTATAGTCTCGTCATTTAAAAGCAAACAATTTGTTGTTAAAGTAAAATTAAAGTTTTTACCATAAGTTTTGCCTTGCTCTCTCGCATACTCGACAATTTTCTTAACAACCTCTAAGTTCATTAACGGCTCGCCGCCGAAAAAGTCTACTTCCAAATTTTGACGCCTACCGCTTTTTTCAATCAAAAAGTCAATCGCTTTTTTACCTACCTCAAAGGACATATACTCTTTACATTTAGAGTGGTATGTACCTTCGTCGGCAAAACAGTATTTACACCTTAAATTGCAATCGTGACAGATATGCAAGCACAATGCTTTAATCTCTCCGATTTGTTTTTGAGTAGCCATAATTTTTGCAGGAACATTCAAACTTCCGTTATGTTCAAGTTCTTCAAACTCTTTGTCTATTTCAGCTACCAAATTATCTTGCATAGCGGAAAAATCCTGCAAATCCACACCATCCAAAACGCCGTATCTATTTTTGGCAACAAGATAAGCATCTTTATCTACATTGTGCAAACTTCCGCTTTCCACATCCCAAAGGAAATGATAATCTCTGCCCTTATGGTTATATTTAAAGCAATGTACCATTTTAAATTATAGTAAAGGTTTTTTAGTTGTATTAATTCTTTCGTCTTGGTGTCTGCAAGATTGGTTGCCTACAGTACAGCTTGTTTTGCAAGCAGATTGGCAACTTGATTGGCACTCACCGCAACCGATATTACCGGACTTTTTCATTCCGTTATTTACAATAGTATTAATATGTTTCATAAACATACTCCTCCATTATTTTGATTTTGACATATTAGCATTATAATATAAAATAAAGTATAAATCAAGTGTTTTATAAAAAAATAGTTAAATTATTACAAAAATTATTTTAAAGGCTAGCAATTTTTAGGCTAATATAACAATAAAGTTAAATTTCCTTGATACCGTACGGCAAAGTTGTGCAAGCCTTTACAAAAGGAATGTTATTTTTTAGTTTGTCAGCAACCAAATTTGCATCGGACATATTTTCCATAACAGCAAAAACGCACGCACCGCTACCGCTCATACAAACATGATTACTATATCTTGCAAGCAAAGATATTATTTTTTCCATATCCGTGCATAAACTGATTGCGCTCGTCTCAAGTCCATTGCCGATAAATGCAAGTTCATTCCCATTATCAAACGCGGACAAAAACTGCTCGGTATGATTGCTTGTTGAGCCAATTTCGTCAAATTTATTAAACACTTCTTTAGTACTTGCAACAGCCTTTCCACGTGCAACCACCAAGCTGTATTCCTTAAACGGCAAACTTTCCAAATTATCCCCTTTGCCGCCTGCCCTGCACAATCCGCCTTGCAAAATAAAACTAACGTCCGAGCCGACTTTTTCCGCTACTCTTGCAATTTCCTTAGCAGCTAAGCCGAACATTTTTTGCACGCAGTACAAAACGGCACTTGCATCCGCAGACGAACCGCCCAAACCTCCGCAAAAAGGTATTCCTTTAGTTATTTCAATTTTTAGCGGTGGGATACTGTACTGTTCGTGGCAAATTTTGGCAACCTTAAAAGCTGTATTGCTTTCATCACACTCTCTTGCATCCATAAACACGCAAATTTTATCGGATAAATTTACTTCGACAATGTCAAATATCCCTATAGATGCCATGACTGTATCAAGCTTATGATATCCTTCACCAAAACTGCCAACAACATCAAGCGTCAAATTTATTTTTCCATTTACACGAACTTTCATTTATACTCCTTTTTAACATTTTACCATTTAATAGCAAAATAATCAATAGAAAAATCAAAATACACAAAATAACTTTTTGCCTAATTTTCAGTCGTATTGTTCAGGCAAAAATCAAAATAAAAAAGCAAGGTTTGTGCCTTGCTTTTTACTATTTTTCAATTTACCATCGATTTTCAGCAGTTTATTTGTCTATAATAAACAATTTTTCTGCCGGCAAGGTCTCCGTCCAAATCCGGATTTTGGCTTGCGATATTCTCCATAGATGTACCTATTGCTTTGGCAACTTCCCACAAATCATCGCCGACCTTACAGTTATAAATTACAATGCTGAAATTATTGCATTTTTTAATATCCGTTACTATGATATTTTTTATAGCGGTACACTCAATAGTGTCGCTGGCAGTAATTACAATGCTGATATTGGCAGTAATCTCAAACTCTTTATCTCTTTTTACCTTTGCATAAAGGTTATCGATAATAGCACCTGCACAAAGTGTTTTGTTTGCCCCCTCTACAACCTCATCAAATTGCAAGCTGTAAGGCAATTCAATCAAAATACTTTGAGGATTATTTTCCACATTAATATAAACTACATTGGCAGCAAGAACACCTTCCACAACGATTTTTCCGTCGTCATAGTATGTATTTACCAAAATGTTACGGCTTAAGCTAGTGCAAACTACCTTATTTGCCGCAATCGCATCGTCGCCGATAGAGGCACTGCCTACAATTTTGTCAAACATATTGTATGTTTTGTCATAAACTGAATGTTTGCAAATTGTGCTTTCCAATTCTAGCTCACTATCTGCAAGAAAAGCATCGCAAATAAAATCCTTGTTTGTTTGACGTAAGCAATCTACCCTGACAGTTACACATACTTGCATCAAAATAACATTGTCGCCTTCTACGCCTGTCAAAACGATTTTGCAGTCTGCACATTTTACCAATACATTTGCTTTATCGTCTTCTAACATACCGTTACACTCAATCTCTTCCGTAAACGGAGTATTAAAGTTTTTAGAAGTTACAATACCCTCGCTCAAATAGCACAAACTACCGCATATATTACCGCTTACAACGCATTTGCCGTCCATTGTCTTTACATTGTTTACCATTGCAGTAACGTCCGAGTGTAGTATTTTGTCCACAGTGCAACCGGTTTCAAAACTCTCTTCCATATCAAATGTGCCGTCTACAATATTAATAAGGTTTTGAGTAATCATACTGCCTTTTTTGCAAATTACATTTTCGGGGATTTCGCCCATAACTTCGCAACTTTCGGAATAAATGCCCAGAACTTTTATATTTACCACGCTTTGCAACTTAATCATTTCGCCTACAACACTGCTGTCAATATCCGCAACACCGCACACTGCCCACAAATGATTAAAGTCTTGCAAAGATTGACTATCTTTACTGCTTATAGATTGTGTAAAGTCGCATAGGTAATCGCAGCTGTCAAATTCGCCTGCTTTATTTAAAAATACCACCTTACAATTTAAGGTCGCCATAACTTTAGCGGTGTCGCCATTCTTGTCCACCGTAGCACTTTTTACATTTGCCGAAACAGATAAAAGTTTGCTCACTCCACCCTTTTCTGTAACTTCGATATTACACTCTACAGTAGCACTGCCACTACCGAACTCGCGAGTATAATCATTCATTAAAATTTCCATATTATCCATAAATCCTCCAAAATAATTAATTGACGGCACCTTTTACCTATACAAATATATTTTGGAAAATTCGTGATTATGACAAAACATTTTGACTTTTTTCGTCCGGAGGAAATATTTTTATCCTTTTGGTCATTAAATCCACATAGCTAAATGACATCAACCTGTTTTCTCCAAACAAAAAGGCTTCAAAGGTAAATACATAAGGATATAAATCTTTTATTTTCCCTTCATAGCAAACAAACCTGTTTCGGCCTTCATTAACTTGCAATTTTACATCTTTATTTTGTAATAGTTCTGCCCTTTTTTTTGCAATATCCATTCTATTCATACGCACTCCTCCAAATGTATTTGATTGTAAATAGATATTTTATTTTACTTGTTGCAGCATAATATTATATTTATTTACTTATTCTCAAAAATTACATTTTTTCTTAATGATTATTACCTAAAATACTGCATTTTACACAAAAATCCTATTAAAAATCGGGGGTAAAACAAATTTACTCCCAATTAATTTTGCAAAATACAACATATTACAACACAAAAATAATAAAAATTACAAAAAAAGAATGACCTTGGATAAATCCAAAATCATTCAAATAAATTAAAGGTCACTTTCCTCTTCAAAATCTTCTTCGTCTTCGTCATCCTCGTCGAAATCGTCCAAATCGCCAAGTTGCTCTACCTCTTCAAAATCTTTTTCAAGTTCGTCCTCGATAAGGTCTTCTTCCTCTTCTTCCTCAAAGTCCTCATCCTCTTCCTTACCGTCAAAGTCTTCGTCTATATCGATAAAGTCAGCTTCGTTACCAAAACTATCATTGTCGTCAAATGAATCCATATCTTCATCTTCCCACTCTTGTTCTTCCATTTCGGATAAAGAAGTAAGTTCATCGTCCTCTTCAACATCAGGTTTACTATCATCCCAATTACCTTGCATTTTTTGCAAACAAGTCAAGCAGTATTTCTCGCCGGGCTCTACATAGTTTTGTTTACACTTAGGGCAAATAACATCTTCCTCTTCTTCGAAATTTGTATCAATACCTTTCAATTCGGCTTTGCAAACTTCGCAATAATCATCCTCTTCTAAAATATAATTCAATTCGCATCTGGGACATTTTTTGTATCTTGGCATATTAACCCCCCTCGTTATACTTCATTGCAATATATTATATCACTTAAGCGTAAATGTCAATACTTTTTTATAAAAAAATTTAAAAAAAATACATTTTTTTATATTTATATTGCTTTTTTTGCCTATTCTACTTCAAATATATTTATTTCTTTTATATTTTGTGACTATATTTAGCAAATATTCGTCTATAAACAAATTTATTTGTGTCTTATTTAAAAGTATCTTTAAACAGCAAAATAAGGCAAAAATTTGCCTTACTTTGTTGTTCTTTAATTAATCAATAATAAAACTCGATAAAGTTTTCTTTATTTATTATTGCTCTTAATATTTCGCTATCCGCACTTGTAAATTTACCTTTGTTATCTATTATACCTGCAAGTTTTCTGACTATTAGCATACTCTCAAAAGTCGATTTTTCACTTGCAAGTTGCCTTAAATATGTACAATCGCTTGCGCTTATTCTGCCGTCTCCGTTTATATCCCCTAATACAGATAAAAACAATGTTTCAATCAATACACCGCTATCATTGTAAGTTTCCAACTTCCAACCTGTACCTATTGCAAACTCAATACCATTATCATACTTGCTTGTATCAATGCCGCTAACCGCATTACCTTTGTTATAAACTATTTGTCCTTTGCTGTTATACATTTTCACGCTACTGCCGGCAAAATTGATATTTGAAATAAACTCATTTACACTTGTGTTTGGCTTTATATTTCCAAGTATTAAATCCCCGTTATTTACAGCAACGCTCTTTTTATAGTCATTAACGGCGTGTACAAGATTGTTGTCCTTATAGTTTTTCCTATATCCGTCCTCTAAATAAATGTAATCGTAAATATCACTTTCCAAAGTACTCTCAAAAGACACTTCATTATTATTAAGCGTTGCTATTTTAACCCCGTCATTAGCAAAGAAATATGCATTCGGTTTTTCGGGATTATAAGTCTCATACCCATCGGTAAATACACCGTCTCCATAACTTTTTGCAAGTTTAACACCTATGTGTGCGTTTACCAAAGGTTTATCAATATGTACTTTTATATCTTTGTTAACAAACAAATCCTCTGCCACATCATTCGCCTTGTTATCGTAAATTTGTACATTACCACCAAGATTGAAAGTGCAATTCTTATCTCTTACGCAAACTCCTGCACCATAAGAATACTTATTTGAGATATCATATACCAAATTATTTTTTATCACGCCTCCATACAAATTTAATATTCCGGCCGATAAAAGCAATATTCCCCCACCTGTTACATCTCTTTCTATATTTGTTGTTATAACATTGTCCGCAATTAAAATATCTTCGATAGTAACTTCACTATTAAGTCCGACCAGCATTCCGCCTCCACCATTTTCGCCATTAAGACCTCGGTCGAGCATACGATTTCCCGTTACTGTTCCGTTTTTCATAACAAGAGTGGAATTGTTCCAAACCAAAATACCAGCTGAATTATTTGTGCTTTGATTATTTTTTACTTGAATATCAATAATTTCAATATCCGAATCATAACATGCTACTCCACCAGCGTAGTAACTTGAAAAATTATTTTGTACTATTGTATTGTAAATGGTACCTGTGCTCCTTATTTTCCCGGAATCGGCCACGCGAGCATCAAAACTTATTCCTCCGCCATGAATATTACAAATATTATTTGCAATCACACCATCATATATATTTGTTTTGCCACCTAATGTTGCAACTCCTCCGCCAAAGCGCTCGGCATAGTTATCACAAATTACACCGTTGTACAAGTTAAAGATATTTTGGTTTAATATTCCGCCGCCTGTATCTAAAGTCTTATTGTCGCAAATAATTCCGCCATACATATTTAAAGTACCTGTCGGCTCCACTGTTATTGCACCACCGGGGCTAGATGCTGAACAGTTTCCTCCAATAAGTTTTCCAAATCCTGCCAAATGCTTTAATGCATTGGGAGTAATTTCCAAAATTTCTTTAACTTTGTCATCGTTATAAAATCTATCATAGATATTAAGCGTCCCGTAAATTTTAAAAATTCTACCGCCTGTTACACCCGATGTCAGTGCACGATTGATTGTCATACCGTTTAGTTCCAAAGTTATTGTGGCATTAGCCGGAATTATTAACATTCCCGCCTCAAACCCAACAGCATCACCAAATTTTGTTGTGCTTTCCACAACTTGTGCCGTCCAATAATTCATAAGAACAACATTTACATTCGCCCCGCCATTATCAACAGATTGTTGAACAGCTTTAGACCATTCTTGTGCCATTCGCTCACATGTACCTGCCAATTTATAATCATACTTAGACTCATCCAAATCAGGTGTTTCCTTATTATCTGCAATCACACTGTTTGAATTACTAGAATTATTCTTTCCGTTAACATTTGCAGTTGTTGTCAAACCGATTATCATTAGACAAGAAATTGCTAATGCAAAAAATACGATTCCCGCTCTTTTAATAATCTTTGCCATAATAAAACCTCCGTTTTTTCCTTACATAGAATAAGTATATCTATGTACAAAATCGCGGTTTTTCGGAAAAGTTTTTTAAAGTTTTTGTACTCTTTTTGTAAAGCAATTACAAAATGTTTAATTAAACGTTGACAAAAGTTTACTTTTGACCCTATAATATATATATAATATGTACATAGATATACTTATTCCATGTACCCAAACTTTACATTAAAGGCAAATTTTTAACCCCGATAGTCCCGATTTTTGATAGGATTATTGCAGTGAACACCACTTTTTGCCTACTTTAAACTTTACACAAAAAGTAACACCCTCAAACCAAGTTGTTTGAGGGTGAATTTAATTAAAAATAATTTAGATTACAGTAAAAATATTAGCCATAATCAGGCTGTTAAAAGCTTTGCTAATATATAAAAATATAAATGTCATAAATTTCAATTCAGATAAAAACACAAAGGTCGGATACCCGACCTTTTGTAATCATTAATTATTGAGTAACTTTAACTCCTCTTGATATTGCATCTTTTATAGCATTATGTAAAGATAATTCTTTGTCCTCGCCGATGTCAAAATCAAATTTAAATACCGATACTCCACCTAAACCACTAGCTATTGCATAAGTTGTTTTATCACGAATCATAGCGTATCCGTTGTAGTATAAGTAACTATACTTTTCTACTCCGTCATCTCCTACATAGTTGTAGTTTTCTCTTTTATTTATCCATTTATTGATGCTATTGGTATTTTTTTCGTAATATGCTTCATAACCTATGATAATTGTCGATTGGTTAGTTGTTCTTCCGTAAAAAGGTAAACCTAGCATTATTTTATCTGCGGTAAATTTAGATTTTTGCATAAATGTTTGAACAGAATGTATGCAAGTTTCGTAATTTGATGAATGTTCGCCTCTTTCGTCAAACATATCGTAAGTTTGCAAGTTTACATAGTCGATAGCATTTCTTGCTTTTTTAGACAAACTGCAACTATTTGGTGTTAGGGAAACAGTAACATATTTTCCTGCACTATCCAACTGTTTATCAAGCTCAACAATCAATTTAGAAAACCAATTCCATTGTGTACCGTTTTCAGGATAATTCCAATCAAGATTTAAACCATCAACATTGTGCTCGTTTGCAAACGCAACCAAATTTGATACAATAGTGTTCATATTTGCTTTTATCCATTTGTAAACGGCTTTATTAGGTTTCTTTTCGTCACTAGATACCGAATTTGACCTAATATCCACATTTACAACTATCTTCATGTCAGGATTATTAGCTTTTGTCTCGCCTTTTAACAAATTAATTGTCTCAATATCGCTTACAAAATCTTCCTTTCCTTCATTGTAAATTACATTGGCATCTGTACCCATACTTATATCGCCAAACAAAAGCAAATCATCAACTACTTTAAAATGATTGTAAAAATCTTTTTTATTTTGATTGTTTTGCAATTTTTGGTCGGTGGAAAGAATGTAGTCCACTACTCTGAAAGGAGTTTCTCTTTTAACAGCCTCGCTGTCATAAGCTTCTATATTGTTGATTTTCACATTACCTTGTTTGTTGTATATTTCAATGCGCAATTCATCGGTAACAATTTCGTCCAAAGAACAAACCCTATACTTGTCAATTCTGTTTTGTTTATAAATCAAAGTATAACTACCATCATCTTCTTTTCCGTAAACACCAAAAGAAGTTACATTATCTGTATTTTCTTCCAAAATCATTGTGTCGACACGTTGTTTGCCCTTTAAAGTAACAGTGTAAATATCGCCTTTATTTTCAACCTCTTGAACAAGGTTATCCGAATATAAAGTTGCTTTCCCCTTATTATTACTACAGCCTACAAACAATAAACAGCAAGATGCCACAAGTATACAGCATAATAATATAGATAATAACTTTTTCATAAAATCTCCTAAATTAAATATTTAAAATTAAAATTTTTATTATTTTTTGTATTTTTCTGTTGCAGTTTCATAAAGATTGTTGCCTTTACTGTCTGCTACAACTATAACAGGTAAGTTTTCCACTGTAAGTTTACGGATAGCCTCCGTGCCTAAATCGTCATAAGCCACAACTTCCGCATTTTTAATACATTTTGACAAAAGTGCGCCTGCACCGCCAACAGCCGCAAAATAAACGCCACCGTTTCTTACAACTGCATCAAGTACTTCTTTTGTTCTTTTACCTTTACCTATCATACCAATCAAGCCCATATCCAAAAGTCTAGGAGCGTATTTATCCATACGGCTTGCTGTAGTAGGTCCTGCCGAGCCGATAACTTTACCGGGTCTTGCAGGAGTAGGTCCTAAATAATATACTATATTGTTTTTCCAATCAACAGGCAAACTCTCGCCTTTATCCAATGTCTCGTTCATTCTTGCATGAGCTGCATCTCTTGCTGTGTAAATAGTACCACTCAAGTATACGTAATCGCCTGCAGTCAATTTGTTTGTATCCTCACGAGTAAGAGGAGTATTCAATTTAATATCCATACTTGTTTCTCCTTATAATTCGCGTGAAATGTGTCTGTTAACATGGCAACAAATGTTAATGCCAACAGGAAGTCCCGCTATATGAGTAGGATAAGTTTCCACATTTACAGCAAGTGCGGTAATTCTGCCACCTAAGCCCGCAGGTCCGATACCTAAGTTGTTGATTTTTTCCAAAAGCTCAATTTCAAGCTCTTTTACGTAAGGAATTTCGTTGTGAGAAAGAGCGTTTCTTGTAAGTGCTTTTTTAGCAAGAATTGCACATTTTTCAAATGTACCGCCAATACCTACACCGACAACGATTGGAGGACAAGCGTTAGGACCTGCCTCTTTAACAGCGGTCAAAACAGCCTCTTTAACTCCTTCTATGCCTTGTGCAGGTTTTAACATATATACTTTACTCATATTTTCGCTACCAAAGCCTTTTGGGGATAAAGTAAGCTTAACTTTATCTCCCGCAACTATTGAATAGTGTATAACAGCAGGCGTATTGTCCTTGGTATTTACCCTTTGAATAGGGTCTGCTACTACGGACTTCCTCAAAAATCCTTCAACATAGCCTTGTCTTATGCCCTCATTGATTGCATCCTCGATATTTCCGCCCACCAAGTGAACATCCTGACCGATTTCTGCAAATACAACTGCCATACCTGTATCTTGACAGATAGGAATCATCTCGTCTTTAGCAATTTGCATATTCTCTTTTAGTTGACCTAAAATTTGTTTGCCTAAAGGAGACTCTTCTTTTTTATCCGAATTATTAAGTAGTTCGCACATATCAGGCGATAATTCGTGATTGATACTTATTGCCATCTCTCTTAATGCGCAAGTAATTTCTTTAACATCTAACTCTCTCATACTACACTCCGATTAAATTGTTTTAATATTATTATAATTTGGTAGCAACTTTGGAGAAAGCTCTTTGTAAGTTACACCTGCATCCTTGCACTCTTTATCAAAATCTTTAACGTGATTATAGTTCAACTTACCTGGCATTGGGATTTGCTTAGCCTTAGCTGCTGCATATTGACCTGCATTTCTACCAAATACGATAACGTCTAGCAAGCTGTTACCCATAAGTCTGTTTCTACCATGAACGCCGCCTGCTGCCTCGCCTGCAACATAAAGGTTATTTACAGTAGTAGTCATACTATCCGCAGTTACATCCACACCACCATTTTGATAGTGAAGTGTAGGATAAATCAAAATCGGCTCTTTTCTCATATCAATACCCATTTTTTGATACATTCTTAACATTCCCGGTAATTTCTTTTCAAGGTAACCTTCGCCATGAATCATATCAATCATCGGGCTATCAAGCCAAATTGCTTCGCCAAGAGGAGTTTTTACACCATTACCGCGTCTGCACTCACGAATGATAGAAGATGCTGTAACGTCACGGCACTCAAGCGGATTCATAAACGCCTCGCCGTTTACATTTACAAGCATTGCACCGATACTTCTTACCTTTTCAGTAACCAAAGCACCACGCATTTGTGCAGGATAAGCAACGCCTGTTGGATGATATTGGATAGAGTCCGCATCACGTAAAACCGCACCTGCTCTGTATGCCAAAACCAAACCGTCTGCAGTTGCACCATAGTGGTTTGAAGTTGGGAAATCTTGATAGTGAAGTCTACCCGCACCACCTGTACAAATAACAACTGTTTTTGCTTTTGCAACAGTAACCTCGCCTGTTTCCATATTTAACAAAATAGCACCTGCAGCATTACCGTTGTCGTCTTTCAAAATTTCGATTGCGGAAGTAAACTCTACAACCTCGATATTGTCATTCCAAACTTCGTCACGCAAAACACGCATAATCTCCGCACCGGAATAGTCTGCACAAGCGTGCATTCTGTTTCTTGAAGTACCGCCGCCCGGAGTAGTAGCCATTACGCCGTTTTCGTCTTTATCAAACATTACACCCATATCGTTAAGCCATTTTATAGCCTCAGGTGCTTTGTAAACCAACTTTTTCAAAAGTTCAGGTTTGTTTGTAAAGTGTCCGCCACCGAAAGCATCCAAATAGTGAGTAGCAGGGCTGTCATTTTCCTTATCAGCAGCTTGAATACCACCCTCTGCCATCATTGTGTTTGCATCGCCGATTCTAAGTTTTGTTACCATAACAACTTTACAACCTGCATTGTAAGCCTCGATTGCAGCACTCGCACCTGAGCCACCGCCACCGATAATCAACACATCTGACTCGTACTTAGGCTTTTTAAGGTCGATTTTCTTGCCCAAAACACGGCTTTTGCCTTGTAATAAGTCTGCCAAAGCACAAGGTACTTTTTGACCTTTGTTTGCACCAACGCTAAGGGTTGTGAACGCACTTTCAATATAGTCGGGATGATTTTCCGCAAGAAGAATATCTTTTTCTTCCGCAGTCATACGTCTTGGAACTTGTCCTATTCTTGCCTTACGAGAAAGTTCAACTTTCTTCATAGATTCTAACATTTCATCAGTATACATACGCCACTCTCCTTATTTTTGTTCCATATCACGGTTATTGTAAAGCTCTTCAATTTCGGCTAAAGGCTTATTTGCGATTTTCTCAAGCATATCAAGATATTCGCCGTTTAAAATATCGTTTACTCTCTTTTCCAAATGCTCACTCTTTGGCATAATGTACTTACCATTAAGACGTCTTGCAAGCAATGAAACAAGTCTATGAGAAATACCTGCAGGGCATCTGTTTGAGCACATACCGCAAGATACGCAGTCAAAAGACTCTTCCGCACATTTTGCAAATTCAGCTCTTTGAGCGTAAGCAATATATTGCATAACTTTCAAGTTTTGAGGGCAAGCTTTAGTACAAGCATTGCAACCGATACAACTGTATATTTCAGGATATAATTGCATCATAATTTGCTCGGTTGGCTTAATCTCGTTAATGTCATATTGAGCCTTTTGAGTTGGAAAATAAGGGATATTTGCAATATACATATTATTTTCAACCTTAGTTTGGCAAGCCAAAGCAAACTTCAATTCACTTTCTCCTGCAATTCTGTAAATTGTGGCACAAGCACCGCAAAAACCTGCTCTGCATCCACAACCGCGAATATGTTTGTACCCAGCATATTCCATAGCATTCATAATTGTAAGCTCTGCCGGTACACTGTACAACTTACCCATTATGTAAATATTTACCATTTCATTCATAATATCATCCTCTTTTTTCTCCGCTAATTGCGACCTATCGGCGAGATTTTCTTTTCAAAAATCGACACTTTTTAGCCGAACTTGCGTTTTTTCCGACCAAACGCAAGTTTTAAATGCGCTGTATTTTGGGCGGATATTTTATATTTAATTTTATTTTTTTCCTTGATTTAAGTTGTTAAAATTTCAAGTTTTATAAACTGTTTTTAATCTTAAAACTAAAACAAATTTAAACTCTTCATTTTAATATATCAAATAAATGTATTAATATTCGTTCGGAAGTTCGTCAATTTCGTCGCATCTGAACACAGGTCCGTCTTTGCAAACAAACTTTGAGCCAATATTACATCTTCCGCATTTGCCGATACCGCACTTCATTTTAAGTTCAAGTGTAGTGTAAACTTGAGTTTTATCAAATCCCATTTCAATCAAACCTTGAAGTACAAACTTTATCATAATAGGAGGTCCGCAGATAACAGCTGTACGGTTATTGTCAAAAGCCAACTCTTTTAAATATGCAGGAACAAAACCTACATGTCCGCCCCAACTATCCTCCGGTCTGTCAATAGTAACATAAACATTAAAGTCTTTATCGTTAGCCCATTCTTTAGTCATTTCTTCGTAATCAACCAAATCGCCAGAGCTTCTTGCACCGTAAAGCACATCAACATGACCGTAGTTATCTCTGTTTGCTCTTACATAGTTTATTACCGAACGCAATGGAGCGATACCAATACCGCCTGCAATAAAAAGCAAATTCTTTTTAGCAAAAGCATCGTCTACAGGGAAAGGCTTTCCGTAAGGTCCGCGAACTGTAATTTCGTCCCCAACCTCAAGCTGATGAATAGCCTCGGTCAAAATACCGCATCTTTTGATAGAAAACTCTTTAAACTGATTATTTGTAGGAGATGAAGTAATCGAGAACATTGCCTCCCCGACACCGGGTATAGATACCATTGCACATTGACCCGGTCTGTGGTCAAACATAATACCACCATCAATACCTACAACTCCAAATGTTTTAACATCATTTGTATCCGTACGTACGCTTATAACTTTTGCAACATGAGGTACTAATTCGTCTTTTATAATTTCACTCATTATTTATTACCTCCCAAAGTCTTCATAACTTTTACGATATTCATTGAAACAGGACATTTTGCCACACATCTTCCGCAACCTACACAAGAAAACTCGCCATTGTGGTTTGCAGGATGATATACAAGCTTGTGCATAAACCTTTGACGGAATCTTTGCAAATGGCTTGGTCTGTTTGTACCATGTGCCATCATTGTAAAGTCTTTTCTCATACAAGAGTCCCAACAACGGAACCTTTTTACGCCTGTATTTGTCTTATAGTCTTTAACATCGTAACATTGACAGGTAGGACATACATAAGTACAAGTACCGCAACCTATACAGCTTTCGGATAAACCTTGCCATTCAGGTCTGTTGAACAAAGCATCCAACTTATCTCCGCCAAACTCGTTTAAAGGCAAATTGGAAAGAGGTAATTTTCCTACTATATCACCTATTTTTACTTGCAACTCTTTAACAGCTTTATCGTCGCTATTTTCGAACAAGCTATCAAATTGTGCCATAAACTCCGCACCTTTTTGAGTAACAGGATTAAAATACATATATCCGTCTGTTATGTAACTTTCCACATCGCCCTTAGGCTCAGCCGGGTCAATACCAAAGTTGGAGCAAAAACAGCTTTCTTCAGGCTTATTGCAACTTAACGAAATCACAATACCATGTTTACGTCTTGCCTCATAAAAAGTATCAAGATATCCTTCCAAAAATACTGTATCCAAGATATGAAAAGCTCTTACATCGCAAGCCCTTACACCAAAGATAACAAAGTTTTCGGAAACAAGTTCCCCTTGTTCTACGATAATATGTTTGCCCTCCTTTTTAAAGTTAGACAAATCTTCGCATTGAGGGAAAAACGCATCTTTTGCACTTTTTATTGTCATTTTATTAAGGTTAACATTTGCTCCATCGCTGTACTCGCCAAAATTAACTGCGCCGTTATTTTCGATAGGCAAATATAACTTCATTTTATCATTAATAGCATTGTATAAACTATTAAGGTTAGATAACGCTAATTTTTTCATTATTTACCCTCCTTATCGCTTATAACAGTAGCCTCGATATCGCTTTCCGTAAAGTTTACAAGCGGATTGCGTTGATTTGACTCTTCGCCTGCTTGATAATCCCCGTAAAACTCGTTGATATCCTTGATAAACTTTCTATTCAACAAGTGTAGCGGAATACTTTGAGGACATACTCTTGAGCACTCGCCGCAGTCTGTACATCTTCCTGCAACGTGGAATGCTCTTATAATATGAAACATTTTTTCTTCAAACTCGGTAGCGTTTGCCTTTGCAGCTACATTGCTTCTTGCATTGTCAAACACACAAGTACGACAAGTACAAGCAGGGCAAATATTACGGCAAGCATTACACCTTATGCACTTTGAAAGCTCGGATTTCCAAAAAGCAAATCTTTCCTCCGCTGTCATAGCCTCAAGCTTTTTAACGCCGTCAAATCTTTCATCGCAAGTAGGAGTTTTAATCCCCTCGCCTATAATTTCATCGGATATTTTAAGTTCCGAGCCCTTGCAAGATTGACATTTGGAAAGCAACACACTTGCTTTTTCGATTTTGCTGTCGCCGTAAATGCTATTAATAATTATATTATTATCATTATCTATAACATTGGTAATACCGCTTACCCCTTGTGCTTTAACTTTGTCAATGTCTATATGACCGCTGCAACCTACACCGATAATATAAATATTTTCCCTATTTACTCTGTGTTCGGTAATAAGTTGATTCATGCTGTATGTATCGCAAGGCTTTAAAATCACGGCAAATTTTTTATCGCTTGTAATTTGCGAAACCAAATACTTGCTCAAATTAGCCCCGCAAAAACTATTGTAAACAAAGCCGTCAAGTCCACTTTCCTTTGTAAAGATTGCAGGAGTTACATCATAAATAAATTCGCCTTTTGTCCATCCGATAACACAGTCTACAGTGCCGTCATCCAAAAGTTTTTGTAATCTTTCTTTTAATTTCAATTCTAATCCTTGCATCTTATATCTCCTAATTTAACACATTCGCCCAAAGCCCTAATGTCTTCAACGAACTTGTTCATAACTGTAGAAAATTTAACACCTTCTGCCGCAGATACCCATTCCACACGTGTACGACCTCTTTCGATACCCATATAATCTAACATACTGTACAAAAGTGCAAGTCTTCTTCTTGTGTAATAATTACCTGTGCTGTAATGGCAATCTCCCGGATGACAACCGCAAATAATAACACCGTCTGCACCTCTTTCAAAAGCTTTAAGTATGAACATTGGGTTTACACGACCGGAACAAGGTACTCTTATAATTTTTACATCCGCAGGATATGACAATCTGCTTGAACCGGCTAGGTCCGCACCCGCATAACTGCACCAGTTGCAACAAAACGCTACTATCGTAGGTTTAAAATCTTTTACTTCTTGCATATTGCTTCTACCTCCGCCATAATTTGACTATTTGAGAAACCAAACAAATCCATAGCACCGGATGGACAAGCAACCGTACAAGCACCACAACCTTGACACAAAGCAGGGTTAACAACGGCAACTCTTCTGTTCTCTCTGATTCCGTGGTCGTTAATAAGTTTAGTTTCATACCCGATTGCACCGTAAGGACAAACATTTGCACAGTTTGAGCAACCGTTACACAACAATTCGTCACTGTGAGCAACACAAGGATTTGTAACCAATTTAGCTTTGCTCAAAAGTCCGATAACCTTAGCAGCACAAGCACTTGCTTGAGATACTGTCTCAGGGATATCTTTTGGACCTTGGCAAACACCGGATAGGAATATACCTGCTGTAGGGCTTTCTACCGGTCTTAACTTAGCATGAGCTTCGGTCAAGAAATTGTTTGTATCAATACTTGCAGTAAGCATTGATGCTACCTTTTTAGCGGACTCGTCAGCCTCGATTGCAGTAGCCAAAACAACCATATCGCTGTTTACCAAAATTTGCTCATTGTTTAGCAAATCGCTTGCTTGCAATACAAGGTGTCCGTCGCTTTCGTATACTTTACCAACTTGACCTTTTATGTAATTTACATTATATTCTTCAACCGCTCTGCGATAAAACTCGTCATAGTTTTTACCAGGAGTACGCACATCAATATAAAATACGTTTACGTTTACGTCAGGGTATTTATCACGGATAAGCATTGCGTGTTTAGCAGTGTACATGCAGCAAATTTTAGAGCAATAGCATTTACCTCTGCCGCTTATGTCTCTTGAGCCAACACATTGAATGAAAGTAATTGTATGAGGATGAGAGCCGTCGCTTGGTTTAACAAGTTTTCCACCTGTAGGACCTGCAGCGTTCATCAATCTTTCAAGCTCCAAACTTGTTATAACATCCTTGCTTTGGCTATAACCATACTCGTCAAACTTATCAAGCTTGATTGGCTTATAACCTGTAGCAGCAACGATTGCACCATACTCTCTTTCGATTATCTCGTCTTGTTGCTTATAGTCGATAGCCTTAGCCGAACATACAGTTTGACATAATCCGCATTTATCCTTTGTTATTTTTATACATTGTACAGGGTCGATAACAGCAACATTAGGTATTGCTTGAGCAAAAGGAATGTAAATAGCAGGTCTGTTATTTAAACCGCAGTTAAACTCGTTCTTGCCTTTTTTGGACGGACACTTTGACATACAGTCTCCGCAACCTGTACACAAATCTGTATTGATATATCTTGCTTTTTTACGGATTGTAGCCTTAAAATTACCTACGAAACCGCTTACTTTTTCCACTTCACTGTACGTAAGCAACTCTATATTAGGATTAGCAGCTGCATCCACCATTTTAGGGGTCAAGATACAAGCCGAACAGTCAAGTGTAGGGAAAGTCTTGTCAAGCTTTGCCATGTTACCGCCGATTGTAGGACTTTTTTCCACGATATCTACTTGGAAACCGGCCTCCGCAATATCAAGTGCAGTTTGAATACCGGCAATACCACCGCCGATAACCAACGCTCTTTTTGTAACACCGCTCTCGCCACTGATAAGCGGAGCATTCAATTTAACTTTTGCAATCGCAGCATTTGCAAGTGCAATCGCCTTGATAGTGCCTTCTTCCACATCCTTATGTATCCAAGAACAATGTTCACGAATGTTTGCAATCTCAACCATAAATGGGTTAAGACCTGCTCTTTCCGCATTTTTACGGAATGTAGCCTCGTGCATTCTTGGAGAACATGAACAAATAACCACACCGTCAAGTTTATATTCTTCTATCGCATTACGCATAATAAGTTGTCCTGCTTCCGAGCACATATATTGGTAATCTGTTGCAAAAACAACACCTTGTTGCAACTTAACCGCTTCGACAACTTGTTTTACATCTACAGTTGCTGCAATATTGCTACCGCACCAACATACAAATACACCTATCTTTAGCACTTTTGTTCTCTCCTTACTTCTTGAATTTCCTAAAAGCACTTACCAATGCTTGTTGTGGAATTTGCTCGTCAACAATAGCAGGAATATCATTTGCATCCAAATAATTCTCGCCGATTTGTCTTTGTTTTACCACTCTGATAGCCTCAACGATTTTGGCAGGCTCAACTCCTCTAGGGCATCTTTCCACGCACGCAAAACAGCTCAAACAGTGAAAAATCGATTTGCTTTCCATAAGTTCTTCTATTCTGCCGTGTACAACCATATCCACAAACTTGTGTGGGGCATATTCCATCTCATTAAATGAAGGACAGGATGCAGAGCATTTACCGCATTTCATACATCTGATAGGGTTTGCACCGCTGATACGAATCACTTCATTTGCAAGTTCCATATCTTTTTTCATTTCGCCCTCCTTACTTTACGCCCAAAGCTTCCGCTAAAAGCTCCGTAAAGTATTTAACTTCAATTTTATCCGCACCTGCATTTTCATTCAAATTGTACATGCAAAGCGGGCAAGCTGTTATTAATTGTTCACAGCCCTTATATTTTGCGGATGCAACAATTTTATCTACATTTTTGGTTGCTTGGCTTTTATTTGTTACCGATATGTAACCGCCGCAACATTCGTTACGGAACGGATATACTACAGGCGTCGCACCCAATGCCTTTATAAAATCTTCCAATATAGAAGGATTTTCAGGGTCGTCAAAAGCAAGTTCATTACTAGGTCTTAAAAGTAAGCAACCATAGTAAGCACCAATTTTGCGACCTTTTAAAGGGTTAACGACTTTTTTTGCCAAATTATCAAAACCGACAACCTCTTTAAGCAATGTCAAAAAGTGAATTACTTGGGTTTCGCCGTTGTAAGGCTCGTCAAATGCGCAATAATTGTTTGCACGCATATTTATATCGCCGTTTGTCTTCATATCATTATTGACACGAGTCAAAACATGATGGCAAGCAGAACATAATGTCAAAAGCGGACGACCAAGCTCTTTTGCTTGATTTAATGTTCTGATTGATGACAATTTAGTAGCGATTTCGTCTTTTGCCAAAGGATAAACTCCTCCGCAACATTGCCAATTATCAAGCTCCTCAATCTCTATACCCAAAGCTTCAAGCGACTTACGTGCATAAATGTCAAGCTCTTTAGCTTTTGTCTTTAAGGTACAGCCAGGATAATAACTATAAATCATATTACCTCCACTGATAATAAAATCTTAAACTGATTTTTGTTTGCAAATATTAAATACGATTTGCAATATTTTAAAACAAAATTCAAAAATTTTTGTTTCACTCAAACTTATTAATTACAGGCCACAAAATATACTATCAAATTTCGATTTGAGCAATAACACTCTTTAGCATATTTGCACTGTTATGCAACTTCTCGATTTCTTCTTGTGTCAAATCCGGCAAAATCTTACCGCAAATACCATCCGGTCCTACGATAAACGGAATGCTCAAGCATACGTCTTCTATGCCGTATTCGCCGTGCATCATCGAAGATACAGTCATTGCAGTGTTGCTTTGAGAGAAAATACACTCCAACAAATGGCAAACACTAATTGCGATAGCGTAAAATGTTGCACCTTTTCTTTGAATAATCATACCGCCAGATTTTTTCATATAAGTTTCGATTTCTTGTTTGTCAAAGTCAAACTCTTTTTGGTCTTTGCAACTAAACTTGTTTTTGTAGTCAACCAAATTTACGCAACCAACTTGAGCGATAGACCAAGGCACAAACGAACTGTCGCCATGCTCGCCCAAAACATAAGCATGAATACTCTTTTGACTTACAGCCAAGTGGTCTGCCAAACTTGAACGCAATCTTGAAGTATCAAGCAAAGTACCCGAGCCGAAAACTCTTTCCTCTGGAATACCCGAAACTTTTGTAAACACATAAGTCATTATATCTACGGGGTTACTTACGATAACATATAAAGCGTCCTTTGCATAAGGAACGATATTTTTAGCAATATCTTTGATAATGTTTACATTTGTTTGAGTTAAATCAATACGTGATTGACCCGGTTTTCTTGGAATACCCGAAGTAATAACGACAATGTCACTTCCCTCTGCATCCGGATAATCTCCTGCATAAATATCACATGGTGTGCAAAACGGAATACCTTGACGGATATCCATAGCCTCTCCCAATGTTTTGTCCTTGTTGATGTCGATAAGCACTATTTCGCTTGCAACACCTTTTACTACAGCAGTATAAGCAATAGACGCTCCAACACTACCTGCACCAATAATCGTAATTTTTCTGTTCATAGTAACCTCCGTATTTCTATGCAATTATATATTTTGTTTTATTGTTAACGAATTTTATTTTATATCGCCTATATATTTATAATAAATATTTTATCTATAATATAGTGTACATTAGTATTCTAGCAATTTTTATCGTCATTGTCAATAGAAAAAGTCTCATTTATTTTATTTTCCCCAACAATTTTTGGTAAATTACCCTTATTGCTTTCCTATAGCCCATATTTGGCTGCAAAAAAATTGTCAAAATGTAATATCAAATATAATTGAAGCAATGTTATTGCCGATTATTTTACAGCACAAAAAAAACATAACATCCTGATTTATAAACTATAACACAATTAATCTACACAATGCAGATACGATAATATCCATAATAAAATCAAGCATCTTCAACAAGTATTATTCTTTTTGCACATTTTTTTCCACATTATGAAGAATAAGGCGGACTATTTTTCATATTCTTAAATTCATTTACTACAGTTATTCCAAACATGCTTATCAACATAAATAGCTTGTCTTTTTTTTGCAAAAAAAAACAAACTGCATTTTATCGCAGTTTGTTTTATAATTTCATACTTTATAACAATTTGTTATTTATTTGCTAATTTTTCTTCCAACTCTTCCATTGAATTATCTGCTATTTCCGCACCTTTAATATCGTCGGATGCAACATTGATATCGTTATCTGTTTCATTTGCAAATACTATTTGTTGAACTTCTCCAAACTCTTCTGCTTCGCCGTCTGCAAATTCGCTTTTTACATCGTCTATATCAATTTCCGCAGCATTCACTTCGTCTTGAGCGGTAATCTCAGCCATATTCTCCTGGACATCATCTACATTTTCGTTATTTTCGTCTATTTCCTGCGCCTCGTCATTGTTTATAAAGCTTTCGTCTCCGCCATTTTCGGCAATCATCTTTTTATGCAACAAATAATTTCTGACAGCAGTTGCCACAATTATACCAACAGACAAAATTATAACAATAATTGCAACTATTCCAATAATAGTTTCAGTTGCAATCGCACATAAAATACCAAACATCCAAAACTCCTTCAACCTAAGTTTATCACTACATTTAATCTAATTATATTTTTAACAACTTTTTACTAACAAAAACTCTATTATGCCTATTTTTTAATAGACATTATATTACAATTTTTATTTTATAAGTTCTTTGCAAGTTCTTTTATATATTTTGCAAGACTTTCGCCAATCTCGTTATTCCTCAAGCCGTACTCGATATTGGCTTGCAAATATCCGAATTTGTCCCCGGTATCGTATCTTCTACCCTCAAATTCATACGAATAAACACCAACTGACTTTGCCATATCGTTGATTGTATCCGTCAAATAAATTTCCCCATTCTTTGCTGGTTTAGTGTTTCTGATATAATCAAAAACATCGGGAGTAAGCACATATCTGCCTAAGGACACCAATGTTGACGGCAAATCCTCCAAAGCAGGTTTTTCAATTACGCCTTTCATTTCGCAATATCTGCCTTTTTGCTGACCTTTTATTACAGCGCCATATTTGATTGCTTCCTTAGCCTCAACCTCTTGCACTCCTAAAATACTTTTACCGGTCGTGTAATAAGCCTCAATCATTTGGCCGATTGCAGGCAATTTATCTCCGTTAAAAACTATATCATCTCCGTATACTACGGCAAACGGGTCACTACCCACAAATGCTTCTGCCGCAAGTACTGCCATGGCAGAGCCATTCATTTCCTTTTGTCTGCAATAAAAATAATTTGCTTTATCTGCCAAATTATTAATAACTTTTATTTGAGCGGCTTTACCTGCTTTTGACAAGATTTTTTCAAGTTCAGGTGCATAATCATAAAAATCCTCTATACATTTTTTATTTTTGCCCAATACTATCAAAATATCCGTAATACCGCTATTTATACATTCATCTACAATAATATCCAAAGAAGGCGTATCTACGATTGGCAACATTTCCTTTGGTACAGCCTTTGTAATTGGCAAAAAACGTGTACCGAAACCTGCGCAAGGTATTACAGCCTTAGTAACTTTTTTCATTTCTATCTCCGTTATAATTTTTAAATAAATCGCCCCAATAAATATTCAAACGATTATAACAACAATTAAAATTATATCACAACTATTATATTTTGTTTTTTGTTAATACATTACCGTTTATTTAATTTTATGCCCAATATAGCAGCAATCTATATCACACGCAAAATTAAATTAAAAGTTTTGCCGTATTATTATTTATTATAGTATACACTATATTATTTAATAAAGCAAGTGGTATTGTCAAAAATTAGCATTTATCTACAGTGTGCAGATAAATATAGCAGTATTTTTGCTAAATTTGTCGAAATATCTCAATTATTCTACTTTGCGAAGATTTTTGCATTTTATAAAACATGCGCATATTCATTTAATACAAAAATAAGCTATTAAAAATATATATAGCACGCACACTTGTATTTTAATAAAAAATGCGATATACTATAGTTAACAATCAAAAAGCTTTTTATTTAAAAAGCTTTATTTTGCAAAATAAACGATTTTAAATTAAATTATTAAAATCACTCACTATAAAATTGTATTGCAAATAACATATTGTTATAAGTTTAAAAAAAGGTATATATGCCAACTATTCTTCACTGCGATGCAAACAACTTTTACGCATCGGTAGAAATTATGTTAAATCCGGAATTAAAAGATAAACCTGTTGCCGTTTGCGGAAACCCCGAAAAACGGCATGGTATTGTGCTTGCGAAATCCGAAGCCGCAAAAAAAGCAGGCGTAAAAACGGGCGAGCCGATTTGGCAGTCCAAGCAAAAATGTCCGGATATCGTTTTTGTACCGCCTCATTATGACGAGTACGTAGCAATAAGCAATCGCCTTTTTGCTTTATACAGCGAATATACGGATAGAGTGGAATCTTTCGGCATTGACGAATGTTGGCTGGACTGCACGCAATCAACAAAACTATTTGGCAGTGGCGAACAAATAGCAAATACATTGCGCGAACAGGTGAAAAAGGAATTGGGAATAACTATTTCCGTTGGCGTATCTTTTACCAAAATATTTGCAAAACTTGGCTCCGACTACAAAAAGCCTGATGCAGTTACAGTAATTGACGAAAATAATTATAAAGATATAATTTGGGGACTTCCTGTTTCCGATTTGCTGATGGTAGGGCGAAAAACCGCAAAACTTTTTAAAAAACTAAGCATTAATACTATTGGAGACCTTGCAATATACGACGAAAAAACACTGCAACAATATATCGGCATAAACGGCAAAAAATTGCATGATTATGCAAACGGCATAGAAACAGAGGAAATTCGCTTAGCCGATGACAAACATGTACCCGAAAGTGTAGGTAACAGCACTACAACACCATTTGATGTCACAAATCTTAGCGAAGCGGAGGCAGTCATAACATCTCTTGCGGAAATGGTTGCAATAAGACTTCGAAAACACAAGCTTATCGCAAATGGTATCGGAATAAGCATACGATATTGTTCTTTGGACGGAACGCACAAAAACAACCTCTTAGGATATTCCACCTGCAACGCCCAAGACATTGCGGAGGAAGCAATGAATTTGCTGGTATCATTACACGATTTCAAAAAGGCTCCGCCAATACGTCAGCTTGGAGTGTACACATATAAACTTTCTCCTAGCGAAGTAAGGCAAGCAAGCTTTTTTGACAAACCGCACACCAAGCGCGAGGATTTAGATAAATCAATAGACAAAATTCGCGCAAAGTACGGACAAACTATCGTAAAATCAGGTATTGTTGCAAAACACGAAGAATTATGCGACGGATTGATAGATAAGGAATTTCAACCGTTTAAAAAATAATTATAGCATTTAAGCAGACAAAAAATAATCGTAAAACTTTTTGTTATACAACTTATTAAATTTTTCTTATTGTTCGATTAGTCTTAATTTCACTAATATATGACAAATAAAAAAGCTCGATTTTTCGAGCTTTTTTATTTGTTTTATTAAAAGAATAAGTCCATTGTAAGTAATTTATCTACAACATTCCTTACTATTTCCGCATCCGCACTTGTCACGTTGCCTTTGTTTATTACCATACTTGCTAACATCTTTTCCACGCTCAAGCTTTCGTACAATGCATTGTCACTTGCTATTTGTCTTAAATATGCACAATCGCTTGCGCTTATCCTACCGTCTCCGTTTACGTCGCCTAGTACCGATATATAGATTGTCTCCGTATTTCCGTTGTTTTGGTACTCTACACTCCAGCCTGTTCCTACTGCTAGCTCTTTGCCGTTATCAAACTTACTTGCATCAACAGGGGTTCCGTCCTTAAATATATCCTTTCCCTTGCTATCCTTTATTGTTATTTTGCTTTGTTCAAATCCTAAGGTTTGTATAAAGCTTTTTACACTTGTGTTCGGCTTTACATTGCCTAGTACCAATTTTCCGCCATTAACTCCGCCATCGTTTATACCGTGTACCAAGCCGCCTTGCTTGTATGTCTTTCTTACTTGCTTTCCGTCATCATTATCTATATAGATAAACTTATACTCACTATCATCATCGTCTACAGGTGGGGTCAATGTTACTGAGTATGGTAGTACTATATCTTCCACTCCTCCGTCATTCCACACATAGTTATACTTATCTTTTAGTGATACTGTTGCATTGTAATTACCCACTGCTGTAGCTTTATTACCTGTTATATTCATTGTCACATTATTATAGCCGTTTGGGATATATTCTTTTTCGCTTCCGTCATACTCAAATGTGCCACTGCCCTTTGGCTTTTCCAACTTGGCTTTTGATATGCTAAACATTTTGTTCATTGTTGAAGTATTTATCTTATAGTTTTTGTTACTCAACCCTGTTGCAGTTGCTACATATCCGCTACCGCTGTTTATTTGCTCGCCTATTACTGTTACCTTACAGTTAGGGTCTTCGGCTATATATGCTGTCGGCTTTTGACTGCCACCGTTATATACCAGCTCCGAGCTTTCCCATTTTATATCTACTTCCGCAGGCAATATTGTAAAGTTAAAGTAACTTCTCAATTTACCTGCACCACCTTCATAAAAAAAGGTATACTTCCCTACTTCACTTATAATAAATTCATCTTTCATACTGCCTACGCCGTAACAATAGAATGATAAAATGGCATTTGTTGAAGCATTATAACACCTTACATGATAACCAATAGGCGAATACTCAAGATGTGCGATATCCATAGTCGTTCCGCTAAATACTACTTCCGTATTTTCATCTTCTATTTTTACAATTTCCCATTTAGTATCTACAGCGGTTATTGCAGTAGACAAAACTAATTCTTTTTTTCCGTTAACACTTAAGTCGTATAAGTTACTTCCATTTGCCGCAAAAACAAAATTACTTGGTTTAGCACTATTCCAGATATAATTTGTTGCAAGTGGAGTAGTTCTGCTTTTATCTGGCACATAAAAGCATATTTGAGCACCGCTATATGTTTGCTGTAAATCCTCAAGAATTTTTACATATTGATTATTATATAAAAAGAATCCGCTTACCACCTTTTTACTACTTGAGTTTTTCACAATACAAACTACAGAGCCTCCAATATATAAATCAGGAGTAACCGACTCGTCGCAATAAACGCCTAAATAAGCTGCATTATCTGTGCTGTAAGCTGTTTTAGTTATGCTACCACCCAATAAAAACAATCTTACATTGGATGAATTTATGTAAATTGCACCGCCTCTGCCTGTCTCTTTTACGGATACATAGTTACCGCTTATAATGCAGTCGTTGATTGTTACGTTTGCTTTTCCTGTCAAAATTATTCCGCCACCATGTGTCGCAGAATTATCGCGTATTCGGCCGCCGTTTAGCTGCATTTTTCCCGCACAGCTAATGCCACCGCCATTTTGATTTTCATTCCCCAATTCAGTACCTATATGATTGCTGCGAATATCTATCTCGTTAATTACCAAATTAGCGTAAGCACCAACATAAACTCCGCCGCCTGTTGCATTTTTGTTTATCAATGTGTTGTTACCAATAACTCCTCCGTTAAACTCACCTTTGGCATGAACATAAACACCTCCACCGCCTTCAACTGCGGTATTGGCAACTACATATCCACCACAAATAACGATATTGCTAACGGTAGAATACCTATAAGCAGCTATACCGCCACCTACATTACCAGATTTGTTGTTTGCAATAATGCCGTCATACATATAAAAATCTCCATTTGTATGAACACCACCACCTTCAAGAGCATAATTGTCTATAATCATTCCACCATACATAAATAGTTTTGACTTGCTATCGCCAACAATTCCACCGCCAAACCAACCGTTGGTTTCGCCACCTCTTGATCCGCCTGTGATTTTACCTATATTCATTTTGTTCCATTCGGTAATAAGGGTAGAACAATCATTACTATTAAAGTTTTGTTCATAAACTGCATTAACTTGATTACTGTCATAACAACTGTCTATTAAATACAACTCTCCTCTTAAAACAAAGCAAGTGCCTGTAGTGTTCGCAGTTTCTTCGGTTAGTCTCCTATTTACTGTTTTTCCATTTAAATCAAAAATAACTTTGCAATCAGCATTGATTTGAATTCTTCCGCCATCAAATCCGCTACCTGATACTCCAAAAGCAGTATGATTTTTATTTTCAACATCCATTGCTATCCAATCTTTTTCAAGTACTACTTTTACAATGCTGTTGTGAATAGAGGAATAATCCATAGCATTTTGCCATATTTTAGCCATTTTACCACATGTACACGGCTCGCCGTCTTGGCAATCGCAATCCAATACAAACACATTTTCCGCATTTGGCATATCGTAATTCGTGCCTGTTGTACTATCAAAATTCGTTTTATCTTCTTCGTTATTTTGGCTAGTATAAATGTTATTTTGTGTGTCTGCATTTACAATACCGTTATTGCTACTTTCCGCAACTTGCATTGTAAGTACACAACCCAAAGCTATTAGACAAGATATTACTGACACAAAAAATATCATTCCCGCTCTTTTTATTATCTTTGCCATAATAAAACCTCCAATTTCACTTACATAGAATAAGTATATCTATGTACAAAATCGAATATTTTTTGAGTTTGAATATATATTTTTTGTATGCTTAAAGTAAAGAGTTTACAAAACCTTTATTATAACGTTGACATTATCTTACATTTTAGTTTAAAATATACATATAATATGTACATAGATATACTTATTCCATGTACCCAAACTTTACATTTAAGGCAAAATTTCAAACCCAATAGTCCCGATTTTTGATAGGATTATTGCAGTGAACGCCACGTTTTGCCTACCTTAAACTTTACACAAAAAGCAACACCCCGAAACACAATGTTTCGAGGTGTATTTTTATTATCCATAGTATATCATTGCTTTATAATATTAGAAATTAATTGACTAACAAATATATTTATTGTGAATTTAAGCGTAAGGCATAAAAACAGATTTAAGAAATTATTGCGCTAACTAATACATACTATCAATATGTGCTAAAATTTATTTATACAATATAAAAACATTAATTCTATCAGTGCAAACAAAAAAGCAAGTGCTTAAAAGCACTTGCTTTTTATTTAAGTATTATTACTTTTCTGCATAAACACTAACTTGTTTATCATCCTTACCTTTTCTTTCAAATCTAACTATTCCGTCAACAAGAGCAAACAATGTATCATCTTTACCGATGCTAACATTCATTCCTGGGTGGAATTTAGTTCCTCTTTGTCTAACCAATATATTACCGGCTTTAACAAATTGACCGTCCGCACGTTTAACGCCTAATCTCTTAGCCTCGCTGTCACGACCATTCCTTGAACTACCTACACCTTTCTTATGAGCGAATAATTGTATATTAATAAACATATTATTGTACCTCCAATTCAATAAAATCCGAAAAACCTTGATACAAATCCGAAATACCTAACAACATAGTATCTAAAATATTATCGCAAATCTCGCGTTGTTTTTGAGTAATGTTATTTGGTATAGTAAACTTTAAATAACCTTCCTCGTCACACCTGTCAAACTGCATATTTACACCTGCAACGCTAAGTACTCCTAGCATAGCCGTTTGCACGATTGACGATAACGCACTGCAAACAATATCTTCTCCGCTGACACCATATCCGGTATGTCCATCACAAGTTACTTCGGTAATGCTATCATTTTGTTTTACAACTTTAACACTTGTCATTGATTAAGCCTCTATAGCAGTAATCTTAAGAGCCGTAAACGGTTGACGATGACCTTGACGTTTTCTGATATTCTTTTTAGCTTTATATTTGAAAATGTTAATTTTCTTTGCTTTATCTTGAGCTATAACTTCAGCTTTAACAACAGCTTTTTTAATATCATTGCCAACTTTCACTGCACCGTTATCGGAAATCATCAATACATCAAGTTCAACACTGTCTCCAACGTTTGCATCAAGTTTTTCAACTTTAATGATTGTATCTTGCTCAACTTTGTATTGCTTACCACCTGTTAAAACGATTGCGTACATTACACTTTACCTCCTCTACCCAGTCTCGCTAAACAAAATCGGGGATGCCACGACAGCATACTTAGGGCCCTTATTATGCGGCTACAACAAATTTACCATAAATTTTACTTTTTGTCAAACAATATTTAAAGTTTATTTAAAATTTGTTTAATTTTTATAATATATCAATTTAGATTTTATAGCAATCTATAAATATTTTGCTATTAAACCTAAAATTTGGTTTTCATATCCTAATAAAAATACAATAAATTAACATTTATTTGCTTGCAAAATAGCTAATCAAAAAGCACATAGATAGTCGCAATATCTACGTGCTTGTATTGTAAATTTAAAATTCAACAAATAAAATAGTGCCGATTTTTGACAGTTTATTTAAAAATTCATTTGTTTAAACAATATTATTATTTAATCAACTATCTAAACAGTTATAATAATCAATACAACAGCTTTGCATTGTCCGGAAGTTCGATAATACCCGAGCGCATCCTTTCACAACTAAACTTTTCGATATGATATAGAGGGTCTGGGATAAGATAAATACGAATATTTTCCCACACGGTTGCAAGTTCTTTTTCAAACAAGTTTAACGAAAACATTTTGCTAAAAATAATAGGATTCACAGTAAGTTTAACTGCCAAAATACTATCATCTTTAAATATTTCGTACAAATAGTCACGTATACGCATAATAATATGCTCAGGCGAATGAACATAAGCATCTCCGCCGCAATAAGGACAAATTTGAAGCATTGTATCCATAACTCTGCTACGCATCTTTTTACGGGTAATTTGAACAAGTCCCAAATCGGTCATACCTACCAAAGTACATTTAAGCCTATCTTTTTTAAGTTCTTGTTCCAAAATTTTCAAAACTTCGTCTTTATGTTCGTCATTATTCATATCGATAAAATCGACAATGATAATTCCGCCCAAATTTCTAAGCCTTATTTGTCTTGCAATTTCAATAGCTGCAATTTTATTGGTTATAAAAACTGTTTCTTCCAAGTTTTTATCCCCTACATATTTACCGGTATTTACATCAATAACCGTTAAAGCTTCCGTTTTGTCAATCACAAGATATGCGCCGTTTGACAACATTACTTCCCTTTTTAAAAGCTTATCGATTTGAGGATTTAAGTTATAATGGTTTGTCAAAGTATCCGAGCCGTTATAAACTTCGAACATATCTTTTTTCTTACCGAAAACGTACGAAAACTCTGACTCCAACATTTTGCATATACCCATATCGTTGACGATTATTTTATCGATATCGCCCCGCATAAAGTCTCTTACCGCGCGTATTACAAGGTCGCCCTCGCTGTGAACTAACGAACATTTAGGACAAGTTAAATAATCTTTTTTGATTTTTTGCCATTTTTCATTAAGCTCTTGCATATTAGTAAGGATTTCCTCCTCGCTGCAAGTTTCAGCCTCTGTCCTTACAATATAACCACTCTTATCCGAACGATTTTTGCAAACCAAACTCTCTAATCTTGCCCTTTCATCCTCGTTATCGATTTTCCTTGAAATAGCAATGTAATCCACAAAAGGCTCCATAACGATAACTCTGCTTGGTAGCGAAATATTCATTGTTAGCCTTGGACCTTTTGTATCGAATTGCTCCTTTAACACTTGGCACATTATTATATCGCCGACTTTCAAAGGCAATTTGTCAGGTGCATTAGTTCCGTTATGCGATATCATTTTTCCGTCTACGCAAATATCTCCGCCATACAAAAAGCCGTTCTTTTCCAAACCGATATCAACAAAAACAGCTTGCATACCTTTTAGCACATTTACAACTTTTCCCTTATAAATATTGCCTACCAATTTTTCAGAATTTGTTTTTTCAATCGCAAAATCAGTCAAGTTTCCGTTTTCCACAACGCAAACCCGTGTACCTGTAATATGAGTATCGATAATTAAATTTTTCATTTGATATACTCCTGCAAAAACTCTTCCGCTGTCAAAATTTTATCATTATTTATTACTAATTGTTTGGTACGTACTATATTAAACGCCTTTTGTGGTAAAACCAATTTATCACATATAGCTGAAACAACTCTATCCGGTCTTAAATTAGGGTTACCTGTAGCAATAATCATAACTAACCCTTTATTAACCACTTTTAAGCTGTGAATAAGAGGAGCAATATCCTGTTCTTTTTCCGTACCCTTAAAATCGAATTTGATTACCCAACTTTTTTCGTTTTGCAAAATTTCGATTTCTTTTTTATACTGCAAAAAATTACCTTTGACCAGATATTCGCAATAATTTACATTTTTGGCAAAGTTAGGATTTTTTATACAGTCATAACATTTTACTGCAAGCATTCCGCTAGGTATATTGTTGTTAAAAGCATTTAAAACTTGCTCTGCCGACATATCGTCATTTGCAATCACAAAAAATTCCTGCTCGCTTTCCACCCCTAAAGGTAACGGATGGGAAGTATATGTAACGGGATGAGGATTAAACCCTTCGGACAACTTGACATTTATATTTGCCCTAATCAATGTACGTTGCAAAACACGCATACTATCTATGTGGGAAACATAGCTAATATTTCCTTTTTTAATGTGCTCGATTACTTTCATGAATAGCACCGTCCCAATTTGTTTGCCCCGCAACCGGTACACGAGTTTTTACCGCAAGCCTTTGTCACAACTCCGTCGTATGCCTTATGCTTTTCGCTAAGCAAATATTTTTTTGTTACCCCGTGTTCGACAAAATCCCAAGGAAGTATTTCGTCCTCTTCCCATTCACGAGTGTAATCACTCATATTTATTCCCGCATTATCAAAAGCTTGTTTCCATTTATCAAAATCAAACCTTTCGCTCCAACCGTCAAACTTACAACCCAAAGCATACGCTTGCTCAATGACATCAAGCAATCGCCTATCCCCGCGTGAAAAAACCGCTTCGATTATACTGCTATCCGCACTGTGCCAATTATACCGCACATTTTTAATATGAAGATTATCAATCAAAAACCTTTGTTTTGCAAGCATTTCTTGTTCATCAATTTGCCTTTCCCATTGAAAAGGTGTAAGCGGTTTTGGTATAAAAACGCTTGTCGAAACAGTAATTTGAACAGGGCGTTTGCTTTTGCCGTAAACTTTTGCCATATCTTTAATAAGCAAAACAATATCGACAATACCTTGCAAATCTTCAATAGTTTCCGTTGGCAAGCCAATCATAAAGTACAATTTAAAACCTGTATAGCCGTACTCCAACGCACTTTTTATTGTATTTTTTATATTTTCATCCGTAATGTTTTTATTTATTACATTACGCAACCTTTGACTTCCCGCTTCAGGTGCAAAAGTAAGCGAGCCAAGTCTGCCACTGCCCATATATTCCGACTTATAACTATCAAGCCTTAATGATGGCATAGCAAGTCGAACATTACCATTACAAACATCCGCTTTCAGTCCGCAAATCAACTCGTGCAACGATTCATAATCACTTGTTGACAAACTTGATAAGGAAAGTTCACTATAACCCGTACTATCCACAAGTTGCTTACCTTGCTCCAACAAAGTTTGCAATCTTCTGCTTCTAATTGGGCGATAATAAAAACACGCTTGACAAAATCTACAACCGTTATTGCAACCTCTATAAAGTTCCAACACCGCTCTGTCGTGTGTAATCTCAATATTAGGCACAAGTATTTTTGTAGGGAAATATTCCTTATCCAAATCTTGCACTACTGCCTTTTTTACACTGCACGTAAATCCTGTTATTTTACCATTTTTTACCACAGGATATGTTTTGGACGGAATGTACACCCCGTCTAAACAAGCGGCTTTTTCCAAAAACTCACTTTTTGAAATTCCCTGTTTTTTACACTCGTCATATAAAAGAGTAAATTCCTTTAAATTCTTTTCCCCTTCCCCAATCATTATCGCATCGAATATCTCCGCAAAAGGCTCGGGGTTTACCACACAAGGTCCGCCTGCAATCAAAATTGGATAATTGCCATTTTGTCTATCCTTTGCCCTAAAAGGTATGCCCGCCAAATCCAACATATACAAAACATTTGTATATAAAAGTTCGTAACCGATTGACATTCCTACAATATCAAATCCCGATAATGGTTTGCCGCTATCAACAGAAAAAAGCGGGATATCGTTCGTTTTTAATTGTTCCCCCATATCCACAAAAGGTGCAAAACAACGCTCACAAACTATACCCTGCATATCATTTAATAAATGGTACAATATCCTTACTCCGATATTACTCATACCTATTTCGTAAATTTCCGGAAAACATAAACACAACCTTGTTGAGCAAGGTTTGTTCATATCCGGCATATTAAATTCCCCACCGACATAACGTGCGGGTTTTTCCACCTTTAAAAGTATCTCTTTAAGTTTATTATCCATACTACAAAATGATTAAATACCGATTAAAAATCGGTATTAACGTTAAAATTACATTACCAAAGCAGCCGCACCGATTATACCTGCGCTATTGCCAAGGCTTGCTTGAACAACCTCGATATAAGGCAGCATACCGCTTAGTTCCAAACTTTCATTAAGCTTTTGTCTTAACGGTTCCATTACATTTTTACCCTCGTGAGAAATGCCTCCGCCTATTATAAACACTTCAGGATGCAAAATGTATCCCAAATTCAAAAGTCCCTCGGTCAAATAATGTATGTATTGTTCGCAAACTTCTTTACCAGCTTGGTCGCCCGCATCCATTGCCAAAAATGCAGTTCTGCCGTCAACTCCGCCGTTTTCATTTGCAATTTTATGCATAAGACTGTTTGCATTTTCCGCCATAGCGTGCTTAGTTTGATTGATAAGTCCTGTTGCAGATGCATATCTTTCCCAACATCCAAGCCTACCGCAATTACATTTTTCGCCGTCTATACGGATAATTTGATGTCCTACTTCGCCACCTGCACCGCCGTTACCCTCATAAAGTTTACCGTCAATGATAATGCCGCCGCCGATACCTGTACCCAATGTTACCATTACAACATTTTCGTGACCTTTACCCGCACCGAATCTTTGTTCGCCAAGTGCTGCCATATTTGCATCGTTACCAACAGCAATAGGAACATTGAAATATTGTGACATTTCTGCCACCAAATTCTCATTTTTGCAACCGATATTTACAGCGGAAACAATCATACCCTTTTTGCTGTCAACAGTACCGGGAATACCAATACCAATACCGCCCAAATCAATAAGAGAATAACCACCCTCAGCAATCAACTCGTTTATCATATCAGCCGTTCTTGCGAACATACTTTTAAAACCTTTTTCTTGCTCTGTAGCAAATGCTTTGGAAAGCAAAATTTTACCATCACTGCTGACAAGCCCTATTTTAATGCTCATTCCGCCGACATCTACACCTACATAAATCATAAGACACCTCAAAAATTTAATCAATAGATAATTTTTTACAAAGATAGTATATCATATATAAATTTAATTTTCAAGTATTATTAATAAAATATTAAAACTAACGGCAATGTTTTGATTTTGAGTTATTTTAAGCAAAACCACATAATTATATTTGAATACAATAAAAAACGGCTAAAAAGCAAACCGCTCATAGCCTAAAAATTAATTAGATTTTTATATTTTGTAATGCTAAATCAACACTTCTCGCAAAGTCAATTTATGGTCAAATTTTTCCATAATGCCATGCAATCTATCCTCGTCAATTACAGATAAGTCTTGCCCTTTTTCGTCCACAACGATAAATGTCGTAAGATAATCTCTGTTGAGGTACCTGAACAGCTCAAAAACTTTGGTTTCGCAACTTATATAAACATCTCTTGCCAAAACACCTTTTTTATAATTTTTCACAAATGACAACCTACCTGCAATACAACTATATTCTTCCTTTTGCCCGCCGAAAATCGCCCCTATTAACAAAAATACCCCAATATTTATAATAGAAATATTCATAGTTACAAATAGCGTTCCTATACCCGCAGCAATAATAAGTCCGCTTAAAACTATCCCTATAATTTTAAGAATTTTAAGTGCTTTTATTTTATCTTTACACAAGCTCAATACCACCCTTGAACCATCCAATGGGAAACAAGGGAGCAAATTGAAACACATCAGTGTAAGATTGCTGTTTAAAAAATCTTGAGTATAGGCATAGGATACAGGCAACAACCACCATACGGCAACAGTTATCAGCGCTAAAATTCCATTGCAAAGAGGTCCTGCAAGTGCTATTGCTATGCCTTCCTTGCGATTAAATTTTTCACCGCCGTAAATCATTGCCCCGTAAGGCATTAAAACTATTTTAGCCATTTGGTACCCATATTTTTTGCCTGCTATGCTGTGTGCTATCTCGTGTAGCAACACGGTCACAAAACAGCTAAAAAACATCCAAGCTTTGCCTATTACGATATAGTATAGGCAAAGACAAAAATACAATGGGTGTATTGTTAATTTGTAACCAAACAAATTTTATCTACCGAATATATTCAAAAAAGTTTGCGCCAAATTGCCGCTGCTAGCAAGGGTAATAACACTTGAGATAAGCATAATCACTGCAAATGCAGCACCGAAAATAGCAGCAGTATAAGCCACATCAAAGGCTTTTTTGCCGTCAAAACCTTTCAAACCTTTTAACTTTTTAGGTCTTTTGCCAAGTTCGACTGTAATATTTTCGTTTGGATAGTTATTGCACTCAACTTTTTCGTAATCGTCATATTTCATAAAACACACTCTCCAATTAGTTTACTAAGATAACTTATGCGAGTATTTTTTGTTTTATTCCACCATACGAAATTTTTTGTTGATAAAATTTTATTCAATTTATTTATATAGTTATATTACTTACTTATTTATTGGACATTGGCCTTTATGCCGTCCGCCAAGGCGTCGAAACTTATCAAAATTTTTCCGTCGTTTTGCACTTCTATCCGCAAATCGCTATTAACAGCTTTTATATTCATATAGCCCGAAATTACTTTTAGTATTTCTTTTTTTAAAGAATCCTCAATCATAATAGGCATTTGTAATTTATCTTTTTTTAAAATTTGAGATAATCTTTCCGAACTAATCGAATATCCCGTTTTGTAATTTTGATTAAACATACTTACTCCGCTTATGCCCTTTTTAGCATCATTTTTAATTTTCCCACCATTCCGCGATACTGTGCGGTAGGGTCATAAAGTCTGCGTCTGCCTGTGATAAAGTTATCCGCTACACACTCAAAAGAACGCATGGCAAGACATTCTCCTCGACCTATCTTTCCAAGCTCCGAAAATATATGAATTTTGTCATCTTCGGGTATAACACCGATAGGCGAAACACCCAAAAGTTTGGATATTTCCAAAACAGACATCATTTCGCCATTTATAATCATATCTCCGCGAATCCTATTTACAATCAAATTGATTCCGTTCAACTTATAATTATGCAAAATACTTATTACTTTATCCGCATCTCGAAGTGAGGAAACATTGGGGGTTGCAACTACCAATGCTTCGGTACTTGGACTTACCGCTCTATGAAAGCCTTTGTCAATACCCGCAGGGCTGTCAATAAAGATAAAATCAAAACCGTCACTCAATTTTGTAATAAGCCCTCTAAAATCTTTCATACTTATGCTATCGCTGTTATAAGCATTTTGCGACGGCAAGACATACATATTCGGTATATCCGGGCTTGACACCAATGCTTGTTTTATCCTACAACGCCCACTTATTACATCTGCCATATCGTAAACAACTTTGTCATCTATCCCCACAAGCACATCCAAGTTGTTAAGTCCTATGTCTCCGTCTATTAAAAGTACCCTTTTACCGCGAAAAGCAAGCATAGCTCCTATACTTGCCGTACACGTCGTTTTGCCTACCCCGCCTTTGCCGGAGGTTACTACAATTACCCTTGCCATAAGCACCTCTATTTTATAAATACTACTTTGTCATTATACAATAAATATAACTTCTTGTTTTAATACTTTTTGCAGTTTATTTTCCGTTTTTGTTATCTATTGTCAAAAATTTTTTAATAGTCTACACAAATCCACCTATTAATAATAGCCGTAAAATTTTACTTTTTATTTAATCATTTAATGTTTTTAAATTTTTGATTTTCAATATGAAAAATTATTATACTTAAAAACTAATAATTGCACAATTATACATACAGTAAAATCAAAAAACACCCCGATTTTCGGAGTGTTTTGTTGTTATATTTATAAATTAATTCAAATTATCTATGCTCAACATTCTTGCAAGTTTACCTTTGTCATAAAAGAACTTGCTTCCGCCCTCTGCAACCGCAAACTCAGGCTCGTCCAAAATTTTTATATCCAAAAACAACCTATCTTTTAAATAATTTGCAAGCCCTGACAACTTGCTTGTGCCACCTGCCAAATACAAACCGTTTTGTTCGATAATGTAAAGATAGGTTTTAGGAATCATCATACAAACGGATGCAACTACTTCTACAATTTTATCTATTGCGCTTTGCACAAGCGGTCTTAATTCAGTTGCGGTTATTTTTACCTCGTTTTTAGTGTTTTGTAGCACTGTTTTACCTTTGATTGTAATTGTAGAAAGGTCATTTTCTTCCAACGTAGCAAGCCCTAATTTGATATCTTCGCTGCTGCCTTTGCTGATTATTAATTTGTATTTATCACTGATATAATCCACTATTGCGTAATCAATATCGTCTCCGCCAACGTTTATCGAACAGCCGTTTACAATACCATCGTCGGTAACAACTGCTATCTCGGTATTGCTACTGCCGATATTTACCAACAACATAACTTTATCGTTATTGATAGCTTTTATGGAAAGTGGGGATTCCACTATAACAACCTCTTTTACTCCTGCTTTGTAAAAAGATTCCTCTATCATGCGTTTTTCGATATTGGTAAGTCCACAAGAAACGTTTGCAATTACGCTCACATAGTTTTTTAAAAATTTCTTTGGAGCTAATCTGTTTATAAAAGTTTTTAGCAAATATACAAATGCAACCTCGTTATCCACCACGCCGTTTTTGATAGGATAGATTAATTGTGCGTTATTGCTTGCATTCCTGTAATATGTAAGCGCTTCCACTCCGCAGGCTACATTTTCAAATTTGCTGTTTAAATTGGCAGTTGCAACCACACAAGGCTCATTGAGTAAAATTTGCGACTCCATACCTGCAATCACAATATTTTTACTACCAATATCCACACTTAAACAAATCTTATTCATAAGTTTATCAACTCCTTACATACTTTCAATATTTTATCCACAGGCAACCCTATAACGGTATTTATATCTCCGCTAAAGCTTTCCACCACAACTCCATCCTGTATCCCGTAACTACCCGCCTTGTCAAGCGGACAGTAATTTTGGATATAGCTGTTTATATCATTATCCGACAAGTTTTTAAAAATTATATCGCTTTTGTCATAACCTGCAACTACTTTACCCTTATAGCTTACTGCAAACCCGCTATAAACTTGATGGCAGTTCCCGGATAATTCTTTAAGCATTTTAAAAGCATCTTTTTTATCTTTCGGTTTGCCGTAAACTTTCCCGTCAAACCATACTATCGTATCCCCTGCAACAACTATATCATTAGGATATTCTTTGTATAAATCCGAAAGTTTCAGTTTTGATAACTCTTGTACGATTGTATCGGGCGAAGTTTCGCTACAACACTCCTCAACATTTTTCGTAACCACTTGAGTTTGCAAAAAATGCGGACTTAAAAGGTCATATCTTCGCGGCGATTTGGATGCCAATATCAATTTTTTATTTATTATCATAATCTCTTATTATCTTAATATCTTTTTCTTCTGCTTTGCTATTTTTTACTTTTTTGGCTTTTAGCGCATAATATACAATCACACCTAACAATGCGGGTGCTAAAATACATGTCAAAACAATAAAAGTAATATTGACATTGGAAACTCCGCTATCTGCAAAAACAGTGCAAACATTTGCCAAAATCAATAATAACACTATGAATATTGTATAAGTAAGTTTTTTCATAAACGCTCCGCTTAAAGCTTATAAAAAGAATTTCTTTTTTAGTTCCAAAAAGTATTTTTCTCTTCCTAAAATCATCAACATTAACAAGGTAATCACACCCACTGCAAGGCAAATATAAATCATAAAATGTACTTGTTTGTACATTGCGCTGGAGATAATCGCCGGTATTGCAGTAACCAAACACATAGCAGTAAGCGGCATTGTCAATCTTACCCAATCTTTATACTCTATAAGCATATACACAAAAAGTACTGCTATGCCACCAAGCAAAAATGCAGGGGTTGCCCAAACCAAAGCCCAATTTTGAGCTTCCGTTACCTCAAAAGTGCCGTATATCATTGTTTGAATGTAATAACAAATTACCGAGGCAAAAACGCTGTACCAAAAAATCTGCTTTCTCATATCCAAATGGAAAAACAAACTCCTACCGATAGTACACCAAAAAATACCCCAACCGAATAAAACATGGTATGCCCAAAATATTTCATTGGCTGCCAAAAAATTTACCAAAAAGCTAATGCCTATGGAAATCAAACACGCATAAAGTACAACTCTAAAAGCAATTTCCCTTACAACAAGGCTTTTGCCGACCTTGGGATAGCCATAGTTAATCCCGTCTTTTACAATATCAGTTTGCTCTTCGCGTTCAATATACGAGCCGCATAAAGGGCAATTACTCAAATTACTGTCAACTTTTACATTGCATCTAGGACATTTATCAATCATTTTTACGTCCTCCGTTATTACCACTTACGAATATTTCCAAGCCTTTTTCTTGTAAAAACCTAAAAAACTCCCTTTCCAAATAAGAATTTTTGATTGTTTTTACAAAAGTAAACACCGTTTTATTGTTAAAACTGCTTATTGTCATAGTGGAATTATTGTATTTTTGCGGTCCGATTATAAGCTCGTACCTGTCAATGTACTCCGCAAATTCCTTAGGGACATTCATTTTTCCCATATTTGTTACTATCAAACTGCTTACTCTATCCGCTTGGTTGTAATAGGCAATTTTCATAATGATATTTTTTATAGAAAGCGGCACCGCTCTTATTATCCAATTACGTTCCAATGAAAAATTACTGTTTATAAAGTTTTGGAAATTTTCTTTCTTGCTTCTTTCTCGACTCTCAGTTGCCATAGCCTGCAAAATTTCCTCAAAAGTCATATCCTTTGCCGATGTTTCTTTTAAAAGAGTATTTACAAAGCCCGAAAACATCCTAAGTGTGGATGACGGAAAATAATGTCTTAAATCAACTGAATACTGTACGGAAATAGGTCTTTTTGAATTTTTATTTACGGCATCGTATTTCCTTTTATTGTAAAGGCAGTATGCCAAAATCCCTATAATATATTCATTTAGCGTCACGCCTGCGCTATGGCTAAGTTCAAGCAATTTGTCGGTAGCAACTTCGCCGTGAGTAACATTTACCACACCCTTAAGTTCTTTTGCGCCTTGCAAATGATATGCACTGTAATTCTCCGGCAACGACTTACTGCCTTTAGGATCGTAATATCTGCTGTAACTATCCTCAAACTCCTCCTCTTTAGGTGCATCGTGATAGTGCAAAAGCGGACCTCTATCCACCTTTTTGCCAAGCAAATGCAAATACTTCAATATTAATGTATTCAAAAAATTAGTACTAGCATTTCCGTCACTCAAGCAATGCGAAAACTCCGCCATTATCCTATTACCCGAATACATTACTCTAAATAACGGCTCTCTGTTCATAATATCAAATTTTCTGCAAGGATAATCTTTTTCACGCGTTACTACAGGTTTTAGCGTAGCACCTTGCAAAAAGTACCAAAAGAATCCTCTGCGCAAAATAACATTGTAAGATGGAAATCTTTCAATAACCACATCCAAAGCTTGTTGCAAAACTTCCCTATCCACACGCTCTTTCATAACCGCACAAACGCGATAAACAGCATTCCATCTAGCTGTACCGCTGGACGGATATATTTTGGATGCATTGTCAAGTTTAAACCATTCTTCGGTATTTTTTATTTTTTTCATATTTGCACCTATACGTAGTTATTATACACCAAAACTTTAAATTAGTCAAGACGATTAAAAACTATAGGAAATAAATCTTATAGCATAATTATGACTTAATTAAAAGACATGTATACAGAGCAGGCGGTTTTATGTAAAAAATATAATTTATATAAATAATAATATTTAAAAAGCGTAATACTTGACAATTAATATATCTTGTATTAAAATTATATTAACTTAATTTTAGCGGACAGTTTTTTGTTTTTATAAATTGTTTTTTACAATCAATTTATGACAAAACGATTGGACATAACTTGTTTTTACAATTATACCAATCACAACAAAAATACAATAGCTAAAAAGTTGCTTTTTAAATTAATTTGACAAATAAAATATTATATTTGGAGTGTAATAATTATGGATATGTTACAAGTAGAACAAAAATGGCGTGACAAATGGGAGAAAGACAAACTTTACAGTTTTGACAAATCAAGGATAGACAAAAAATACTATGTACTTGAAATGTTTTCTTATCCTTCCGCAGCCAAATTACACGCAGGACATTGGTATAACTACGGACCTGCTGACAGCTTTGCAAAATTCAAACGTATGCAAGGCTACGAAGTTTTTGAGCCAATGGGCTTCGATGCTTTCGGTCTGCCTGCCGAAAACTATGCAATCAAAACAGGTATTCATCCAAAAGATAGCACTCTGAAAAATATAGAAACAATGGAAGAACAACTTAAAAAAATCAACGGCTCGTTTGATTGGGATTACGAAATCAAAACTTGTACTCCCGATTATTACCGTTGGACACAGTGGATTTTCCTACAACTTTATAAAAACGGCTTGGCTTACAGAAAGGAAGCACCTGTAAATTGGTGTCCGTCTTGTCAAACAGTGCTTGCAAACGAGCAAGTTTTGGATGGCAGTTGCGAAAGATGCAAAACTACTGTTATAAGGAAAAACCTTACTCAATGGTTTTTTAAAATCACACAATATGCCGAGGAATTATTGCAAGACCTTGACAAACTTGATTGGCCTGCAAAAACTATTGCTATGCAAAAAAATTGGATAGGAAAATCTGTGGGTGGCGAAGTTGAATTTGCATTGGAAAACGGAGGTAATTTCCGCGTATTTACTACAAGAGCAGATACATTGCATGGTGTATCTTATGTGGTTTTATCCCCTGAGCATCCGCTTGTAAATAAGCTTACAACAGAAGATTGCAAAAAAGCTGTTGAAAATTACAAAGATATGTGTTCAAAAGTCAGCGAAATTGACAGAATGAGTTCGACAAGAGAAAAAACGGGTGTATTTATAGGAGCGTATGCAATTAACCCTATCAATAACAAAAAAGTGCCTATTTGGATAGCGGACTATGTGCTTTACAGCTATGGTACGGGTGCAGTTATGGGTGTACCGTCTCATGACGAAAGGGACTTTGCTTTTGCGACAAAATACAACTTACCTATTACTAGGGTTATAAGTAATCCAAACGGCAATGACGATTTACCTTATTGTGAATACGGCGTATTGGTAAACAGCGACGAGGATAACGGCTTGACTTCCGAGCAAGCAATAATTGCTATTTTGGATAGGCTTGAAAAAATGGGTAAAGGCGGTAAAAAAGTAAACTACCGTTTGCGTGATTGGTTGGTTTCACGTCAAAGATATTGGGGTTGTCCTATCCCTATCATTCACTGCGAACATTGCGGTGATGTGCCTGTACCGGAAGACCAATTACCTGTCGAGTTGCCTTACAATGTAAACTTTACGCCGGACGGCAAATCTCCGCTTGCAAAATGTGACGAATATATCAATACTGTTTGTCCTGTATGTGGCAGACCTGCAAAACGTGACGAGGACACATTGGATACATTTGTTTGCTCCTCTTGGTATTATTTGAGATATCCGGACAGCAAAAACAACAAACAGGCTTTTGACCCGGAAATTATCAATAAAATGTTGCCTGTAGATAAATACATCGGCGGTGCCGAACACGCTTGTATGCACCTTTTATATGCAAGATTTTTCACAAAAGCTTTGAGAGACCTTGGCTATTTGAAGTTTGACGAGCCTTTCACTTCCCTTGTACACCAAGGCACTATCCTTGGACCGGACGGCTTTAAAATGAGTAAATCAAGAGGCAATGTTGTAAGTCCTGATGACATAATTTGCAAAGTCGGCTCGGATGCTTTCAGACTATACTTAATGTTCGGTTTTAGTTATATAGAGGGCGGCCCTTGGAATGAGAATGGTATAGAATCCATTACCAAATTTATGGACAGGGTGGAAAGAATAGTAAAATCCGCATACAGCAATAAAGCGGTAGATAAGGAACTTACAAAACAAGATAAGGAATTGCTTTTTGTGCTAAACTCTACAATACAAAAAGTTACTGCGGATACCGAAATATTCAGCTTTAATACAGCTATTGCAAGGATTATGGAGCTTGTAAACGCACTTTATAAATACGAGCAAGTCGAAGATAAAAACTACAAAGTATTCCAAGACGCTTGCTACAAATTGATATTGTTGCTTGCACCGTTTACACCTTGCTTTGCGGAAGAATTACACGAGCAAATTGGCGAAAAAGGCTCAGTCTTGAACAAAAACTACCCTACTGCCGAAACAAAATATTTGGTTAAGGATGAATATGAACTTGCCGTTCAAATCAACAGCAAAAACCGCGATAAAATAGTTGTTCCTGCTGATAGCGACAACAAAACTATTATTGAAATTGCAAAGAACAGTGATATTATCAAAAAGCAACTTGAAGGCAAAACTATCGTTAAAGAAATCGTAATTCCAAAAAGATTGGTTAACCTAGTAGTTAAATAATAACATAAATTTGCAGTTATTATCAATTACTGCCGATTTTCAAGCGATAATTTAAAAAATAAATAATTAAACCACATTTATTTGTCAAGGAGAATAAACAATGTTAGATTTAAAATATGTATGCGAAAATATAGATTATGTGACCGAAAAATTGTCACACCGTAGTGGCAAATCCCCTATCGGAGAAGTTGCGCCGCTTGCAGAAAAAAGAGTTAAACTTATCAAAAAAGTAGAGACTCTTAAAGCTACCAAAAATGCTGTTTCCAAGGAAATTGCCGAGATAAAGAAAAACAAAGGCAACGCCGACAGCAAAATTGCCGAAATGAAAGAGCTTGGAGAGGAAATCAAACAATATGACGATGAGTTAAACGCTGTGCTTGAAAAGCTTAACGAATTAATGCTTGCTATACCTAATATCCCTGATGAAAGCGTGCCTTATGGCAGCGACAGCGACGATAATGTGGAAGTTAGAAGATTCGGAGAGCCTACGAAGTTTAACTTTGAGCCAAAAGCACATTGGGATTTGGGCTTGGATTTAAATTTGTTCGATTGGGAAAGAGCGGGTAAAATTACAGGCGCAAGGTTTACAGTTTATAAAAATTGGGGTGCAAAGCTTGAGCGTGCAATAATGAACTTTATGCTTGACACTCACGCACAATCAAATTATACCGAGGTATTCCCTCCTTTCATGGTTAACCGCGACAGCATGATTGGCACAGGTCAATTACCTAAGTTTGAGGAAGATATGTACGCTGTTAAAGGCACAGATTTTTATTTGGTACCTACTGCGGAAGTTCCTGTAACTAACTTACACAGAGGCGAAATACTTGATGAAAAACAACTTCCTATCAAATACTGCGCATATACTGCATGTTTCCGTGGCGAGGCGGGCTCGGCAGGACGTGATACAAGAGGACTTATAAGACAACATCAATTTAACAAAGTGGAGCTTGTTAAATTTGCGCACCCAGATAACAGTTTTGAAGAACTTGAAGAACTTACAAATTGTGCGGAAAAGATTTTACAATTATTAAATCTTCCTTACAGGGTTGTTACTCTATGCACAGGCGACCTAGGCTTTGGCTCTGCAAAAACTTACGATATAGAGGTTTGGATGCCAAGTTATAACAGATATGTAGAAATTTCTTCTTGCTCGAATTATGTAGACTTCCAAGCAAGACGTGCAAATATAAAGTTCCGTGATGCAGACAAGAAAACCAGATTTGTACACACTTTAAATGGTAGCGGTCTTGCTATCGGCAGAACTACTGCTGCCGTTATCGAAAACTTCCAAAACGAAGACGGCTCGGTAACCGTACCTGAAGTTTTACGCAAGTATATAGGTACTGACATTATAAAATAAGGATAAAAAATGGCTGATAACACACCGATAATAAACTCCTATTGCGATTATATAATCAATATGTCGGATAGTCTTGAAAAAGATTTAAACAAAAAATATCATGATACTCAATACGGATTTCCCATTCATAACGACAACGAATTGTTTGGCAGACTTATTTTGGAAATCAATCAAGCGGGGCTGTCTTGGACAACTATTCTTAAAAAACAAGACAATTTCCGCAATGCGTTTGACAATTTTGATATTAAAACAATCGCAAACTACACCGACAACGACATTAACCGTTTGCTAAGCGACAGTGGCATTATTAGAAACAGACTTAAAATAAACGCCGTTATTTACAATGCAAAAGTAATTGTGGAATTGCAAAAAGAGTATGGCAGTTTTGAAAAATGGCTTGAGTACAATCATCCTTTGTCAAAAGCCGAATGGGTAAAACTATTTAAAAAGCATTTTAAATTTGTCGGTGGCGAAATTGTTGGAGAATTTTTAACAAGCATAGGATACTTAAAAGGTGCACATAAAGAGGACTGCCCTGTTTACACGCAAATACTATCACATAATCCTAAATGGAATGATTAACAATTTTATTTTCCCGTATGCTAAATATCAAATAAAATTTCATAAAAAATCTCGATTGTATAACAACCGAGATTTTATTTTTATAAACTCATTTTAAATTTAAATTGCATTACCTTTTTTATCTAGTTTACCATCTGTACATTGAATAACAAAAGTTTTACTAGGGGAAGTACTTCCTGTATTAGAACTATACCACTCTGCGTCTTTATTTATAGCATTCCATTCTTCTTTTGTACCTTCAAAAACAATAGTTTCTAAATCATAACACCAATTAAAGGCTCTATAACCAATTTCATTCAAATCTTTTGATATAGTAATCTTTCTTATTTCAGACGTATTATTAAATGCTCTTGTCTCTAAAACTTGTACTCCATTTAAAGTGACTTCATACATATCAGTACAATAATAAAAAGCATTTTCAACTAAAGTTTTTATACCATTTATAGATACTTTTGTCATACTCCCAATATTGTAATAAAATGAATAAGCATTTATTTTATTAACAAAATATGTTTTATTATTATATAGTATACTTTCTGGTATATCAATTTCCCCCTCCAAATTATTAAATTGGTTTACTACAATAGCTTCGTTATCTTTTAGTGCATATCTAACTCCACCAAAATTCGTATATTCATAACCATCTTCGTCTATATTTGAATTATTGCAATTCCAAATTACAGGAGCTTTAACATCTTCCAATACTATATTCCATTCTGCCACAAAACCATTTTCGGGCTTTGCTGGGAGTTCCGAACAAATTGTCAAGCCACGCCATCCAAAAAATGCTCTACTTTCAACATAAATAATATTAGTTGGCAAAACAATTTTATCTTTATTGTAATTACCTCGAAATGCATATTGTCTTATCCTTTCGGCACTTGAAGGTATCTGTGTGCTACCAAAACCGAAAATAATAGTAGTGCCATCTTTATTCATAATACAATTACCTTCACTACTAAAATTTTCATTATTGCTATCAACAGTAATATTTTCTATTGCTCTACAATCTTCAAAAGCACTATTTATTCTATCCGCAATGGTTGTTACACTTGCAGGTATTCTTAGACTTTTAATTGAAATACATTGCTTAAAAGCATAATTCCTAATTTGACGAAGCCCATCATTAAAAGTCACATTTTCAAGATTACTACAATTTTGGAAAGCACCAATCTCTATGGTGTCAATATTATTACCCATTGTAATACTTTTTATAGTATTATTTCTACTAAAAGCATACATATCTACATAAGTTACAGGGTATGTTTTATCCTTATAATTTATGGTATCTACGATTACAACATCTTCGAAAATAGGAGCTTGTCCCCTTGCCACTTTTGCAGTTCCATTGTTACCAACCTTTATCATATATTTAACATTATCAAAAACCATATAAGCATAGCCATATTTATCAACGTCGTTCGTTTTATAATTTGGTATAATATCACAATTTCCATTAGAAGATAAGTTTGTTATATCTTCAATAGCTAACTCACAACGCAAAGTCAAGTTATAAAGATTATAAAATGAATTTTTTGCAACCATAGTAACATTAGCTGGTAAAATCATTTCATAAATTGCTGTACAAGACTGAAAAGCATATTCACCAATAGACTTCGTGTTTCCACTAATCGTTACATCTACAAGCAAAGCACAATCCTTAAACATTTTATCGCCGACAATCTCGCTATTTATAGTTGCTTGTTGTAAATTTGAACATTTCCAAAATATATTTGTCCCCATTGTTTTTACCGTACTAGGAATAACTATTTTTTCAACTGCGCATTGGTAAAAAGCGTAAGCACCAATTTTTTCAATGCCATCCTGCAATGTCACATTTTTCAATTTACTACAATCTTGAAATGCATAATCTCCAATGCTAGTTACATTTCCTGTAATATTAATGTCCGTTAGAGCTGTTTTAGCAAAAGCCGTACTACCAATAGCCGTTGCTTTTGCAGGAATATTTACCTTGCTTAATTTTCCACATTCATAAAACAAATATGTTTTTAAATCCGTAACATTGTCACTTATTTTTGCACTTTCCAATTCAGTACACTGCCAAAATACTTGTGTACCTAATTCAGTTACACTTTCTGGTATTATAACAGAATTGATTTTTGTCTTTGCAAAGGCAGCCTTTTTAATAGTTTTTACATTATTAGAAAGATTTATTGACACTAGGTTAGTATTCTGAAAAGCATATTCTCCAATAGTTTCTACGCTTGCAGGTATTACTACGTTAGTTATTTTAGTTTTTGCATAAAAAGCTTTATTTGCTATTTCTTTTACCGGCTTTCCCAAATATGCACTATCAATATTAATAGTTTGACTTTGTACAGAGTTTTCTGCAAATCCATTACAAATAGCGTAGCTTTCATCTTCGCTCAAAGAATAACTTAGAGTAACATTACTTGGAGTTTCGCCTCCACTACTGCTATCTGTCCTACCACAAATACACACTCCGTTTTCAAAAGAGTGATTTGCATTGTCTTTTATTTCATCACACCCCTTACATTTGTGCCAATGATTAATATCGTCACTTGTCCATTCCGTTTCCCAATCGTGAGCGTGATTTTGCTCATCGAATTTGCAGGATGATAAAACCATGCACATTCCGAAAATTAAAACTATTGCGGTAAACACAATAAAAAATCTACTCTTACTCATTTGCCACTCCTTACATTTACGCTTATTAAGCGTAATTTCTTTTTATTATACTACGCTTGATAAGCGTATGTCAAGTATAAATACGCTTATTAATGGTAAAATAATTTCAATAGGAGCATATATGATTACATTACAAGATATTCAGGAGAAATTAGCCGAAGCAATAAAACAATCGGGGATGACGCAAACTAATATTGGGCAACTTCTTAACATAAGGCAACAAACTGTTTCGCATTATGTAAAAGGCGACATTATGCCTGCTTTGGATACTTTTGCAAACTTATGTATGATACTCGATTTAGACCCCTCTGATATACTTTGTATAAATGATTATAAGGTAAACAATAATTAATATATAAATTTCTAATTATTAAGATTAAAAGCTATCATACTTTTATCACAAAATAATAAATAGAAAACAACAAAAAGACTGCAAATATTTGCAGTCTTTTTGTTTTATAATCATTTAAAAAAATTTATTCTTATATTTATATTATATATAAAATACATAATAATCTTACAGCTAAAAAATTTAATACTTATCACATCATTGCAAGTTTATCAATAAACTTATCTACACTTGCGGTGTCTCCGCCTATTACTATGGTGTCGCCTTTTCTCAAATAAGTATCACCGCTTGGACTTGAGGTAACTTTGCCCCCATTTTTGATTACAAGCAAGGTCACGCCGAATTTCCTACGCATATCGATTTCTATAAGTGTTTTGTCCTCCCACTTTTGAGGTACTTCTGCCTCTGCTATGGTAAAGTAATTGTCAAGCACCATTATATCATTCAAATGCGGAGTAACAAGTCGTACAGCCATTTTTTGTGCCATTTCTTCTTCTGGCTCCACAACCAAATCCGCGCCTATTTTGTTTAGCACTTCCTTATGCTTTCTTCCGCTTGCTTTCGCAACTATAAATGATGCACCTTGCTCCTTACAAATCAATGTTGTAAGTATGCTCGCTTGCATATTTTTACCCATACAAATTATAACGGCATCAAAATTGCTTATGCCTATTGCTTGAATAGCCTGTTCATCCGACGCATCGGCAATAACAGCATGAGTAGCATAATCACTGACAGCATTTACTTTGTCCTCGTCAATGTCAACAACAAGCACTTGCTTGCCCATTTCATGCAATTCTCTTGCGATAGCGCTGCCGAATTTACCAAGTCCGATAACGGCAAACTCCGACATTTCCTTTTTTACGATAGCCATATTTCCTCCTAACCAATCAATATTTTAGCATCGGTGTATTCGATTTTATCATTAATTTTTTTACGTTTTGCAATAGAAAAACCTATTGTAAGTGTTCCGACTCTTCCTATAAACATTGTCAAGCACAATAGCAATTTACTTGCAACGCATAGCTTGGATGTTATACCCATTGTAAGTCCTACAGTAGAAAAAGCACTAGTAACTTCAAACAAAACATTTTGTACATTTGCTGCACTATTGTGAACATTCCCTTCGAAAATCAATATTAAAATGGTATTTAACATTATTATTAAAATTGCAAACATAATAATCGTTATAGCTCTTTTAATCGAATTAGGGTTAATTTTTGTTCTTCCCAAATTGACATCTCTTTCCCCTTGCAAAGTCCTTATACCGGTAAGCAACAACACTGCCAAAGTCGTCGTTTTTACACCGCCACCCGTTGAGGACGGTGAAGCACCTATAAACATTAAAATTATTGTAAGCATATACGATACAGGTGTAAGTGCCGCCTGTGACACAGTTTCAAAACCTGCCGTCCTAGGTGTAACCGATTGGAACAAAGCTGCAAGAATTTTGCCACCTACGCTCATATCTTTTAAAACGCCGTTCCACTCTGTCGCCATAAATGCAGCCCAACCGAATACTATCAAAACAGCCGTTATGATTAACACCATTTTTGTATGCGGGAACAATTTCTTTTTCTTTTTAAACGCTCTATCGCCAATATCTATAAGCACCATAAAACCGATACCGCCGATTACAATAAGCGCCATTACAGGTAAACAAACAAACGCATTTTCCGCAAACCCTGTAAGCGAGCCAAATTGATTGCCACCTACTACTCCCAAAATATCAAACCCCGCATTGCAAAAAGCGGAAACCGATATAAAAATACTTACCCAAATACCATATCCGCCATAAGCAGGGATAAAACTGCACATTAAAATAAGTGCTCCGACCGCTTCAATGGAAAAAGTTAAAATCAAAATCATTTTTATAGATTTGACTATTCCTTGAAGTCTATCCTCGCTAAGAGCTTCCTGCAACATTAGACGATTTTTTAAAGTAATACGTTTTCGCATCATCAAAAACAACAAGGTTGTTGCCGTCATTACTCCCAATCCGCCTATTTGAATCAAAAGCAATATGACCATTTGCCCAAACAAATTAAAGTGTGCCGCAGTATCTACAACAATCAAACCTGTAACACAAACCGCCGATGTAGAGGTAAAAAGGGAATCCATAAAAGAAAACCACTGTCCGTCATTATGTGCAATAGGCAAACTAAGGAAAAATGCCCCTACAAAAATTATAAGTGCAAAACCGATAGCTATTACCCTGACAGGGGTTAAAATTTTATATTTCTTTTTATCTAGTGCCATATCCTCAGCCAAATATATTAGATTGATAACAACAATGTTACATACCTATTGTAGCAAATTTAAACAAAAATAACAAGTCATAAAGTAAACTTTTTTATTTTATATATTATTATAATCATTTAAATAGCAAAAAATAGAGTAAATTGCTCAAAATACAACTTACTCTAATCAAATTTTATCAAAATTCCGTTACTCTACTTGAGTTATTGTTACTTCCACTTTTAAATTAATATTGTCCAAAAAGTCGTCAGCCATTATTTGGCTTGATTTTTTAGGATATTTCTTTTTAAAGCCATCTACTATACTAAAAGCATCTACTTTTTGCGCTTTTGCATACTCATATAACGCCTTTACCCTAGTATTTAAAGATTGCTTTAATCTTTCTTGTTCTTCGTCGCTCAATTTAAATGAAGCCTTACCATTGATATATTGAGCATCAGTGCGGATTGTTTTTATTTTTATCTTTACTTTACATTCCATTAAATCTAAGTCATAACTCAAGTTTGTCTTACTTTCCACCAAATGAACGCTAAAAAAGTCTTCCCCCTCAACTTTTATTACACCATCTTGCAAGCTTTTTTTTACCAAACTGAATGTTTGTGTCATATCCAAATCCAATAGGCACTGCAAACCATTGTTATCCAGCAAAGCCGATTGTGTAATCAAAAATTTATCTGCCTCATCCTCATTCTCCTTTGATTGGTCGGTTGACGGTTCTGTTTTTTCCACACTAATCATTGGCATATAATTGATTTTATTACTATTTTTAGCATTTCGAATATACTCTTGCATTGTAATTGTAGATACGCCAAGCGGTGCTTTTGTCGGGCTTAATTGCCTTACCAACTGCAAGCTTGCCACTTCCCCCGCTGCAACCGTCGCATTCATAACATCTTCCGCTTTATCTTCCGCCATTACTAATAGCAAGTTGTCATGTACTCTGTCATCCATAAAAAAGGCTTCAACCAAAGTCAAATCGCCTGACTCTACCATATTTTTACCCAATACCAATATAGCAGCTTGAGCAAGAGATAAAATTACACCTTGCTCTTTTTCGATTTTATCAATCGCAATATCGATATTTTGTGCATTAGTTTTAAGAGTAATATAATTATTACCGCCACCACTTGCAACCCCTCCGTTTTTAGGCAATACCACTTGAGTATGCAATGTATATTCCGTCCCGTCAAAATCAAGTCCCAATCCTACTACTATATTTCTATTTACCACACTTACATTAAAAACCAAGGCATTAAATACTACCAACAGAATTAGTACTGTCAATATTATTACCCACTTTGATGTTAAAAACTTTTTCATATTTTCCCCTTTGCACATAACTTAGCATAAATAGCCATAGCGATTGGTATTGCAAAAGCACAAACTATTACAAAATATTTAACATAGCCTATTGCAAAATTATGTGCAGTCTCCAAGTTTTTGATAAAAAACCATTGTAGCGCAGAAATAACCAAGGTATTTACCACTATAGCAAGTATTCTATTTTTAATAATACACATCAACGCATTACATGCAGTCAAAAAAATCATTGTAATTTGTAGTATAGACATTATCATCCAAACCAAAATACTTAGGAAGTTTGTTGCTCCTAGCAATTCACTAAGTGTATTGAACACAGACATACGGTTAAAAGCAAAGCTAACAAGTCCACCTGCCTCGCCGTATACAGCAATAAAGGCTATATAAAAAACCACTATGCCGATTGTCGCACTTATTACCGCGACAGGTACGGATGCCTTATCGATAATTTTGTTTTTGTTGTTTTTTACTGTAAAATAAAGCAATGGAACATAATCTCCAAACCAAACGGAATAATCGATAAAACTATTAACTAATTTTGGATTATTTTCGCCGAAAATCGGGGTTAATTCGCTAAAATCCGCTTTAAAGCTAGGTGTCAAAATCATTACTAGCAAAATTGCCATGACAAAATAAAACAACATCTCAAATAGCCTTGCAACCGAGTTGCCGCCTTTACTTGCGATATAAGGAATTACCAATGCAAACGCTAATATTATAAAATCGATTCTGCCTTGGTCAAACAAACTCGACGAGGTGTAAGTTATTAAGCCGGAGTATAAAACCGTCAATCTAATCATTGCATATACATACATAAAAGCATGAAAAATATAAAGCCATTTATTGTTATCCGCAAGCAAATTTACCCTTTTTGTTATATATAAAACAACAAAAAACATTGCCGCTTCTATTGCCATTAGTATACCGATAACTATCCAAGCATCTCGCCCCGCCGTTTGATACATATAAGACGGCAAGTTTGCAATCTTAAAGACTATCATAACTATAAAAGCTATGATAGCAAATTGATTTGAGTATATCACATTGTCGTGAACATAATTATTTAATGATTTTTCCATTTTTGCCTTTTAAACACTGCTTTGTGTCAAACTTTATTTTGCTCTAACCCTGTTTGAAGTAGGGATAGTGAACGGTCTTTTTTTCATATCAATCAAATTATCTTTTGTAATTCCGTCTTGCATATCACTGATAAGCATTGGCGAGAAAGGTGCCATATAGCTTGTGCCGAAGTTTTTTAAACCTACCATATAGGCAAATAGTGCAAATACCGCCAATATCAATCCGAATATTCCAAGCACACCTGCAACACCTACAAAAAGTGTCCTCAAAATGCTGCCTGCATCTACTTCGTCAGGCACGCAGTAAAGTCCTATAGTAGACATAGCTGTAACAAGCAAGGTCGGTACGGAAAGAAGTCCCGCACTGACCGCGGATTCTCCGAGTACTATTGCCCCCACTATCGAGAGTGCCGTTCCCACATAACGCGGCATACGCACGCTTGCCTCGTTCAAAATTTCAAATACCAAGAGCAAAAATATCATTTCTATGGTAGGAGTTAAAGGTACACCTTGCAAACTATTCATTATCACAACCAACAATTTTAGCGGGAACATGTGATATTGAAACTCTTGCAGTGCCACATAAGCAGCCGGTAAGCTTATTGCAATTATCATAGCGATAACTCTTAAAATTCTTGTAGCCGATGCACGATAGCTTTTTATATAGTAGTCCTCGTTTGACTGAAAATGCTCAAACAATACAAATGGCAATGTCAAAACTGTAGGCGACCCGTCGCAAATAATAGCAACCCTCCCCTCAAGCATTTTGCCCGCTACTATATCAGGTTTTTCCGCACTGCCAACTTGACTGAATAACGAGTATTTATTATCCTCTATATAAGTTGCAATATACGAGCTGTCGATAATTCCGTCACAGCTTATCTCTGATATTCTTTTTTTTATCTCTTGTACAATCTTTGGGTCAGCAATGCCGTCAACATAGGCAATGGCAATTTGAGTCCCCGAATATTTACCTATTTGCATCAAATCGAAAACCAAATCAGGCGTTTTAAATCTTCGCCTAAGCATTGTCATATTGGTTTTCATATCTTCCACAAAACCTTCACGCGGACCGCGAAGCACTGTGGATACGGGAGGCTCGGTTATTCCTCTTATTTTATAGTCCCTAAGCGACAAAACAAAATAATTTTCCGCCCCGTCAATCATAAGTCCTATATCACCGCTTACTATTTTGCTTACCATTTCCTCAAATGTTTCGCAAACAATAATCGGGTCGGATATATATATGATTTTGTTTATCAAATCGGCTGTAATAACTTTCGTCTGTTCCAATTTTACCGAATTTTGTTCTCTTATCAAATAGTTATCATTATCTTCATCCAATGAGTTTTCGGCATTGACATTTATCACATCGCTATTATAGTAGTCGTTAAATTGACTTACGCCATCTTCTTGCAAAATATCCGTAATATCTATGCAATCAATGTTTTTTATAGTGCTGTTAAACCTTTCAGACTGTTTTTCACTAAAATTTATATCGCATTTTTTCAACGGCTCAATGACATTTCTGTCAATAAGTTCTTTCCCCGTCATACCGTCGATAAAACACAATACCGCTGCTCTTCCCAAAGCAGTAGTATCAAGCATAAATATATCTTTCGACCCCTTAAATGCTGTATTCAGTTTTTCCCTATCATTTTTATAATTAATCATATTTCAATTATTACTAAATTTTTTTACTTTTATACCTAAAATAATGAATTAGAAATTTCATATCGGAGCATAATTAAAGTAAAATTTATGCAAAGTTTATAAAAATATATATGATTTGTGCAAGATTTGTAAATTTTCATAAAATATTTATCAAAAAGCACTTGTCAATTATAATCAAATGTGATATAATTTAACATATTAAACGGGGGCTGCTTATGAACTTCAGTAATAATTTAAAAAAAATACGTAAATCGCTTAAATTATCTCAAGCAGATTTAGCGGAATTGGTTAAAATTTCTCAAAGGACTATTTCTCATTATGAAAAGGGAGACAGTGAGCCGGAGCTTGTTATAGTTTGCAGATTGGCTGACGCTTTCAGCGTTAGCGTTGACCAACTTTTAGGTTACGATGCGAACAATGACCCTGACAGATATACCGAACTTAAAAATCTTACCCTAGAGTATTATCATAAAAAGAAAGAGGCGGAATATAAACTTAAAAACGATTTTCCTATCTAATAGGTAATGATTGTTTTCTTTTGAAATGTTAAAATTTAATTAAAAATCAAAATACAGCATACATTATGCTGTATTTTTGTTTTATAGTTTGCAAAAAAATGCCTAAGCATTTACTTAGGCATTTTTATAATTATTTTTCGCGTATAGGACTGATAATAAAGTCAAACTCAAGCGGCTTGCTTAAATTAGGTCTTGCAAATTTTTCAGGTTGAGGACCACAGCTTTGACTACCGCTACCACGCATAAATCCGTCGATTTGTACGCAAGTTGTATCTGCTTTTCCAATTTCTTCACGATGTTTTGCATTTTCCATTTGATATCTTGTATAAGGATTTGCATTAAAGTTAAACGGATGGGAAACAAGATTAAACATCAAACCATTACCGTTACTATCCGTAACTTTCGCCCATCTGCAATCGCTCCTGTTACCGGACTCCTGCGGCATTATGTATTTTTCTGCCATATCGTCCACATCAACTTTATAAATACCAAACTTACCGTGTTCGTTAAAGTCTGCCAAAGTCTCTCGTTCGCCTCTGCCAAAATACTCTACTTTGTTAAATGCAGATGGCATTTCAAGTGTTAGTCCAAACCTTACAATGTCATTATAGAATAAAAGTTTAAAGCCTTTTGTAGCTTTTGCAGTGATATGCAATTCAAGGTTTTCGTCCACAGCAATAGTTACGATTACGTTTGCTATTTTTCCGTATCCGCAAACTGCATATTTGCTTATAATCTTTAGACCGTTATTTATATCAAAAATAGTGTTTTTATGTTTAGGTTTTGCCTTAAGCATACCCAAAACAGCCCAACCGATTTTAATAAACCTGTCATTATCGATAGGTGTTCTGTACATATTAGGTAACAAGCCTTTAAATCCCAAAGCATTGTTCTCGTTAATATATTCCACTCCACCGATATTGTAGCTTTCTATTTCGCCTGTTTTACTGTTTACAACCAATTTGCCGTCGTCACAGGTTGCAGTCAGTACCCCATCCGCAATGTCAAATTTAGGAGGGTTAAACATAGGTTTTACAGGAATAAACGGTGTTACTTCAAATTGTTCGCTTGCTATGTACTCCCCATTTTCCATATAGGTAACAATCAAGGTATACTCTGACATATCCCTAGGCAACTTATACAAAATATCGTAACAAACAATTTCCCTTGCAGGAACATTTATTTCAAAATTGCCATCTTGCATACTTTCGCCATTTCTAAGCAATTTCCACTCTAATTGCACACCTTTTGTGCTTTTAAAGTAATTTGTATTCCAAATTTCCAACTTATTGCCGTTTAGTCTTGCTCGATATGGTCTGTAACACTCACGCATGTTCAAAGCACCTGTGCTTGGTGTTCTATCAGGGAAAAACATTCCATCCACACAAAAGTTTCCGTCATGCTTAGGCTCGTTATAATCTCCGCCGTAAGTGTATCTAAATTTATGTTCTGGATTATCTACTATATGGTCACAAAACTCCCAAATAAATCCACCCAAAAAATTCTTGTTATCAAGCACCAACTGAGTATATCTTTCAAGTCCGCCCGGTCCCATACCCATTGCATGCGAATACTCTGTCATCAAATATGGCTTTTGCAAAAACCTTTTGTCTTTTATTGTCTTGTTTGCCATTGACTCTAAGTGCGCATGGCTAGGATAAAAATGTCCTACTACATCATAGCAAAATCTTTTTGTATGTATAGCATTTTCGTAATGCACAGGAAGATTGGATACCGATTTTAAAAATCTGTAGCACTCGTCTTGGCACAAATATCCACCTGCTTCATTACCAAGCGACCACATTACCACGCTTGCACAGTTACGCGATTTGTAATACATACGCTTTGCTCTATCCAAAAAGTGATTTGTCCATTTAGCGTTATGGCTTATAAGCCCAAACCTTTGATACATCGGATTTCGATAAGTGCCGTGAGCCTCCAAATCCATCTCGTCTACCGCATACAAACCGATTTTGTCGCAAAGCATCAAAAACAACGGGTCATGCGGATAGTGCGACAACCTAACTGCATTGCAGTTATATGATTTAATAAGTTTAATATCGTTAAGCAAAAATTCAGGTGTAACCACATATCCGTTTTTAGGGTGCGATTCATGATGGTTGATACCTTTTAATTTGATTGGTTGATTGTTAAGCCAAAATACATTTCCGTCAATCTCCACATGCTTAAAACCAACAAATCTTCTAAAGTAAACAGAGTTTTTGCCGTCTGAGTAAGTAACAAGCAATTTATACAAATACGGTATTTCCGCACTCCACTCATGAACGTTTTTAATATCTATAACTTTGTTGCCTTGTGCTCCCAATAAAGTTTCGGTAAGCAAAAGTTTATCCTCCGCATCGTAAAGTTCAAATGTTACCGAGCTATCTGCTGTAGGATTTGCAACAGTAAAATCAAAATTTATATGATACTCTTTGTCAATTATGTATTTGGTGCTGTACCCAAAGTCGTACAAATAGCTCTTATTTTCCTCTATCAAAAATACATCGCGGAAAATACCGTTTTCCCTAAACATATCCTGACACTCAAGATATGTACCGTTACACCATTTATATACAACTACGATTATCTCGTTTTTGTCTACTTTCAAAAATTTTGTTATGTCAAACTCTGCCGTATTATGCGAGCCCTCGCTGTATCCTACAAACTCGCCGTTTATAAACAAATCAAAGCATGCACAAACACCTAAAAAGTTTAATAAGTATGTTTTATCTGGCAATTTAATATCGATTTTCGTACGATAAACACCCACAGGAATATCCGTCGGTATATGTGGCGGATTCATAAAAAATTGATATCTTGTATTTAAATAGTTAGGGTTTTCTATCCCATTTCTTTGCCAATCTCCGGGAACGGGAATTTTTATAAAATTGGCAGTTGCAGTATCAAACTCGTCTGGCATGTCGGACAACTTGCCGTAATACACAAAATCCCAATTACCATTTAATATTTTTACCATTTGGCTTGAATATCTTTCCTCAAGCAGGTCAACACTGCTTGCAAGTTTTTTATCCTTGTAAGGTATGCAATATGTCCTTGCAGACATTTTATTTTTTTCAAAAATTTCAAAATTACAATAGTTACAAGTTTTTAGTGAATACTTCATATTTCCTCCAACTTTTTTTCTATTAATATAATATTTATTTTACCATATATTTATATAAAAATCAATATAAATTAAAGCATTTTTGTAAATTTCAGCCATAAAACGGCTTATGTAAAAAACATTGCACCCTTAAAAGTACAATGTTTTTGTAAAATATATAGTATTTTAATATTTTTGGCAATACACTCTTGTTTAAGATTTATAACGAGTAGCTGTCTGAAATAAACTTTTTGATTGACATTGCAACGTCGTTTGCGGTATTCTCCTTATCGCACTCAACGGTTATCCTTAGCTTATTTTCCGTACCGCTTGCCCTTATAAAAGCTCTTCCGAAATCTCCTAAATTGTCCGAAAAATTGCTTACATAGTCAAGCACTTGTTTATCGTTTGCAATATCTTCCTTTTTATCCGTAATTATATTTATATTAATTTGAGGATACTCCTGTATATCCGTAAGTTTGCTAAGTGGCAAATGGCTTTCCACAACAAGTTTGCACAAATTTGCCGCAACAAGCAATCCGTCGCCCGTAGTTACTTTGTCCCCTAATATGATATGTCCCGAACTTTCTCCCCCTAGTACATACCCATTCTCAAGCATTTTTTCCACCACATAATGGTCGCCGACATTTGTTCTGACAAGATTAATACCGATTTTTGACAGATTATTTTCAAATCCGTAGTTTGACATAACAGTTCCGACAACAGTATCGTTTGCAAGAATACCCTTGTTTTTCATATCTTTTGCAAACGCATAAATTATCTTATCTCCGCTTATTACTTTGCCCTTATTGTCTATTGCAATAATTCTATCCGCATCTCCGTCAAAGCAGAAGCCCAAGTCAAAACTGCTTGCCACGACTTCCTTTGCACACTTTTCGGGATACAATGCACCGCAATTTTTGTTAATGCTATCCCCGTCATTTTCAGTGCCGATAAATTTTGTTTTAATATTAAGTTTGCTAAACACTTGTTTTGCAAGTTGAGTACTTGCACCATTGGAGCAATCCACCACAACTTTTAGTGCGGACAAATCGGGTAAATCTTGGCAGACAAAGTCAATATAATTTTGTACCAATTCGTCTTTATATATTACTTTTCCTTTATTTTTACTTATAATAGGTTTATCTTTTGCGATATGCTCTTCAATCTGAATTTCTTCGATATTCAAAAGCTTTCTTCCGCAATCGTTAAATATTTTTATGCCGTTATACTCACTAGGATTATGCGATGCGGTAATTACCACGCCGTAATTTGCCCCTGCCATCATTGTTATGTTTGCAACGGCAGGTGTTGAAATCACACCTAAATCAATTATGTCGCAGTCACTATCCAACACTCCCTGAATCAAAGCCTCCGACAAATTGACACCCGACTTTCTTGGGTCACGTCCCAAACAAATCACACCTTTGTCGGCAGAATATCCCAAAAAGTTACCTACCATATAAGCAATTTTTTCATTTAGTTTTTCGCCGTAAACGCCACGTATTCCGTCTGTTCCAAAGTACTTTTTATCATAATCACACATACGATATTTACTCCTGTTTTCTTTTACCACTTCCCGATTTCTGCCAATACACATACAATTTTTTGGGAGGTCTATAGTAACTGTTGTGCCTGCGGCAATAAAAGAGTTGTCTTCTATTTTGATAGGTGCAATAATATTGCTGTTACTACCCACAAAAACACTGTTGCCTATTACACTGCGATGTTTGTTTTTACCATCATAATTTACAAATATAACTCCGCATCCGATATTGCATTTTGCACCAATGTCGCTATCGCCTATATACGCCAAATGTGCCATTTTTGTATTTATGCCGATATTGCTGTTTTTGATTTCCACAAAATTACCGATACGGCAATCTCTTTCCACTACACTTCCCGTATGAACGTGAGCCCATGGCCCTACAGTAGTGTTTTGCTTGATAACCGCGTTATTTACAACACTTTTAGTAATTGTAACATTATTGCCCAAAGTGCAATCTGTCAAAGTATTTCCGTCATTGATAGTAACATCCTTTCCTATCACGCACTTACCGTTAAAAATATTATTGCAGTCAATCACGCTACCTGCCCCTATGGTTGTTTCGGCAGAAATAAATACCCCCTCAGTGCTTTTAAAAAACACCCCGTTATCTTTATGTTTTTGTATTATTTCAAGCCTGTTTTCTTCTTGGCTGCACAATTTATTAATATCCATAATACTTCCTCTCAAAAAATAATATGTACTTTTTAACAAAGTCCTATACTTTCAGTATATTAAATATTCCCATTTTGGGTAACCAATTATTAAAATATACTTTATTATTTTAAAAAAGTTATTTTCAACAAATAGTATTATGTTATTTAAAAATCGCTTGCACAATATGCAAACGACTTATTAAAAATTTATTTTACATCTCTCTCCAAGCTGTAATGACCAGAGCAAACATCTTGTCTATCTTTCCATTTACCTCTTGTAAAATCCGGGAATTCCACCTTTTGATTATTGTTTTTTATCGATTGTTCGGATAAAGCGGTAATAACCATCCAAGTTGCAGTATCGTAAACATCTATAGGCGGATAATACCCCTCCAAAAATGCCTCGACCATCGCATTAAGCACAAGGGAATCCATACCTCCGTGTCCCGCCTTTACTACTGCACCTTTGTTTTTCCAAATTCTATGAGCGTATTTTTTAGCATATTTTTTTCCGTTATTCCAAATAGGTCTACTATTAAACTCATAAAGTTTGCCGTGCACACCATTATCCTCAAACACCAAATTATTATCTTCTTGGTACATAGCTTTTGTGCCCCTTATGGTAAAACCACGGCAATATGACCTTGGTAAAGTGGTATCAAGCTGAATAACCACAGTTTGTCCCTTTAAAGTTTCTATGACTGTAGTAACAATATCCCCTTGCTTAAACTCCGCATTTAAAAGTTCTTTATCATCAGCCTTATTCTTTAAAATAAATTCGTGTAAACCTTTTGCCGTAGACGAAAAGGATGTCAAGTTAGTAAAAATATTGCCTCGGTTAATCTCCAATATTTTTGCAATAGGTCCGATTTCGTGAGTAGGATAATTTTCACAATTTCTCTCTAAATAGTTTTTCAATCTGTAATGGCGATTCTCTTTGCCAAAAGCAATTTCTTTCCTCAAATCATGATGATATCCGCCCTCGCAATGCACAATATCTCCAAAAATACCCTCTCTTGCCATTCTCAACGCCATAAGTTCATATTCGCCATAACAGCAGTTTTCAAGCATCATTACAGGTACTTTTGTTTTTTCATAAGTATCCACAAGCCTCCAACAATCTTCCACGCTGTAAGCACCGCCGACTTCCATTGCCACAAACTTGCCTGCATTCATTGCATCAACTGCAATATCAATATGTCCTTCCCACGCACAGGTAATCATTATTATATCAACATTTTCGTCATTCAAAAAGTCTTTATAATTTGTACTGCCTTTAGGCGTGTTCCCACAAACTTTTTTAACTTTGTTTATCGCATCATCAATCCTATCTTGATATGTATCGCATATCCCTACGATTTCCACATTAGGCATACGCACAAGGTTAAGGCGTAACAAGCCAAAGCCTCTTCCACCCAAACCAATCATTACAATTCTTGCTTTCTTTTGATTGTTCTTCATAATTTCCCCACAATATTTTAATTTTTATCGTTTATGTTACTAACGTCAGTTACGCTCTCAATATTGCCTTTATTTTGTGCAATATCATTTACCTCACTGTTGTCTTTAATATCCTTTTTATTTAAGCTTTCTTCGTTGCAATCTTTATCACAACTTAAACTATTATTATCGGAAACATTGCAACTATTATCGTTACCCTCTGCAATAACAGTTGTTTTTTTATTAAAATATTTGTTTTTAATATAATTATACAATGTTATAACATCTTTATCGTACAAAACATTTCCGACCTTTGTGTCCTTTAAATATTTGTACAAAAGCCATACTATCAAATAAGCTATGGTTCCTGCTATTATACCTACTATAAAACCAAACAATACATCCGACGGATAGTGGACGCACAAATATATCCTTGAAAAACCAATCAAAAGAGCTGCGATAAATCCTGTCCAACTGTACTTTTTATTTCCTGCTAAGAAAAACGCCATCATAGCTGCCATACTTGCTGTAGAATGTCCTGACGGAAAGGAAAACTCCGACTCTTGCACACTGCCGACAGCTACCCACCAAGTATGAAAAATAGAGGTCTCATCCGCAAAAGGTCTAGGTCTTGCAACCAACGGTTTAATAGTAAGATTGGTAATTATTGCACCTATTGCTATTGCTCCAAACATAGTTATACCAATTTTTCTTGTCTTTTTAAACGCAATAAGTCCCAAGGAAATTAAAATCAAAATTATTCCGCCGTCGCCAAAAATGGTAACAAACTTCATAAACCAATCAAAAAAGCCGCCCGCGGATACGTGCATGTTATGACCAAATTCCAAAAGGGCAAAATCAAAATTATAAAACGCCCTATTCAACCATTCTGCCAAAATTACCTCCTAATTCAATTTTGACTGCGGTTTTATTTCCGCAGTCAAAACATTTGTTTAATTAATCTTTTTTCAATTCTTCAGCAGGTAAATCTTCTGCAATAAGCTTATCGTGTTTTTCCCTTGCCTCTTCATCCATTTCCTTAACTTGCTTGATATAAGCAGCTTTGTCGGAATCTTTTCTTACACCTAAAATAGAGTGCTTATTATCTTTATTTGAAATATCAACTTTATAAATGTAGTTGTAATATCCACTATTAATATAGTAGAAAGTGTTTCCGTCTAGAACAGGTTTAACATAATCGGTAACGATATTCTCCTTAATTACTGTTTCAGCCATTCCCAAATTGTTAGGATAACTTTCATCCATTGCAACTTTCATAAGTGCATTTGAATCGGTATAGTAGATATAGTTTGTATCCCCTTCCTTTCTGATAGTCAAAATGCTTGATTGAGTAATGTTTGTAAGAAGATTGTATACAACAGCTCCGTCTTTGGTAACTAAACCATTGCTGTCAAAATTAGGAATATACATTTCCTCCCCATCAAACACATATACGCCTGTAGCAAAATCGATATATCTTACAGAGCCCATTGTTCTGCTATCTGCAAATTGTTTTTCGGCATCTTGAGTTTTCTCAAAACTGCTGTTCAATTTAATTCCGAACAATCCCTCAGAAGTTTGGTCGCCTTTATCATAAACGGATTTTTCATAATACAATGCAACTGCTCCGTCCGCTTCGCACTCAACGCTTTTGATTGTATAAGTTATTTTGCTATCTTTACCACTCAAAATAGTTTTAACTTCGCCTGTAGAAGTAACGCACTTAATGTCATTATATGGGTCTCCGTCATTATCTTCAGGAGTTTCGGTATAATATACTGCCATAGAAGCATCTGCTTTACCCGGTGTGTAAGTGGATGTAACAGGGAAATAAGTATTTCCTGCAGACTCTAAAATAACTTTTGATTTACCCTTATAAGGCAAATAAGTAAGTTTGCTGTTTTCAACATAAATCAAACCTCCGTCGGTAAATTTATATTGATTTGAATTGCCCTCTAAAGTAACAAGTTTTTTAAGTTTTTTACCGCTTATTTCCACACGATAAAAGTCCGTATTGTTTTTTTGCAATGTGCCGTCTTTAGCTTTAGCAGTAGACGGAGAGGTAAAATAAACATAATTACCAAGCACACTGATACCATTTGCATTGTTACTATCCATAGCAACTTGAGGAACTAAAACCTCAGACTCTGTACCATCCTTTTTAGCTCTGTAAATTGCGCTTTTTGTTACATTACCATATTTATTATCTTTCTTTTCGGCAATATCATCCAAAGTAATTTTACCATTGACATAGTAAATATAATCGCCTTGAGAAACCACCAAGCTATTATTGTTATATGTTGTAGCTGTTGGGTCGCCGCCCTTCAAGTTCGGAGTTTTGGTACATCCGACTAAAGACAGTGTCAAAACAACTGCCAACAATAGAGTGATTAAAATAAATTTAATACTTTTTTTCATGACATTCTCCTAAATTTATGCTACCATGACAAATTGTCTATATTTATAAAAATATAATCCGTCATATTAAATTACAATAATTAGTATAATATAAATAAAGAAATAAAGCAATACTTTACAACTAAATTCTTAACAATTTTTTAAAAATAGGTGCAAATATGAAAAAATTTTCCACATATAACGGGCTTTTTACACATAATCCGACTGTTTTTCCGCAAAGTGCTACGCAAAAAAACAATGAGCAAACAAGCTTTTCTGCTTATCAAAATACCGATTCAAACGCACAGGATAATACCGAACAAACGGAAACTCAAGAGCAAATTTTACACTATCCGCAATCGGAACAAGATTATCCGTTTATGCAATCAAAGCCCAACATTCCAAATATCGAACAACAAAAAAATGAGAAAGTGCCCGAAGATTCAAATAAAGCGGAAGAGTTACCCGATTATTCGGGTTACAAACTGTCTCATAACGCCAAATTTATATTGGAGTGCATGCGAATGCATGACAAAATAATTGGTCAACACGAAAAATCAAGCAAATAAGCTTACAAAACCTCAAGCGCAACTTTATAAACAACGTCTTTTGCGACATTTCTTTCGGATGCAGTAGCTTTTATTGCATCTTTTTTTGTCATTCCCTTTTCGATATTATATTTCAAATGCTCCTCAATACTCATATCACACAAATCGCTTGTAAAGTCTTTACCCTCAACTATAACCACATACTCGCCGCGAGGCTCTTCGATTTGCATATCCCCAAGTATTCCCCTTTCCACACGTTCAAATACTTTTGTAATTTCTTTTACAATGACTACATTTCTCCTGCCAAAAATTCCAAACAAATAATTTAAATCGTCATTGATATTATGCGGCGAACAATAAAATACCAACTGGATATCAATATTTTTATACGGCAACAATAGGTTGTCTTTATCTTTATTTTTTTCGGGCAAAAAACCCAAAAAACAAAAACCGCGTCTTGTAATACCCGATAAAGCCATTGCGCTTGTAACAGCGGTAGCACCCGGAACAACAGTATATTGAATGTCATTTTCCACAGCCATTTGCACCAAAATAGCCCCCGGGTCGGAAATGCAAGGCATACCCGCATCCGTAATCAAAGCTATGTTTTTGCCATCTTTTAACAACTCGATTATTTTTTGTCCGCTACTTCTTTCCTTGTGCAAATAATAGCTTATAAGCGGTTTTTTAATATCTAGTTTTTGCAACAAAATACCGCTATGCCTTGTATCTTCACACGCAATCATATCAACACTTTTAAGTGTTTCGATAGCTCTTAAAGTTATATCCCCCATATTTCCGATAGGAGTACCTACCAAATACAAAATACCCGACATTTAAGCACCTCTTACCAATCCGACTACCAAAATTACAATGCACAAAGCTATCCACAAACTGTTAAAGCCTATTACGGGATACAATCTGTTTTTTAGCATTTTATTAAAATCTGCCAATTCTTCCACAGCAAGCATTTCTTCAAATTTTTCCTTATCGCAAAGCACAATATCTTTTTTGTTTTCTATACTCAATATACCGCTATATTCCGACTTTTCTGCCAAGCTTTTAAGTTCGTAAATATTGGACTCAATTTGCATTTTACCCCGATTTTTGACGGATAAATACACTTTTTCCCCTACAAAAAACGCAGTTGCAAGCACTAATATTATTAGGGTAAAATTACTCTCAGCAATATTGTAATCGCCTGCAAGATATAAGCTTATTGAAAAGGCATAAAGTAACAAGATATACGCAATTATTGTATAATCATTAAAACTTTTTACTATTAAATTGTTATAGTAATTATCCTTTTTTAATTTATACAAAACATTTAAAACAAGTTTTGCAATAAAAAATATCATACAAATAATTACTAAAAAAATAAATAACCCTTTCATATATACTCCTGCTAAAATTTTACCATATTATCCCTCACAAGTCAAGTTTTACTAATTGTTTGAATTAATTCTCTTGTGGTCAAAATACAAAAATTTTACAATTTTTTTTGCAAATTATTTGACATTAGCAAAAATTTATGTTAACCTAATATCGACATAGCGGTTAACGTAAACTAATATGGACTAAATTTTAGGAGCAACTTATGACAAAATTATTTAAAAGCAATCTCGCAAACCGTAGCAAAACAAAAATGCTTGCATTAACTGCTGTGTTTACCAGCCTTGTAATAGTAGGAGCGTTTGTCAAATTCGAAATACCTGTAATCCCATTTACTTTGCAAACATTTGTCGTGCAATTAACTTCTTCAATGTTAGGGCCTTGGTGGGGCGCATTGGCAATCGGTCTTTACTTGTTTATGGGACTAATCGGTATTCCTATTTTTACTAAAGGAGGCGGATTTACCTATGTATTGCAACCTACTTTCGGCTATTTGATAGGATTTTTTATTGGAGCCATTGTTGGTGGAATCATTATAAACTGCTTTAAAAAGAAGACTTTTTGGGCTTATCTTGCAGGAAATATAATTAACTTACTTATCGCTTACGCTTGCGGAATGATTTATTTTTACCTTTTGCAAACTTTGTATTTCGGCAAAGCAGTCAGCGCTTATACAATTTTTGTATCTTTGTTTTTAATATTCCTACCTGGCGATTTAACCTTTACGGTCATTGCATCTTACGCCGCTAAAAAATTAAAGCCTAATTTAGATAAATTTATTTATCAAACGGCCACAGATGAAGATGTAAAAAACTTTGAGGAAAACACTGAAAATTCAGAAATCGCGGAAGTAGCATGCGGTGCTATAAATGACAAAAACACGGCAATAACAAAAGATATAGTAGCTAAAGACAACTTGGGAGATGATAACACAATAAATTAAAGCTATTCATATTATAATTCGGGATGAAAATTCCGAATTATTTTTTGTCTTGGATTTTTGCTATAATTAATATTTTATTTGACTATGATTTATAAATGATGTATTATTTATAAGTAAAAACCATATTAAATAGTTAAAACTTGAATGGAGGCTATTAATGAAGCATAAAATATTTATTTTACTATTTATTGCAATTATTTGTGCTTGTATTATTTTTATAACAATAGGATGTTCACACGAATGTTCATTTTCCGAATGGAAAGAAGTAAAAGCAGCAACCTGTACGGAAACCGGACTTAGTGAAAGAACTTGTATATGCGGCAAAAAAGAAGAAAAAATCATAGAGATTAATGCTGACAACCATACTTTTTCGGATTGGACAATCACAAAACAAGCTACTTGTACAGAAAGCGGCCTGAAAACAAGAAACTGTGCTTGCGGTAAAACGGAACAATTACCAATCGAAATTAATCCCGAAAATCATTTGTTTGAACAAATTTCTACCCAAGAAACCACACATTGTAGTGGTATAAAATTGCATAACCACTGCAAACTTTGCGAGAAAAATTTTGATATTACAACAAATAAAGAAATTTTAAACAAAGACGATATTTTTGTTCCCGCAATACATTCCGATAGCTATGATATGGAAACATTTTACTGCTCTGCTTGCGATAAATATGTTATTATCAATGCTCTGCAACTTGGGAAATTTAGGGACAACGTCAACAACGGCAATAATTACATCGGCAAAACCGTAACCCTTGGCGCAGATATAGACTTGGATAATATAGAATGGGCGCCTATCAATTTGTTTGCAGGCATCTTTGACGGAGAAAATCATACAATTTACAACCTGAAAATATCAAGTGGCGATAGAGTAGGACTTTTTGGCGACCAATGGCAAATAAACACCGAGATTAAAGACTTTACTCTTGATGGCGTTGATATTAACGGCGGAGAATATGTCGGCGGAGTATTAGCAAGAACTGCATCCACAAAACTTATAAATGTGCATGTTAAAAATGCTAGTATAAAAGCAACTCACTATGCAGGAGGAGTGTTGGGATATGGATATACTTCCATATTAGGTTGTTCGGCAAAAAATGTAACTATACTTTGTGTTCCTAATACGATTACAAATGGATTTGACAATGGGGACAAAGTCGGTGGTATTGTAGGCTGCATGTTTTCAGGCAAGATAGAAGATTGCTCAGCTAATAACATTACATTAACCGGTTATCGTGATATCGGCGGTATTGTGGGGATGATATCTAACGGCGATGGTCCCGTAAGTGCAAAAAATAATAATGCAGCAAATATCAATATTTGTGTTGACCAAGTTACAAATCATTACGGAACAAAGGATACAAATGCCGGTGGCGTAATAGGAAGAAATATTGGAGCAATAACCGAAAATAATACAGAAAGCGAAATCAATATACAATACAAAGTAAATAATCCGGCTTAATGCAACAAAGAAATTTTTAAAATTAAGTTAAAATATTTCTAATATTAAACTAACAAAAAGTTGACTTGTTTAAGTCAACTTTTTGCAATTAATATCGATTTTTGAAAGCTTTTTCACATTTTAATATCTATTATTCATTTTTCGAAAACTGTTCCTTACCTACACCGCAAAGTGGACAGGTAAATGTATCTGGCACATTACTCCACTCTGTGCCTGCAGCAATACCTTCGTCGGGATATCCCAAGTTTTCGTCATATTCAAAACCGCAAATATTACAAATATATTTCAAATTATCTTCCACCTTTTTTTGTTTTATAAACTTATTATGTGTAATTTTTGCAATATTATCAGTTTTTCCTTATTCCGTCTTCAAAAACAATACCTTTATGACGTCTATAATATTTATCAATATTATTATTCAATATTTCCGCAACTTGCTTACCACTTGTCGCAGGATATACCATATCGTTTTCAATTTCCGGATAACGCACTCTGCTATCAATTTTTAAGCCTGCAAGTTTACTACTCCACCCGTCAACATTGTTTATGCCGATAATAAGCCTGCCAAAAGTCCAAGCAAAAGCCATTTCGGAAAGTGTGCCTGCTCCACCGCCGATTGCAACCACTGCACTTGCATTTGCAACAAGAGCATTACGCATCACATCAAGCCCTGTAGGAATGACGATATCCGCAAATTCGTTTACTTCGTTAATATCAAAAGATGGAACTAATGCAATAATGTCTCCCTCTTTATATTTATCGGAAGATTTTGCACCTTGGCAAGCCGCACTCATAACACCGCCTAAACCACCTGTTTGAATCCTATATCCGTTATCTACAAGCGCTTTTCCTACCTCAAAAGCAATTTTATATTTGTCCGAATTTTCTGCAATCCTAGCATCCCCTGCTATAGCTATTATTTTTCTTCGCTCCATACATCTCCTTAAATCAAGTCAAATTAAATTTTAATATAAAATAATACACCTTAATACTCAATCTATTATTCCTATTATTAGTAATTATATTTTATATATTTCACAAAAATTCAATTTTTTTCAATTTTTAAGTAATTTAATATTTCTATCGCATTTATTTAAATTTAAAAAATTATTTTTTAAAATATCGTTTATAGCACAAAATCAATTTAATTTTTTACCACAATTAGTACAATATTCAGCATCTTCTTCATTTTGGCTGTGACAAGCTGTACAACGCTTTGATTTTAACAATCTCGCGCCGCATTTTTCACAATAATCTGCCGTCTCGCTGCAAATCTCGCCACATTTAGGGCAATGCTTTCCTGTATCCACACTTTCTTGTATGCTTCCACCAAAATCAAGTTGCTTAGCGGTCAAATAATAAAAAACTCCGATAGCGTTAATAACAGCGCCAATAATTACAACAATACTACCATAAACATTAATTGTATCCCCTTTGCGTGGCAAAATAAACATAAGTACTAGTCCAACAACCAAAACAATAACACCTACAAATAAAATAGGCAAACTTATTTTTGTCATTTTCTTTTGAAGTTCTTTTACTTTATTTATATCAATCGATTTGTTAGCTTTTTTTGCAATACTCAAAACATATTTGTCCATACTTTGATTTTTATCCATATTATTACCTCAATCATTACTGCTTTTAATTTCAGTTTTTATTGCGTCGTTTGCATTGTTGTCTATTTTTACAGCCAATGAATTACCGCATTTTTTGCAAAATCTCGCGTTATTACTGTTTATAACACCGCAATTACTACACTCTGTTTGCAATTTGAATTTTACACCGCACTTTGCGCAAAAATTAACATTTTCGCTTATGTTTCTTCCGCAAAACGGACATTTGCTTATCACAATATCATCCGCAAGACATTTTGCAGTCATATAAAAAGTAAAGCCGACTTTAAATATAGATGGAGAAAAATTAGCACTAAAAGCACCTGCAAGCAAAAATATGCAACACAAAATCAGACCTAAAACATATTGGTCTTTTGACACGAGCATTATTAAGCTCAATAATGCTAACCCCAATAGTAAAATCCCCACAAAAACAGTTACTAAGCTTAAAGCTATTATAAGCTTTCCGTTTTTATGCAATTTATCTACGCTAATATTACCATTTCTATCAGTTACATATTTCATGCAACGTTCCATCATACTCGAATAAAATTTATTTAAACCTCTATAATAACCGAATCTCATTTTCCTCTCCTTAAAATTTTATTTCTTTTTTGACCGTTTAACTTTTCTTTTTACCAAATAATTATCGACAGTCAAATATAGTCCTTGCCAAACGAGTTGTCTTTTTTCAAACCACAATTTCGAAAAAAACTTTCTTATAACATTTGGATTATAAATACCTTTTCTAGGTACTTTTACATCAAACTTTCGGATAAATTGTTTTTCAAACTCGAGTTTTTGCAAAAATCTTTGATAATCTTTGTTGCTCTCCCCGCTCCAAAAAACTTCACTTATTGCAAACACCCTTGGAAACATATTAAATTTAGCTTTTTTCAAATTTTTAACATACTCTGTCCAAAGGCAAGTTTCGTAACCAAAAATAGTCTTTGTATCTTCAACACCCGTTACTCCTTGCGTATTATACGAATCGGCCAAGGTAATATACCCGTAAGGTAAATCAATATAGTATCCACTGCTGTTAGATGTTATTACTCTTCTGCCGCTTTTTACGACGTTTGCAAACTCGGCATCTTTTTTCGTCCCCCAAAACTGCAAGATAATATCTTTGTTAGGTACAATTTTGTCTTTTTCGTCAAACTTATTATACCACACAATAGTTTGTTTGTCTTTTGTAGATAGGTGTTCTGCCAAATAATTTGCAAAATACAGCTGTAGCTGTTCCATATTGTCAAGCCCTAATTCTTTTAATTTTTTATTGCAATTTTCGCACAACTCCCAACGCTTTTTAAGAGCTTCGTCCCCACCTATATGAATATACTCATCCGTAAATATTTCACAAAGCTCGTCAAGTATATCCTTACAAAATGTATAAGTAAAGTCCTTACCTGCACACAATATGTCAAATTTAATACCCCAATGCGTGGAAACTTTCAACTTCCTGTTAAAGCAAGACAGTTCTGGATAACAAGCAAGTGCCGACATTGTATGCCCCGGCATATCTATCTCGGGGATAACCCTTATAAATCTTTCGTGACAATATTGCACAATTTCCTTAAGCTCGTATTTGGTATAAAATCCACTCTCTTTTTTTATGCCAAAGTTAGTATGCGAACGGTGACTGCCTATTTCTGTTAGTTTAGGATATTTTTGCGACTCAAACCTCCAACCCTGGTCCTCTGTCAAATGCCAATGAAAATAATTGAATTTATATAAAGCCGCATAATCGATAATAGTCTTAACATCCGCAACCGAATAAAAATATCTACCGACATCCAGCATAAATCCTCTAAATGAATTTTGCGGTTCATCTTCCAAAGTAAAACCACATAACGGCTGAGATAAAATTTGTTTTAATGTAGTAACCGCCCTAAAAATCCCTTCCTCTGTGCATGCGCATACTGTCATTCCGTTAACCTGTGCATCAATACTGTACCACTCCTTGCAGTGGTCGTCCGATAAAATTTTAAATTCAATGGTATATCCTTTATCCGAGCAGCAGTATTCGGTTTTGTCAGTTATAAAACTTTGCAAATCATTTTTTGCAAACGCAGATAAATCTCCTTGCAAGTTAATTTCGCTGAAATTAATCTGCAAATCATTTTCCTCAATGCATTTTACTTGTGGCACAATTTTTATCATATCAATCCCCTTATTACATTATATATATTTTACTACATATTTATTTTATAGTCAATAGATAAGGATAATATCTACATTTCGTAGATAAATTTAATAACAATTTGTTATATAACATCCTTAAATATATAGTGTTCACATACAATTTAAAACAATATTCCACGCTACAGAGAATTTATTTATAAAAATAACCTTGAGCCTAGCTAGCCCAAGGTTATTTGTTTATTTATTAATTTCGGTTTACTTAGCCTCTTTTTTGCTTGTCTTTTTATTTATTAGCAACAACGCCGAAGATAAAACTACCGCAACCGAAGTTACATTGTGCATTATCGCACCTGTCATTGGGTCAAATATACCGAACAAGGATAATATAATGCTGATAAAGTTAACTGTCATAGCTAGTATGATATTGCGTTTGATAGTAAACAAGGTACGTTTTGAGTGTTTTACACAATAAACAATTTTATTCATATCACTGTTTAAAATTGCCATATCCGCTGTTTCAATAGCAATATCGCTGCCCAACGCCCCCATTGCTATAGAGCAATCTGCTAGCTTTAGTGATGGAGCATCGTTAATACCATCGCCAATCATACAAACTTTTAAGCCCTCTTTTTGCATTTTTTCAATCTCTTGCAATTTTTCTTCCGGTAACAAGCTGAATTTAACTTCCGATATACCGCATTTTTCGGCAATAAATCTTGCACTCTTTTCGTTATCGCCTGTAAGCATCACAGTCTTTTTACCCATTTTATTAAGTCTGTCTACAACTTCAAAAGCATCTTCACGGATTGTATCTGCAAATGTGATTATGCCTTTTTCCTCTCCGTCGATAATTACGCTTACCACTGTTTTGCCTTGGTTTAAAAATTCGTTTGCTTTGTCATTTAATTTGCTGTTATTAAGTTGCAATTTTAAGCACTCGCCGTAGGAAATAACTTGAACAGTTTTTCCGCTGATAACACCTTTTACACCAACTCCTTGAACAGTTTCAAAATTGTCTACTTTGTCAAATGTGATTTCTCCTGCTTTGTTTACCACGGCTGTTGCCAAAGGATGCTCGGACATAAGCTCAAGGCTTGCAGCATATTGCAAAACTTCCTTTTCCTCAATACCATCCACCGCAATGTCGCTTACTGTTATCTCGCCCTTTGTCAAAGTACCTGTTTTGTCAAAACAAACTACGTCACATTTACTTATAACCTCTAAGCTCGCACCACTTTTTACAAGCACACCGTTTTTAGCGGAATTACCCAATCCTGCGGCAATAGCAGTAGGTGTTGCAAGTGCAAGCGAACAAGGACAAAATACAATCAATACCGTTATTGTTCTTATAACTGCCTCTATGGCACTTACTTTAAATGCGTAAAATGCTATAATACCAACTAAAATCGCAAGCGCTATTGCTGTAGGCACTATTATGCTTGCCCACTTGTCGGCAACTCGCGAAATAGGAGCCTTTTTTCCCTCCGCCTCTTCCACAAGCTTTGCCATTTTAGATATTGTCATATCTGCAAGCAATTTTGTCACTTTAACTTCGATAACACCCGATTTGTTAAAAGTACCGCCAAATACTTTGTCTCCCTCGCCAAGTTCAGCCAAAGCATATTCGCCTGTAACGGACGATTGGTCGACGGATGCTTTTCCGCTTATTATTTCGCCGTCCACGCTAATTTGTTCGCCAGCTTTTATTACAACTATGTCGCCAACTTGTATTTGTTCTAGTGGTCTTTTTTCAAGCCCGTTTCCAACTTTTACAAATGCTTCTTTTGGGATTAAACCTACTAATCTTTCAATACCTGCGCGGCTCTTTTTTACCGTAAAGTCCTCGATAGCACCGCCGATTGCCATCAAAAATGCAACTTCAGCCGCTACAAAGACATAACTATGCGAATGTCCGCTACTATCTATTTGATAAAAGAAACCTACAATTTCAAGTATAACCGCCGATAACATTGCAACGCTTATAAGCACGGATGCGGTTATTTTTTTTCTTGCAAGCGATTTGACAGCTCCTACCAAAATAGGTATTCCGCAAATTATAAGCGCAACCCAAGCAGGATTTACATAATAAAAAGCGATTGTCCAAGGTGCATCCGCCGCGATATGATGCCAATTAAAATATCCTGCAATCAAAAACGCTAAAGAAACCACAAGCTTAACTATATTTATAATGTTATCCCTTTTTGCATTTCCGCTCGAGTGTTTTTCCGTTCCGCAACAAGATGCGTGAGATTTTTTATCTATACCGCAACAATTTAAATGACTTTGCTCATGATGTCCGCTGCAACAGGAGTGTTCTTCCTCTTTATGCGAGTGACAGCAGCAACTCTCTTGTTTTTGCACATTTTTTGTCTCACAACAACTATGCTTTTCTTCGCTTTTTGCATGACAACAAGCTTTTTCATCTTCTGCCTTTTTATCTCCGCTACAGCAACAAGATTTTTCTTCGACCTCAGCATTTTCGTTGCAGCAAGACTTATCCTCCTTATTGTGGTGGAAACACTCTGTGTGTTCTTCCTTTTCATTGCAACAGCAATCGTTTTTCCCTTCAGTCTTTTCGCTATGGCAACAACTTTCGCTATGATTATGCTCGGAGCAACAAGTTTTTTCGACTATAACATTGTCATTATCGTCACAACAACATTTTTCTTGTTTTACTTCAAGCTCTTTCTCTTTATTTTGCTCGTCACAACAACAAGGCTCTTTTTCTTCCTGTTTGCTATGACAACAGCACTTTTCCTTTTCCATATTAATACCTCCTACTTATATTTATCCAATACTTGATTAAGCTTATCCAAAGCAGTTAAATCCCCATTTGTCACACTATCTTTAACACAATGCTCAATATGGTTTTTCAAAATAGTCTTGCTAAGCTTTTGAACAGACGATTCAATCGCAGATAATTGCAACAGAACATCCGAACAATCTTTGCCGTCCGATACCATTTGTCTTACACCGCGAATATGTCCCTCGATAGTTGCAAGCCTTATATCGATATTTTTTGCAAAATTTCCTTCCATACTTATCTCCTTTATCCCCTACCCCTGTGGGGGGGGTATGTTTACATTGTTAGTATATGCTAAAAAATTGATAATGTCAATAGTTTTTATAAAAATTTTTTGTTTTTTGCAAAAATAATTTCAAAATAACACTGCACACTTTTTATATATTTAATTATTAAATACTCTACATATTTTGTTTTCCCCTTGTCAAATAGCAAGTTTTGTGCTAAAATTATATTGATTACAGTTGCAATCGAACTTTTACTTGCATTGTATACTAAAATTATGAGTATAAAATGCAAAAATTATTACATATAAAAACACCTACGTAAATAATTAACGCAAAACAGTTTTCGGAGGAAATTATGAAACTAAAAGTAAAAATGTTGAAAGATGAATATTGGTACGGCGGCGATACCAATATAGGTTTTTTTACACCGCTAAGCCGAAAATCCGTTTATATTGCAAACAATACCATTGTTCGCAGTTACGGGCAATCAAACACTTTATGGCTAAGCAATAAAGGCAGAGTGATATGGAGCGACAAAGGCTTTTTGACAAAATTTATTTTCGGGCATATAACTTGCATTAGTAACAAAGCGGAAATTAAACTATATGAGGCAGAGGATAAAACCCTAAAAGCTGCTTATTTATATGCAGTTAGCAACTTTATGCAACCGGATGGCAAACACCCTAATCCTATTATGTTTAAAATTCCGCAATACTGCACATGGATTCAGTTTGAACATAATCAAACGCAGGAAAATATTATGTCTTATGCAAAATCCATTTTAGATAACGGAATGCCTGCGGGCGAACTTATTATCGATGACGGCTGGCAAACAAATTTCGGACAGTGGGATTTTGACCCTAATAAATTTACCAATCCAAAAGATATGTGTGACCAACTTCACGAATTAGGTTTTAAAGTAATATTATGGATTTGTCCTTTTATCAGTCAAAAATCGGTACATTATGAGTATTTATCACAAAATGACTTGCTTGTAAAAGATAGTACAGGCAATATCGCTTTAAGAAAATGGTGGAATGGCGAAGATGCGCTTTTAGACCTTTCCAACCCAAAAGCTATGACTTGGTTTACCGATTATACTAAAAAATTAATGACCGAATTTGGCGTAGACGGTTTTAAGCAAGATGCGGGAGATGCAATGTATTACCAAGATACTGACATAACTTTCGGCTCGGTGGATGCCAATACTCAAAGTAATTTGTGGGCGCAATCCGCAATCGACTTTGATTACAACGAACTTAGGGCTTGTTTTCAGTTCGGTTGCCGCGGTGTTGCACAAAGACTTGCCGACAAATCGCATAAATGGGGCATATTGGGACTTGGTGCTTTGTTACCAAACACTCTTACACAAGGTATAACAGGTTACGCATTTTCTTGCCCCGATATGATTGGTGGCGGTCAAATGGGCGACTTTTTAGGTAAAGACAAAAACAATCTTGACCACGAACTTTTTATCAGATATGCACAAGCCTCTTGCCTAATGCCAATGATGCAATTCAGTTTGGATATTTGGAATATTAGCGAACAAATTAAAAACGTTTGTTTAAAATGTATTGACTTGCACCAAACATATTCCGATTACATTATACAACTTGTCAAACATGCAAGCATTACAGGCGAGCCTATTGTAAGATATATGGAATACTGTTTTCCTAACAAAAGCTATGGCAAAATAACAAGCCAATTTATGTTAGGCGACGATATTTTGGTTGCGCCTGTTTTATCAAAAGGTCATACCACAAAAATGGTTTATATCCCTGACGGTAAATGGCAATATAAAGACAAAATATATAGCAATGAAGTAGCAATAATCCCAGCACCTATAGACGAACTTGTTTATCTTACAAAGGTTAAAGATTAATTTTATAAAAAGTAAAATTGTGTTGCAAATTAATTTATAAATACAAAATATTTATTACAAAAATATATTATTTTTAAAATAATTACAAAAAACGTGCCGATTTTCGACACGTTTTTTTGTTAAAAGTTTGTACAATTAGTTTTATCATATAAAATTTTCGGTATAAAATTTTATAAAAAGTATTTTTTAATTTCTACAGTTCCCTTGATTACTTGTTTTAGCACTTCTCCATCTGCGGCAGTTATTCCCCCTTTGTTTAGTATCATTCCTGCCAATTTTACATGTTCCGGTGCTTCTTCCCCTGCAACGATAGCTCTTAAATATGTTACGTCTGCCGCGGTTATTCTACCGTCTCCTGTTAAGTCGCCTAATATTGATAGCCAATAAGTATAAATTTCTCCTTGATAAGATATATCGATGCTCCAACCTGTTCCTACTATTGCGTTTTCATCGGTTACTTGCTCGCCTTGTCTATTACGAATAGCCACTATTGGATTTGAAGTTTTATACTTATCTAAAAATTCTCTTACAGTTGTATTTAACATTATGTTTCCGATAATGCTTGATGGGCCATCTTCTCTTTTATTGTTCACAATTCTTATATACGTATATTCTTCATTTCTATCGCCAATAACGGTACTGATAAAATCTTCGATATTCAACTTTTTACTTAATATGTCCCTCAATATCTCACTGTCAGCCTCGGTTATTCCTCCATGATTGTTTATCATACCTGCTAGTTTCTTTTCTATTGGCATATTTTCTAGCAATGTGCTGTCATTTGCCACTTGTCTTAAGTAGGATACGTCACTCGCATTTATTCTACCGTCTCCGTTTATGTCTCCTAGTATAGATAAATAAATTGTGTCTGTTTTTTCGCCATTATTATTATACAATTCTACTTTATTGCCTGTGGCTAAAGTTTGGCTTAAATTATCCCTTACACCTAGTAAACCGTCATATATTATGTTTAGATTACTTTCATTTGCATATATCTTTATCAAATTTCTATCATTATACAAATTTTGTAAAAAAGTTTCTACACTAGTATTTAAAGGAATATTGCCCAATACATGCCTTGGTTGACCATTTACTAAATTCAAAGTTCCATCATCCCATTTGTGCATATAATTTTTTAAATAATTTGTTCGAATATTATTGCTGTCTATATACTGATAGTCATAATCCACTCCACTTTTTACTGCAATACCTGGTGGGATTATTCTATATTCAAATGATATTTCTTGAGTTGAACTAATATCACTCCAATAGTGGTTGGAGTTAGCCTTAACTTTTGCCGTATACTCTCCTACATTGGTATTTTTATTACCCGTTATTTCCATTTGCGATGCGTCAAAACCGTCAGGAAGAAATGTTATTTCTTGACCTGTATATATAAACTCATTATCTCCTAATATTGGTTTTTCTATTGGTTTTCGTAATATTTCCATCATAAAGGTTATATCTGCCGTATCCGTTCCACTTGAACTACCTGTTGTAGTTTTCCAATAGCAATTCCCAGGAGATTTTATTGATATTTTAGTTTCATGCCATCCCGCATCGGTATATGATTGTAAACCGGTTAGGTAAGTTGTATTATAATTATTTAACTGCAGTTGATGTTGTGTACCGTCATAGGTAAATGTACTTCCCGTACCACTTTTTATCGTTGGTCTATCCAAATATCTTGGAGTTATAGTAAATGTTTTTACCCTATTCCACAATGGCAGTTTGAAATTTTTATTTGAAATTTCATTAGTAGCAAAATTAATTCCTGTCCCTACATTTTTTCCGCCCAATAGAGTTTGAACATCTGTATTAAAATACACGCCTGAATCATACAATGTCAAAGATACTTTATGCGCCGATGTGTCATAAACAGCTGTGTCAGTTCCCCATGCCATTGATGTTACTTGTTTTGGAACAATTCTCAAAATGAAAGAGCCTCTATTCTTTACAAAATACCCGTCAAGTATTCTATCGGCAGTAAAAACATATATACCAGCATTTCTAACTCTAGCTGTAACACCACACATTCCATCAATACCACCACTAGATGGAGAATATATGTTGTAATTTAAATTGCTGAAATTGTGATAACTGCAAAATTCTACTGTATAATCCTCACCTGTATAAGGTACTTCCTTGTAATTTATTGTATTATCATGAATTTCATCGTTATTTTCGCCATTTACTCTCCAATATACACCTCCGCCATATATATCACTATTAGTTGTAGGCATTTCTGAAAATCTATATGACTGTCCTGGACCATACGCCTGAATGGTACTTCCATTCTTTACACCATCTGCATCATTATGAAAAATCGATGATATAGTTTTGAAATCGTTTTTTGAATCACTAATATTGTAATATGATATAAATTCAACGGGGCTACTAGTTGAATAAGGTTCTGTAGAAATACTAATACGACTACTAGGTGCATATTCAAATAATTCTATATCGTGTTTATAAATTTCTATCCAAACATTTTTTTCGTTATGTATATTATAAGAATCGTTTTCAGAATTAACATTATTGTTGATTATAACATTATTGCCGCAAGATAAGTACACGCCATTTTCTGCATAATCATGTAATTGTACGGCATATCCATCAGAAGTAGTTGCTTTATTGTTAGTTATTATGCAGTTTTTTAGAGTAATTTTATTACTAACATCACCTATTGCGGAGCCTGAATCTGCCTCATTATTTTTTATTTCCACTCCGTCCAAATCAACTGTCGCAGCATTTGCATTGATTGCACCACCAATAGTTTCAACCGTTGTACCAGAATATGCTTTGTTATGACTAAATATGCAATTATTAATTATTGCCTTTTTGCTGCTATTTGCAGAATTAGCTAATCCAACTCCTCCACCTGCAACCCCTGCTTTGTTATAAGAAATTTTACCACCGTAAATTCTTATACATTCCTCATATCCATAAATACCGCCACCGCTATGTGTCGCCGTATTTTGGAATATATGTCCTCCATACACATTAATCTTAGAACTATTTAAACTACATATACCGCCACCGGTACGAGAAGCGATATTTTTTAGTATTATACCATCGTAGACATTAACTTCTCCGCTATTTGTAACAAACACACCTGCGGCATCTGTTGCCTTATTTGCAAAAATAGCACTTTGATACATATAAAATTTACCGCCGTCAATATAAATTCCGCCACCATAAGTAGTATAACCGCCTGTTATTTGTCCACTTTTAATATTAAGAGCCATTGCATCGTCTAAATCATAAATTGTATTAGAAACAAACCCACTGTCAATAATTCTTAAAGTTCCATGCACATAAATAACTGACCCATTAGCATTGGACGAAGTTAAATTTCTATTTATTGTTTTTCCATTTATATCTAAAATTACATTTGCTTTTTTAGGGATATAAATTCTTCCATTGCTAAAACCACTACCACCACCAAATGTTGTACCAAAAGTAGCATGAGTTGTTGCGGTCCAATTCCCATTTAATTTTACCAAAACATTTGAAGAGGTATTTGCAAGTGCGTAATCTATCGCCTCATTCCATATACGAACATTTTCCGAATAACTGCCTGGCAGAGTGTATGTCACATCCGCAGTTGTTTGCACATCCTTTGCCATATTATCCAAATTTGTGTTATCAGTTTTATCCTTTATCACGTCGGATGCAAATAAACATCCCATTATTAACAGAAAGGAAATTACTAATACAAAAATTATTTTCCCTGCCTTTCGTGCATGTTTTGTCATAATAAAACCTCCGTTTTTTCCTTACATAGAATAAGTATATCTATGTACAAAATCACGGATTTTTTGAGTTTGAATATATAATTTTTGTATGCTTAAAGTAAAGAGTTTACAAAACCTTTGCTATAACGTTGACATTATCTTACATTTTAGTTTAAAATATACATATAATATGTACATAGATATACTTATTCCATGTACCCAAACTTTACATTAATGACAAAATTTCAACCCCAATAGTCCCGATTTTTGGCAGGATTATTGCAGTGAACACCACTTTTTACTTACTTTAAACTTTACACAAAAAGTAACACCCCAAAACAAATTGTTTTGAGGTGCATTTTTGTTTTTTGATATTGCATTTTACTAATTAAAACAAGAAAATATTTGGCTGAAATTGCAGGTTAAATTTATTTCACTAATCTATACCAGAGCTTTTTAATCTATACTAATCAAGCATTTATAATACCTTTTAAGCATTACACAAATTTACCATAACAACCAAAAAACTCGGTTACCCGAGTTTTGTTTTAATTGGCTTTGTTTTTCATTGTAAATTCCAACATAATTTGTTTTGTATGTTCTTGCATTTTATTAAATTGTGCAGTATCGTGTTTAAATGTCGGCACAAGTTCTTTCAATTTATTTACAACCAACTCCTTATCATTGGTCTTGCAAACTTGTTCCATTTCGTTTAAAGATTGATAGAAAGCGTTTGAATCAATATCTATTTGCTTACCGATAAATATTTTATCGTTCGCGGTTTTACGCAATCCCTCTTCGCCCATAAGCAGCTCTTCATACAACTTTTCGCCCGGTCTTAAGCCTGTAAACTTGATATCGATTTCCTCATAAGGTTTGTAGCCCATTACCCTTATCAAGTTTTCGGCAAGGGTAACGATTTTTACTTGTTCGCCCATATCAAGTACAAAGGTTTCGCCTGATTCCGCATAAGCACCTGCTTGCAAAACCAAACTTACAGCCTCCGGTATTGTCATAAAGTATCTTATAATATCCTTATGTGTTACGGTTACAGGACCGCCGTTTTCTATTTGTTGTTTAAATAGCGGAATAACCGAGCCGTTTGAGCCAAGCACATTACCAAAACGTACAGCAGCAAACTTGGTATTTTTAGATTTTTTGGACATTGTTTGCAAAATCATTTCGCAGCATCTTTTTGTTGCCCCCATAACATTGGTTGGGTTGACAGCTTTGTCCGTGCTTATTAAAATAAATTTTTCTACATTATATTTATCTGCAAGTTTAATAACATTAAAAGTACCGAATACATTGTTTTTCACTGCCTCTTCCGGATTGGTTTCCATCAAAGGAACATGTTTGTGAGCCGCGGCGTGGAATACGATTTCAGGATGATATTGTTTAAAAATCTCTTCCACTTTATCGTAATCGGTAACCGATAAAATTTCTACCTCAAAGTCAAACTTAACATCACGCCTTTTCATTTCTTGCTGAATAGCGTATGCACAGTTTTCATACACCTCGACAATAACGATACGTTTAGGGTTAAAAGAGGAAATTTGACGGCAAAGTTCACTACCTATTGAGCCACCACCGCCCGTTACCATAATTGTTTTTCCTGCGATATAATCTTTTATACCTTGTTTTTCAAACTTTATTTGTTCTCTACCAAGCAAGTCTGCGACATTGATATCACGCATTTGCTGAACGAAAGAGTCTTTTTCGATAATCTCGGAAAGTGCTGGTATTACTTTTACCTTTCTACCTGTTTCCGAACATTCCTTTAATATCTCCGAGCGTCTATCCCCTACAAGTGACGGAATGGCAAAAATAATCAAATCTATATCGTACTTATCGCAATAAAATTTTATATTTTCTACCTTACCTGCAACCACTATATTGTTTATAGCGCCACTTACCAATGAAACATTATCGTCCAAAAAACAAATAGGGCTATATTGCGAGTTTATTATGTTCAATTCGTCAAGCACATGATTGCCTGTAAAGCCGGCACCGATAATCATTGTTCTTAACTTGCCTTTTTTTCTTTCGATTATTGTTTTATCGTACTTTAGTGTTGCGAATGATTGGTATGCTATACGTACAAACACAAACACAAAGGTCATCAAAAACATAAACAAGGCATAAACAGGGAAAGTAGCTATATAAGGAGTTGCATTTTGTGTGAAATCAGCAAAAGCTTTTGATAACAACTTCCACCAAGTAGAGTCAAGTATACCAAACAACAAAATCGAACAAGTTAGTGCCAATACAAGCTTTAAATAATGTCCCGGTTTTGCATAATGCCAAACGACTTTGTACATTCGAAAAGCAAATAGGAATACCATTGTAATTATCACTATGGATAAACTTGCAAGCAAGAAATGTGAAAAATCACCCCAATAATTGTTTTTGAAAAATATTCGAAGCGTCAAGAAAAATGAAGTAAAAAAGCATAAAAACACCGTAACTATATCTATAAAGACAAGCGTAAGTGTTCTAAATATTCTTTGTTTTAAAATTTCTTTTAGATTTTTCATCGTTAACGTACCTTTTTGTTATTATTCCCTTATATTGCACAATTTAAAATAAAATATCAAATGATTGACTATTTTTTGTTTTTAAACTGTTCCCTAAATTTTTAATGTTTTCTGTTTTTTGGGTTTTGCACTTTACTGCTTAATGGCAAATTGCGATACTTCACATACTCAATAGAGACCTTTCAAAAGGACAATCTCCCTTTTGTTTTTTGTTCCCACAGAATGTGAATACCTATTCATTTGTTACTCCTTGTTTTATTATTTTAAGAGTTGGTTACCAAGCACAACTCTGTTATGTAAATATTTTTTATATAAATATTATACAATATCATTGTATATTCTTTAAAGCATAAAGTCAACCATTTAGCAAAAAAAATAATACCCCATCCTTTGCGATTTTGGGGTATTATTGTGTTAATTAAATCAAAAAAACATTTTAGTACCGATTTTTGCAGCATAAAATTAAAATTTAATGCTTAATTAATAAAATAAATTATTAAATTTATTTTTTCTTTTAATGGCAAGAGGTTGTGCAGGAACTGTTGTTTGCAATCAAACTTCCAACCAAATCATTGATATCCATATCCTGTTCCTTTACATATCTTTCCAAATCTTTTACTATTTCGTAGCTTGCCATAGGATTGAACACATTTGCCGCACCGATTTGCACTGCGCTTGCACCGCAAATCATAAACTCCAAAACATCGGTGTAAGTCATAATTCCGCCCATACCTACTACAGGAATTTTTACTGCGTTATAGCAATCCCAAACCATTTTTAAAGCTACGGGTTTGCAAACAGGTCCGGATATTCCGCCATGGTTATTGGACAAAATAGGACGTCTTGTTTTATAGTTTACAACCATACCGCTTAGGGTATTGATTAATGAAACACTATCTGCACCGCCTGCTTCGGCTGCTTTTGCATTGTCGGTAATTCTTGCGACATTCGGTGTTAGTTTTACCATTAATGGTTTTTTGCAAACGTCACGAACGGCACGAGTGACTTTTTCCACATTTTGAGGGTCAACGCCAAGCGATGCTCCACCAGCATGTACATTTGGACAAGAAATATTCAACTCTACCATATCAACGCCGTCTACCGAAACTTTTTCGCACATTTTTATATAGTCTTCGATAGTGCTGCCTGCAACATTTGCAATAACTTTTGTGTCGACTGTTTTAAGCCAAGGCAAATGCTCTTTCAAAAAGTAATCTACACCAGGGTTTTGCAAACCAACGCAGTTTATCATACCACTTTTAATTTCGGTAATACGAGGAGACGGATTGCCCGCCTTTTCTGCCAAAGTCATACCTTTTGTAGAAATACCGCCCAATACCGATAAATCGTAATATTGGCTATACTCTCTACCAAAGCCGAAAGTTCCCGATGCTGTAATGATAGGGTTTTTAAATTCCACTCCCGCAATATTTACTTTTAAATTACTCATAGCACAATATCCTCCAAATTGAATATAGGTCCGTCTGCACAAGCACGCAAATACTTTTCGCCATTTGCGGTTTTAACTTTGCAGTTACATACAAGACATGCACCAATTCCGCAACCCATACGTCTTTCCAAAGACACATAAATAGGAATATCTATGCCTTCCATTTCCTTTTTTAACGATTTGTACATAATCTCCGGTCCGCAACAAACGATAACGTCCGGTTTGACATAGTCAAGACATTGCTTTAAAAGAGATGTTACAAAACCTTTTACTCCCACGCTTCCGTCATCGGTCGCAATGTAAACTTCGCCTTTCTTTTTAAGTTCATCAACCAAAATTACCTTATTTTTGTTTGCAAAACCAAGGAAAGATACATATTCCAAATTAGGGTCGGCTGTAGGGATTGCAGGTAAAACAGCCACACCCATTCCGCCGCCTACCATAGCAACTTTTTTGACATTGCTGTCAAAATAAAATCCGTTGCCAAGTGGAAACAATGCTTTTAGCGCTTGACCTTCCTCAAGAGTACTTAAAAGAGCCGTACCCTCGCCTACCACTGCATAAAAAACGTCTATTGTTTTTTCTTTTTCATCAAAATCTGCTATGCAAAACGGTCTTCGCAACAAATGTACTTCGTTTGGAAGTGCTATGTGAATAAATTGTCCGCCGCGGATATCGTCTGGAAAATCTGCTACTTGTAATTTCATTTCATAAATATCTTTGGCAACTTCTTTATTACTTATTATAGTAACTATTCTGTCTTTTTTCATTTTAACCCCGCAATATTTTATTTGTTTAAATTGTTATTTTTAATCAATTTTAATTCTATTTTTTAATTTAGCTCACCCCAAGCCAATTATTTTAACTCCTGAAGAGCAAAAGGTTTTAAATCCTTTTCCGTCTTGTTAAGTTTTAGTGCTTGACACAAAGCCATTGCAGTATCCACACTTGTTAGGCAAGAAATACCTAAATCAACGGCAGTTCTTCTAATCTTAAATCCGTCTCTTGACGATTGACGTCCCTTGGTTGGTGTGTTGATAATCAATTCTATTATACCCTTTTTAGCTAAATATACAATGTCTCCGTTTCTTTTTTCAACCAATTTATTAACAGCCATTGCATAGATATCGTGCTCTGCCAAGAATTTGGCAGTACCTACTGTTGCAAAAATCTTAAAGCCCAAATCGTTAAGTGCTTGCGCAACAGGTAAAATTTCCTTTTTGAAGTTATCCGACACACTTATTACAACGCCGCTGTCATGGTGCAAATTGATTCCGCTTGCTATCATACCCTTTAGCAATGCCTCCGGATAGCTTTCGCCAATACCCAATACTTCGCCTGTCGATTTCATCTCCGGACTTGCAGAAATTTCCAAATCAGGCAATTTTTCACTTGAGAATACAGGAACTTTTACAGCTACTACATCCGCTTTTTTATACAAGCCGGTGCCATAGCCAAGGCTTTTTACACTTTCTCCCAAAGCACATCTCAATGCAAGTTGTACCATTGGTAAGTTTGTAACTTTGCTTATATAAGGTACTGTTCTTGAAGAACGAGGATTTACTTCAATTATATAAAGCTCGTTGTTTGCAATGATATATTGAATGTTAATCAAACCTTTTGTATTAAGTGCTACAGCAAGTCTTTTTGTAACGTCGATAATGCGTTTTGTCATATCCTCCGATATGTGCATAGGAGGATAAACGCTAATGCTATCTCCACTATGAACACCCGCTCTTTCGATATGTTCCATAATACCCGGAATTAAAATATCTTTACCATCGCTTATTGCATCGACTTCCACTTCCATACCTGTCACATATTTATCTATCAAAATAGGATGTTCTTGCTCAACACTGTTTACAATATTCATATATTCAACAAGGTCAGTTTCGTTATAAGCAATTTCCATACCTTGACCGCCAAGCACATAGCTAGGTCTTACAAGTACAGGGTAACCAAGTTTTTCGCCTACTGCGATTGCTTCCACTGCAGTAAACACAGTCTCGCCCTTAGGTCTTGTCAAATCCAAACTTGTCAAAACATTGTCAAATACTTCCCTGTCCTCTGCTGCATCGATATCTTTTGGTTGAGTACCGATAATATTATATCCTGCATCGCTTACTGCTTTTGTAAGCTTGATTGCTGTTTGTCCGCCAAATTGAACTACAACGCCTACAGGTTTTTCGATAGCCAAAATATTTAAGGTTTCTTCCACTGTCAATGGCTCAAAATACAATCTGTCCGCAGTATCAAAGTCAGTAGATACAGTCTCAGGATTATTGTTGATAATAACAGTCCTGTATCCTGCTTTTCTTAAAGCCCAAGTACAATGCACGCTGCAATAGTCAAACTCTACACCTTGTCCAATACGAATAGGACCGCTACCCAAAACAACAACAGTTTTGTCATTGTGTTCTGGAGTGATTACCTTATCTTCGTACTTGCTGTAGTAATAAGGGCTACCACCTTCTGCACCGCCACTAACTACGTCAATCAATCCATAACTAGGCAAAATGCCGTATTTTGTGCGAAGTTCTTTTATTTCCAACTCTGCAACGCCTGCAAGTTTTGCGATATGTTTATCTGACAAACCAAGTACTTTATACTCACTCAAAACTTCTTTTGTAAGTCCTTTAATACCGATTTTCGAAATGTTATTTTCTGCAAAAGCTATTTTTTGCATTTCATTTAAAAACCAAGGGGTGATTGCAGTAATCTTATTGATTTGTTCTACACTGGCGCCCATTTTTAAAGCTTGCATAATCATAAACATTCTTTCGTCATTTTTGATTGCAACTTTTTCAAGCACTTCGTCCAAAGTCAAATCGCTGTATTTATCAAGAGTAGTTCCGTTTATATTTAGCTCCAACGAACGTATTGCTTTTAAGAATGAGCCTGTAAAGTTATTGCTTATCGACATAACTTCGCCTGTTGCTTTCATCCTTGTTCCAAGCAATTTGTTTGCTTGAGTAAACTTATCAAACGGCCAACGAGGGAACTTGCAAACAACATAATCTACATTAGGAGACTTGTGTGCAAAAGTCATACCTGTTTTACTGCTTACGATTTCGTCCAAATTATAGCCGATTGCAACCAAAGCACTTACCCTTGCAATAGGATAACCTGTTGCCTTAGATGCCAAAGCGGAAGAACGGCTTACACGTGGGTTTACTTCTATCAAATAATATTTATCGCTGTTAACGGACAATGCGTATTGAATGTTACAGCCACCCTCAATGCCCAAAGCATTGATAATTTTTAAAGATGCGTCTTTTAACATTTTTAGTTGTCTTGGCTCTAAAGTTTGGCAAGGTGCAACAACTACGCTGTCGCCTGTATGTATGCCGACAGGGTCGATATTTTCCATATCGCAAACGATAATGGCTTTGCCGGATTTGTCACGCATTACCTCAAATTCGATTTCTTTGTATCCAGCTACGCTTTTTTCCACCAAAATTTGACCTACGCGTGAAGCTTTGATACCACTTGCGGCAATTTCCTTAAGTTCAGCCATTGTCTCCGCAATACCGCCACCTGTACCGCCTAATGTATAAGCAGGTCTTATGATGATAGGCAAACCATTCTTTTCGGCAAACTCAACAGCATCTTCAACTTTGCTAACAATAACGCTGTCGATAACAGGCTCGCCAATCTCCAACATTGTGTCCTTAAACATCTCTCTGTCTTCGGCTTTTTTAATAGTCTCCACATTTGTACCAAGAAGTCTTACATTATGCTCTTTTAAAAATCCGCTTTCGCTCAAAGCAACTGCCAAGTTAAGACCTGTCTGACCGCCTAGAGTAGGCAAAATGCTGTCAGGCTTTTCAATTTTAATTATATTTTTTAAAACTTCTTCCTTAAGTGGCTCAAGATAAACTTTATCAGCCATCTCTTTGTCTGTCATAATTGTTGCAGGGTTGCTGTTTACCAATACAACGCTTATGCCGTTTTCTTTTAATGCACGGCATGCTTGAGTGCCTGCATAGTCAAATTCCGCTGCTTGACCTATTACGATTGGTCCGCTACCAATTACCAATACTTTTTTTATGTCTTTATCCTTTGGCATAATTAATTCTCCTTAAGTTTATTTGCATTTTTATGCTTGTTTTTTATTTTAAACCCGATTTTTGTAAGGTTTTTTATTTTTTCTTTATTAATTTATTACTTTTTGATTGCACTATTCAAATCTTCCCTCATATCTATGCTTGCTTGTCTTGCAGCCTTTGCATAGTCCATACCTTGGTACTTATCCTTTTTATAAGCACAAAGTATTCCACGAGAACTATTTACAATACCGCCTATTCCGTTTACAAAGCATACTGCCAAATCTTCTGCCTTTCCGCCTTGAGCACCATAGCCCGGTATCAAAAAGAAAGTATGAGGATTACGCTTTCTTATTATTTCAGCTTGCTCCCTATGGGTTGCACCTACAACGGCGCCAATGCTGCTGTAACCATATTTACCGATAAGCTCAGAGCCCCATTTTTCAACCAAATCTCCCATTTCTTCATATAGAGTATTTCCGTTTTCAAACTTTTTGTCTTGCAACTCTCCGCTTGTTGGGTTGGAAGTTTTTACCAAAATAAATAAGCCTTTGTCATTTTCTTTGCAATCTTTTACAAACGGCAAAATTCCGTCGCTACCCAAATAACCGTTTACCGTAATATAGTCACTGTCAAATGCGGTAATTTTTTTACCTGCAACTTCCACACCGCTCAAGTACGCTTTGCTGTAACATCCTGCAGTCGAGCCGATATCGTTACGTTTTACGTCTGCTATTACTATCATACCCTTTGATTTAGCATAATCAACAGTTTGCTTAAAAGCTTTCATACCTTGGTATCCGTACATTTCATAGTAAGCTACCTGAACTTTAACAGCAGGTACGATATCAAATATATTATCGATTATATTTTTGTTAAATTCAAAAATTTGCTCAGCTGCATCATCCAAACTTTTAACTTTTGCAAGCATATCTTGCGGCAAATAGTCAAGGCAAGTGTCCAAGCCAACTACTGACGGATTGTCAGTCCTTTTAATTGCGTCAATCAATTTATCGATTATCATATTCTCTCCTCCGTTTCCCTGTTAAATACTATATTACCGTCCACTATTGTGGTCATTATTTGTCCTTTTACCTTTCTGCCGTTAAATGGTGTATTTTTGCCTTTGCTGTACCATTTGCTGCTATCTATTTCATATTCCTTGTCAGTATCTACGATAACAAAATCCGCTAAACCGCCCTCTATTAATTCTCCGCAAGGCAAATTTAAAATATCGCTTGGATTTTTGCTCATAAGCTCGGATAGTCTATCCAAACTCATAAGACCGCTGTCTACCAATGCGGTATAACACAATCCGAAAGCTGATTCCAAACCGCTTATTCCGTTAGGTGCCAAGGCAAATTCCCTGTCCTTTTCCGATTTTGTATGCGGTGCATGGTCTGTTGCAATCGCATCGATTGTACCATCCAAAAGTCCTGCGATAATAGCTTGTCTATCACGTTCTTCCCTAAGCGGAGGATTTACTTTTGCGTTGCAATCGTAATTCAAAATCAATTCATCCGTTCCTACAATGTAGTGAGGGCAAGTCTCACAGGTTACTTTTATACCTTTTGCTTTAGCCCATCTAATCAAATCCACGCTGTTTGTTGTGGAAACATGAGCGATATGCACAGCTACATTCAAACTATCTGCCAAAAGTATTTCTCTTGCAACCATTGCTTCCTCGGCAACACGGCTTATACCTTCTATACCCGCTCTTGTAGCGTTTGCGCCCTCGTTTGCATGACCTTCCGCCAAACTTTTATCCTCCGAATGGCTTATTGTAATCATACCCAATCCGTCAGCGTATTCCATAGCTTTTCTCATAAGATTGCTGTTTGTTACAGGCATTCCGTCATCACTTACGGCAACTATACCTGCTCTTTGCATACTTGCCATTTCTGCAAGTTCATCCCCTTTTAAACCTTTGGAGATTGCACCTATTGGGAACACCCTTGCAAGTCCGCTTTCCCTTGCACGCATTTTTATATACGAAACAATATATTTATTATCTGTCACAGGGTTTGTGTTTGGCATAGGGCATACCGCACTGAATCCGCCTGCTACTGCAGCCTTAAGTCCGCTTGTTATATCTTCTTTGCTCTCAAAACCTGGCTCTCTTAAATGAGTGTGTATATCAACAAACGCAGGTAAAATAGTGTTTCCTTTGCCGTCAATGCTTGGAATATCCATAAAATCCCCCAAGTCTTTGACAATGCTTGTAATTTTATTGCCTGTTAAAAGGATGTTTGTCAACTCGCCGTTTAATTTTACATTTTTAATTAATAACATTATTTACCCTCCGCCATTAATTTGATTATTGCCATTCTGACAGCCAAACCATTTGTTACTTGCTCAAAAATTCTCGAACAATCGCTATCCACTGCCTCCCCTGAGATTTCCACACCTCTGTTTACAGGTGCCGGGTGCATTATGATTGCGTTTTCATTTGCAAGTTTCATCCTGTCCATAGTAATTCCGTACTCGTTAAAATATTCTTTTATTGTAGGGAACTGACCGCTTGTTTGTCTTTCAAGCTGAATCCTTAGTCCCATTATTACGTCACTGCCGGAAATTGCCTCTTCTATGCTGTTGCAAATTGTTGCACCCATTTCCTCAATACCCTTAGGCATAAGAGTTTTGATAGCAAAAAGTTTTACTTTTGCACCCATTGTTAAAAGTCCGAAAATGTTTGAGCGTGCTACTCTGCTGTATTTAACATCTCCGATAATAGCAACGGTCAAGCCCTCCAATCTGCCAAAATGTCTGCGCATTGTAAGCATATCAAGCAATGCTTGTGTAGGATGTTCATGCTGTCCGTCGCCCGCATTTACTATATGTGCATCCACTTTTTTTGCAATAAAATGCGGTGTGCCTGCCATGCTGTGTCTAATTACGACAATGCTGTTTTTAATGCTCTCAAGTGTTTTTACAGTGTCGTACATACTCTCGCCTTTTGCAACGCTACTGCTTCCCACTGCAATGTTTACTTGATTTGCTCCCAAAAACTTAGTTGCATTTTCAAAAGATGTTCTTGTTCTTGTACTATTTTCATAAAACAAATTTACAACCGAAATACCTTTTGCATAGTCAAGGTTGATTTCTCCCTTGTCCAAATGCTCACGCATTGTGTCTGCCGTGTCAAGAATTTCTTCGATTTCCGTACGACTTAATCCTTCAAGCCCTAACAAATCTTTACGCATACCATCCTCCGTTAAATAAAAAACTCGCATCTTAAATAGATACGAGTAAAATTTACATAATAATTGCCAAAATTATTTTTAGACTTATCCAAAAATACACTAAACCAATAAAAATGTTAAATCTTTGAGGTCTCTCGTACCTACATTAAAGTTTACATTATTAATATACCACACTATCAACTTTTTGTCTAGTGGTTTTTTAATTTTTAAATGCAAAATTTTTGCAAAGTCTATATAAATATTTTATACATACTACATAAAACCACTATATAAAAAATAAAGTCTATTCATCTTACTAACTTATTAAATAAAAATTGGTTGGCTGCAAATTTTATACACTACTCCATAAATTAATAGTTTATCATAGTATTGTCGAAAGCAAAAAGTCAAAAAATTAATAATACATTAAATTTGCAATTATATTTTACTATTTATTTCTTAAAATGCATTGCTTAAAACCCAAAAAGGTCGGTTGCCCGACTTTTTTGGTTTTATGTTAAAAGAACAATTCTATTTCAAGTAGTTTACCAAGTACATTTCTTATGATTTCCGCATCTGCCGTAGTTACGCTACCTTTATTCAACACAATGCTTGCAAGCTTTTTCTCTACGCTCAAACTATCAAACAAAGCACTATCATTTGCTATTTGTCTTAGATATGAAACGTCACTTGCACTTATCCTGCCGTCCCCGTTTACGTCACCCAATACGGATAAAGTTATATTTTCTATTTTTACATTATTTTCGCCGTATGTTTCCAATAACCATCCCGTACCTACGGAATACATTTTGTCATCTGCATAAGTTGCTGTATCTATCCCGCTTACGCTATTACCTTTATCGTAAATAAGGTTGCCGTGGCTATCAAACAACTTAATGCGATTTGCACTCAAATTGATTTTTGAAATAAAGCTGTTTACACTTGTATTAGGTTTTATATTTCCCAAAATCAATTTACCGCCATTTACGGTTTTGCTTTTTGCATAGTCATTTACTGCGTGAATCAAATTATTTTCCTTATAATTTTTACGCACGCCGTTTTCAAAAAATATAAAATCATATTCGTCACTTGCCAAAATCTTTTCAAAATATATCTCTTGATTGTTCAAAACAGCCATTTTGTCGCAATCATTATTAAAAAAGTATTGAGTAGGAGGATTGCCGTTATTTGCACCATAACCTACAGTAAAGTTTGCTATTCCATAATCTTCTGCCGTTTTTATTCCTATGTAAGAATTTGTGCCCATATTGCTTACATTAATCTTTTGTCCTTCTTCCAACCTTAAATCGGACTTGATTCCGTGAGCGGTGTTATCATATATTTGCACATTACTACCTAATTGCAACTGTGCAGTTGCAGCAAAACCAACTCCTCCAGCTGCCGAATGTAAACCATCATTAATATCCGAATACGCATTATTTCTTGCTATTATTACACCATCCAATTTGGCTTTACCATTGGCATTAACGTACACACCGCCGCCATAACCTATTTCGGAGTTAATACCATTAATAAAAGTATTATCTGTTATTTCCGAATTATATATATTTATTACCGAATTTGTTAAAACACCTGCACCGCCGTTTATTCCTGAAGTATGATAGGATAAATTGTTAGTAATACGACAATCGTAAAAATCGGCCTTTGTATTGTCATCCCAAACAACTACCCCTGCCGAGTTGCCGGAAGAATAATTATATGAAATATCTGCATTTTTTATCACGCCCACAGATTTACCTCTAAACGCAATACCACCGCCATATAATGAAGTATTGTAAGCAACAATACCGTCATACATATTAAACTTACTTGTTACTTCGGCTAATGAGTCGGAAACTGCAATTCCTCCTCCATAGCTTTGGGCTACATTGTTTAAAACCAATCCATCATACATATTAAATGTTGCATTACTAATACAAATGCCACCACCATCGACAAGATTTGTATTATTGCATATAACCCCGCCATACATATTAAAAGACGCATTGGTATCCAAAGTAACGCCTCCGCCATATCCTGCATAGTTATTGCTAATAATACCTCCATACATAGTTAAAATAGCATTTGCACCTACATATATTCCGCCTCCGCTTGTAGTATTACAACCGCCACTAATACGTCCGTAATTACCGCGAATTTTATCAATCTTCCTTTGCAAAACATTTTTGTCACCTTTTGCATTAATATATATGTCCTCAAAAACTTGTGCATCGTATGCACTGTCCAAAAGTGTCAATTCCCCTGCAACTACAAAACAACAACCTAATGTTTGGGCTTGACTTTTTCCGTCAAATTTTCTGTCAATAGTATGTCCGTTCAAATCGAAAACTATCTTTGTATGCGCAAGTATAGCAATAGCACCACCTGTATAAAATCCCACTCCTGTACCAAATGCATGTGTAGCATCTGTAGTTGTAGCAATCCAATCACTGTCTAATCTGATTTTTCTTTCTTTTCTCGTAGCATCTGTTGATGCAGCCTGCATAATTGTATTCCATTGACTTTCTATTTGTGCATTAGTTCCGCTTAATATAAAATCGGGAACAAATTCCTCATCGGCAACACCCGTCTGCTCAACGTTTTCGGAATTTAAGGATGCAAAATTATCATGCTCGACAACATTTACAGCGAACACGCAACCTAATATTAATAGAAAGGAAATTACTAGCACAAAAAATACTATTCCAACTCTTTTAATAATCTTTGCCATAATAAAACCTCCGTTTTTACCTTACATAGAATAAGTATATCTATGTACAAAATCACGGATTTTTTGAGTTTGAATATATAATTTTTGTATGCTTAAAGTAAAGAGTTTACAAAACCTTTGCTATAACGTTGACATTATCTTACATTTTAGTTTAAAATATACATATAATATGTACATAGATATATTTATTCCATGTACCCAAACTTTACATTAAAGGCAAATTTTTACCCCCAATAGTCCCGATTTTTGATAGGATTATTGCAGTGAACACCTCTTTTTGCCTACTTTAAACTTTACATAAAAAGTAACACCCCAAAACATTAAGTTTAGGGGTGTATTTTTTATATCGATTATTAATTTATTTGATTAAAATCTAGACATATTTTGTCTTAATTTTAGTTATTATACTCACTTAAAAGTATATTACCTTTGATTGATTGTTTTAATACCTCACTATCTGCTGTAGTTATTCCTCCTTTGTTTAGTAGTATTGCAGATAGTAATATGCAGTCTTGTACATTTGTAGTATCACTTGCTGCTATTGCTCTTAAGTAGGATATATCTGCTGCGGTTATTCTTCCGTCTCCTGTCAAGTCGCCTAGTACGGATAGGTATGTTTCCTCTCCACCTACCTCTATCCTCCAGCCTGTTCCTACTATTGCTGTATTGTCGGATACTTCATAGCCTTTCCTGTTATAGATAGTCATTGCGGTTATATTTATTCCCATCTCTGCTAGTTTTGTCTTTAGCATTTCTACACTTGTATTTACTGATATATTACCTATTACATTGGTTTTGCTTTCACTCGTTTTGCGTAGCATATTGTCCCTATCCAATGTTAAATATATGTAGCCTGTATTTGTATTTTCTGTTTCGCTTTCCATAAATTTATCTAAATCTATTTCCTTGCCAATATAGTTCCTCAATATCTCGCTATCTACTTCGGTTATTCCGCCTTTGTTGTTTATCATACAAGCCAACTGTCTTTCCAATGACATACTTTCTAGCAATGTACTGTCATTTGCTACTTGTCTTAAGTAGGATACGTCACTTGCGTTTATCATACCATCGCCGTTTATATCCCCTAATACGGATAGGTAGATTGTGTCATACGGCAACAAATCCGTTTCGTATTTGTAAAGTTCTAACTTAAAACCTGTAGCAACCAGCATATTTTTGTCTAACGTTTCGTTTATCATTCCATTATAAACTAAATTATTGAATTTATCATATATTTTAATCAAATTTTTGTCACTTTGCAAATTATCCAAAAATTCAGTTATAGTTGTATTTGGTATGATATTTCCAAGAATAAATCGAGATATACCATCTACCTTATTTAATTCGTTATCGTCATAATTATGCAGATACTCTTTATCATAATTTTTTCGGCTATTGTCCTCAACAAACCAATAATCATATTTTGAATCCTGCTTAATTACCAATCCAGGATAAATTATTTGATAATTAACTTTTATGTCGTCAGTTGTTCCGTCTTCCCATGTCTTCCCCCATTGCAATCTTATAGTAGCATTGTAAGCGCCTATTTTTGTTTGTTTGTTACCGAATATTACCATTTTGTCACTATCATAACCGCTTGATGGAATATATTCTTGTGTTTTTCCGTTAAATAATAATTTTTCGGTTTTTATAAAATTAGGTTTAACAACTTTATTGTTTACTATTGTTACCATAAATGTAGGGTTTGTGTATAAACTGTCTCCTTCGGTATAAAAAGAATATGTACCAGGTTGCGATATATTAAATGAATTTTCTCCGCTGCTGTTTTTGATAGGTACACTTGCAGAAATAGTATATCCCCCATCGATATAAGGTAGTTCCACATTGCTTCCGTTGGAATTTTCGTTTTCTTGATTACCCCATTTCCAATTTATAGTAGTAAATGTCGGTTTTTCACTCTTATTGATACAAGCCTCATTGTCTTTTAAATGTATTCCATACCCATTATCACTGAAGAAAAATTTAGATGGTGGTTCTGTATTTGTCTCTGAATAATTGGTCGTTATTATAGTTTCAGCATAAGAAACTGCTGGTGAAATGCCTATATAAGTAGTTTTTCCATTATTCATTAAATTTTCTTTTATATTTAGTCTGTCGAGAATTTCTGAACCATTTCTTATCATTAAATTTTGTTCAGAAACACTACTTCTATTTCCATATATTTGTACTCCTGCATACAAATTTATTTCACCGGTGAAATAAATTCCATACCCATACCCTGCACCTTGATCAAACTTTTTATTATTTGTAATTAAACCACCTTTTAATGTAAGATTAGCACTACTTGATAAAATTCCACACCCACTAGTTGAAACATTTTCCGTTATTTTACCTCCGTAAATAGTACCTGTGCAAGTCTTGTTATAAAAAGCTATACCTCCACCTAAATCGCCGCTTACATTTTTTGTTATTTTGCCGTCATACATCTCAAAGTTTACATTTACGTTATTAAAAATTCCTCCTCCTTCAAATACCAATCCATTAGTATTATAATATCCAGCTTCATTTTCACTTATTTCTCCGCCGTAAATTTTAATATTAGAATCGGAAAAATAACATCCTCCTCCGTGAGATTTTCTCGCTTTATTTTTGCGAATAACCCCATTATACATATTAAAATTTGCGTTATTTACAAAAACTCCTCCACCTCCATTAGTATATACGACGTTATATTCAATATTTCCGCCATACAAATTGAAAAAACCTGTTCCATCGCTAACAAAACCGATGCCCCCAATACTATTAGATGTATTTTTTGAAATAATCCCTCCCGTCATATTTAAATAAGTGGAACTATTGGCACCTATTCCTCCACAAGCACCACTTACTTCATTTTTAAAAATTAATCCACCATGAATTTCAAACATTGCAAATTGCTTTGCATATATTCCACCACCGGAAACAGATTTATTTTTTGTTATCAAACCATCGTTGATTATAATTTCAGCACCATTATAAGCGTAAATTCCTCCACCGCCACAGCTTTCTTCCTGGTTAGTATTATTGTTTCCGTAAATCATACCGCCGTTCATAACAAAAGTACCGCCGTCGATATCAATACCACCGCCACTGTTTTCAGAATTTCCACCCGTAATGCCGCCTTGTACTAATAAATGCAAATCTTCATTATAATTTGCATTATATGCATCCAAAATTTCATTTGAGTTATATTTGCTATCTTGCAAAGTCAATTCGCCTCTTACAACCAAAGCACTGCCGTTGGCAATGGCATCGGTTAATTTTCTGTCTATCTTATGACCATTCAAATCAAGTGTTATAATAGTTCCCTTTTCTACAACTATACTGCCATTACTAAAGCCAATTCCATCATCCGCAAAAGAATTATTATCGGCACTCCAATCTTCAGTAAGCGTTGCTAAAACATGTTTACCTTTTAATGACTTGGTTATTATATCTGCCCATATTTTCGCTTGTTCTACACAGTTTTTTCCATTCAACAATACTTCCTCGTCTATTGTAGGATGTTGTTCAAAATCGTTTATTTCTGTATTCGTCTTTAACGTAGTATTTTCATTTATCCCCGTTTTTGAATACAATGACAAGCTTACAATTAATAGAAAGGAAATTACTAGCACAAAAAATACTATCCCAACTCTTTTAATAATCTTTGCCATAATAAAACCTCCGTTTTTATTCTCCATAGAATAAGTATATCTATGTACAAAATCGCGGTTTTTCGGAAAAGTTTTTTAAAGTTTTTGTACTCTTTTTGTAAAGCTATTACAAAATGTTTAATTAAACGTTGACAAAAGTTTACTTTTGACCCTATAATATATATATAATATGTACATAGATATACTTATTCCATGTACCCAAACTTTACATTAAAGGCAATTTTTTAACCCCGATAGTCCCGATTTTTGATAGGATTATTGCAGTGAACACCACTTTTTGCCTACTTTAAACTTTACACAAAAAGTAACACCCCAAAACACTAAGTTTCGGGGTGTATTTTTTATTTTATAAACAATGATGACATCCAAATTTTAGAAAACTTTAGGCTCATCTCTTTTTTATAAACAATATTTGTTGATTATAAAATAAATAAAATTTTGATTATATATTTATAATTGAATAATCCATTTTAGCTGTGGCGTAGCAGCATCATTAAAAATCCAAATATCATCAGACCAATTATTATAGTCGACTAAACCACAATTCAAATCTTTTTTGCCGATTACTCCTGAGTGAGTGGACACATTCCAAGTAGGAATACTTTCTTTACTTGAATTAAAATAACAATTCTTTAAAAATATATTTTTAGTTTGCCAATGTCCACCAACAATCGCTCCTTTAGACCTATAAGCAAGTGCATTAGTTGTAGAATATAATAGTTGTAAATAACTATCGTTATAACAATTCTTTATATTAATTGTTCTCGCATCATGTTTTGTTACTACTCCTACTATTCCTCCTGCCACTCTGTTACCAGATGTTGTTGTCCAACCATAACCTTGAGCAGTTATTTTTCCGGTATTATAACAATCTGTAATCATTATATTGTTTGTATCTGCAATAGCGTGGCCTACAATACCACCAATATAATTTTCTTTACCGCCTAACCATAAGTCAGCTTCATTTGCACATTGTTCAATTACTCCACCTTCAAACAATCCAACTATACCACCTAAAAACGATTTGCCATCTGTATCTACAAAGACATCGGAATTCTTATTTACTAAAATTTTTGATATATTAGCATTGTTTTTTGCAACACTAGCTAAACCTCCAACATAAATATCCCTTCCTTTTTTATTGGCTGAAATAATGTAGTTAAGCTTTAAATTTGTTATTTTAGCACCTTTCAATGTCTTAAACAATCCGTATTCAGTTTTATTATCATCAACATTTTGATAATATGTAATTTGATTGCCATTGCCATCTAAACTACCATAAAATGTAAACGCGTTATCCCAATCTCCTAAATTTATATCTTGAAACAATTTGAAATTTTTATCAACATATCCATAAGTTGCAATATTGGTAAAATGCTTTTTATTTTTAATTATATAAGGATTTAATGCAGACCCATTACCGCCACCAAAGTTAACATAATCATTTTCCGATTTGTCTATTTCTGTAGGTGCAGAATTGGTTGTCGGCGGAAGATTTTTATAAAAATCGTCAGCAAATACTATATCGTCATCTACTTTTACTTTAAAATTACCATCTTTAGAATATTCAGAACGGATAAAATAATCTTCTACTCTTGCACAAACATCTACATCTATTCCATAAAGTGTTTGTCTATCCGTACTAGTTTTAACTCTATAATACACATCACAATCGCTGTATATCGCATATCTATATCTTCCTTTAGCTGCTGCATTTACTCCAAATGAATATGATACTGTTTGTGCATCGGAATAAATTTTTACTGTTTCGGAAGTATTAGCAGCTGATTTAGTAGTAGTTTGTGAGCTGCTTAACGACCACTCCCATTCCAAACCTTGTTTAGCCGTAAATTCAATACCATTACCATCAAATCCTAATTTTGCAGTCGCTTCTTTAGCAATACTTGTTTTTTCACTATAAGAGTTTGAAAAATAATAACTATTTGAAACAGTTTCAGTTAACGATTTAGCAACTTGTGAAGTAGAAGTAATAGATTTAGAAAAACTTATCGGTGCCCCTGTATACTCAACTTGTGCCAATGTTGAAATAAAAACATTTTTTATATAGCCCGCATCTAATAAATAATAGTTGTATTTATTATCGGTATAACTATCTAAAATTTTCGTTTCGTTACCATTTGGAGCAACGGGTTTTGCGCATAACACATCCGAAACAAAGCTACTATCCACATTATTGTTATTTTCAGTTTCAACTTCTTTTGGCTTACATGCAGTAAATGTAACTGCTATTAAAATTACAATAAGTAAGCAAATTAAAATTTTATGTTTCTTCATTTTTTTCTCCTTTATTTTTTACTAAGTTAAAATATTGTAATATAGCTTACAATATTTAATAAACCGAGTAAAACACTCGGTTTATTGCGTACATTTACTTTTAAATTCAAAGTATTAAATAAATTATTTTTTCTCTGTTTTTTGCATACTAGCAGGCACTTTAGGTTGGCAGAACCACCATGAGCATGCGGAACTTACCGATTTTTCGCCCAAAGTTAAAGCTGCTTTTGTTACGCATTTAGAAAAAAACTTGTTATTTTTTTTCTCATTCATATTTATGTCCTCCTTTGCTGATTTACTTTATTAAAGCACTTTTGTCGAATAAAGTCCATAACTATGTCCTGACAGGTACTTATCCTGCCTTATTATGTAATAATTTGTTTTTAAATACCGAAAAAAGACATGATATGACTACGACAAAATTGGTATATGCCATAGTGAAACCTATAATTTCGGTCGGAGTAAAAAATACCATTACACTGCTTGCGCATATAATTATAAGAGAGGCTAATATGCTTTTGACTTTCAACTTTCTTTTTTTGATTTTATCCATAGGATTATTATAATGCTCTACCGGTGCTAATATTGGATACAGAATTAAAGAAAAAACATTAAAAATAAGGCTTATAAAAAAAACATTTGGTAAAAATTTAATAGACAATATCAAACCGGAATAAACAAACAACAATATTAAAAAACATCTGAAATGGGTGTCAGCGTGATAACCACCTGACAAAGAACGCATAATCATAAAAATAACGATAAATAAAAAACTTGATAGATATGTTTGGGTGCAAACGGCAATTATAATAATTGAAAATAAATTCATTAAAGTTGAAAGTAATATTTCAAAACAGTAATCATAGGTTTCTTCTTCAGATTGCTCAATTACATTTTTTCTAATAAAAAAGCATGTCATCTTATGCGATAGAAATTTAAGCATTAAAGCCTCCTTTAGTATACAATAACATGTTTTATTAAGTTTTCAAATACTTTTGTCCTAACGCGTATTTATACTGCCCTAACATGTGTGTTTAATATTATCATTGTAGTAAACACGCCGTCAATTCTTTCTCTTTTTATGCTGCCGTCAAATTTTTGCACAATCTCGTCAATAATATGCAACCCGTATCCGTGTTTATATTTATTTGATTTGGAAGTAGTTAAGGTCTCCTTTTCCCTACACGAATTTTCTACTACTATATTTAGGTAGTTATCTACCTTTTTGATGTCGCATATCATAAATAAATCTGTTTTATTTTCCTCAATTAATCTTAAACACTCTTCAATGGCATTATCAAGCAAATTACCTAGTAGCAAACAAAAATCCATTTCGTTTGTTTTTACAATTTCATCAATAAAAATATGCTTTTTAAATTGTATATTATATTGCTTACTTTTATCCTCTATGTTATTAAGCAAAGCATCTATGGATGCTATACCCGTATATCCAATACTTTTTGCGCCCTCGACTATTTGATTGACTTTTAACAATTCTTGTCCTGCATTTTCAAACCCGTTAGCATTTATCATACTGTTTAATACCAACAGTTGTTTGTCGATATCATGTATTTTTTTATTATTGAATTTATATTTTGATATTAAATCTTCATAATATTTGTGTTGTTGGACAAGCTCTTGCTTTAAAAACTCATTTGTAGCCTCATCCACGATTTGCTTGACGTTTTTCTCCGCAACATACATCAAAATATAGTTCGCGATTAAAATGCTTATCACACCTACTATCATTATAATCGTTAAATACAAATCGTTGTTTTTATAAATAACTTCGGAAGCTGCAAACACAATAAAGCAGGTAGCAACAGGCATAATAAATAGTGCCGCATACATACCAACGGACAATTTAGAACTATCTTTGCGGATAATCAATCGCACTGCTTGCGCAAAAATCATCATTACCAATTTGGAGCATAATACACTTTCTATAAAAAACACAACATTTGACTGAATTTCCACAATAGAGGCACTTGTCAAGCTACTTACAATCAAACCCACCAACATTTCAGTCAACACAAAACCTAAGGTCATTGCAATAGTAACAAGAACTCTTTTAAACCATTTTATTTTGTAAAACAGGGATATTAAAAAGCAATTAGTAAAAGAAATCAGTAAATTGATAATTGTAAAATTTATAAAACAAATCGCCACAGAGCGAACAATAATAAAAGTGCCGTATATCAAAAATCTTTTTATTTTATCCAGCCTGTTTTCCCTAAGTGACCGAAAAACAAAATCAACAATAAAAAGCTCCATTATAACACTTAATATCTTTACTATAACAAAAACTACATTCATATTTTTTGCCTCGATATAAAAACATTAAATTTTTCTAGTACAAAGTTTCTAAAATTTCTACTTAATGGTATGCTGTAACCGTTTTTCAAAATTATATCATCCTTTTTTATTTCACTTATCTTCCACATATTAACCATATAACTTTTATGGCATTTTACAAAATGATGTGTGATAAACTTATCCTCTTTTTCTTTTAGCGACGACCTAACATCTTCCTCGTAAATCTTATCGCCTAAATAAACATACATCTTTTTATTTTTAACTTCTATTGCATAAATGTCAATAATGCGTTTTACTATGATATTGCCATTCGATTGAAATCTATAATCGCTGTATTTACTATTATAAACATTGACCGCTCTTATAAAATCTTTTTTCAAATCACTTAGTACTATTGGTTTTGTTAAATACTGAAAAGCTCCTACACGCAACGCTTTTACTACATAATAAGGATAGCTTGTCACAAAAATGACAATTACCTCCGAATCAAAACGGCGAATTTCCTCTATAATTTCAATGCCGTTGCTGCCACCAATCTCGATATCCATAAAAACAATATTAAATTGCCCCGAAGTTTTGTAAGCTTTTAATAAATCATTGCCGTCTAAAAAAGTACTGACATTCAATTTAACACCATCAAGGTCAATAGTATGTATCTCATTATAAATTGTATCTATAATTGTTTTATCGTCATCGCAAATCGCTATGTTAATCATTCTGTTAACCCTCTTGTAAAATTAATGTTTGCTAAATAAAGTAAATATCAAACATCCGAGCAATTTACATCTTTAGATGTTTTTCGGTTATTTGCATATAAATAACTATCAATATGTACCAGCACTGCATGCCTTTGTTTAGGTGTCAACCTTAATAGTTTGTTGTAAATATCTCTAAATTCCTCCTTGCACGGCAATAAAGTGTCGCTATCTTTTGCGAACAACTCTGCCATAGTAATATCAAACGCCTTACAAACTTTTTCCAATGCGGAAATACTAGGCTCGTTGTTAACTTTATTAAACCAATTTGCAATACTAGTTTGAGATAATTCAGTTGCCTTAGATAAAGAATAAATAGTATAACCTCTTTCAATCATAATATCTCTAATTTTCTCTTTAATTTCCATATTTTTCCAGCTCCCAGATATTAATGTTTATATTATATACTATAATAAACTTTTATATAAACAACTTTAGTTATATAAGACTAACATCTTGACTTAGTATTTCAAATGAGTTACAATATAAAAAGAAATACATTCGGAGAAAATAATGATAAGTGAACAAATTTACGAAATAATAAGTGGCAAATTACTCCAAATATTGGAAAACCAGCCTAAAAATATAATAGATACGCAGGAAGAACTTGATAATTTATTAGCAAAATTTCAAAAAACACTCTCTGACGAGCAATCAAACGAGTTAAAAAATATTTTAGAAACGTACACAAAATATATAACAGAAACAAACAATTTCCATTTTGAATGTGGGATAGACATTGGCAAAAAATTTGCCAATGCCCTAAACAATTAAACAATTTAATTTATATTTTAAATACACAATTTAAAAACATCTAACATTAATTTTTCAATTCTGCTTTTAATTTTTCTAAAAATATTTCCGCACATTTTGTGATAATTTGATATTTTTCTTTTTGGCAGTTTTGTATGCTTTTTTTAGTTAGCTGCCAAAAAATGTCTTAATTTCCTAAGTTTAATTCCTACAATTTCAAACTTATTGATAATATTTTACCATATATTGGCAAAACTGTCAATTATGGTTTGGCATAAAACATATGCATTTAATATAATTGAAATAATGCAATAAAATAAAAAAACTCACAGGTAAAATCTTTCCTGTGAGTTTGTGGTTTAATTAAAATAAACTGCGACTAAATTTTGAAGTTTTTCTATTGTTGTTAAGCCTTTTCCAATAGCAACTTTCAAATATTGTCCGTTAAAAGCATTAAATACTTCTTCAGTGACAGGTACGATTTGAGAAAACTCCTCATAACTGTATAAACCATATCTTTCAATATCAGCATTAAATTTTTCGATATCTATCTGCATTGTTTGACTGTCAACTTCAAAAATGTTAATCAACCCCTCGGTAGCACCGGGTATTGAAAGCATTCCATTGACATAATAACACAAATGGCTGTATGTAACAGGACTAAAAGCCCTCGTTTTTTCACTTGTAATTTGCACATTTGTCAACTGCACCTTTGTCCAAGCCATATCGCCATTACTATTGGTTATTTGTTTGTTAAACCAATGCCCGATATATTTATCTGCGTCACTCCTTAAAAAAACATATTTGTTCAAATCAAAATCCCAAAAAGCATGTTCGGAAATTACTTTAACGATAGTTCCGTCCGAAAAATGCAAGTTGACAACTTGATATTTACTTTCGGAGTCACTATCAATAAACAAAATAGGTGCAGTATCAAATTTTCCTGTCATCAAGTTCCAAACCAATAATTGTTCGTTTCCTGTCAAATCTTCAACAGCCTTTTGACTACCATCGGCAAGAGTTATCATTGAGCCCTCTGCTATGCAGTTATTTTTTTGATAGTGAGCACATAAGAATAGGTACCTATAATTCATAAGTTTTTTGTAATAATCAAAATTTATTGATATAGCATTAGAAGTTTCTGCTTGTGCTAATACTTTTCGTGGAACTTGTGATAAATCTTTGCTGTCACTGCCATGTGCCCTCCACTTTTCAAACGTAAATCCCTCATATACAGGAGCATCAAAGTAAAGTGTTTCATCTCCTGCAAGTACAATATCTCTTGTTGCTAATGTTTTAAATACATCGTCTTCCACATACTCATATCTTACTGTTATGTTTAAATAACGAACTTCCCATTTAGCATATAATGTAGTGTCGTGAGCTATAGCCCAATTATTCATTGATTTCATTGTACTATCCAAATAATACGTACCGCGACCATCATAATCGGAATAATAACCTCTAAAATAATTTCCCATTTTTGACGGTGCTTCTAAATTATCCGGCAATGGTTGTCCGTAGGTTACTGTAAACTGTACATCCCCGCCGTTACCACCTTGATTGTTTAAATTAACTGTATAAGTATTTGCCGTCCAATGTGCATAAAGCGTTTTACTTTCCGTATTTGTCCAAGTCATCATTCCAACCATATTTTGATTATAGTATAGAGTTCCGTTACCATCAGTTCTATCAAAATAACCTGCAAATGTATACCCTGTCCTAGTCGGTGCAATAGTATTAGGTAAAGGTTGGTCAAAAATTACTTCCAATGCACTTACATCTCCGTTACCACCGCAAAAATCAAATCTCATTTGATAGTGAATCGGCGTAAAGTATGCATACAAAGTACAATCGTTAGCAATATTCCAACTGTCAATAGCACCATACTCGTTCACGACTTTTTTACCTGTTCCGTTTGTTCCACTGTACCAACCATCAAAATAATAACCGGTTTTCATTGGAATCGGAAAAGCATTTCTATCATTATTACTATAGCTCTTGCCAAAAAGTACTTTTTTAGCATCAAAATAGATATTTTCTCCTGCAAATCTAACCGTATACTCATTGGATAAATATTTTGGTGCTAACATAATGCTAGGTTGAACAAAATTTTCAATTCCTGCTGTTAAATCTGGCATTTCCTGAGGGAATATAAACCCTGCAGGGAAATTTTTTGCAACATACCCATATTCTGTATAATAATTTGCAAAGTTTTTTACTACCCAATTTTCAAAAGTATAACCTAACTTAGTTGGTATTTCAAATTGAGTCATACTATCGCCATAATAAACTGTTTTTGTTACGATATCTTGCGAATTGTCATTCATATCAAACATTACGGTATAACTTTCTAACTCATAAACAGGATAAATATTAATTATCTTATTTTTATTGTTTTGGATAAAGTTAATAAGTTTCCAACAACATAAGTTCTCGTCAAACTCTTCGCCCCTAATTATTTTTTTAGGCTCTAAAGCCATTGTCCTATAAATATGTCCTGACTTAAACAGTTGTCCCTTTATATTTTTTGTATATTCACTGCCCGAATTGTTCTGTAATTGTGATTTTATGTAACAACTCGGGCACATTTCATCTTCTTTTTTCAAGCCGGCAATTTTATCCGTAAAATAGTACTCGCCGTTTTCTTTTGCAAGCCATAGTATGTTGCCGTCGTCATTCATACAAATAAAGAATGTATTTCTTGTCCAACCTGCAGTCAACTCAATATCTTGCTCAAAAGTAAACTTGCTATAACTTTCTCCGTTTTTATTGGTTATTTGTATATCCCCATAATACCAACCATCAAAATCGTATTCATCAATGCGTGGCACAGGAAGAGTAAAATAGTTATTATAATTTACAAAAATCGTCTTAGTGTCTAACTGCGCTTCAACATTCTCGGTCGCACTTTTGTTAATGTCAAGAGTTACTATAAATTCATTTTTTATCCACCTTGCATAAAAAACTTTATCTCCTACACTTCCCTTTTCAATTACTTCTATTCTATCGCCTGTAAATTCAGGGTTATCGTACCAACCGTACAAAACATATCCATCCTTATATGTATCGGTACGCAACTGATAACTATTGTTAGATATGTAGGTATCCATTTCTATCCCGCTACCACCATTAGTTACATACCGTACATTGTAGGTTATGGATTTCCATTTTGCATATAAGGTAATATCTCTTACATCAAAATCTTCGATATTTTCACTTGTTACCAACTCTCCAAAATCATATACGCTTGTCCACCATCCTTCAAATTCATACCCGTTTTTGGTAGGTGTAGGAAGTACTAAATCCGAATCAAAATAATACGTTGAATATGGATATAAATATTTATCTATATTATCAATATTTTCTAATTTTATGTTTATATACTGTCTTAAATTAATAGTCACTGCAGAATCCACATTAAAATCTCTTCCGACACGAATATAATGATACTCATCTTTGTTAAGCGATCTATAATCAGAAATTTGTTTTAAATTTTTATCATATAAAACACATCCCCAATTTGGTTTTGAAACAGTTGATTCCAAATAAGAAGTTTTTTCGCTGTATATCCTATAACTTTCATGCAAATTATCAACATATACCTCATTATTTCCCCAAGTCAATTCCTGAGGAACAAACTCCAATGTAACATCAAAATTACCTTGCTGTAGTTTATCCAAAAATTGCACCTCAAAAACATAAATAGACCCTTGTTTAATTTCAAACTCAAAAACTATATCATTTTCATTTATATTTTCAAAATGTTGGTTATATACTTGTGTGCTGCCAATACCTCCCATGTTAACAGATAATTTAACCGGTGCATTGGCACCAACAGTAGTTAATTTATATTTGCCGGAATGCAAAATAGGCATAAACGCCAACAAATTTTTTCCACCCGGCAAAATCGATACGTGCTCAGTATTATTAGCAATAGGATAGCCTAAGTATTCTTTATGTTCTTTGTCAGCTAAATAAAAATCGTATACTCCACTAGATGTTGTTATATTAGATTTATCATTGCTGTCAACAAATTTTAACGAAAATCCTCTTACCAATCTTGCTTCCCAAGGCGTCTTATATCGATTGTACTCATCCAATACGGGTGTATATCCTATTTGATAATCTGCCTCGTAAAAATCGCCCTCGTCATAAAACATATAGCTTCCTTGTCCAAACTGACCATCGTTAAAAAACTGAAGTGTAGACAATCCGAATTTTGCCAACTGTCCTGTAAGTTCTAATTGTTCTTGACTTGTTGTACCCTTGCAAATATATGTAAAATTTCTTGTAAGCTGTTGTAATCTATCTGCTGTTTCCATGTACGCATCATAAGCATCGGCAGCAAACTCTCCCAATCCCCACAATGCACCATATCCTAATTTTTCAAAGCCATATTCCAACCCATCGCACACTTTTACAATTAAAGTTGTTTTAAACAGTTCCTCAAAAAAGCTTTTTTCGTTGACATCATAAACCGTTGCTTTATAACCACCATCTATTTGAGTTATAAATTTACCCATATCAAGCCTTGGGCTATATCCCTCGTCTCCGTCGTTCAAGTGTTGCTCGTTAAATAATGCAACTGTACTTACAATGTCTTGCACTATATACCGTTGGCTGTCACATAAAACCATTGTATTACTATCCAAAAAATACGGCATTGGCATTACCAAGTCAGACTGTTGTGCATGTAAAACAAAGGTTGTATCAATATTTTCACTCAATTTATATATTACTTTATCCCCCGGGACTATAGGCAAAAAACGTCTTGTTTTTATCATATAGTCCCCTGCATTTGCTACATACAAATATTCCCTTTGAAACAAAACTTTTATACTAAATTTCATGTGACTTTTATTTTTGACATAATCGTCATCATTAATAATATCATAAACTATAACATTTGATAACACATTATTACCTAACGTTTCTGTTTTTACAAAAAGCCCATATTCTTTACCCATATATGTATAATGTTGATTGGGCTTTTTTAACAATTCTTTGGGAACAATCCCCACTATTGGGTCATCTCCGCTAACCATTATTCCGTTTATTGAATTTTTTATTGTACTTCCGTATAAATCTGGTAATTCACTGTATGTTAAATTATATGGCTCATACAAATTACCTAAATAATTTACAATATTACGTGTACTATTATTATAGTAAAATTCATTACTATTAGTATAATCTTCTATATTAAAGCTGTTTTCCTCTGCTTTCGCAATATTTGCATTAATCAAAATCATCACGCCACATATTAGCAACATAATAATCGCTAATAGCGTAATTAATATTTTTTGTTTGTATTTTAACATAATTTTCTCCTTATTCTTGTATAATTAAGTTAACTGTCTCGCTCTTCAAATAGTATTTTGCTGGGAATGTATTGTCCGAAAAATAATTAAGACTATGTCTATATCCATAGGAATTATATTCGCATATCAAAACATATTCCCCTATTGCAGTTGGCATATCATTAAACCCTGTCACATAAACCCCACTATCATCTTCTTTTTTTCTTATTCTAATTTGCAAAAAATATTCATAATAAAAAGTACCATTTGTTTTATAATCTATTCTATAAAACTCCTTTTCATCTTTAAAAACTTTCACATTACATAATTTGTATGTCCCATCATATTTGACTACATAATCTTCATAAATTGCAGACTTTTCATTGCCTTGTCTTTTTAGTTCCTGCCAATTATCGTCATACAATTTGATTTCAAATACAGGCTCTTTTTCCTCCTCTTTTACACATCCCACAAATAGCATACTAATACCTAACATTAACACTGTCAACATTACTATAACCATTGATTTTAAAAATATCTTTTTCACAATCCTATCCCTCCTTATTCTTGTATTACTAGCTTAATTTTTTCCGTATCATGATAATACTTTATTGGCAATGGATTACCTGCAAAATAATTTATGTTTTTACTATATCCATAGGAGCTATATTGATAAATCAATTCATACTCCCCTACTTTATATGGCATTTTATCTTTAATGACTTCATGAAAATCATTTCGATATTCACATACTTCTAAACATCTATCATAATAATAGTTTGGATTTGTCTTATAATCTAATCTATAAAACTCTTTTCCGTCTCTGTATACAATGGCATTACACAACTTCCGTGTCCCGTCATATTTTACTACATAATCTTCATACTTTGTATAACTTTTATCTCCTTGTCTTTTTAGTTCTTGCCATTTATCGTCATACAACTTGATTTCAAATACAGGCTCTTTTTCCTCCTCTTCTACACATCCCACAAATAGCATACTAATACCTAACATTAAAACTGTTACCATTAATATAACTATTGTTTTTAAAAATATTTTCTTCACATTATATCCTCCTTTTTATTTTATAATGCTGTTATTACAACCATTGTAATTAACATAACCAAAACAAGTACCATGCTTAAGTATTTTAAATTTTTCTTTTTTAACATTTGTCACTCCTCTTATAATTAAATGTAATTATATTATTTTTAATCCAAAATTAATATATGTGGATTCAAATTTAGTCGATAGCCTCAACATATTTCCATATCCATCATAAGTATAGTTGTTGAATTCAACTTGAATTCTATATGTCCCTTTTTCTTTTGGGATATTTTCTGGATATTTTATTGACCCGTGCAACATGATTGTTTCCTTGTAGTCACTGTCCAATGTAGACACATAAATATCAACCAAATGATTTAGTTCGTTTAAAGATATATATTTGTTTGGCAAAAACTTTTTTTTGCCTTTTTCTTTAAACTTTATTTCTATAAACTCTCTATCTCCGTATAAAGTCTCACTGTCTATTGTCATATATGCTTCACTTCTTTCTTCGCCTGTTATAGGATGTATTGGGTGCAAAGTAATTTCATATACTTTATTTTCATAATCTTCACATCCGACAAAGAGCATACTCATACCCAACATTAAAACCATCAACATTGATATAACCATTGATTTTAAAAATATCTTTTTCACAATCCTACCCCCCTTTTACATTAATTATATCTAATTATATTATAAGGTAAATTTTACCAATTTGCAATACACATTTTGTATAATATATAATTATTTTTATTTTTGTTTAATTATCAGTCAATTTTTTTCTAAATAAATAATTATATCTCCAATAATTGAACTATTAAATATTTTTAGAGAAAAAATGACCTACTATTCCGCAAGTCACTTTTAATATTATTGAATATTTTTGAATATTATTTTATAAATCTGTAATTTAAAATAAGAATACTACTATATACTTTAAGTAATATCTTGGCAATGTCAAAAAGCCATATACAACAATTCTTTAAGCTGGGATTTAAGGCGTTTATGTCCTGCCAAACCGTTAAGTGCTTTTTGCAAATCTTCTTTTGTATTTACATTTTTAAATTTGTTGTATACCATAGTTTTTGCAGCATTTTTGTATTGATATTTAATAAAATCGAAATCGATTGGTTTTTCCGTTTTGCTATCTACCCACATAGCATCTGCCATATCCTTGTACATAGCCTCATACCCTCTTACACCTCGGGCAGGATGAAGGTTTAGCGTAACTTTTAAATTTTTGGCATGCAAATCTTTTAAAAACTGTTTGTAGTCGGGGAACAGCTCCTCATTCCAAGTATAACCCGTCCAACCCGTAGACTCCCATGGATAAGGATTGCCTGTCCTGTACTTGTTGTCTATGCCGTTAACTAAATGCCAATCCATATCCACAGTTGCTATAGTAAGCGGGATATTTCGTTTTATAAAATTATCCATTACGTCAAGATATTCTTGCTGCGTATATGCCCTATATCTGCTCCACCAATTACCCAAAACATACTTTGGCATAAGTGGAGTAACACCGCTTAGTTTATAAAAATCCGCAACCGCTTGACGGTACTCATAGCCGTATGCAAAAACATAATAGTCCCGATTTTTGTAGGAATTTTCGCACAATTCGCCATCTAAATTGTACAAAAGCGAGTTACTGTCATCAAGTATTGCCACCCCGTTTTCGGATACAACTCCGTTACCTAAAGGTACTGCACCGATAGTTCCGTCAAGCGTCCTACAAGTGCCTTTCAAATTGCCTTTTCGACAATCTTTTACTCTCCTGCCGTCAGCCAAAATTACACAAACGATATTTCCGCTTTTGTCAATATCAAACTGCGTGCTTTGCGTTTTTACAGTTATAAATTTGCCGTTATCTTTACAATCGAATGTTGCATTTGCAAATGCCCTGTGCCAAACTTTTTGTGTAGGCAAATCGCAAAAGTTGCTATCCTTGGCAATTTCCACACGAATCAGTTTGTCTGTTATTACGCATATACGGATATTGCCAAGTACAACGCAGTTATCCGTTTTGCTATCGGAAATTTTGACAAGCAAATGACTATGTAAATTACTCATATTTCCCCCTAAAAAAACGGTAGCAAAATATATGTATTTTTATTGCTACCGCTCCTTTTATTTATTTTTTTGTAATTCAAATGTATTTTAAGCTGCTAAATTAAAATTCGCAAGTTCCTGTAGTTCTTGGGAAAGGAATTACGTCACGAATATTGCTTACTCCTGTTAAATACATTATCAATCTCTCAAAGCCCAAGCCAAAACCGGAGTGCTTAACACCGCCGTATTTTCTTAAATCTAGGTACCAAGAATAATCCTCTTCCCTAAGTCCTAACTCGTTGATACGTTTTACAAGCAGGTCAAACCTTTCCTCCCTTTGAGAGCCGCCGATAATTTCGCCAACACCCGGTACTAACATATCCACAGCTGCAACAGTTTTGTTGTCGTCATTCATACGCATATAAAACGCTTTAATATCCTTAGGATAGTTTGTTACAAATATAGGACCGTTAAAGATTTGTTCGGTCAAAAACCTTTCATGCTCAGTTTGCAAATCAACACCCCACTCCACTTGATATTGGAACTCTGAGTTATGCTTTTTCAAAATCTCAACTGCTTCTGTATAAGTGACTTCCTTAAACTCGCTGTTTACAAGCTTTGTCAATCTTTCAATCAAACCTTTATCCACAAAGGAATTTAAAAATTCCATTTCTTCCGGACATTTTTCAAGCACGTCGCTTATAACATATTTTATCATACCCTCGGCAACTGCCATATCGTCGTGCAAGTCTGCAAATGCAATCTCCGGCTCTATCATCCAAAACTCCGCAGCGTGTCTTGCAGTATAACTTTTTTCCGCACGGAAAGTAGGTCCAAAAGTATATACGCTGCCAAATGCCAAAGCATAGCACTCTGCATTCAACTGTCCGCTTACAGTCAAACTTACGGGTTTACCAAAAAAGTCTTTAGAATAATCGATTTTGCCATCCGCTGTTTTTGGAAGATTGTCCAAATCAAGAGTTGTTACTTTGAACATTTCGCCTGCGCCCTCGCAGTCGCTACCTGTGATTAAAGGAGTGTTTACATACACAAAACCTTGCTTTGCAAAAAAGCTATGTATAGCTTGTGCCGCAACCGAACGAATTTTGAATGTTGCAAGCATCAAATTTGTTCTTGGACGCAAATGTCCAATCTCACGCAAAAACTCGATTGAATGTCTTTTCTTTTGCAAAGGATAAGTTGGGGTACTTGTTGCCTCCACCTCAAAACTCTCTGCCTTTATCTCAAACGGTTGCTTATTTTCGGGGGTCAAAACAACCGTTCCCGTTACGCTGATTGCAGCCCCTACATTTAGGCTAACCAATGTTTTGTAATTTTTAATATCGCTATCCGCAATCACTTGAGTTGTTTTAAATCTGCTACCATCATTTAACTCTACAAAAGCAAAGTTTTTGCTGTCACGGATAGTTCTTACCCAACCGCTTATTTGTACTTTTTGTCCGCCGAGCTCACTATACTTGTCGCCCAAATCCTTTAAAGTCATTCTTGCCATATATCAATCCTCCACTATTTCCACATTTTTAATTACGATAGGCACAACGGGTACATCGTCAAAATAACCTACCGAATGAGTTCTTACCTTGCTCATATCCAAAATTACTTGCATACTTTCGCTATCCGATACCTCTCCGAAAGCAGCATATTCGCCATCCAAAAACGGAGTATCAACCGAGCAAATGAAAAATTGAGAAGTCGCACTGTCTTTAAACATTGTCCTCGCCATACTTATTGTACCTGCTTTGTGCTGTCTCATATTTTTGACGCCGTTGGATAAAAACTCGCCTTTTATTGGTGTCAACTCGTCTTTTTGTTGCATATCCGCAGTCATTCCGCCGCCTTGGCACATAAAATTAGGTATTATTCTATGAAAAATCAAACCGTTATAGTGATTTGCTTTTGCCAATTTTACAAAGTTTGCTGTTGAAATCGGTGCGCAATCCGCATCCAAATTCAAATTTATCTTTCTTCCGTCTTCCAAATTAATTGTTGCTCTAATCATAATTCAAATTATCCTTTTATTTATGTTATTTTGTTGCCGTAAAAATTACTTGTACTTGTTTGCAATTACACGGCTAATTATTATATTTTTTAAATGTAGCGTTTTGTTGCTTAAAATTCGTAGTCTACCGAATGAGCTTTTTCCACCAAACTTCCTACAAACTCCTTTATAGGGATATGTACGGGGTGCGATTGATATGTTTGCATATCTTCCGCTTTTTCAAATACACACTCCAAACAAACGTCAAAACTTCTTGCACTTTTTAATATATCCGAGCCTGCTTGCACGCTTTTTAGCACTTCGATTTTGCCTTGCATGGACATAAATTTATCCACCATTGCTTTGCAATTTTCGGCGGTAGGATTTTTTAGTTTGTACATTACTATATGCTTAATCATTGTCGTTCTCCTTGTCGCTGTTTTCTGCCATATCCAATTTGTTTAAATTTTCAATTTCGTTCAAACTTGCGGTTTTTATTTGTTCTTGTTCACTTATTTTATCATCACGATTTTTATTTGCGATTGCAATTATCAAATCGCCCAAAACCTTATCGCTATCAGGTATTACAAATTCATTTTGAGCGTATCGCATATCGTCGGAAAACTCGCTGTCCGACATAAATTTGGATATGCTTGCTATCAATTCCTCATTATTCCTGCCAAGCAAAGCAAGTTGATTTGTCGCAAGGTAGTGTGAATTTCTGTTTTCCAAAGCATCTCCGCCGTTGCACAAAATGATATTGCTGTTGTGGTACATTGCCTCGTAAGTGATAGCCGCTGTAGGAGAGATTATCAAAATATCCGCAACGCTGTAAAGTTTTGCAAACTTATCAATCTCCTCCACCAAAAACACTTTTTCCTCTATCCCGCGGTTTTTAGTGATAAGCTCCGCATATTTGACAAGCCCGTTATTGCCGCCGCTAAGCACAATAATGTTTATATCGTTTTCTAGCTCTGCAAGACTTGTAAACACATTTCTGACTGCCGATTGTCCATATCTGCCACCGACAATGACAATATTCATCTTGTCGTTTGTTATGCCAAGCTCTGCCAAAACCTGCGATTTATCATAAACTTCCTTACTATCCTTTAAAAGAGGTGTGCCGACAACATCTATTTTTTCGTCCTCAATACCTAATGACACCAAACGTTCTTTAACATCGCTGTTTTGAACAAAATATTTGCTAGCTTTATAGTTCACAAACCTTGCATCTAAGCAATAGTCGGTTACAAGCCCGCATATATCTATATTTTTTAGCTTTGCTTTATCGCAAGCTCGTACAGTATCGCGTAAAAGTTTAGGGGTGCTGCAAACAACAACCTCGGGATTGTATCTTAACAGCATATTTCTTATTCTTCTGTATTGTTCCGTCCAATTATATGCAAAGCCTTTTAATCCGCCTGTCGGCTCGATAAGTTCCTTGCACTCCTTTTTGCTTTTATTTACATTAATCCTATTCCAAATAGTATTAATGCTTAAATGCAAATTATTTATCCAAGCACAACCTCTGCTGAAAAATCTATAAGCATAAAAAGCCCATTTGTACCAATGGAATGGGTACAATTCCTTATCACTGACAGCTACTACGTACGAATCTCCGCAAGACTCTATATAGTCTTTAACAGCCATTACGCTAGAGTCGTATCGCCCTTCGCCGTATAACAATAAAATGCACTTTTTCTCTAACATTTTACCACCTTTTTTCTTAAAATGTCATGTTTTGAAAGGGGATATTCCGTTTTTATAAACAACTTTTGCTGTACAAGCTTGGCGTCCTCAAAAACCTCTCCGTCCGTATTTTCCATAACATCTATTTTTATATTTTTATTCAAAAATCTCTCGTCATTAGACAAAATTTCCAAGGTGTCACCCGTACCAAATCTGTTACGTTGTTCAACCCAAATTCCGCCTTTTGTACTATCATATTCTATGACTTCCGCCATAAATTCATATTCGCCTGCAGTTTGGTTATTATCGTAGCTTATGCTGTCGCTTTCCCCATAATAAAAGCCCGTTGTATAATCCCTATGTGCGGTTTTGGTAAGTTCCGCAAGCAAATATTGCGGCACATTTTCGCCATTTAAAATGCTATCTATACCCTTCCTGTATGCGTTTACTACCGTTCCGACATAGTATTGCGATTTCATCCTTCCCTCAATCTTAAACGAACATACACCCGCATCCAACAAATCTTTTAAATTTGCAAGCATATTCAAATCTTTGCTGTTTAGTATGTATGAGCCTCTTTCATCCTCAGACAAAATTAGCTTTTTATTGTCATTTTTAACTTCGTGAATGGTATACTCCCATCTGCACGCTTGTACGCAATCGCCGTGGTTGCCATCTCTTTTTGTCAAAAAATTGCTAAGCAAGCATCTTCCGCTATGAGAGACACACATTGCACCATGTACAAATGCTTCAAGCTCTACGCTTGGGACGAAATCCTTAATTTCCTTAATTTCGACTACACTCAACTCTCTTGCAAGCACAACCCTTTTTACACCCAAATCCGCCCAAAATTTTACGGCATATTTATTTGTGGTGTTAGCTTGGGTGGACAAATGTATTTCGGTATTTTTTAAAATAGCTTTGCAAAAACCAATGATACCCGCATCGGATACAATAACCGCATCAACACCTATACTTTCCAAAAACTCAAGATATTCGGCAAGACCGTCAAAATCATTGTTATGTGCAACTATATTACAAGTTACATAAAGTTTTACGCCTTTGGAATGGCAATACTCCACTGCCTGAGACAATCCGTCATTATTAAAATTCTTCGCACCCTTTCTAAGCCCATAATTGCTACCGCCCACATACACCGCATTCGCGCCAAAGTGTATAGCCGTTTTAAGTTTATTAAAATCTCCCGCAGGTGCCAACAATTCTATCATTTTATTACTTCTATAATGGCAATGCCATCTCCTTTATCTTTAATTTCCGTATGAAAATCGCTATTATTTGCAATATATTTCAAAAAATTTCTAAGGTTTACAACTATTGTCCTATATTTGTGCGGTGGTTTATTTTCGCTTGCAACCATACCTCTAAACAATACATTGTCGCAAAAAATATATCCACCTTTTTTGATATTGCCTAACACCATATTAAGGTATTCCGTATACTTGCTTTTAGGTCCGTCGATAAACACCAAATCGTAAATGTTGCCTTTTATAATTTGCGGCAACAATTCTCGTGCATCGCCTAAATAACTGTTTACTCGGTCAATCACCCCAAACTTTTTAAAATTCGACAAAGCTTCCTCTCGCCTATCTTCCAAAAGTTCGACTGTATCAAGTACGCAGTCATTTGCAATGTCTAACATAAGTGAGCCGCTGTAGCCTATTGCCGTCCCGATTTCCAAAATTCTTTTGGGTTTAATCTTTGCGACAAGCGCCAAAAGCTCATCCTTAGAATCGTCCAAAATGACAGGGACGTGTCTTTCCCGAGCGGAATTTTCTATCTCGTCAAACATATTAGAATAATCCATTTCAAACTCCGTATCATTTGTTTTTTATGCTGTTTGCCAAATTAAATTTCCATTATAATAGGCAAAATCATAGGTCTTTGTTTTAGTCTTGCTTTTATGATATTGTTAATAATTCGCCTTACTGATGCCTTTAAACTGCCTCTGTCGCTACTGCCGTGATAAGAAAAGTTTTCAAACATTGTGCAAATTGCATCTTTTATTTCGTCCAATATATCATCGGTAAACTGTAGCCCTCTTGCAATAATGTCCGGGGTTGATGCCAAACTATTGGACTCCATACTTACTCCGAGCAGGCAAACCACAAAGCCGTCCTTGGATAATTGCGTTCTATCCCTCAATACTATGTCGTCCACATCCATAAGTCCGTCAACATACACACTTCCCGCAGGGATATTTTCACATGGCGCAAGTTTTGTCTTTCTTATTTCTATTTGACTGCCAATTTCGCATATACTTATATTCTTTTGAGGAACACCCAAAGCCATTGCAAGCTCCTCATGCTGTTTCAAATGCCTATATTCGCCGTGAACAGGGATAAAAAATTTAGGTCTTATCAATGACAACATGAGTTTAAGTTCCTCTTTACAAGCGTGTCCCGATACGTGCAACTCGTCAAGTGAACCGTAAATAACTTTTGCGCCCCTTTGGTACAAGTTGTTTATTGTAGTATAAACATACTTTTCATTACCAGGGATTGGAGAAGAAGACAATATAATCACATCATTTTTCCCTACGATTATCTTATCTTCGCCGTTTGCCATACGTGTCAAAGCACTCATCGGCTCGCCTTGAGAGCCTGTGGAAATAATACATATTTTTTTGTTCGGATATTTGTTCATTTCCTCAGTTTCGATAACAGTACCTGTTTTGTAAGTAAGTTCCCCAATTTGTTTTGCAAGTTCGCTTACTTTTAGCATACTGCGTCCGTTAAACACAACTTTCCTACCGAACTTTTCGCAAATGTTGATTATTTGTTGCAATCTATGCACATTGCTTGCAAAGGTTGCAATAATTATTCTGGAATCCAAATTATTTGCAAACAACTTGTCTATAGTCGCCCCGACAGCACTTTCACTCATAGAATAGCCGTTTTTTTCAATATTTGTACTTTCCCCAAGCATCAAAAGCACGCCTTCGTCACCTAGTTTTGCAAACCTAGACAAATCCGCCCTCTCGCTATCAATAGGCGTATAGTCGATTTTGAAATCCCCTGTATGAAAGATTACACCGATTGGTGTGGATATAGCAAGTGCAAACGCACCCGAAATCGAGTGACTTTGTTTAATGAACTCAACGGAAAAAACACCTATTTTTTCCACACTACCGCCATCTACACAAATACATTTAGGCATTGTGATTTTTGCCTCGTTAAGCTTGTGCTGCAAAAGTGCAAGCGTAAGTTTGGAGCCATACACCTTAACGTCAGGCAATTCTTTTAACAAATAAGGCATTCCGCCTATATGGTCCTCGTGACCGTGAGTAAGAAGTATAGCCCTTACTTTATCCTTGTTTTTTACTATATAATTAAAATCGGGAATAACAAGGTCGATTCCCGGGGTTTCGTTTGTAGGGAACATCGAGCCGCAGTCTATTATAAAAATATTATCGCCATACTCAACAGCGGTCATATTTTTGCCGATTTCGCCAACTCCTCCCAAAAAAGCAATTTTTAATTGTTTTGCCATTACACTCTCCAATATATAATCGATAAATTCTTATCGCAAGTACTCTTAATATTTATCTGAAATTTTAGTTTTTACTAAATAATTGTTAAAAGTTTCCTATTCTATTTTAGCATTTTAATTTATTGTTGTCAATAATAGATTATATATTACACATATATTTTTAAAATAAAAAGAAAATGGTCAAATTGTTTGAAATGCTGTTGCAATTATAAATTTTTTATAGTATAATAAATTAGTATGTGAACATAAGGGAGGCAAATATGCAAAATCATTTGTATACGGCATTAAAAAAATATGCACAAAACAACCCTATACGCTTTCACATGCCCTCACATAACGGGATTGACCTTGGGATAGATACATCCATGGACATTACCGAACTATCTTTTTCGGACAATTTGATTGAAAGTGACGGAATTATAAAAAATTGTGAAAACAACATTGCAAACGCTTATGGCATAAAATATGGGATAATGATTACAAGTGGTGCAACAACTGCGATTGCGACCGCTTTGCACACTGCCAAAAACAAAGGTAACAAACTGCTAATGCTTGGCGACTTGCACAAAAGCGTACATAACTTTGCAAATGTCTTAGTTTTTGATATAAGTTACTCGGAAAATTTGGACAATATAAACCCAAATGATTACGATGCGATTATATTTACTTCCCCAAACTATTTCGGAAAAGTGCAAGATATACAAAAACTTAAAAACACTACTGCTTTGGTCATTGCGGACAGTAGTCACGGGGCTCACTTTGCATTTTGCAGCAAACTGCCCGACCTGCAAACTGACATTGCTGACATTACAGTGCTGTCCTTTCATAAGACATTACCCGTTCTTACAGGCGGTGCAGGTATTTTGACAAATGACGAAAAACTTTATCAAATGCTCGTTTATTCAAGAAGTATACTGCACACATCAAGTCCAAGCTACCTTATAATGGCAAGTATTGACAACGCAATATGCGAAATGGCTTTAAACGGGGAAACACTTTACAATCAAGTTTTTAGCGAGATTGATAATTTTAAAAAACAGCTTTGCGACAGATATTTTGTTGTAGACAATGACGATAAAACCAGGCTTTGCATTTCAGCAAAAGGGAAAGATGGTTATAAAATCGCAAAATTGTTAGAGAGAAAAAATATATATCTTGAAACAGTATACTTTGATTGTTTGGTAGCCATAGTGACACCTTATAATTACAAATATTTACAGCCACTAGCAAACGCTTTAAACTCGATAGAGATACAGGATAATATAGAAAGTTTTGAGATTAAAAAAGCAACGAAAATCGATACTAACAACAAAAAAATAGAATTTTTACAAATAAAAAATGCCGTAAATAAAGTATGTGCCGCAACAGTAGGAATCTATCCTCCGGGTATACCTATGCTTACTGTAGGCGACTTGATTACAAAGCAAACAATACAATTTTTAACGGACAAAAAATATACGGTCTTTGGGCTTATAGACGGCAAAATACCCGTTTGTAAAGACTAATTACAATACAATAAGTACTTTGAGGAGAAATATGCGAAAAGGTAAATTTATTACATTTGAGGGTTGTGAGGGCGTAGGCAAATCCACACAAGTTAATATGCTTAAAGATTACTTGAAAAAGACAGGTCAGCAAGCTATGTTTTTGCGTGAGCCCGGCGGCAACACTTTGAGTGAAAAAATACGTAAAATCATTTTAGACCCAGATAATAGCGAGATGACACCGCTTTGCGAAGCAATGCTATACTCCGCTGCACGTGCACAGCTTATGGGACAAGTTATCATACCTGCACTTGATAGCGGGAAACTTATTGTTTGCGATAGGTTTATTGATAGCACTATGGCATACCAAGGTTTTGCAAGAGATTTGGGGGTAAAAACCATTTCCTCCCTTAACGAAACTGTTTGCGGGGATTATATGCCGGATGTGACAATATTTTTAGACTTGCCGCCTGATGAAGCATTTAAAAGGAAAGGCGGTCGAGATAGTAATGACCGAATGGAACTGCAATCGCTTGATTTCCATAAAAAAGTATACGAGGGCTATAAAAAAGCTGCGGATATGTACCCTGATAGGATTATTTTAATATCTCCAAGGGGCAATAAGTTTGAAACAAACACTGCAATTATACGCAATTTACAGGCAAGGGGAATAATAGAGTGATACAACACATTGACATTATAAAACAGTCAAAAGCCTATAAAATAATAAGTCAGGATGTCTCTCAAAACAGGGTGGCACACAGCTATATGTTTATTTCCGAAGATAAGGAGACTTTGGGCGGTTTTATAGACTGCGTGCTTCAAACGCTATATTGCCATACCCACAATGCTTGCGGAGTTTGCCCAGAATGTGTTAAGTTGGAGCATAACAACAATCCCAATGTTTACAAACTAAAAAAAGACGGAGCTATAAAAGTTGAAGATATTAAGGATTTAATTGCAGATACTACTGTAAGCAGTGTGCAAGACGGCTTTAAGACATACATTATTTACAATAGCGAAAATATGAACGAAGCTAGCCAAAACAAGCTTTTAAAAACTATAGAAGAGCCGCCTAAAAACGTTATAATCATACTAGCCGTAAGTCACGAAAGCAATATGTTGCAAACAATAAAATCACGTACAAAAAAGATATATATTAATGTTTGGAACAATCAAAATATTGCAAATGAACTTGCGAAAATCGGTACTAATTGCGAAAATATAGAGCTTGCAGTCAAATTCAGCAAAGGCAATTTCAGCGAAGCAAAAAGGTTGCTTACCGACGAAAAATTTCAAAAGCAATATGGTAATATTATTAATTTACTTACGGGTTACACCTCCACTGCCCTTATCGGCAAATATATCAAATATCTTGGGGAAGATAAGGAACAAATTTTATACTCCCTTTCAATAATAGAGGGTATAATTTCAAGTACAATCGAGGATATTATTAACAATATACCAAATCCGCTTGCATCTGTTTACAGCTTAGCTACTCTTGCAAATATTACCGATTTGACAGTTGATACTGCAAAAAGGCTTAACAGCAACTGTAACGCTCAAGCGGTCGCGACCAACTTTTTGTTAAAAATCGCAGAAATAAAATATTTGACATTAAACAACTAAAGTTTTGTTGAGCATAAAAGGAGAATTATATGCAACAAGTTATAGGAGTAAAATTCCATTCAAATACAAAAATATACTACTTTGACCCAAAGGATATAACCTTTAACGAAGGAGATAGTGTAATTGTAGAGACTTCCCGCGGGTTAGAGTTCGGCATGGTTGCTACGGGCAATCACTTTGTTGATGAGGAAAATATTGTAAAACCTTTAAAAGAAGTTATACGTAAAGCAACCGAAAAAGACATAAAGCAAAATGCCGAAAATATGGAAAAGAAAAAATGGGCGTATTCCGTATGTTTAGAAAAAATTCAAAAACGCGGACTTCCTATGAAATTGGTTGATGCCGACTACACTTTCGATAGGAGCAAGGCTATATTTTCCTTTACTGCCGAAGGCAGGGTGGACTTTAGAGAGTTGGTTAAAGATTTGGCAACCGTCATAAAATCAAGGATAGAACTAAGACAAATTTACGAACGAGACGACATAAAAATTCGCGGTGCTTTGGCGCCTTGCGGTAGAGTTTGCTGTTGTCACGCTCATCTTGCCGATTTTGAGAAAGTTACTATCAAAATGGCGAAAAACCAAGGTTTATCCTTAAACCCTCAAAAAATAAGCGGCGTTTGCGGCAAACTAATGTGCTGCCTAAAGTACGAAAATGATTACTATGTAGAAACTTTAAAAGAAATGCCTAAAGTAGGTGCTACAGTTTTTACTAATGACGGAGAAGGAGTTGTAGACAGCGTAGATTTGCTAAACAAAAAAATAAAAGCCAAAATTCAAAATGAAGATGGCGGCATAAGCATAAACGAATATAAATTAGCAGATATAAAATCCGCAACGCAATATAACGATATTTCAGATGACGAAGATGACGGAAATGATGCAGAATAATTTTTCAAACTTTGAAACTTTTTTGAAAGAGGGCGAAAGACTTGACGATTTGCAACTTGACGGAGCATTTATAATCAGTCATAAAGATAAATACTGCTTTACATCCGACTCGGTTATGCTTGCAAATACCGTAATGACAAACAGCAAAAGCAAGATTGTCGACCTATGCTCGGGTGGCGGGATAATAAGTATTTTAATCGGGCTTAAAAAAAATTGCAGCCAAGTTATAGGTGTGGAACTGCAAAGCGATATGGCGGATATGGCAACCCGCTCTGTCCAAATGAACGGGCTTGAGGAAAAAGTTAAAATTTTAAATTACGATGTAAAAAATATTTGCGACATTATCCCAAACGGTTATGCAGATATTGTCGTTTGTAACCCGCCCTACTACAAAGTAAATAGTGGGGAGATAAGAGAAAATCAAAATATCGCAATAAGCCGCCACGAAATTGCACTTTCACTTGAAGACCTTGTTCAAAACACAAGTAAAATTTTAAAATTCGGCGGTATGTTTTATATGGTGCACAAAGCCGAAAGAATGGCTGAAGTTATTTGCACTTTAACTAAATACAACCTTATCCCCAAACAAATTTACACAATAACTACAAACGATAGCGACAATGTAGATACGTTTATAGTTGTAAGCAAGCTTGGTGCAAAACACGGCCTTGCAGTAAAGAACATAAAGCATGACTAATGTATTCGTTTTTTAATATTTTTTATTTATACCTTATAAATGACAAAAGCAAGTCTTACATAAGACTTGCTTTTTATTTAATAATAATTATTTAATTGATTTTCGCAAATTGAAATTTATACAAATAATCCTCAAATTGTATGAAGATTTTTAAGTGAAAGGTCAAGTAATGGTGCACCATAAGTCAACGCTCCGCTTGAAACATAATCCACGCCAATCTCCGCAATTTCCTTTAATCTTTCTTTTGTAACATTACCCGAACACTCTGTCTCTGCCCTGCCGGCGATAATTTCAACCGCTTTTTTCATAGTTGCATTATCCATATTGTCAAGCATAATTATATCTGCCCCTGCCTCTACAGCCTCACACACCATATCCAAACTTTCCGTTTCCACTTCGATTTTTCTGACAAATGGTGCATATTCTTTTGCCATGGCAATAGCTTTTGAAACACTACCTGCCGCACCGATATGATTATCCTTTATAAGTACTCCGTCTGACAAATTGTATCTGTGATTGTAAGCCCCGCCAACCTTAACAGCGTATTTTTCAAAAAATCTCATGTTAGGAGTGGTCTTTCTTGTATCAAGAAGTTTGGTTTTGTAACCGTCAAGTTGTTTTACACAAGCATTTGTAAAAGTCGCAATACCGCTCATTCTTTGCAAATAGTTAAGCGCTATCCTTTCAGAAGAAAGCAATACAGTGATATTACCCGTAATTGTACCAAGCAATTCGCCTTTTTCAATACGCTCTCCGTCCTGTTTTTTCAAATCGAACTTAACACTTTCGTCAACGATAGTAAAACACCTTTTAAAAACATCTATACCGCACAAAATACCGTCTTGTTTAGCAATAAGCTGTACTTCGCCCATAGTATCAAAAGGCATAACCGCATTTGTTGTCACATCCTCTTGTGTTATATCTTCCTGCAAAGCCATTAAAATGTATTTATCGACATTAGTCTTTAGAGTTACACCATTTATCATAAAATACCTCGTCATTTTTTCTTATTTCTTCAAGCACCAAACGCTTATTTTCTTGTTGCCATTTTTCGCTGTCCGCATATTTTTGTATATCTACGGAAATATTACTTTTTTCAAATTCCGACTTATCAAAATTGATTACCCTTGCGCAGTTTTTGGAAAAAGTCAAGCTTTCAAGTAAAGAGTTGCTTGCAAGCCTGTTTGCACCATGCACTCCGTTATTGGCCGTTTCCCCCACTGCATACAAATGTTTAAGTGATGTAACACCGCAAATATCTGCACGGATACCGCCCATCAAATAGTGCTGAGCAGGCACAACAGGGATAGGCTCTTTTGTTACATCATAACCTTCCTCCAAACATTTGTTGTAGATATTAGGAAAATGATGCAAAATTTCATCATTGGAAATATCTTTAAAATCAAGCCATACATGTTCGGTATTATCCTTTTTCATTTGCTCGATTATAGCACCCGCAACGACATCGCGAGGCAACAACTCATTTACAAACCTCTGTTTTGCCTTGTTTAAAAGTTTCGCTCCCTCTCCTCTAACAGATTCGGAAATTAAAAATCTTCTCCCCTTTGATTTAGAAAATAAAACTGTCGGATGAATTTGAATATAATTGATATTTTTAAGTTCCACACCATTTCTTATAGCTATTGCAAACGAATCTCCTGTAATATGGCTGAAATTTGTAGAGTTAACAAAAAGTCCGCCCAATCCACCTGTTGCAAAAACCACGTCTCTACAATAAACGGGGACAGGCATACAATCTTGTTCCTTTACAACAACTCCCTTACAACAGTTGTTATCTTTTATTATATCCATAACCAAAGCAAACTCTTTAATGGTAACATTGCTACATCTTTTCACCTGTTCGTAAAGTTTGCTTGTGATTTCCTTACCTGTAACATCCTTGTGATGTAATATGCGGAATGTCGAGTGTCCGCCCTCACGAGTATAATTTAAACTACCATCGCAGTTTTTATCAAAATCAACACCTTTTGCTATCAAATCGCTTATTATTTCCTTTGATTGCACAATCATATCGTGTACTGCTATCAAGTCATTTTCATATCGTCCTGCTTTGATAGTGTCCTCAAAATATGGTTTGTAATCTTGCATATCTAACAAAGTACAAATACCGCCTTGTGCAAGATAGGAATCGCAGTTAAGCACTTCATCTTTTGTCAATAATAACACTTTTTTATCTTTGCTCAAATTTAAGCAAGTATACAATCCCGCAACACCCGTACCTACTACTATGACATCGTAAAAATTATCCATATATCCCTCAAACAATAGTTCGTCGTTAGTCATTCACACATTTAATCACGATTTTTGAACGGTTTTTTATAAAAATCAATTACACAACTATTAATTTGCGTGCTAATTCTTACTTATATTCAGCCGTTTACAATCCAATTTTTGCAACAATTTATTTGGAAAGTTCCAACATTTTTTCCAAAGGTTTAAGTGCTTTTTCGCTAAGTTCCTTATCGATAACAACCTCCGGAGTCAAACTTTCAAGCGATGCTACAACACTTTCCAAAGTTATTTTTTTCATATCCGGACAAATGCTTAAATCGTTAAAAATAAACATCTTGTCAGGGTTGTCCTGCACCAATTTATGACAAACACCGTTTTCCGTACAAATCAAAAACTCTTTGTCATTGCTAGTTTTTGCATAGTCGATTATACCCGATGTGCTACCTATATAGTCCGCATACTCAAGCACAAGTCTAGGACATTCAGGGTGTGCAAGCACTTTTATATTAGGATATTGCTTTTTTATATCCGTAACATATTTTACTTCCATAAAGTTGTGCACAGGGCAAAAACCCTCGTTATAAATAAAATGTTTTTCGGGGATTTGCTCCGCCACGAAATGTGCTAAATTTTTATCGGGAATAAAAAATATATTTTTATTAGGAAGAGCTTTTACAACCTTAACGGCATTTGCGCTTGTCACGCAAACATCGCTTTCTGCCTTTAATTCCAAGGTAGAATTTATATAACAAACCACTGCTACATCGTCGTACATTTCCCTTACCTTTTTGATTTGTGCGGTCGTTACCATGTGTGCCATAGGGCAATCGGCAGTGCTGTCAGGTAAAATGACTTTTTTGTTAGGGTTAAGCACCTTAGCACTGTCTGCCATAAAATTTACACCCGCAAATATTATCACGTTTTCGGAAAGAGTTGTCGCTATTTTGCTTAAATAATAGGAATCGCCAATATAATCCGCTATCTTCTGCACATCGCCGTCCACATAGAAATGCGCAAGAATAACGGCATTTTTTTGTGCTTTCAGCTCCTTTACTCTTTCAAAAATTTTATCCATCGGTTTATCTCCATAAATTTATTGTTACTATTTTATCATAGCCTTTATTATAAGTCAACAAAACATATAACACTACTTTATTATTAGCGTTTTAACTTAAATTAGGCATTATTTTTATCACAAGTGTTTTAGTTTAAGTCATCCGGAGTTCCAAGACCGTTATTTTCCGCAACTTTTAAAACTTTTATAAGCCAAGCCATATTTTTAGCAAGATTTTGCATAATTTGTACTCCCTCCTCGTCCTTTAAAACTTCATCAGGAGTTCTTCCTATCATCATATTCCAATACTTTGACGGAACTTGAATCATGTTGCTTATTCCGATATACTTGTTCAACATGTCGTATGTATTTGTTGCACCGCTACGTCTTTGACATGATACGGCAAAAGCAGGTTTATATTTCAAAGACTGTCTACCAACCATAAATAGTCTATCCATAAATGAAGTTATTTGCCCTGTAGCGCTTGCATAGTAAACAGGCGAGCCAAACACAAACCCATCGCTTTCTTTGCCTTTTTCCATAAACTCGTTTACCTTATCGTCGATAAAACATTTGCCTGTTTGTTTGCAACTACTACACGCAATACACCCGCTTATAGGCTTGTTTCCTACCCACATTATCTCGTAATCTACACCATACTTTTTAAGTTCTTCTCCAACAATCGTAAGTGCCGTAAAAGTTGAGCCGTTTTTATGAGGGCTACCATTTAACATTAATACTTTCATATAATCCTCCAAAATAATACTTATTAAATTGTATTCCTTTATATATACAATTAAAACCGTAATATTTATTACCAACTATAAATATCAATATCCGTTAATGTCATTGTTTAAATAGCATGCAACATTGTTGTTGATAATTTCAAACAAAATATTCGATTGAGCCTCGGTAGATATTCCATCAGGTTTTTTTGCCCATTTTAAAACACTATTAATAATTCCGCCAATCATAAAATCTACAAGACATTCTTTCTTTTCCTGCTCTAGCTTGGTTTCAGTATCCAAAGCAAATATCAATTCCTCTTTTAATTTATCCTCTAGCGGGTCAAAAATGATTTTGGCATAGTTGGAACTTGCCATTAAAGCATAATATCTTTCGTCCGCATTTACTCTTTTTACAATATTATTGATAAAGTTTAGCATACGTACACGAAAACCTACGCGTCTTTCTTTCATCACGCTTTCGTTAAACAAATCCAATAAATCATTTTTTATTTCGTCCAAAATCTCCGAAATATCCCTGTAATGCAAATAAAAAGTCTTTCTGCTTACACCTGCGGCTATTGCCAATTCGCTTATGGTAATGCAGGAAATATCTTTTTCTTTTAACAAAATCAAAAGAGCTTGTTTAATACTTTTTTTAGTCTTTAAAGGTCTGCTGTCCGTTCTCATAAGTTACTCCATTTATTAGTTCGTTAGTATTTTATTAAGTATACCACATTTCGTGTAAAAATTCAATATTTTTTAAGCAAATTTTTACCTATTTTTCTAATAATTTTTTTATTTCCTAAATATACTTAAAATATATTTAGGACGTAGTATTTTAATAATCAGACAAATGCTTAACTATCAAATGAAAATATATCGTTTTATTTATTAATGAAAGTTTGATTTTTATATATTTTGCAAATATCTATAAATATAATCATATACTAAATAATATAATTTACCCTCGATTTTCGCAAGGTTATTTGTTGAAAAATAATAAAACAAGGTCAAATATTTGACCTTGTTTTGTTTGCAGTTTTCTTAAAAGAAAATATCTATTCCAAACATTTTGTTTATTACATTTTTTACTATTTCCGCATCCGCGCTTGTCACGTTGCCTTTGTTTATTACCATACTTGCTAACTTCTTTTCCACGCTTAAGCTTTCGTATAACGCGTTGTCACTTGCTATTTGTCTTAAGTAGGATACATCGCTTGCACTTATCCTGCCATCTCCGTTCACATCGCCTAATACCGATATATAGATTGTCTCCGTATTCCCGTTGTTTTGGTACTCTACACTCCAGCCTGTTCCTACTGCTAGCTCTTTGCCGTTATCAAACTTACTTGCATCAACAGGGGTTCCGTCCTTAAATATATCCTTTCCCTTGCTATCCTTTATTGTTATTTTGCTTTGTTCAAATCCTAAGGTTTGTATAAAGCTTTTTACACTTGTGTTCGGCTTTACATTGCCTAGTACCAATTTTCCGCCATTAACTCCGCCATCGTTTATACCGTGTACCAAGCCGCCTTGCTTGTATGTCTTTCTTACTTGCTTTCCGTCATCATTATCTATATAGATAAACTTATACTCACTATCATCATCGTCTACAGGTGGGGTCAATGTTACTGAGTATGGTAGTACTATATCTTCCACTCCTCCGTCATTCCACACATAGTTATACTTATCTTTTAGTGATACTGTTGCATTGTAATTACCCACTGCTGTAGCTTTATTACCTGTTATATTCATTGTCACATTATTATAGCCGTTTGGGATATATTCTTTTTCGCTTCCGTCATACTCAAATGTGCCGCTACCCTTTGGTTTTTCCAATTTGGCTTTTACAATGTTAAAAGTTTGGGAAACACTATTTAATAAACGATAATTGCCACTATCTACTCCGCTCAATCCTGATACAGTGCTCATATATTTACCGACATCTTTACCTGAGCCGGAAACAACAGCACTACAATCGTCATTCCCCAAAACACCTTTTAAATTAGCTTGAATCGATTGACTATATCCTGAATAAACTAAATCCTCATTTTGCCATTCTACCTCGACATAAGCAGGGACAATTTTTAAAGTAAAAGTAGGATTTTTTATATTAGTTCCATTAACATAAAAAACATATTCTCCTGCTTTTTTAATATTGCAACTACTCATTCCCCAATCTGAACCATTATAAAATTTCCCAAAAGAAGTTGTTATTGTAAACTCATTGCCACTGTAATTTAAAATTGCATAATTTGATGTAGTTGAGCAATCTTCGGATTCTCCCCAACTCCAAGTTATTTCGGTCAATGTAGGAGTTCCTGCTTTCATTATGGCTTCCTTATCTGTAGTTGTTTCTACATAATAACCACTAACATCCGAATAAAAATACATATCCGCATCTTTAGTCATTAGTGAATTATTATTTAGTTTTGAGTATGTAAATTCCACATCCCCGTAATCTGCTGCCAGTGTTACACCTATATGTGCAATGCCATCAGAATTATGCAATCCACCTTTTACAAATATTTTTTGGTCATTCTTTAAATATAAATTGGATGTACCATGTACGGTAACATTGTTAAATATTTGCACACCGCCATAGATATTAAATCCTTTTTGTATCAAATCATCTACATTGGAGGAAGCATTATATATTCCGCCCGCATAGCCTGTTGAATTGTTAGAGTAAATTTTTCCACCGTATAAGTTAATCGAATGCTCGGTATATATACCACCAGCTTCCACGCTTGCACCATTATTGTCTATTTCACAATCGTAAATATTTAATGCCATGCTTGATATACCGCTGTAAATTGCGCCGCCGCTGTTCAAAGCTATATTATTTTCCATTTTTATATTATATATATTTGTTTGACTTACTTGATGAATAGCTAAACCGCCGCCACTAACTTCAGATTGGTTAAATTCGATTGTAGCATTATATATATTTGCATTTTTCGCTGCACCAATGTTTATACCTCCTCCATTTTTTCCGACATTATACAAAAATCTACCGCCATACAAATTAAAATCACGATTTTTATTCATATAACATACCGCCCCACCTTGATTTGTTGCAAGTATCGATGTCTCTAGTTGGACATTATTAAAATAAATTCCGCCATAAATGTTTAAAATGCAATTTGAATAAACGCCACCAACATAATAACCGTTATTATTCGCTACTATGCCATCATAAATATTTATCTGACTATTGCTATCCCCGTAAATTGCCCCGGCATTTGTTCCATAGTTACCTGTAAACATACCGCCATAAATATTTAGTGTACCATTACAATAAATAGCACCTCCGCCGTTACCCGTCTCTTTATAACCACCTGTAATTCTACCTATTTCTAAATTTTCCAAATATTCGGTCAATAAGCTTTTTGACGCTCTAATTGCATTGAAATCATTATTTATTTTTACGGAATCGTATTTGCTGTCAATTAAATTTAAAATTCCGTAAACAATAATTACACAACCTCTATCTAAAACACCTGCTGAAAAATCAGCAGTCATTTTTCTATCAATAGTATGTCCGTTTAAATCTAAAGTTATATTGACGCCATCCTCTATTGCAATACGACCTTCATTCCAAATTTCTCCTAAGCCAAACACCATGTTATTATTTACAAGTTTTGCAATCCAATCCCTTTCTAAAACAACCATGACGTTTTTACCCGTTTCTTGGGATTTTGTAATTGCATTTATCCAAATACTTTCCATATTACCGCACATACACGGCTCGCCATCCGGGCAATCACAGTCCAAGACAAACTCATTTTCCGCATCAGGGATTTCATAAGTTGTACTATCAAAATTCGTCTTATAATCCTCGTTATTTTGGCTAGTATAAATGTTATTTTGTGTGTCTGCATTTACAATACCATTATTGTTGCTTTCAGCAACTTGCATTGTAAGTATACAACCCAAAGCTATTAGACAAGATATTACTGACACAAAAAATATCATTCCCGCTCTTTTTATTATCTTTGCCATAATAAAACCTCCGTTTATAGCTTACATAGAATAAGTATATCTATGTACAAAATGGGAGTTTTTTTGAAAAGTTTTTTAAAGTTTTTGTAGCTTTTTTGTAAAGATATTACAAAATGTTTAATTAAATGTTGACAAAAGTTTACTTATGACCCTATAATAAATATATAATATGTACATAGATATACTTATTCCATGTACCTAAACTTTACATTTAAGGCAAATTTTTACCCCAAATAGTCCCGATTTTTGACAGGATTATTGCAGTGAACACCACTTTTTGCCTACTTTAAACTTTACACAAAAAGCAACACCCCAAAACACAATGTTTCGGGGTGTATTTTATTTTTTAAGTCAGTTATTTATTATACAATTATTAGAAATATTTTGGCTTAAATAATTACTGTTTAGTATAAGTAAATACTCACAAATCACTATTTGTTAAAATATCACTAAAAGTCCAATCCAAATAAGTATTATAAAAAATTAAAACGAACATAAAAAATCCCACTATAAAGTGGGACTTTGATTTTTTATTTATTAGTCAGCTCTGTATGGAATTAGTGCCATAACTCTTGCTCTTTTAACAGCAGTAGCTACCATTCTTTGATGTTTAGCACATACACCGCTCATTCTTCTTGGAAGGATTTTTCCTTTTTCTGTGATAAATTTCTTAAGTTTAGCTACATCCTTATAGTCTAACTCGTCAATTTTTTCAACACAGAAAACACAAACCTTTTTCCTTGGCATTTTCTTTACAGGGCGTTTTACATTCTTATCTTCCATGGTCAATCTCCTTATAAAAATATTAATAAACCTTATTAAAATGGCATATCGTCATCTTCAACTTCGTCAAGCTCTGAAACTTTGACTTCAGGTTTATTGTTTGGAGAAGCCGGTGCACTTTCATTTCTTGCAGATAAAAACTCAACTTCGTCAGCTTGCAAATCTATTGCAGTACGTTTAATACCGTCTTTATCGTCATATCTTCTTATTTGAAGTGACCCACATACTCCTACTTGGCTTCCTTTTGCTAAAAATTTGTTGCAATTTACAGCAGCCTCCCTCCATACAGTAACAGGGAAAAAATCTGTTTCCTCTCTGTTAAATCTGCGATTTACTGCTACAGTAAAAGAACAAACTTGCACACCGCTACCGGTACTTCTAAGTTCCGGGTCTGCAGTTAATCTGCCAATAATTTGAATTTTGTTCATAATTTACTCCTTTAAATAGGCTTACTTTTTAATAATCATACATCTTTTTGCATCGTCCATGATTTGAACTTGTCTGTTTAGCAAAGCGGGAACATTCTCGTCTGCCTCAAAGTTCATAAGCACATAGTAACCCTCAGTTGAATAATCGCTTAGAGTATAAGCAAATTTCTTAATACCCCATTTGTCAATATTTTCAACTGTGCCACCATTGCCTGTAACAATGCTCTCCAATTTATCAATAACAGCTTGTTTTGCATCGTCGCTTGCGTTTGCATTGATAATGTAAAGAATTTCGTATTTAGACATATAGCACCTCCTTATGGTCTTTGACTCTCTTAAACGAGAGTAAGGATTGAGCACAAGCTCAAACAAATGTATTATAACAAAATAAAATTTTTTTGTAAAGCAAATTATCTAAATTAATCGAAATTTATATCAATATCGTTCCTGTAGCCGTTCATACTTACTACGGCTATCAAACGATTTTCCCCGTCAACAACCTCGATATTGTAATTGCAAGTGTGTTTTGTATAACTTACCAATTTTGCAGTAGCAACAAGCTTTCTATCTTTTGCAGGTCTAAAATAAGTTACCGACGCATCAAGCGTAACCGATAATTTGCCACCCAAATTACTAGCAACCGCAAAAGTGAAATCCGCTAAAGAATAAATAGTTCCCCCGTGCACTCCGCCTTTTGCATTCAAAAAATCATCGCTTACCATCATAGCACAAACAGTCTTTTCAAAACTTGCAGAAACTATTTGTATACCCATAGTTACAGCAAGTGTGTCATCCTTAAAAAAGTTTTTTAGTTTTTCCATATCCATAATATCACCTATAAAATTTATCAATAATTCATATAAACGTTATCTTTCAATCTCGAAAGTTCTTCACTTTCCCCAAAACTAACCGTTAGTTCCTCAAAAATCTTTTCGATTAAATCAGAGTTCAATCCTATTTCATTCAATTTTTTTGGAATATCTTTATCCGCAAAATAATTATTCAACTTACTCTCTATCACTTTATAAAAACTATCTTTCCACAAAATTTCATCTTCGGACAACTCTATCCCATAAGGCAAACCCAACTTTTTAATATCATTAACGTCTAGTCTATCGACAAAATGTCGTACACAATTTTTAACTGTAAGTAACATTACTAAAGAATAGATTTGTCCTGTATAGTAACATACACTCATAACAAACTCGTTAAGCAGATTGTTTTGCAGAGTTAAAAAACTTGCTCCCGCATACATTTGTGCCAAAAACAAATCGCTTAGAGTTGCGTTGTTTTTTGTTGTAATATCAACTGCCGAAATCGCAGACAATTTATCCTCTTCATTTCCACTAAAAGAAATTACTGCAAGTGCAGTTATCGCTGCCGATAGTTCCATACCCAATTTTGCTATATTACTTACTTTATCCAAAACCTTATCATCCAGCATAACTGTTATAGGTTTTACAAAATCTTTATTCAAGCGGTAAATACTTTTTGTCGCACTATCTTCAACTTCAAAATATCCTGACAACAGATTTTGATGGTTACATGCAGATACAGCAATACAAATCAATTTAATATCGGGAACATTGTTTTCATCTTGTTCACAAAAAACGCTATCTACAAAATTATCCCGATTTCTCATTATTACATATTTTACGGTTTTTGCCAAATTATGAGCGGAGTGTGTACCTATGCTCACAATCAAATCAGTTTGTCTTTCTTTTGCAATTTTAACAACTTTGTCAATAGTTTGTACTTGAGCACAATCGCAAGCTTTTAGCTTAAAATAAGTTACCTTATCATTTTTGCCAAATACTTTTTTGACTTTACTTTTGGCACCGCAAACATCCCCGTTCAAATCACTTATAACCAAAATATTTTTATAGTCATTCAAATAATTTTGCAAATTGCTGTTTATACAGTCTTTACCTGTAATAATATTACTACTTATCATACACTACCCCTGTTAATGATACTAAATCATTTATTGTATTATACCCCAAATATCTTGGGTTTGTCAATATTCTCCGCAAGCAACAAAATTTTTTATTAAATATGTACATTCTAATCATCAAATAATTAAAAATAGTCACGATTTTCGATTGATTTTTTAACTTTAACAACAATTTTTTTTATTGCCTAACACAACTTATTTTCCGTTGTATTTTAATACCTATCGTAAATTTATACATTACAAAACCACATACAATCGACAAAACAAATCACAGTTGCGATTGATACCGCAACTGCAACTTGATTTTAAAATTAAACATATTGTATCCGTGCTTTATTACAAATTGTTTTAATATTTGCTAAACAAACTATCCAAGTATTTTTGTTTTTCCACCTCTAAAGCGGCAAAATCCATTGCAGGTAAATATGCCTTTTCAATTTCGGTATGAGCAACTCTCGAACGCTTGTAATAGTCTCCCGCCCTTTTTAAATTGTAGTTTATGCAATGCCTGTGTTCAAGCAATAAAGGTATATCATTTTGGACTCTGCTCATATTAAAGCAGCTATCTGTATCAAATCCCTCTCCGTTATCGCTACAAACCAAAAATAGATTTTTAAGGCCTATTGCAAACACTTTTGTAGGGTCTAAAATAGTATAATAGCACTCATATCTCACTTTTTTCTTATCCAATCTCGAACATATATAGTCAAAAATGGAGTATTTTGCCAAACTACATCTTCCGCTTATATAAACAACTTTGCGGTCTCCCACATATTCTTTTACAATATTATGATAACCGTCCCCTGCAATATAATCGGCAAAAGCTTTGATTTTGCTGTCGCTACAAGTCAAGTCCAAGCTTTCAAATATTTGTTTTGCCAAACTGTTAAAAGCATCCTCGTCAAAGTACGCATAGTATAAATTATCTATATTACGATATTGATTTTTAACACACTTCAACTCGTTGTACATACATTTATATGTCTGCTTTTTTGTTTCCAAAAGCTCTTTTAAAATGCCTGTTTTAGGTGCTAAAACTTCGGGGTTTAAATATTTGCCAATATCAAAAATATCCCCGCTAATGCCATACAACTCAGGCTCGAAAACATGAGGGCTTGTTGCATCCAACATAACCAAATTAAGCCCCAAAACTTTTACTGCATCCAAACTATTTATATCGCTACTGCAAGGTACTTTTATTGTTTCATACCCCAAGTCTTCCGCTCTTTTTGCAAATTCTCTTATAAAGGTGCTTTTACCGACACCGCTACCGCCTTTCAAATATGTAGTCCGACTGCCTTTTATAAAATCACCGAATAAATTAACAAAACCATCTGCCGTATTGCCGGCAACTAGTAATCTTTCCATATTTTCATCCTCCACTACACTATATGAATTTGACACACGAATTGTACATTATTCATAGTATGTAGAAACAAGCAATAGGAGAATTATATGAAAACGCCAACCTTTGTAATTGATACTAGTGATACAAGAATGTTTTATACAATGCGATATCTTCAAAATAAAAAATACAAAGTCTGCTCTATCGCAAACAACACGGAAAGTGGCGGTGCTTATTATTGCTACGGACCGCAAAAACGATTTACCAATGACGAACTTATGAATATCCCCGAAAAAAGCGACCTTTTTTGCGGAAATTTAAACGATATGCAAAAGAAGATTTTAGATGCTAAAAATATCGTCCACCACAACTTGCTTAAAGACGAAATTTTTGCTATGGACAATGCGCTTTTAACTGCAGAGGGTGCTTTGATGCTTATAATTCGCGGAACAAACACATCAATATTCAAACAAAAAATTGCCATTTTAGGATACGGCAGAGTCGGCAAAGCAACTGCTACCCTTTTAAAAGGCATTAACCTAGACTTTAATATTTTTACCGACAATTATACAGAATGTTCTATGGCAAGATTGCTTGGAAAGGAAATATACAATCTTTCCGAAAGTTTAAACGAATATGATGTGATTATAAACACAATTCCTGCAAAGATACTGCCTTTATCCAAGTTGAAAGACGCAAAAAAATCTTGTTACATACTTGATTTGGCATCTTATTCAGGAGTAGAAATGTGCGACATAAATTCCTTAGGGCTATCATACGATAACGCTTTGGGTATTCCGGGAAAATACTCGCCTAAAACAGCGGGAGAAATCCTCGCAGAATCAATTTTAAGAAATTTGGAGGTGTAAAATGCTTATAGGTTTTTGCTTTTGCGGGTCTTTTTGCACCCTTTCAAAAAGCTTGCAAGTACTACAGCAATTAGTTGATAAAGGTCATACAATAATACCTATTTTTAGTTATAATGTTCGTGATTTGGACACAAGATTTTGGGCTGCAAAAGAGTTTAGAGAAAAAGTGGAAGAAATAACAGGTGCAAAAATTGTGGATAGCATAGTCGGTGCAGAGCCGCTCGGTCCTGTCGTAAAATGCGATATAATGTGTGTTTGTCCTTGCACTTCCAACACTCTATCAAAATTGCGTTACGGCATAACCGATACCCCCGTAACTATGGCAGTAAAAGCTCATTTAAGGATAGAACGTCCTGTAGTGATAGCTCTTTGCTCCAATGATGCTTTGGGGGCAAGTGCAGAGGTTATTGGAGAAATGCGAAACAGAAAACACTTTTTCTTTGCACCGCTTTATCAAGACGACACTGTAAGAAAGCCACGCTCGTTAGTGACAAATATGGACTATGTTGTAGATACGATAGAGTGTGCTGCCAAAGGTATACAGTTTCAACCAATGCATTTATAATACATATTATTACATACGGCAAAAGTTACCCACATTGACGATTTGTTAATGTGGGAGATATAAATTGAAAACAAATATTTATCGATTACATATTAAAATTGTCAAATTACCCACGATTTTCGCAAGATTATTTATTACAAAATAACAAAACAAGGTCAAAACTTTGACCTTGTTTTTTTTGTACTGATTATGTTTTTTATTAAAAGAATAAGTCCATTGTAAGCAATTTATCTACAACATTCCTTACAATTTCGGCATCTGCACTTGTCACATTGCCTTTGTTTATTACCATACTTGCTAACTTCTTTTCCACGCTTAAACTTTCGTACAACGCGTTGTCACTTGCTATTTGTCTTAGGTATGCTACATCGCTTGCACTTATCCTACCATCTCCGTTTACGTCGCCTAATACAGATAAGTAAATTGTTTCTATTATTACTCCACTATCTGTATATGTTTCTATCTTCCAACCTGTTCCTACAGCAAACTCTCGTCCATTGTCATAGCTACTTGCATTTATCCCTGCTACACTATTGCCTTTATCATATACTAGCTGATTTTTATTATTATATATTTTTATGTTGTTTCTACTAAAGTTTATATTTCCTATTAATGTATTTATTGAAGTATTTGTCTCTATACTTCCAAGTATTAATTTACCATTGTTTACTACCATGCTTTTTTCATAATCATTTACTGCATGTGTTAAATTATTTTCCTTGTAGTTTTGTCTTTTTCCATTTTCTATATACACAAAATCATACACATTGCTCTCTATAGTATTTTCAAATGATACTTCTCCACCATTCAATGTTGCTAGATAAGCGCCATCATTACTAAAGAAATATGCACTTGGATTATTTCCACTATTATTTGTACCATAATCTGTAGTAAAAGTTCCACTTTCATAATCGTCTGCCAATTTAATTCCTATATGTGGCGCACCACTATTGTTTGACATATCTTCTGTAACTATTATTGTCTGTCCTTGCTCAAGTCTTAAATCTGATGGAACTCCATGTGCGATATTGTCATATATTTGCATACCACTTCCTATTTTTATTACTGCACTATCTGAAGTGTCACTAACTCCACCGCCATTGCCTTCACAATAATTACCGCTGATTATACCTTTATTTAAAGTAACATTATTAGTACCAAGATTGCAAATCAGCAACCCAGCACCATTAACTTGTGCACCCCAAGGACTAAGCACTTTGTTGTTTACAATTTCGCCACCATTCATAGTCATTGATGAGTTATGTCCAACAAGAACGCCTCCACCACCATGGTTTTCATTCTCATGATACTCTACGACATTATTAGCAATTATTCCACCATCCATAACTAATTCAGAATCCCAATATACCCCTACTGCTCCTCCGTTTTCAAGCGCATTATTATTGATTATTTTACCACCTTTTAAATTACCTTTTGTTCCATAATACATCATCAAACCAGCACCAAAATTTGCCTTATTATAAGAAATTTCACCACCATACATATTAAAGGTCGCTTGGACATTTGCACCTTTATAATCATAATTTATAATATAAATTCCGCCTGCATGAGAGCGAGCTGTATTATTAGTTATTAATCCACCATAAATATTAATTTCAGCACCGGCCATATGAATTGTAGCTCCATTACCGTTACAATAATTGTTCGCTATAATTATGTCATTAATTTGTAAATTTGTTCTTTCTGCATAGATTGCACCACCATCGTTCAATGCATTATTACCTAATATAATGCCGCCATTTAATATAATATTTGATTCTACGCCTGTACTACAAATTGCACCACCACGTTTATTTGCATCATTTGCAATAATAATTCCACCATTCATTGTGATAGTACTGTCTGATTGGTCGGTATGCACAGCTCCACCATGGCCATCCGACTTATTGCCCAATATCATTCCACCATTGATTTCTACGGAAGCATTAGCTTTTATAAACCAAATACAGCCACCTGCACCAACAGCCCAACCTCCTGTCAATTTGCCTATAGGTAAGCCTTTTAAATGCTTTATTATTGCTTCTGTAGACATATTTCTAACTATATTATAATATTTTACTATATCCTCATTTGTAAAACTACTATCCATTATTGTCAAATTACCTGCTACAGCAAAAATTTGTCCGTAACCACTTACTTGAGTTTTGTTTCTGTTTATTGTTTTACCATTTAAATCAATAGTAACATCCATTCCTTCAGGAATTAAAATATCATTTTTATAAAAAGAAACATCAGAACTTCCAAAAGATGTTTGAACACCATCTGCAGTTATAGCAGCCGTCCAATTATTCATCAATTTAACATATACTTTGTTATTTCCTTTTTTAGCATTTTGTATTATTGTATCCCAATTAGTAGCCATAGCTGCGCAAGTAGCGCCACTTAATTCTTGAAACACAGGAGTTTCTTTGCTACTGCTGTCTACCATTGCGCTTTGATTCTCTCCTTTTTCAAAGCCATTATTATTAGCAGTGTTTGTAGCAACTACACACCCCATAATTACAAGACAAGAAATTACTAGTACAAAAAATATTATTCCGACTCTTTTAATAATCTTTGCCATAATAAAACCTCCGTTTTTGTCTTACATAGAATAAGTATATCTATGTACAAAATCACAGATTTTTTGAGTTTGAATATATAATTTTTGTATGCTTAAAGTAAAGAGTTTACAAAACCTTTATTATAACGTTGACATTATCTTACATTTTAGTTTAAAATATACATATAATATGTACATAGATATACTTATTCCATGTACCCAAACTTTACATTAAAGGCAAAATTTCAACCCCAATAGTCCCGATTTTTGATAGGATTATTGCAGTGAACGCCACTTTTTGCCTACTTTAAACTTTACACAAAAAGTAACACCCCAAAACTAAATGTTTCGGGGTGTATTTTATTTGTATGGCGTATTTAAAATTGTATAATTTTAAGAAATTTTACGGCTAAAAAATGCCTGTATTAATTTATTTTACTACTATCCTTTCCCATTTTTATTTATATATTCTATTTGCTAAACAAGTGAAATTTTTAATTAAATATATAATTTATAGAAAGCAAAAAAGCCATTCGATTGAATGGCTTTTTTAATTAGTTACGCTTTTTACCT